>JAXMAS010000012.1:0-206309 GCA_046350275.1 Gemmataceae bacterium
GGCGTCGTCGTTGCGGACCTTCTTGCTCGCCGTGTAGTGGTTGATGAGCGAGTCCATGTTCCCGGCCGAGACGCCGAAGAATAGCCGCGGCCGGCCGAACTGCCGCCACGGCTCGACCGTCTTCCAATCCGGCTGGCTCAGGATGGCGACGCGGAAGCCCTCGGCTTCGAGGACGCGGCCGAGGATCGCCATCGCAAAGCTTGGGTGATCGACGTAGGCATCGCCCGTCACGAAAACGACATCCACGGCGTCCCAGCCGCGCGCAGCCATCTCGGCCGGCGTCATCGGCAGAGGCGGGGCTGCGTACCGCTCCTGCCAAAGTGGAAGGGACAGGCGTTCGGCGGCGTGCGGTGCCATGCTGAATACCAGTATAGCAACGCACCCGAAATCGCACTTGCCCACGGGTGCGGGGTCTGTGGTAGGATGCCGCCCGCGGGTTGGCCCGCACGAACCATCATGGAGGACGACATGGCGAAGAAGACCACCTGCCCGATCAGCCGCGCTGAGTTTCGCGCGAACGCCAAGGCGCTTTCGATTCAGATCGCTGGCGTGCCGCAGGTCGCGGAGGTGAAGGAATTCTCGACGGGATCGCTCGGCTGGTATCTGAACGGGAAGACCACCGTCGAGATCAATGGCACACCCGTGTCCGTTCAGATCGGTCTCAATCTGACCATTGTTGGCTCGAAGGAATTGCCGCAAGACGAAGTGCCCGCCGAGCCAATGGCGGTCACGGAAGCCGCGTGATACGAAGTCTTGGCGTTTGCGCTCCGGGCTACCCGGCCCGGAGTGCCAGCGACGCTAACGCACCACCGGAAGCAAATGCTTCGGTAATCACTTGCTGTACCGCCGGCACGTCGAGGTACCGAATGGCCCGCTCGGGCGTCGCCCAGCGCCGTCGTCGACGGTTGCGCTCGGGCCAGCGGTCGCTCACATCGGTGACCACAATCCCGTACACAGTCACCAGGCAAGCCTGGCCACACTTGATCGTTCGATAGCAGCCGAGTGGCTCGTCAAGGACATCGCCACGAACGCCTGCTTCTTCCCAGGCCTCACGGACGGCTGTGTCTACACTGGAGTGTCCCGGCTCGATGGCCCCTTTCGGCAGGATCCATCGCTTGCCGCTGCTCGACGTGACCAGACAGATGCGGCCGTCACCCACCGCCAAGGCGGCGGCTTGCTGGAGACAGTGGCTTGGTTTGGGCATGATGCCTCCCAGGAGCCAATGGGCGTGTACCTATGGTTTCCTGGTCACGTCGCTACGTCAATACCCGCCGCATTTTTTCGTGGATTCCCCTTGCGAATGTTCGGAACCCATCCCACACTGTCATACATTGCCGTGACCCGCCGGATCGATGCATGACGCCGAGCGAAATCCTCGTCCATGATGTTATGGTGGCCAACCCCGCGACAGTGCCGCCGACTGAGCCGTTGCGCGATGTCATTCGTCGGATGGACAGTCGGCAAATCGGCGCGGTCCTCGTCTGCGAAGGTGGGCGACTCGACGGCATCTTTACCGAACGCGATCTCCTCACGGCTGCAAATGCAGGGAAGAGCGATTGGTCGCAGCCGGTACGTCTATTCATGTCCGGTGATCCTACAACGATCGCACCCGATGCCGGTTGGGAAGAGGCCGCCGCACTGATGGAACGACTGCGCGTGCGGCACCTCCCCGTCGTGGATCGCGGCACATTCGTCGGAATCGTCTCGGCCCGCGACCTGATCGCTGCTCGCACGAATCACCTGGACCGGCTGGTTGCCGAACGAACAGCCCAGCTCGGCGAACGCGATGCGCAGATGCGGCACAATATGGAGGTGGCGGGCCGATTGATGGATCGGCTATTGCTGCCCGGTGCGCCGCCCGATTGGCCTGAGCTTTCCTGGGGCGTCCACTACCGTCCACTCGATCAGCTCGGCGGCGACTATTACGACTTCGCGCAACCCGATCGCGATCACCTCGGCGTGTTGATCGCGGATGCCAGTGGCCACAGCCTACCGGCGGCACTTGTCGCGATCATGGCTCGAATCGCTTTTGCCGAGACGAGCCGGCGTTCGGTCCGGCCCGGGGCCGTTCTTGCGGCGATGAACGCCCGCCTCCAAGGATTGGCTGACGAGCGCTACGTCACCGCGTTCTACGGCGTGTACGACCGCCGGTCGCGCGTTCTGACCTATGCCAACGCCGGGCACCCGCCGCCATTACACTACTCCACGGCCACGCGCATCGTCCTGCCAGTGGAAGGGCGTGGCTTCATGCTTGGAATTGTGCCCGAAGCCCAGTACGAGGAAGCGACACTAACGCTCGCGCCCGGGGATCGACTCTGCCTGTACACCGATGGCGCGCCGGACAGTCAGTCGCCGGAGGGTATGCCGTTCGGGGTCGAACGGATGGCGGCTGTCATTGCGACGGAAGGCGAGCAGCCCGCGGCCGTCCTGATGCAGCAAATCGTAAACGAGATTCTATCGTTCCGAGGCACGCGCGCAGCGGGCGACGACTGCACACTGCTTGTCGCCGAGGTGCGGTGATTGACTCACAAAGCCCTCCGACGGCGGTCGGTGTGAGGCCCTTCGCAGGAACTCACACCGACCGCCGTCGGAGGGCTTTCGGGCGCTACTTCACTTCTTGACGGGCTCCGATTCCAGGAACGCGAACAAGTCGGCGATCTCCTGCTTTGTCAGCAGATCGAGCAAAAGCTCCGGCATCACGGATGTGAGCGACGCAAACTGCTCGTCGATCTCCGATTTCTTCAGGACGACCTTGGATCCATCGCTGATCAGCACCGTTACGGTGTCCCCCGTCGGGGCAACGATGCCGTCGAGCCGCTGGCCCTTCTTGGTCGTGATCGTCGTCGAACGGTATTGATCGCTGATCACTTTCGAAGGATAAACGAGCGATTCCAGCACATCGCGACGTTTGAACCGCTTCGAGAGCGTTGTCAGGTCGGGGCCGAGGCCCTCACCCTCGGTGCCGTACTTGTGGCACTTCAGGCAGTTCGCCTTCTCGAACGCCAGCCGACCCTTGGCCGCGTCACCCTTCATGCCGGCCGGGTCTTCCTCGACGAACTTGAGCAGCTCGTCAAACTTGTACTTGCCCTCGCCCGGCTTCGTATCGCCGAGGCCGGTTACACTCAGCTCTTTCGGAAATGACTGGTTGAACCACGTTCCCCATGCAGCCAACTCCTCGTTGACCTGCGCGGTCTCGTAGCCAAACTTCTTGCCTCCCGTCCAGTGACGCAACAATGCGATCGCCTTGCCCTTCTGCCGGGCTTGCAACTTCTTGCTGCCGACGAGTGCGGCGCGGAACGGTCCTGGCTCATCGATTTTGGGCTTTACGTCGGACGTCCGCAGGGCATCGAACGCCTCGCCGACGACGAGCGGGTTCGTCGATCCCAAGGCGCGGATGAGGTATGGCCAGTTCTCGGCCGTGGGAAACCGTGCGAGTAGCCGGGCTGCGAGGTCGAGTTGCCTTGGGTCGTCGTCGGCCAGTTTCCGTAGGTACGCAGCTGCCGATGCCGGGATTTGCTCTGGCGGCAACGAACGGATGAGCGTAAGCGTTGCGAACGGCCGCTTGGCCGCGTCCTTCAGTACCCCGTCCGCGTTGCTAGTCGTGAGTGCTGGCGCGAGGTCACGCAGGATGTTCTCCAAGAAGCCCGAAAAACTCGCGCCGCCCGTCCATCCCTTGGTGCCCTCGAACCAAGCGAGTAGCCGTTCCTTTTGCTCGGGCGTCCAGCCATCATGCAGAAGCCGCAAGCAATAGAAGAGGTAAATCTGCTGCTGCCGGTCGGCCGATGCGGCGACCATGGCGTCGAGCAGCTTGGCGTGGACCGGTTCGTCGATGACCTTCGTGCGGCGAAAATCCACGAGCAGAATCGCCATCTCGCGGTTAACCGCGGCGTCGGCGTGCGGGAACTTCTCGTACAGGTCGAGGGCCACGCCGCGGACGCTGCCAGGCCGGTCCTTCGTGTGGACGAGGGCGAGTTGCAGGCAACGAAGGTAGTCGAGGAGCGGTTGCACGCCGTCTTCGGGCGTGTGGTGGTGCAGCCGGTCGAAGATCGCTCCGGCGTAGTCCTGGGCGCGGTTGATCTTGCACAGTGCGACGACGGCCTCGCGGCCCACGACATCGTTCTCGCCGGTCAGGATCGCGTCGGCCCATTTCTTCGGGTCGATCCGTTGCAGCACGAGCCGGGCGGCGGTGCGGAGGTATTGGTCCTTATCGGCTAGGAGTGGCAGGATCGCTTCGACCGGTGGCTCGACGTTCGCGCGGATCAGCGCTTCGCAAGCCCGACGGCGAACGAGAGGGTCGCTATCGCGGAGGGCCTGCTCGATGATCTTGCCAGCGTCCGGCTCGGCGAGCCGGCCGACAATCTCGACGGACTTGGCCCGCACCAGCGGATCGCCATCCTGGCTCATGGCCCTCAGGACGGGGCGCGGCGGGGCCTGGCCGAACGAGTCGCGGTGCTTGCCCCACGGTGCGAGCGGCTGCACCGAGTCCACGTCCGCGGCAGGAGTTTTCTCTGTGCTGACGATGCGGTAGATGCCGCCTTGCGTGTTGCGGCCGCCCATTGTGAAGTAGAGCGCGCCGTCTGGCCCGGTCGCCAGGTCGGTGACGTTGAGCGGCGTGCCGGTGCAGAACTTCTCCGCCTTGCCAGTAAACGTTGCCCCGGCCCGCTGTGGCTTCACGACCCAGATCGCGCCGATCGACCAGTCGCCGAGGAACAGCGATCCCTTGTACTTCGGTCCGAACGCAACGTGGTCGTAGAACTCGACGCCGACCGGCGATCCGCGGCCCGTCTCAGCCATCGGCGGCAGGCTGTCGAGATAGTAGTTCGGCGTATTGGCCGCACCGGTGCGCCAAAGGAAGTCCGCTCCCGGCGGGGCGTGGACGACCCGCACCGACCGATACCACGGCAGGTTCTCGTCCCATTCCATGTCGCTGTCGAAGGTGAACAGTTCGCCGTCGGGGCTGAACGCGGCGTCGAAGTGGTTGCGGAAGCCGCAGGCGACCAGGGCCATGTTTTTGCCGTCGAGGTCGGCTCGCCAGATGGTGCCGCCGGGGGCGAGGATGTTGGCGGCGTGCCCGCGGGCGTCGTTGAGCCGCGGCAGCAGCACGTCCTCGGTCGTGTCGATTCGTCCTTGGTCCGGCCCCATCTGACCGTTCGGCCAGCGGCGGAGCGGCGAGTTGTCGGCGAGTTTGTCCGGCTGCATCCAGGAATGGTTGCCGGCGATGAGGTAGAGTTTGTCGTCTGGCCCATGCAGCACAGCGTGCGGCCCGTGTTCGCCCATCCCGCCCTTGTACTTATGCAGTTGCTCGACGGTATCGATCGCGTCGGTCCCCTTGGTATCCTTACAGCAGTACAGGCCGGTGCCGCCGGGGCCGTCGCCGACGAGGTAGAGGCTGCCCTTGATCCAGCACATCCCATGGCAGTTCTTGAGTTGCGTGCAATAAGGCCGGACGGTCTGGAATACGCCCGAAGCATCCGGCTCACTGCAGATCAGGATCGGCCCACGCTCTTGCGAGACGAACAGCCGACCCTTGTGGTCAAAGCACATGTTGACGAGCGAGAACGGGTCGCCGGGCTTGGGGTTCTTGGCAACGGTCTCGACGCGGAAACCTGTCGGCACTGTGAAGCGGTCGTCGCCGCCGCCGGGCCATTGCAGATTCTTCCACGGCCCGGCCTTGCCGACCGCCCCGAGTGCCTTCGCCGGTCGCCACTTTGAGTCGTCGAACCGAGTGCCCTCCCATCCAGCGCCGAGTGAATCCGATGCCTTCCAAGAAGAGTCACTAACGAGGACCAAACCGGACTGTCCACTTGGCACGTAGCCGAGTTTCACCATCACACCCGCTGCGCCCTTAGTCGTATTGGTGGCCTGAACCGCGATGACGTTGGAGCCGGCCGCCATGAACTTCTTCACATCGAAGCGATAGATCTGCTTCCAGGTGTCGCCGGAGCCGACCTTGGTGCCGTTGACCCAGACGGTGAACGCATCGTCGGCCGTGATGTCGAGTGTGGCAACGTCGACGATGCCGCCGAGCGTCAGAGTCTTGCGGAAGTAGCGCGTGCCGGCCGGAGCGTCCTTAAGCGGGTCGCCCTCATCGAACCAGATCCATTGGACACCGCCGGACTGGGCCGGCGTGGGTGACGGCGAGACGAGCGCAGCGGCAAGCGCGAACAAGACCGCGGAACGGCCGAGGGTCATTGAGAGAGCCTCCGAGGCTGGGTGGATTGCATGGTGGGTCGGCGTACGCTCACTTTAGGGCGGAGGCGGTGTTCTCGCAACGGGCTGGGCGCGAAGGTCGTGAGCGATCGTGGTAGTGAGTGCCTCGCCGATCTTGGAGTCTGGCATCGAGCCGTCCTACCGTGGAACGCTTTGCTGGAATGTCGTTGCCAGCGATTCTCGGCCAAGGTAAAGTCAAGGTCAAAGCCATGCGGTCGTCGGCGATCGCAAGTGTCTTCTGGCTAAACTCGCTTCCCGCGCACGCACCATGACCCGTACCCGCTCCATCTGGACTCTCGGAGCCACCATCCTGCTGGCGTGCGTCACCAGGGTGTCGGGTGACCAACCGCCGTTGGTGCGGGAGACGGTTACGAAATACTGTTCTGACTGCCACGACGGCAACTCGGCCAAGGGCGGGTTAAGCCTGACCGCCGTCGTCGGCGACGACGTCGCCCGCCACCCGGCGACGTGGGAAAAGGTCGTCCGCCGCCTCCGCAGCCGGCAGATGCCGCCCGCCGGCCGCGACCGGCCCGCCGAAACCGAGTACGCCGCGATCCTCGCGCAGGTCGAAGGCGCGCTCGACCGCGCCGCGGCCGACAAGCCGAATCCCGGCCGAACCGAGACGATCCGCCGGCTCAACCGCACCGAGTACCAGAACGTGATCCGCGACCTGCTCGCCGTCGAGATCAACGCCGCGGCGCTCCTCCCGGCCGACGAGGCCGGGCACGGGTTCGACAACGTGACCGTCGGCGAACTGTCGCCGACCTTACTCGACCGCTACATCACCGCCGCGCAGAAGATCGCCCGACTCGCGGTCGGCGGGGCGACGCGGACGCCCGGCGGCGACACGATCCGCGTGAAGCCGGACATCACCCAGGAGGACCGCGCCGACGGCCTGCCGCCCGGCACCCGCGGCGGCACCCTCATCCGCTACACGTTCCCGCAGGACGGCGAGTACGACGTCCAGGTCCGCCTGACCCGCGACCGCAACGAACACGTCGAGGGGCTGCACGAGCCGCACGAACTCGACGTGCTGCTCGACCGCGAGCGGGTCAAGACGTTTACCGTGAAGCCGCCGCCGGGGCGGCAGGACTTCACGCACGTCGACGACCACCTGAAGCTGCGGGTGCCGGTCAAGGGTGGGGTCCACGATCTCGGCGTCACCTTCCTCAAGGAGCCGGCGTCGCTGATCGAGACGCTCCGGCAGCCGACGGTCGCGCGGTTCAACATGCACCGCCACCCGCGGGTCACGCCGGCCGTCTATCAGGTGTCGATCACCGGCCCCTACGCCGCGAACGGGTCGGGCGACACGCCGAGCCGGCGACGGCTGTTCGTCGCGCAACCGAAGGCGGCGGGCGACGAAGAGGCGTGTGCGAAGCAAATCCTCGGCCCGCTGATGCGGCGGGCGTACCGCCGGCCGGTGGCCGACGCCGACCTCGACCGCGTGCTGCCGCTCTACCGCGCCGCCCGCACCGGCACCGACTTCGACGCCGGCATCGAGACGGCCGTCAGCGCCGTCCTGGTGAGCCGGGAGTTCCTGTTCCGCGTCGAGCGCGACCCGGCCGGCGTCGCACCGCGTACGGCTTACCCGGTGAGCGACCTGGAACTGGCATCGCGGCTGTCGTTCTTCCTGTGGAGCAGCATCCCCGACGACGAGCTCCTCGACGTCGCGGCCCGCGGCGAGCTGCGCCGGCCGGAAGTCCTCGCGAAGCAAACCCGGCGGATGCTCGCCGACCCGCGGTCGGTGTCGCTGGTGACGAACTTCGCGAGCCAATGGCTGCACCTGCGCAACCTCGATTCGATCACGCCCGACGGCCGGCTGTTCCCCGACTTCGACGACAACCTGCGGCAAGCGTTCCGCCGCGAGACGGAGCTGCTGTTCGAGGAAGTGCTGCGCGAGGACCGCAGTGTGCTGGCCCTGCTGAAGTCCGACCACACGTTCCTCAACGAGCGCCTGGCGAAGCACTACGGCGTCCCGCACGTCTACGGCCCGCGGTTCCGCCGCGTCGCCCTCGACCCGGCGAGCGAGCGCGGCGGCCTGTTGCGGCACGGCAGCGTGCTGACCGTGACCTCCTACGCCACCCGCACGTCGCCGGTCCTCCGCGGCAAGTGGATCCTCGAAACCCTGCTCGGCTCGCCGCCGCCGCCCCCGCCGCCGGACGTGCCGGCCCTCGACGACAACACCGTGGCCGCGTCGCTGCCGGTGCGCGAACGGCTCGCCCAGCACCGCAACAACGCCGCGTGCGCCAGTTGTCACAAGGCCATCGATCCCGTCGGATTCGCGCTCGAAAACTTCGACGCCGTGGGCCGGTGGCGGACGACCGAAGAGGGCCAACCCGTGGACGCGGCCGGCGGGCTGCCCGACGGGTCGAGCTTCGCCGGCGTCGCCGGGTTGGAAGGCGGCCTGCTGAAGCGCCCCGAACTTTTCGTCGGCACGCTGACCGAGAAGCTGCTGACGTTCGCGCTCGGCCGCGGCGTCGAGTCCGCCGACGGCCCCGCGGTGCGCGAGGTCGTGCGGAAGGCCAAGGCCGCGGACTACCGCGCCTCGGCCGTGATCGAAGCCATCGTCGCCAGCACCCCGTTCCGGATGAGGGCCAGCCCGTGATCGTCACCAAGAAGGCACTGTCGCGGCGGACGTTCCTCCGCGGGGCCGGGGCCACGCTCGCGCTGCCGCTGTTGGACGCGATGGTCCCGGCGATGACCGCCCACGCGAAGACGCCGGCCGCGCCGGTCCGCCGCCTCGGCTACGTCTTCATGCCGATGGGCTGCGACATCACCCGCTGGACGCCGCCCGGCGGCGGCGACAAGCTCGGCGAGCTGTCGCCGATCCTGAGCTCGCTCGCGCCGGTCAAAGACCACGTGTCGATCGTGACGAACACGGAACTGCGAAACGCCTACCCCGGCACGCACTCGTCGTCGAACGCGGCGTTCCTGAGTTGTGCCGTCTCGAAGCACACCGAGAGCAGCGACTACTACCTCGGCACGACGGTCGATCAGGTCGCGGCGCAGCAGCTCGGCCGGGAGACGCAGTTGCCGTCGCTGGAACTGGCGATGGACATGATGCAGGTCGTCGGCCAGTGCGACAACGGCTACGCCTGCGTCTACCAGAACAACCTGTCGTGGTCGTCGCCGACCAGCCCGCTGCCGGCCGAGGCGCACCCGCGGCTGGTGTTCGAGACGCTGTTCGGCGACGGCGGCGGCAAGGCCGACCGGCAGGCCGCGCTCCGCCGGCGGGCCAGCCTGCTCGATTTCGTCAAGGACGACATGGCCCGCCTCGGCCGCGAGCTCGGCCCGGCCGACCGCGCCCGCGTGGACCGCTACCTCGAATCGATCCGCGACGTCGAGCGCCGGATTCAGAAGGCCGAGAAGGACGTGGCCGACAACCCGCTGCCGGACCTCGACCGCCCGGTCGGCGTGCCGGCGTCGTACGCCGACCACGCCCGGCTGATGTTCGACCTGCAACTGCTGGCGTTCCAGGGCGACGTGACCCGCGTCATCACGTTCCAGTTGGCCCGCGAGACGAGCAACCGGACGTACCCCGAGATCGGCGTGCCGGACCCGCACCACCCGCTGACGCACCACGGCAACGACCCGGCCAAGATCGCCCGGATGGCGAAGATCAACCAGTTCCACGTGTCGCTGTTCGCCGAGTTCCTCGCCAAGCTCAGGGCGACCAAGGAGGGCGACGGCACGCTGCTCGACCACTCGCTCCTGCTGTACGGCAGCGGCATGGGCAACCCGAACGTCCACGACCACACGAACCTGCCGGTCATCGTGGCCGGCGGGGCGGCCGGCGGCATGAAGGGCGGCCGGCACGTGCGGTTCGCCAAGGCGACGCCGCTGGCGAACCTGCACCTGACCTTGCTCGACAAGGCCGGCGTGCGGGTCGACAAGTTCGCCGACAGCAACGGCAAGGTGAACGAACTCTTCGAGCCGGTGGGCATCTGACGGGGCGATTCGATGAACCATCGCGGCGAGCGTCGAGGCGTAAGCCCGACGTGGAAACCAAACACGTCGGGCTTACGCCTCGACGCTCGCCGGGCGTCACGCTGGCGGTCCTCGCCCTCGCGCTTGTTGGCACCGGCCGCGCCGCCGACGCCCCCTCGCCGACGCCGCGGAGAAAGCCGACTGGCCGCGGGTCCGCACCCTCCTCACGGCCAAGGCCGACGCGACCGCCGCCCAGGCCGACGGCATGACCGCCCTGCACTGGGCCGCGTACCACGATGACGCGGCCTCGGCGAAGCTCCTGCTCGCGGCCGGCGCGGACGCCAAGGCCGCGAACCGCTACGGCGTCACGCCGCTGGCGCTCGCCTGCACCAACGGCAACGCCGACCTCGTGCGGGCGCTGCTCGCCGCGGGGGCGGACGCCAACACGACGCTCCGTGGCGGCGAGACGGTGCTGATGACCGCGGCCCGCACCGGCCGCGTCGAGCCGGTCCAGGCGCTGCTCGCCGCCGGGGCGAAGGCGGACGCGAAGGACCGCAAGGACCAGACCGCGCTCATGTGGGCCGCGGCCGACGGGCACGCCGCCGTCGTCGAGCTGCTGGTCAAGGCGGGGGCCGACCCGCGTGCCCGGCTCAAGTCCGGCTACACGCCGCTCCTGTTCGCCGCCCGCGAGGGCCGGATCGACGCCGTGCGGGCGCTGCTCAAGGCCGGCGTGGACGCGAACGAGGCGTTCGAGATGACGAAGAAGGGCGGCGGCTACGCCCCGGTGAACGGCCTCGGCGCGCTGAGCCTCGCGGTCGAGAACGGGCACTTCGACCTGGCGATGGTGCTGGTGAAGGCCGGGGCGAACCCGAACGACCAGCGGTCCGGGGTCGCGCCCTTGCACCGGCTGACGTGGGTCCGCAAGCCGAACCGCGGCGACGACCCCGACGGCCAACCGCCGCCGATCGGCTCCGGCACGTTGACGAGCCTGCGATTCGCCCGCGCGCTGGTCGCGGCCGGGGCCGACGTGAACGGCCGGATCGACAAGGGCACGTCCGGCCGCGGCAAGCTGACGACGACCGGGGCGACGCCGTTCCTGCTGGCATCGCGGACGGCCGACCTGCCGTACATGAAGCTCCTGGTCGAGTTGGGCGCGGACCCGAAGCTGGCGAACAAGGACCGCTGCACGCCGCTGATGGCCGCGGCCGGCATCGGCACCCTCGCCCCGGACGAGGAGGCCGGCACCGAGGCGGAGGCGCTGGCCGCGGCCGAGTACCTGCTCGGCCTCGGGGCCGACGTGAACACGGTGGACGCCAACGGCGAGACGGCCATGCACGGGGCGGCGTACAAGAGCCTGCCGAAGATGGTGCAGTTCCTGGCCGACCGCGGGGCGAAGATCGACGTCTGGAACCGCAAGGACCGGTACGGCTGGACGCCGCTCATCATCGCGGAGGGGTTCCGCCCCGGCAACTTCAAGCCGTCGGCCGACACGATCGCCGCGATCCACCGGGTGATGCGCGCCGCCGGCGTCACCCCGCCGCCGCCGACGCCGCGCGGCACCGGCCCGGCCGGGTACGACGACCCGAAGCCGGGCAGGTGACGCCCGGCGGCCGGTCACTTCTTCCGCTTGTACAGGATCGTGAAGGTCGGTTGCTTAGCGTCACCCATGTACATCGAGAAGTTGATCGTGTCGTCGTCTGGCATCTCGGATACCGCCTTATGTTTGACAGCTTTACCGTCCGGCCCCGGTGCGTCGCCGACCATCGTCAACGTCTTCTTCGCCGTGTCGTAGGTACCCTCCATCACGATCGGTGCCGTGGACATGCTATCCATCCAGACGCTGACGTACTTTTTCTTGCCGGCGTCGTAGGAGTCGAACCCACGGCCGGAGAAGGGGCTGCCGCCGAAATTGCTCTCAAACGTGCTGACCAGCCACAACCCGCCCAAGTCCATCTTGTAAGTCGCAGTTCCCTTTTCCTCGACCGTCCCCATCTTCATGGTGGTCTCCCAGGTGCCCACTTGTTTCTTGAAGATGTCGTGTTCCGGACCGGGCTTGGGAGTTGGTTGCGCTCGCGCCACCGGTGACAAGATCACTGCGATCAAAGCCGAAGCAATCAAGGTTCGCATCGTCGTCATCGAAGCACTCCACAAATGAGGTCGGCCGGCCATAGCGCAGCGTGGCGCTGCTTAAGACGGCCTCCCAACGAGTTCGGTCAATCCTGGGGCGAACCACTTCGCCCACCCTCCCGACGCACCGGGATGCCGGTTTCGACAGCCGGCGAGCGGAAAATTGCCGGTGGAGACCGGCTGCACTGGAAGCGTTATACCGCGTCGCTGTCGGGACCGGTAGCACATTTGGTGGCTGGGCCGGCATTGCGGCTAGGCCGTTCGTCTGTCGTCTGTCGGTCCGTCGCCCCGGAACCGTCGTTCGACGTGCGGCAGCAGGGCCAAGACTGCGAGGGCCAAAGCCGTGCCGAGGATGACCGTCAACTCGCGGCCCAAGCCAGCGGCGACGCCGATGGCCGTCGTCAGGTACAGGCTCGCGGCCGTGGTCAGGCCGTGCACCTGCCTTTCGGCGCTCTGCTTGAGAATGGTACCGGCCCCGAGGAAACCGATGCCGGCGGCGATGCCCTGGATCACCCGGCTCAGGTCAGCATTGGTCATGCCGGCCTGCAGGCCAGCGACAACGAAGAACGCTGCCGCGAGGGCGACGAGCATGTGCGTCCGCATCCCCGCCGCCTTGCCCTTTTGCTCGCGGTCGTATCCTAGCACCCCGCCGACGGCCGCGGCAACCAGGAGCCGGCCAACGATCTGCGCCACATGCGCCCCGTCGGGCAGGTCAAAGAAGTCGGCATGGAAGCCAGCCCAGAACTGCCGGAACCAATCGGCCATGGTCGCCCCTCGCTCAGCCGAAACATCGGCCCCTCGCTAAGATGATGGATCGTCGTCAATCTGGCCACTCAGGCGCAGGGAACCCACGGCATGGTCCGCATCGGCATCGCCGGCATCGGCTTCATGGGCTGGATCCACTACCTCGCCGTCAAGCAGCTGCGCGGCGCGACGCTCGCCGCTGTCCATACCCGCGACCCGAAGAAGCTCGCGGGCGATTGGACCGCCATCCGCGGCAACTTTGGCCCGCCCGGCGAACGCGTCGACCTATCGGGCGTCAAGGCGTACGCCCGCTTCGAGGAAATGCTCGCGGACCAGACTGTTGACCTCATCGATATTTGCACGCCGACGCAGCAGCACGAGGCAATGGCCGTCGCCGCGCTCAAGGCCGGCAAGCATGTTCTTGTCGAGAAGCCGATTGCGCTCGCCACGGACGCGGCCGACCGCATGGTCGCAGCCGCCCGGGACGCCGGCCGGCTGCTCATGGTCGGGCATGTCCTGCCGTTCTTCGCCGATTTCGGCTTTGTCCTCGACGCGGTCAAGTCCGGCCGGTACGGCAAGCTACTCGGCGGCCAGTTCAAGCGCGTCATTGCACGGCCAGACTGGTCGGCTTCGCACAATGATGTGACCCAAACTGGAGGGCCAGCCATCGACCTGCACATCCACGACACACACTTCATCCGCCTCCTGTGCGGCATGCCGACGCACGTCTTCTCGACCGGACGGGTTGAGGGCGAGGCAGTCGTCCACCTCAACACTCAATACCTCTACGACGACGGCCCGAGCATCGCCTGCACTAGCGGGGCCTTGGCCGCGAACAGTCGGCCGTTTGTTCACGGCTACGAGGTCTACCTCGAAGGCGCGACCCTGGTTCACGAGTCGGGCGTGCAGCCACCGACTGTCTTGGCCGCGGACGGGCAGACGACGCAACCGGTCCTCGGCGGTGGCGGGCCAATCGATTCCTTCGCCGCCGAGCTGCAAGCTGCTGTGGACGGCGTCGTAGCTGGGAAGGCCCCTGACCTCTTGAGCGGCCAACTGGCCCGCGACGCCTTAGTCCTGTGCCACCGCGAGATCGAGTCCGTTCGAACCGGCAAGGTTTGCGCCGTTTAACGCGCGGCCTACCAGCGTTACCCGCATCCCCTCCAGCGCGACCGCGGACCTTGCCGAAGATAACGGCTGTGACGGTCCTGGGGGAAGCGAGAGAGGTGACGCGATGCGGACGAAACGGCGCGGGCTGGGCAACCTCATCCTCCTCGCGGGGCTGGCCGGCGGCCCCGGCTGCGTAACGCTCTGCCCGAAGCCGCTCGACCTGCCGCCGGAATGCGTTCAGGCGTGCCAACAAGTTCCATCGTGCAGCCGCGGCCGTGTGTTCGTGTTCCTGGTCGACGGCCTCGACCCGCTCGCTGTCGGCTGTGTCGGCACAGTCCGCCGCACGCTTGTTGGTCTTGGGTTCAACAAGGTGTATGACGGGTACTTCTACCACGTCGATTGGTTTGCCGAAGAGATGTGCCGACTCCATGCGGAAGAACCGGACACACGCTTTGTTGTCGTGGGCGTCTCAACAGGTGCCACAACAGCTCAGTCTTTGGCAGAGTCTGTGGCGGCTGCCGGTGTGGGGATTGAACTGCTCGCTGTCGTTGATGGACCTCTCTGGGGAACGGCGAACAGTGTGAAGCCGGGAAATGTGGTTAATATGGTGAGGGTTCCAGATGCAGCCACGGCGGTGATGCCACTAATAGAAGAACTGACCGCCATTGCTCGCAGTGTGCCGGTGCCGATCCGCGAGCTTCCGCCGCCAGTGGTCGAAGAATTACCACCACCGCGGCCAGTGTCGAGATCATCCGAGGGGGCGCGAGATGCTTGGGACTTCTTAAAACCCGTTGCCCGTCTTGGGGAATCCCGGACCGAACCCATGCGGGCGACAGAGCATACAACTCTTCGGGAAAAAAATCCGGAGACCCCTTGATATGGGGCCGGTGCCTGACTAATATGTGGGTGCCGAGAGACGGTACTGGACTCAAGCTGATTGGGCGACGGCTTTGAGTCTGACGTCTCTCGGTTTTTTTCTTTATAACTGCATTGGTGACCGGCTCGCTGATGCCCGGTCGCCAAGACGGTGTCCCATGAAGCTGAAGCAGCGGCCCGACGATTTCTTCGTCGAGGAGCTAACCGACGTTGCGCCGGGCCGCCATGGCCCGTTCGCGTTTTACCGACTTGAAAAGCGCGGTTGGACGACACCCGACGCTATCGCTGCGATCCGCCGCCGCTGGGACCTGCACGCCGACCGCGTGGCCTATGGCGGCCTCAAGGACCGGCATGCGCACACCATCCAATACCTGTCGATCCACCATGGCCCCCAACGGGGTTTGCACCACCACGAAGTTGAGCTTTTCTATCTTGGCCAACTATCGCATCCTTACGGCTCGCGCGACATCCGGGCCAACCGCTTCTACCTAACGCTGCGTGACCTGTCGGCCGAGCCTGCGGATCGGGCAGGGGCACAACTAGATGCTGTGCGCCGCGATGGGGTACCGAATTACTTCGACGACCAGCGGTTCGGCTCCGTCGGCGACCGGCCCGAGTTCGTGGCCAAACATATGGTCTCCGGCGACTTCGAGGCGGCGCTCAAGCTGGCCCTGGCCGGCCCGTACGAGTTCGACCCGGCCGAGGCGAAGCGCGAGAAGGCGACCTTGCTCGAATACTGGGGCCGCTGGCCGGAGTGCAAGGAGCGGCTCCCGCGCGGCCACGCTCGTAGTCTCGTCGATTACCTGGTCCATCATCCGACGCACTTTCGCGGCGCCGTCGAGCGGCTGCGGCCGGACCTACAGGGCATGTACCTGTCGGCGTACCAGAGCTACTTGTGGAACGCGATCCTCGCAGACGTCCTGACGACGACGCTTCCGGCCGACGACTTAGTGTCAATCGACCTGCGGCTCAGGCCGCTGCCGATGTCGCGCCGGCTGTCGGACGAGTCTCGCGGTCGGCTTCACACGCTGGCGATCCCGCTGCCGGCGGCGCGCAGCCCGTTCGACCCGGCCGCGCCGTGGGCCGACGCGGCGACGCGCGTGCTTGCGGCCGAAGGGCTGGAATGGTCGCAGCTCAAGATCAAGGGCGTGAGGAAGCCGTTCTTCACCAAGGGCGAGCGGGCGGCGTTCGTCGTGCCGTCCGGGTTGACGGGTGAAGTCACTGACGATGAGTTGAACGTCGGTCGGTCGAAGCTGACGCTGGCGTTCGACCTGCCGCGCGGGTGCTACGCGACGATGGTCGTCAAGCGGGTACTGGCGTAGTTCTCGGGACGCTTCGCAGAAGCGTCCACGCTTCTGCGAAGCGTCGCGAACCGCGGGATCAATCCCACGGGAGGCCCGTCCGCCGCGCGATGTCGCGCAAATCTTCGACTACGGCGGGCAAGAGCGGGATGCCCATCACGCGCCGCTCGGCCTCCGCCTGCCGCTCCGGGTCGCCGGGGATGACGACGCCGGGTGTGCCGGGGGCCGGCTTCGTCGCCCGAAACGTTCGCACCCAGTCATCCATCTGCCGGCCAAACTCGGCCGGGTCGATGAATCCATCGATCCGCACCGCCCCGAAGGCGTGGCCGATGCCGTGGCCGACGCTGCGGGCAGGCACCTCCTGCCGCAGCGCGAACGGCGGGGCGAACGGTCCCCAGTTCGCCCCGCTCAGGACGCACGACACGACGTCCACGGCCGCGGCGAGGCAGTAGCCCTTGTGCCCGCCGGCCTCGCGGGTGCTGCCGAGCGGCAGGAGCGCGCCGCCCTCAATCATCTGTTGCGGCTCTGTCGCCGGGTTGCCGTCGCGGTCGATCGCCCAGGCGGGCGGGATCGGCTCGCCCTTGCGCAAGGCGATCTCGATCTTGCCGTAGGCGGTCGCGCTGGTCGCGAAGTCAATGACGACCGGCGGTTCGGTCCCACACGGGAAGGCGATGGCGAACGGGTTGGTGCCGAGCATCCGCTCCGCGCCCCACAGCGGGGCGACGAGCTTCGTTGAGTTCGTCATCGCCCAGCCGATCAGTCCGCGCCCGAGCGCCCGCAGCGGGTAGTACGCGGCCATGCCGAAGTGGTTCGTGTTGCACACGCTGACCGTCGCGCAGCCGACGACCTCGGCCTTGGCCATCGCGACCTCGTTCGCCGCCGGGCCGACGACGAGGCCGAGGCCGTTGTCGCCGTCCACCGTCGCCGTGCCCGGCAGTTCGCGGACGACGCGGACGTTCGGCCGCGGGTTGATCCGGCCGAGGTCGAGCATGTCGAAGTAGGTGTGCAACCGGGCGACGCCGTGCGACTCGACGCCGCGCAGGTCGCTCGCCGCCAACACGTCCGCGGCCCGGGCGGCGTCGGCCGCGGGCACGCCGAAATGCTCGAACGTCCGGGTCGAGAACTCGCGCAGCTTCTCGGGCGGGAAGTAGGTCACGCCGCCGTCGGCCATCGTCGTATCCCCACAAGCCCGCGCTCGCGAGCTACAAGCCCGCAGCGCGAGCAGGGCGGCCCTTGCTCGCGCTGCGGGCTTGTAGCTCGCAGCGCGGGCTTGTAATGACTCAGGCGAACCGCGGGGCGAGCCGATCCACGACCGTCGTGCCGATCTGGAGCGACGCCGTGGCCGCCGGCGACGGAGTGTTGCACACGTTCACCACGCGGTCGCCTTCGAGGAGCATGAAGTCGTCCACCAGCGACCCGTCGCGGGCCACCACCTGGGCGCGGATGCCAGCCGGGGCCGGCTCCAGGTCGTCGGCGGTGATCGCCGGCACCAGCCGTTGCAGCGCCCGCACGAACGCCGCCTTGCTCAAGGAGCGGTGCATCTCGCCGAGGCCCATCCGCCAGTGCTTGGCCGCCATCCGCAGGAAGCCAGGGTAGGTCAGCGTCTCGAACAGGTCTCGAGGGTTGACGCGGAAGAAGCGGTACGCCTCGCGGCCGAAGGCCAACACCGCGTTCGGGCCGCACTCGACGCCGCCGTGGACCTTGCGCGTAAAGTGGACGCCGAGGAACGGGAACTTCGGGTCCGGCGTCGGGTAGATCAGGTGCCGGCAGAGCTTGTGCGCGGTCGGTTTCAGGTCGTAGTACTCGCCGCGGAACGGCACGACCTGGGCACCGAGGTCCTGCCCCGTCAGCCGGGTCACTCGGTCGGAGTGCAGGCCGGCACAGTTGACGAGTTGCCGGGCCGCGTAGTCGCCGGCCGTGGTCACGACCGTCACGCCGTCGGCCGCGTGCCGCACGTCCGTGACGCGGGCGTTGAAGACGACCTCGCCGCCGGCCCCACGGACGCGCTCGGCCAACCGCTCGCACACCTGCCGGTAATCCACGATGCCCGTCTCGGGGACGTGGATGGCCTGCACGCCGGCGGCGAACGGCTCGATCTCGGCGAGCCGGTCCTTGCTGATTAGCGAACACGCTACGCCGTTGGCCTGACCGCGCTCGTAAATGCGCTCGAGCGCCGGCAGGTCCGCGTCATCGACGGCGACGACGACCTTGCCGCAAATCTCGTGGGCGATCCCCTCGGCGGCGCAGAACGCCTCCATCGCCTTCTTGCCGAGTCGGCAGTTCACCGCTTTGAGCGAGCCGGGCTTGTAATAGATGCCGGAGTGCAGGACGCCGGAGTTGTGCCCGGTTTGGTGTTCGGCGACGCGGGCCTCCTTCTCCAAGACGACGACCTGCCGGCCGGGGAACCGGCGCGTGAACTGGTACGCCGTCGCCAGCCCGACGATGCCGCCACCGACGACCACGAGATCGACCATCGAATGTCACGCCCCGATCAGCTTGAGCGACTCCTCGACCACGTCGAACGCCGCCCGCGGCTTGCCGAGCCGCCTGGCGCATTCTCGCAGCCGGCCGAGCCGTTCCGGCGACTCGATCAGCCCCGTCACTTTGTAGGCCAGCGTCGCCAGGTTGTTGACCTTCACCGCCGCCTGCTGCTCCAAAAGGTAGTCGCTGTTGCGGCTCTCCTGGCCGGGGATCGGGTTCATGATGACCATCGCGAGGCCGCGGGCCAGGGCCTCCGAGGTCGTCAGCCCGCCGGGCTTCGACACCACCAGGTCAGCCGCGGCCATCAGTTCGTCCATCTGGTCGGTGAAGCCGAGCAGCTTGACGCGGTGCCGGGCTGGCACCGGTACCTCGGCTAGTTGGTCGCGGGCCTTCTCGTTCCGGCCGCAGACGACCACGAGTTCTACCGGCGGCGCGACGCGAAGCAGTTGCTCGTAAATCTTGGCGACCGGGCCGACGCCGAAGCCACCCGCCAGTTGCAGGACGATCGGCCGGTCGCCGACCAGGCCCTGGCGGCGGATGCACTCTTCGCGCGACTTAGGTTCGGCGAAGACGGGATGGATCGGGATGCCGGTGACTCGCGTCGCGTCGGCCGGCACGCCCCAGGAGTGCAGGTAGATCGCCCCTTCTTCGGTCGCGGTGAAGAACCCCTCGCACGGGGCGTTGACCCACAGGCGGTGCGTGTCGAAGTCGGTCGTCGCGGTGACCTGGGGCAGCGCGAGCTTGCCATCGCGGCGCAGTTCCGCAACGATCTCGCACGGCAGGAAGTGCGTGTTGATCACGAGGTCCCACGGCTCTTCACACAGGAAGCGCATGAACTTCCGCAGGTTGAGCTTTTGCCACGCGAGCCGGAGGCGGTCGCCGCGATTGCTCCGCACCGGCTTGTCGAGAAGGTCGTAGAAGTAGCCGAGGACGTGCGGAGCCCGGTTCACGAGGTCGAGGTAAGCCTTGCCATATACTCGACGAAAGGCGCGGTTCGTCACCTCCAGCACGTCGACGTGTTTAACTGTTGCATCGGGCCGTGCGATTTTGGTGGCAGCCTCGACCGCCTGGCCAGCCCGAAGGTGACCAGCTCCCACGGATGCGGACAAAACGAGAACGCGCGGCGGCATGGCTCGGCTCCCTGGTAAAGCTCTGGGCCGGCCGTACTATACCGGGGAAATCCGAACGCGACGAACGGTTTTTGGGCGGAGGCCACTATGCCGGGACTGACGGACGTGAATGACCAGGCGGTAACTGGGGTGACGCCGCCGCAAATTGGCGAGGCGATCATTCGCGATGTCTGGCCGTCCATCTCAGCAACACCGGCAGCCGGAAACTTCGCGCGATTCTGCTACAAGACCATCGTCCTGGCCCCGATTGCCTGGCTGGCACTTGCCCCGCTTTACTTCAAAAAGCTTCTCGGAGTCGGACCGTTGGCCGGGTTAGCGGAACGCTACCGGTTAACGAATCGGCGACTGATGGTGTGCAAGGGTCTGATGCCAGTCCCTGAAAAGGAAATCGCCCTCAACCGAATCAAGGACGTCAAGCTGATCACCGATGACAACAGTGAGTTCTTCGTCAGTGGGACTCTCGAAGTCATCGACACCGACGACAAAACGGCAATGACGCTCGCTGGCGTGCCTGAGCCGGAGTCGGTACGTCAGTCGATCCTGCAAGCTGTGTTCGCCTGGGCTGGTACTGAAGAACTGGGTTGAGCCGTGGATCGCGGCACGATCATCTCGTGCCGCGATCCGCGGCCCCGCCTTCGGCCTTGGCCAGTTCCTCTTCTGCCACGGAGTTCGGCGAAGACCTTGCACCAGCGACCTGCGTCCGGGCCGCAACTGCTGATCTCGCCAGGGAGCTTTCGTCGCTCCATAAGTGAACGGGGGCTTTTCGTCCCACTGACGTTTCGGCATGGCCGTAACCCAGTTCGTCGCCACAGCCCAACGATCATCTTGTGCGGCCCCTTGAGCCGGGCAGGCGATGGCAGGCTCAATCGGTGCGTCGGGGAAGTCTGCTCCCGGATCGGGTGGATCCTGGACTCTTGCCGAGGACCAATTCCGGGTAGATTTCTGGAAATGACGGCGACATCGAGTTCGCTGTCGGTAGCCCACCTCACTACGAACTTGCTGCTCGCTGATTTCCTTGGTTCCCGACAGGTTGATTGACGTCGCCCGTCCACTTTTCCATTGCCCGGTCGAACACCTCAACTTCTTGCCGAGTTGGTAATAGGCCGTTATCCACCGGGAACGCAACGGACCGCGAACGGATTTCGAACGGTGCTAGGGCTAGGTTTGCGGCGGCAATCGCTTCGTCGCACCGCTTCGAGAGTAGCTCCCCGTAACGGCGTCTTCTCGACCGATCCTCAGCAAGCCGCACGCCTCTTCGCATCCAGGAGTGACGACGTGCATTGAAGTCATCAGGCCACCCAGCGTACCGCCTAGCGGGTAACCGACAACGTATTTCGCTTGATCGCCTTAACGGTGGCGTCCACGAAATCGAACCCGACCTTTTTGGGCTTCTTTGCCGTCAAAGCGTCTCGGGATGGCAGTTCCACTGTACAGCAATTCCGGCTTTGGTCAGTAGGTCTAGGACGACAAGGTCGTCGTGTAGCACGATGGCCATGCGCCCGTCATGTAGCAATTGAGCCTTGATGGTCCCAATCTTCGGCTGGGAGACCGCTTGCAGCGATTTGTCCGCCGCTTGGATGGCTTCCACTGTGCGCGTCTCGACAAGCTTGAGGTAGTCCGGATTCACGCCCGTCGTGAACATGTTGGGGCCCCATAGTCCCATCGTGTCGGGGCCGTGGTGATTGTGAGTGCTGCTAACCAGGACGAAGGCGTATCCCGGCAGATTCTTGCGAATCCGCTCGACGGACGGTAGGAACAGTCCCACAACGTCCGCGGTTGCAATTGCGACCTTCCGATTGCCGTCACGAAGGACGAAGGCTCGAACGGCCATGGGATCGAGAATCTCGGTCGCTGGCCGATCGTGCCCAAATCCGGCCAGGTAGTACGGCTTGCCGCCCAGTTTTGGGGTGATGTCCGCTTCGGCAAATCCAACGTCGATGGCAAATGCCGGACGCGCGACCAATGCACATAAACTCAGCGCCAGAAGGCGTGTTCGAGTCACGATCGGCTCCTTATCTTCGCGAACGGCCGGTGTTGACCGACTTGTGTAGTCTCAGTGAAGCAGCTTTCGTTTGTGGCAAGGGTCTGCGGCAGCCGGCCTATGCCGACCGTTCGCCCGAACACTCTCGCATATAGCGGATGCTCTCCCGCGCGATTGTCACAGGGTCGGGCGTGTAGTCGAACACCTCAACCGATACCCAGCCGCCATAACCGGTCTCACGCAGGGCAGCGAAGATCGGGCAAAAGTCCGTGTCGCCGAAGCCAGGGCCACGACGATTGGCGTCATTGGCATGGAAGTGGCGGGTATGCGATGCGTACTTGTGGATCAATGTGGGAATCGGCTCGACCTCGGACGACATCGCCTTTACATCCTGGTGCAGGACGAAATTCGGATGATCGATGCGGTCGAGCAGGGCGACTGTCTCGGCACAGGTCGTCAGAAAGTCGGCCTCAGAGGGAGCTAATGGCTCCAGGCAGACTCGCACGCCCGTTTTTTCGATCTCGGGCAGTGATCGAATCAGCGTGTCGAAGGCATAGTCCGTGGCCTCGGACAAGGTCTTGCCGGGCGGGATTCGCCGTTGCAGCGGCGAGCCGAAAACCATTAGATCGCCGCCCAGATCACGGCAGCACCGAGCGAGTTCACCCAAGTAGTGAGCGGTGACCTCGCGGACTGCCGGGTCGGGCGATGTGACCATGAAGCCTTCTGTCTTGGCGAGGAGCCAATGCAGACCGATGATCGCAACGCCGGCGTCCGCTGCTTGCTGTCGCAGCTCGCCTCGGCGAGCCACGGACACATCGGTGATGCGCGGAGCTAAAGTGAATGGCGCAACCTCGATGCCACCGTACCCGAGTTCGGCCGCGGTCGCACAGACGCTGGCGAAGTCCCATTCCCCAAACGTCTCATTACAAATGGCGTATCGCATGGTTTACCAGGGCAGTGTGACGGTACGTGCTGGTGTCCCGCGGAGCGTTAGCCGGAGGGAATCGCCTGCCTTCGACGCCTTCTCCGCCATCCGATAATACTCGACCGGACTGTTAACAGGCTGACCGTTGACTTCCGTAATGATGTCGTTTTCCGTCAGCCCCGCCGCCTTGGCGTGCCCTTGGGACTCGCGCACAACGACGCCCTCGGGTATGGCTTTGTCGCCGGCATCGGCGACACTCGTGTAGTCGACGCGAAGGCCGCCGTAGGCCGTCGGCCGGTTGGTCACGACGTTCTTGGCATATTTCGAGGCCGACTTTGCCAGAACGACTGAAACGATTTGTTCCCGACCGGTTTCACCACTACGAATCAGCAATTCCGCACGCCGACCAGCAAGCGATGCGCCCAGGGCCAGAAACAAGTCGTCGCGATCGCGGATCGGCTGGCCATTCACTTTCAGTATGACATCGTGGATCATCAGTCCGGCACGCGAGGCAGGGGAGTTGTGCGCCACGGTGGTGAGTTGCACCCCCGGTCCGGTGTATCTGCGACCACGGAAGAGGTCGTCGGCGGTATTGACGCCGAGAAAGCCGTATTCGACCTCTTCACCACGCATGAGCACATCGACGATCCGTCGAGTATTCGCATCGAGCGGAACGGCATAGCCACCCGGCGCTTCAACACCCGAGATCGCGGCCGTCGCCGTCGTCACACCAACGAGCTTGCCGTCAAGGTTGACGAGCGCCCCACCACTCGAGCCCAATTGAAGGCGGGCATCGGTCTGCACAAGTGTCCCAAAAGCGGCAAATGGCTTGTCGCGATCTAGTTCATTTGTGCCGGCCGGCAGCCGTCGGCGCAGGTTGCCGACGATTCCCCAGCTCGCGCTGGCGCTGCCGTCGCGGAAGCCGGCGGCATACGGGTGCCCAAGCGCGAGGACCATACTCCCCTTGCGTAGGTCTTCACCGCGGCCGACCGCAAGCGCCGGAAAAGGCCCAGCGGCCTGAAGTTTGAGAACAGCTAAATCGCTTCGGTAGTCCGAGGCATAGACGATGGCGCTATACTCTCGCGATGGGTTGTCGGCATAAGGGGGCAGCCGCACTGCAATGCGCTGAATGTTCTTTTCGTCGCGCACGACGTGGTAGCAAGTCAGCACGAGCCCGCTTGGATCGATAACAACGCCGGAGCCATAAAAGTCGGGCGGCGCACTACGAGTCGGCTCGGGTTGCGGTCGCGATGGATCGGGTGCAGTATCGCGTGCGCGAAAGACCTGAACGCATGCTATGGCTGGCTCGGCGCGGCCAATCGCGGCTTGGAGAGAGGCTTCGAGCCGGTAGCCATCCAGTTTTGGTTCGTCGGCAAGGGCGAGTGTCCCACTGGTAAGAGCAATCAGGACGAGGCAGCCGCGGGACACCATGAAAGCCTCACGTATCGGAACTTACCATCGTTGTACCCACCGCTGCGGCTTTGTCCAAAGTCCCGACAGGCTACCGGCGGTTCTTGACCTCCAGCTAGTTTACAGATGCCCATGTCGGTGCGTGCCGGGTATCGGGTTGTAGGCGTCCAGTGGCTTTGATTCCGGACTGGGTTTCGACTGTCGGAAATTCGTCGCACGGCAAACAGAAACGGCCACGTGCTTCGGTGAGGGCTGCAACCAACCCATCCGAAGCGCGCGGCCAGGTTACGGCTGAACGTACTGGCTAGACTCGTCCGCCACCTCCACCACTTCCGCCACCTCCACCACTTCCGCCACCGCCACCACCACCACCTCCGCCTCCACCGCCACCGCCGCCGGTTGAGGGTGCCTTCACACTCACAGTGGTACTCGCACTCAGCAGACTGCTAGCGACATCCACGACCGTGAGTGTCTGGTTGCCAAGCGTGTTCAACGTCACTGTGAAGTTGTGGACTCCGGCATCGTCGCTGTTGAACGAGTAGTCGGCTGGTAGTCCGCCAACGCTCGCTGTGTTGCCGATGTGGACGGTGCCGAAGTAGTTCTTCACTCGATTCCCGTAGGCATCGAGAACATTGACCTTGAGCGTGAACGGTGTGCCCGCCGTGATGTTCGACGGCACACTGAGAACAACGCGCGATGCCGCCGCGTTTGTCACCTCGAAGTTCGTGATCGTGGCTAGCGTCGCCGCGCTCGAAGCATCGACCACGTTAAACGACCAGACCACGCCATTTGGGGTCGCTGTCTTGAGGGCGACTGTGAATGTATGCGCGCCGGCGTCTGCCACTGTGAAGGTGTAGTCAGTCGGCAAACTAGCCTGAACGTCGGTGCTGCTGAACTTGGCCTTACCTCGGTAACCAACGACGGTGTTGCCGAATGCATCCGTCGCTCGCACGGTGAGGAGAAAAGCGTCACCGGCTGTCACGAGTTTGTGACCTTGACTATCCGTCGGATTAGGGACGGACAGTCGGAAACTCGCAAAGGCAGCCGGGGTCACGGCGATGCCTACCTGTGAACCGACCAGTGTGCCACCGAGGTCGCGGACATTGATTGACTGAGTGCCGGCAGTCTTAAGCGTAGCTGTAAAGGTGTGAACGCCGGCGTCGGCCGCCGTGAATGTATAGCTCGCAGGCAATCCAGCCTGCACGTCGGAACTGGAGAAGTAAACTGTCCCGGTGTAGCCAGTCGCAATCTGTCCGATGGTGTCGCGGACTGTGACTGTGAAGGTCTGCGCGACTCCGGCCGTACTCGTCGGGAATCCAGTGATGGCGAAAAGCTGCGGCACGGGAGGCGTGGCATCGCTTGAGACGGTGCCCGTGATCAAGGAGTTCGCGATGTCGGTCGCTGTAATCGTTTGAGTGCCGACGGTTAACAGTGTCACATTGGCCGTAGCGACGCCATTCGTGAGAGTTACATCGCCAGGGAGGATGGCCGCTGCGTCCGAACTGCTGAAACGGACCGTTCCGGTGTAGCTCGTGGTCAGGTTGCCGTAGACATCACGTGCACTGATGCTAATCGGACGCGAGACGCCGATCGCACCCGCACCGCCAGCGAGAAGCAAAGTCGACGCCGCGGCCGGCGTGACAGTGACAAACGACCCACCCGTAATGGTTCCACCGACTTCATTTGCTGCCAGCCACTTCGATCCGGCCGTCTTCAGTGTGACAGCAAATGTGTGGACCCCAGCGTCATCGGGAGTGAATGTGTAGTCGCCAGGCAGGCCCGCCAGCCCATCCGAACTCGAGAAGTGGACGCTGCTACTGTATCCCACACCGACATTTCCGAGGGCATCGAGTGCGGTAACTGTCATGCTAAATGTGTTGCCCGCTACTGCGCTGGCCGGAACTCCGATTGCAAAGTGGGTGATGCCTGGCGTCACCATCACGTTCGAGGTCGAGGAGGTCATGAACGGTGCAGACACCGTGACCGCCTGATTGCCGACCGTCATCAGCCGTACGGAGCCACCGAAGGAGTGCGTGCCAGCGTCGGCTGCCGTAAACGTGTATGCGATGGCAGAGTTCGAGGCGGGGTCGTTGCTTGTGACGTAAACCGTGCCGCGGAACCCTGTGACCAGGTTTCCGTTGGCGTCCACGGCGCTGACGGTCATCGGCAATGTGGAACCCGACGTGGTTGAGGTTGGGACGCTAACGTTAAAGGCGACGGCACCGGCGACGTTGGCAAAGTCGTCATGGGCGTTCATGACAATCGACACGCCCGAGGAACTCGGGTAGGCGAAATCGACTGCTCCGTCACCATTGAAGTCGCCGTGGGTCCCCATCTCAAATCGGCCTGGCGGCGTCGTGTAGTTAACGGATGGGTAGAAGGTGCCGTCGCCCTTGCCGAGTTGCACCATGTAGTATGACGAACCTCGAACCGCGAAGTCGTCGTTTCCATCGCCGTTGAAGTCTTCTACCTCGATCTCGAAGCCAGTCTGTGGACTGATGTAGGTGTGCGGTGCGCCGTCCGTTCCGTCGCCATTATTGATGAGAACGCTCATCGAGTTCGCAGCGTAAGAATTGGGGCAGGCGATGTCGACGTAGCCGTCGTTGTTAAAGTCACCGATGCCAACATAGACTGGGGCCGAGTAGGCATAGTAACTCGATGCGGGGTCGAACGATCCGTCCCCGTGCCCTTTCAGGATTGTGATGGTGCCAATGCTCGCGGTATTGGACGTAGCCAGGTCGAGGTAGCCATCGCGATTGAAGTCGCTGACGACCGTATTCGTCGAGTTGCCTGGGATGGCTGTGTCGATGTGCGTCTGAAAGCTACCGTCACCGTTGCCAAGCAAGATGCTCGTCGTGGTGTAGTTCATGGTGGCGACATCGAGCTTGCCGTCGTTGTTGAAATCGCCGGCGTTGATCGAATGCGAACCTGTCCACACGGCGTAGGAAGTCGGAACCCCAAACGACCCATCACCGTTTCCTAACAAGACGCTCACTGTGCCTTGCGAACCGACAACCGCTAGATCAGTCGCTCCGTCAGCATTGAAGTCGGCCGCTATTGCATCGATCGCGTATGGTCCGGCTGGGTAATCAACCTTTGACTGGAATGTGCCGTTACCGTTCCCAAGCAGGATACTCACCGTTCCCGCGGCCGCTTGATTCACGACGGCGAGGTCAGACATACCGTCGCCGTTGTAATCGCCCACGGCGACACCGGCGGAATTGGCTCCAACAGCGTAAGACGCCGCACCGAGGAATGTGGGAACAGTACGGTCCTCCAAATGCTCGAAGCCAAGCGAACGGCGGACAGCGCGCCGAACACGGCGGTTTGGTCGAGTTGTGCGACCGAACAGTCGCCGACACCAATGCGAAAACACGGTGAGCCCCTTTCGTCGAGGGTGGGATAAGATAAGCCGATACGATCTGAGTGAAGGTGTTCGAGTCGGCCAAGTGCGGGCTACCGAGGAAATTGAATCGTTGCTGTTCGTCCGCCACGGCATTCGCTGACTTTGTCACTGCGTGTCGCCTTGCCCGTCAGAACAGCAAATGGAGGTCACCGATCTCGGGAAGTCGACACCGGGAGTTGAAAGATTCTTGGCGGATGATCGCGCCGGAATCGGATGATCTTGATGAGCACATGATGGTCACCGAACCGAACCCCCCGGTCCCTTCGGGCCGATTACCAGCATCGACCGACACAAACCTGCTCGAACGATTCCGAGCAGGCGAGGGCGATGCTGCGACTGAGTTGTATGTCCGGTATGCGTCGCGGTTGCTTAACGTTGCCGCGGCGCGCGTATCGCCAGACCTCAAGCAGCGGGTCGATCCGGAGGACATTGTCCAATCGGTCTTCCGGACGTTCTTTCGTCGGGCGGCGCTTGGCCAATACGAGGTCCCGGACGGGGAAGAACTGTGGAAGCTGTTCTTGGTCATCGGGTTGAACAAGATTCGTGAGGCTGCGGCCCATCATCATGCGGCAAAACGGGACCTGCGCCGGACGATGGGTGGTGAGGCCACCGACAGCGCAGTCACTGAAAACCAGGACATCGCCTTGGTCGCACTGCAAACAGCAATCGACGAACTGCTGGCCCCTCTGCCAGACTCCTATCGTCAGGCTGTCAGGCTCCGGATCGACCGGTACGAGGTTGCCGAAATCGCGCAGATGACCGGCCGATCGAAGCGATCGGTCGAGCGCATACTTCGCGAGTTTCAACTCAAGCTGCGTGGACTGATCGATGCAAAGTAGTCCGGAACGACCCGCCACCGGATCTGATCCAGACCTTGATCTGGAGTTGGACGGGTGCATTGAGGCGTTCGAGGCCGCGGTCGCACGGGGACCGGCAGACCCCGTTGATTTCCTACCGCCGATCGGCCATCCCAAGTACCTATTGGCGATGTGCGAACTCGTTCGCGTGGACTTGGAGTTCGCCTGGGACCGCGGAGACGAGCGGTTGTTGGAAGAGTACCGCGATCGATTTCCTCAGCTATTTTCCAATCCCTCTCATCTCCGAGCCATCGCGTCGGAAGAGTTCCGCTTGCGCTGCGCGGCGGGCGAAGAGCCTGACCCAGGTGAGTACCAAACGCGATTTGGCATCGACTTGCGCGCCGAAGCCAATGTGGAACCGCGGGCCACTCACGTCGTCAATCTGGATCCAGTTACCGTGTGGTCGGGTGCGGCCGCACCGTGCGTCGGCGACGTTATCCCGCCGGGGTTTGTGCTCGAGTCCGAACTCGGTACAGGTACCTTCGGCCGTGTGTTTCTGGCTCGCCAAGCCGAGCTTGCAGGTCGTGCGGTGGCCGTCAAGCTCTCGACACGGATGGCCGGGGAGTCACAGATTCTCGCCCGGCTCCAGCACACCAACATTGTTCCAATCTACTCGATCCACCGTGTCGGGGCCTATCACGCATTGGTCATGCCGTTTCTCGGTCGCTCGACGCTCGCCAATCTCATCGATGCATTCCGACACTCAGGTGAGCAGCCGGCCTCGGGTATGGAGGTTGTGAGCACGCTGGCAAACCTGGCGGCCGGCACGGCCCAGTCGAACGGACAGGTGAACTTGCCAGATTCGCGACCGGGTTCGAGCGCGTCCGGGCTTTCGCAGTCGATCCTCAATCGTCTCAGTCAAATGGGGTTTGTGGAAGCGGTCCTATGGATTGGGGCGGAGTTGGCGGATGGCCTGGCGCACGCGCACGACCGCGGTGTTCTGCACCGGGACATCAAACCGGCGAATGTTCTCATTACCGACGACGGCCGGCCGATGCTGCTCGACTTCAATCTTGCGACGGACCGGGACGAACCAGCCGTTGGAGGCGGTCTTGGAGGAACGATTCGGTACATGGCTCCCGAGCAACTGGCGACCATTCGCATGGGTCGCAGTCAACATTCGGTACAGTCGGATGTGTACGCTCTCGGCCTGATTCTGACGGAACTCCTCGCTGGACGGTTGCCCTTTGACGAGCCAGGGGGAGCGTTGGATGCGGTCGTACAGCGCATGCTCGACGAGCGGCGCCGACCGCTAGACCTTTCGCGATTGCCGAAGGGCGTTTCACCGGCGGTCCGTTCGATTCTGACGAAGAGCCTGTCGCCGAACCGGGCGGATCGATATGCGTCAGCCACCGACTTGAAGGACGACCTGGTGCGGCAATTGGAGAACCGACCGCTCAAGCATGCGTCGGATCCATCCGTCACGGAGCGCCTTCGCAAGTGGGCACGTCGTCACCCTCGGCTTTCGTCCGCGACGTCGCTCGGTAGCATCGCAGCGATGGCGTTGTTAGTAATCACGACGGCATTTCTGGCTCGACAGCGACACATGGAGGTACTTGAAGCCGAGCGTGCCCGGGACGACCTGCGTGCGGCAGTCACCATGGCTTACACAGCCAATGGACCTGCAACCGAGTTGCGGGATATCCGGGATGTTGTCCATACAGCATTGGCTCCATACCACATCGAGTCCGCCGATTGGACCAGCGAACCAATCGTCCGCCGATTGAACGAGGGAGACCAGGCAGCAGTCCGTCAGGACGCCGCTGTGGTCATGGGACTAGCAGCAAGACTGACCGCGAGGCTGGCCGCGAATGAAGCGGATGCGGTGCGTGCCCAATCGCTACGAGACGATGCCCAGGCGTGGCACGAGCGATCGCTTCAAACGGCCCCTTCGAGCACACGCGAGTCGACATTGGAGGCCTGGGTTGGGGGGCGGCTTGTCGAGAAGGTACACCAGCTCCGGAGCCTTGCACGCACCGGCGAACCGCGGTTCGCAACGTGGATGACCCTCGGTACCGTCGAAGCCAAGCTTGGCAACCACGCCAAAGCTATCGAAGCGTTCACTGCAGCTTCTGGGATGAGCACCCGGTTTCCGTGGCCATATTTCCATCGTGGAATCAGTCGGCTTGAAGCCAAGGAGTTCTCCGACGCGAAGGCGGACTTTGACCGATTCTTGGAATTGCGTCCGAATGATGCGGACGCCTACTTCAACCGTGGGAATGCACGACTTCACCTGGGCGATACGGCCGGTGCGGTTTCTGACTTGAACGAAGCCGAGCGCTTGGGCCTTTCGCTCAATCGGCTTTACGTTCTTCGCGGACGGGCAAAGCGACAGCAGGGCGATTCAAGTGGGGCCCAGCAAGACCAGAGGATGGCGCTCGCTGTCGTTCCAACAGACGCACGTTCGTGGACAGTCCGGGGCGAAATGAAGCTGGACGCTCAGCCGGCCGATTACGCAAGTGCGCTATCGGATTTTGACCAGGCAATCCAAGTCGATCCCAATTTTCTGCCGGCACTGCGGAACAAGGCGAGCGTTTTGGCCGAGAACTTGAATCGACCTTCTGACGCGCTGATAGTGATTGACCGACTTCTCGAGTTAGTGCCCGACGCATCGGGCGATCGAGCGGGACGTGCTGTCGTGCTTGCTCGACTCGGCCGCAAGCTCGAAGCGCGAAGAGATGCTGAGGCCATCGCGCAGAGTGACAGCGCGTTGATCCTATACCAGGCCGCATCCGCCGTCTTGCTAGCGGCCGAAGGCGAAGCCGACCGAACTCGCGGCTTATCCTTGCTCCGGTCCGTTCTACGCAAAGACCCGACATGGGCTCGCACCATGCTGAACGATCCAGACTTGCGCAGTGTCCACTCGCACCCGACGTTTCGTGAACTACTGACCGCGGCGAATGTTCTTGCCCGTAAGGATTGACAGCGAACGTCGGGAGCGCCGGCCAATGTCGAAAACGACTCACACGATTGTGGGACGAATGAGGTTTCGATGATGTCGATGAATTGTTTCCGCCTTCGGTCGATGCCGAGACTAGACGTACTCGAGGATCGCACGACACCCGCGCAGTTCAATACGCGCTGGGCAGACTCTACGCACCTTACGCTGAGCTTTGCGCCCGACGGGGCTACGGCACTGAACGCGTCGAGCACCTTGTATTCGACACTCGATTCCCTGATGCCGCGGGCGACATGGCGTCTCGCAATCCTTCGTGCGGCCCAGGTTTGGGCCGAGGCTGCAGGCGTTAATATCGGAGTCACTTCCGATCAGGCCGACCCTTTTGGCGCGAATGGCCTGCCGCAGGGCGATTCGAGGTTTGGCGATATTCGAGTCGGGGCTTTACCGATGTCCGGTGAACTGGCCGAGGCGATCCCACCAGACCCGTCCTTGGCGGGAACGCTCGCGGGCGACATTTTCATCAACTCGAGTGCCAAGTTTACGTCGGAGACGCTCTTCGGTGTTGCCCTGCACGAAATCGGCCATGCGCTCGGTCTCGCATCGAGTACCGATCCGTCATCGGTGATGTTCGATACCTTCAACCACAATCTGACGCTCAGCGCCAGCGACATCGTGTCCATACGGTCGCTCTATGGTGCGCGGGCCGCCGATGCTCACGAGGGACAAACGGGGAACGGGTCGATTAGTGCTTCCACACGAATCAAGTATTCGAGTTCGTTCGATGGCTCGACACCGCTCGTGATTTTCGGAGACATCACGACGGCGTCAGACGTGGATGTGTACTACTTGCCTGTCCCCGACACGTATTCGGGACCGATGACTCTTCGTCTGCAAACAACTGGTGTCAGCCTGTTAGCACCAAGACTGACCATCACGGATGCACAAGGTGCGGTCCTAGCCTCCACGGCGGGTTCCAACACGGAGGGCGAGGTCCTCTCATTGTCGGTGCCACAGGTAACGGCCGACGGGAAGTACTACATCCGCGTCGAGGCTGCTGCGAACGCGACGTTTAAGGTCGGAACGTATGGGCTGGCCGCGACGTTCGATCGACTGCTCCAACCAAGCGAGTTGGCGCTCGACTCCGTCCTTCGTGGAGCTTACGATTCGCTGAGTCCCCAGGATATCGTCGCGCTGTTCAAGAACCCGTCCGGATCGACGTTCAACGACGACTTGAATGGAGACAATACACAAGGCACAGCCTCACTATTGTCCACGCTACCGGGGTTCGCTGCCAATACTCGCTTTCGGACAACGGCGAGTATCTCGACGCCAACGGACGTGGACTTCTACCACGTCAAGGCTCCAAGTACGCAGAGCAATGCGCCGGTCGTTCTCACCGCAATGGTCCGTGCTGTTGCTCCCAACGGCGCGGTCCAGCGTATTGAGTTGTTCGATTCTCATCAGACACGCATCTCGTCCACGATTCTGGCAAACGGTAACGGTACGTTGACCGTCCAGGCAGCGGGACTGCCTGCCAACACGGACTACTACGTTCGCGTTGGTGGCGGACAGGTAGGAAACTACCAACTCGATATCGTGTTTGGGTCGAAGGCTGCCGAAGTCACAACGTTTTCGCAGGGTACTGTGCCAGTTGGGCGGCAATTGTCCACGGCGCTGTATGTTGGTCAGACCCAAGTGTTCGGGTTCACATTGTCGGCTGTCGGCTCCGTTGGCACGTACGTTCGATTGGCAATTATTGATGCGATTGGGCACGAGGTGTACTCGCTCACGGGATCCGCTGGCGACACCGTCAGCGGCGCGACGGGCTTCTTAGCACCGGGAGAGTATCGGCTGCAAGTGGTTAGCTTGGGCGCAAGGTCGCCAGCATCGTTCGTCATTCGTGGAACTGTTTTCACCGACCCGATCGGTCCGCAACGGCAGGAATCTGCCACGGCTCCGCTGTTCCGCGATCCGAAAACTCCAGGTGCGTATTTGTACCCCGATGGAACTCAATCGATGGAAGCATTCCTGTGGGGGCTGTGGTCGATCGTGTAGTTCTGACGAATGCCAAGGCCGAGGCAGGAGCGAGGTTTGCAAAACTGCGAGCGCAAGGGATGGACTCGCGTGTCCATCCCTTGCGCTCGCTAGTGTCATTTCCTGACTGATAGTGGTAGTAGCGGTCTAGTTGTCCGTGCTAGCGGCTGCTTTGGTGCGCCGTCCGGCTGGTGCGGGTGTCGGGGCTTCGATTGGTTCGCCATTGGCTTCGTGGACGGGTGTACCGAGAAGGCCGCGCTTCTCGAGCACTTTACGGCGAAGTTCCTCGACGCGGGCGGGGTTGTCGCGCAACCACTGCTTGGCGTTTTCGCGCCCCTGGCCGATTCGTTCGCCGCCTGCGAGGCTGAACCAGGCTCCGCTCTTCTCGATCAGCTTGTCTTCGAGGGCCAGGTCGATCAGGTCACCCTCCCACGAAATGCCTCCCGCATGCATCAGGTCGAGTTCCGCCACCCGGAATGGAGGGGCCACCTTGTTCTTCACGACCTTCACTTTCACCCGCGAACCGACCGTTTCCTCGCCTTCCTTAATGCCGGTGATCTTGCGAATATCCATACGTACGGAGCAATAGAACTTGAGCGCCAGGCCGCCCGAGGTCGTCTCCGGATTGCCAAACATTACGCCGATTTTCTGACGGATTTGGTTGATGAAGACCATCGTCGTACGTGTCCGCGCAATCGCCGGATTGAGAATGCGAAGGGCCTGACTCATGAGCCGTGCTTGTAAGCCAACGTGCGAGTCGCCAATCTCGCCTTCGATCTCATTGCGGGGCACGAGAGCAGCCACCGAGTCGATGACGATGATGTCCACGGCGTTCGACTTGATGAGCATCTCAGCAATCTTCAGTGCTTCCTCGGCGTTCGACGGCTGGCTAACCAAGAGTGACTCAAGGTCCACGCCGACCTTTTTGGCCCAGGTTGGGTCGAGGGCGTGCTCGGCGTCGATAAACGCGGCAACTCCGCCAGCTTTCTGGGCCTGAGCGATCGCGTGCAACGTCACGGTCGTCTTGCCGCTCGACTCGGGACCGTAAATCTCGACGATTCGTCCGCGTGGTAACCCTCTGCCGCCCAACGCAATATCGAGGCTTAGGGCACCGGTACTAATACCTTGGATTTCCTGTGCAGCGTCGTCGCCCAATTGCATGATCGCGCCTTTGCCGAACTGCTTCTCAATTTGGGCAAGGGCGTTCTTGAGTTCCTTATCTTGCGCTGGTTCCGCCATGACTGAGCCTCTTTCGTGCAAGTATCTCCACCGATGTGAAATCGGCGGACCTCATAGATTCACTTTAGTGAACATTTGACACGTTACCATAGTCCCGGGCTGGCACAATGTCAGTAGGAGGTTGCGGTTGTGGGCCGGAGTCGGGTATACTCCTGACCATGAGCTTCGGCGATGAATCGAACATCGACTTTGCAACGGCTCGCGGACGCGACTGGCCGAGTGTGCGGCAGTTCAACGTCTTTCTGGCCAATCGCGTTGGGGCGCTCGTTAACGTCATCCGGTGTTTCGAAAACACGGACGTGCGAATCGTGTCAATGACCATTGTGGACACGGCCGACTGCGCCATCGTCCGCATGGTGCTGAGCGACACGGAGCGAGGCATCGAGATCTTCGAGCGGGCAAAGCTCATGTACACCGAGAGCGACCTGCTCGTGGTGCAACTGCCCGACGGCAAGCAGCCACTGCTTCAGATCGCGAAAGCGATCCTGGCGGTCGAATTGAGCATCCACTACGCCTACCCGCTGTTGATCGGCCCGCACGGGACGGCGTGTCTGGCGATCCACGTCGATAACTATGAATTCGCGGCGCAGACGCTCGCGGAGAAGGGGTTCACGCTTTACACCGAGAATGACCTGAACGACTCGCCGCCGTATTGAGGCTGCGAAGCCGCTTGCGGCCTTGCATCACCCCGCCCGTCGCACCCCAAGCGCTCCGATCTCCAGCGCGATCAACTCTCGCAGTACGACCTGCCCCCGCGGCCGTGACCCCGCGTGCGGATGTAGCAGAGTATCCACGAGATGGGCGAGTCGTGGCGGCCACTGGTCGGCCACTTCGTTCAGAGCGGTGCGGGCGTCTTCGGTGCGATGGCGCTCCATTGCCTCGGCTACGCTGCCGGTGGCGAATGGCAGCCGGCCGACGAGCATCTCGAATAGGGTTACGCCGAAAGCGTACCAGTCAGCCGCGAAGTCGGCGGCGGGTTCGCGGCCGCATAGTTCCGGGGCCAAGTAGTTCGCCGTGCCAAGCAGGAAGCCGTCGGACGACGCTCCCGGCTTACGGGCGAATCCCAGGTCGAGCAGGACGGCCGTGCCGTTGTCCAACTGCACGTTATCGGGCTTCAGGTCTCCGTGGAGGAACCCGGCCCGATGAACGGCGTCGAGGCCGGTCGCCGTTTGACGGGCGATCCAAAGGGCTGTGCGGTGGTCGAGGGCGTAGTCGCGCGTCAGCCGCTCGCGTAACGATTCACCGCCGAGCAGGTCGAGAACGAGGTAGTACGGAGATTGGCCGACGTGGGCATCGCGTAAGCGAACGACATGTTGGCTCTTCACCGCTCGAAGGGCTCGCGCTTCGCGGCGGGCGAGCAGCACGGCCGCGTCGGCGTCTGGCCCATTGCCCCGTACGACCTTGATGGCACGCAATGTTCCGGAATCGAGCGCGCGGGCGGCGAACACGTCGGCGAGCGGGCCACCACCAAGGCGGGCGAGGAGTTCGTAACCGGGGATGTCCGGGAGTGCATGCATGGCCGATTCCGTGGCTATCGGATGTATCGGCTCTACACGTCGTGCGACTTCATCGGTTCGCGACGCTTCGTGGAAACGTCACACTGCTGCGAAGCGTCGCGAACCGACGATCTCAGTACGCCTTTTGCCCCGCCGGTCGCGTGCGGAACGCAACCAGGAAGATTAACAGCGACACCAAGACACCCGCGCTCGGGACGATCCAGAACTGCTGCCAATCGATCTCGCCCGTGGTTGGGTTCTTGTAGTATTCCGCGACCTTGCCCGACAGGACGTTCCCGATCCACATGCCGAGGCCGTACGTCAGGAACGTGAACAGCGCCTGAGCGCTGCCACGGATCTCCGGCGGGGACTCGTTGTCGACGTGGATGAACGCGGCCGCGAAGAAGAAGTCGTAGCAGATGCCGTGCAGGGCCAGCGGCAGCACGATGCCGAGGTCCACGATGCCGAGGCCGCCCAACTCGACCGGGATCGGCCGGATGTAGGCGAACCAGGCGTAGCGGACCCCCCAGGCCAACATTCCGAACGCCAGAACGCCCTTCATGCCGAATCGCTTCAGGAAGAACGGCAGGAACGGCAGCAGCAACATCTCGGACCACTGGCCGATGGTCATGGTCGAGGCCACGTCCTGCACGCCCATCTTCTTTTCGAGCCACAGGCCGGTGAACCCGTAGTAGAACGCCAGGACGATGGTGATGACGAACGACACGCCGAAGAAGACGGCGAAGAGCGGGTCGCCAAGCAGGCCGAGCGCCCTCAGGAACGGGATCGTGTCGCCGGCCTGCCCCTTCGGCGGGGTGTGCGGCAGGATGAAGCTCCACAGGCCGAGCAGGGCCGAGAACGCCGCCGCGAGCAGGATCGGAAGGTTGGTCGTCTTCGGGTCCTTTGCGGCCTCGGCCGAGATGCCCGCGATTTCGGCGAGCTTGCCCGAAATCTCGGGCATGGCGAGGACCTTGCCGACGATCAGGCCCGCCGCGATCCAGCCGATGGTGCCCAGCACGCGGATGCCGGGGAAGTCGCGGGTGCCGTCCGGGATGTGGGTGAACGCAATCGAGTTCGACAGGGCCAGGGTCGGCGAGTAGATGAGTGCGTAGCCGAGGGCCACCCAGTAGAACTTGGAACTGGCCGCGGCGACGGCCTCCGCCGTGTCGCCGGTCGGCTTGATGGTCGCGAGGTAGTAGAGCGCCCCGGCCCCAGCGAGGTGCAACAGCGCCATCAGGATTTGGCTGGGGAAGTAACGGTCGGCGATCTGACCGACGAATAGCGGCGCGAAGATCGTGCCGAGGGCCATCGTCCCGTAGATCATGCCGATGTCCGCGGGCGAGAACTTCAGCGCCCCGAGGTAGTTGCCGAGGACGGAGAACCACGCCCCCCAGATCGCGAACTGGAGGAACATCATCACGGAGAGGTTGAGGCGAAGTCCCAGGCCCATCGGGGGGGCCGCGGTCGGGGTCGCCTGAGTGGTGGCCATTGCGGGGAGTCTCCCGGTCAGGACTGTGTTTCGCGCGAGGATAGCCAAGAATCTACGAAGGGCCGCACGAAACGCAAGCGCCGTTTACGTTTCGTGCACCCGCTGGCCGATTACGATAGAATGGTGAAACCTCCCCGCCGCCCGCGACCGGTGTGATGACCGAACTGACCGTCCAAGTTCCCGCCGACACACTGCCCGGCGACCGCGTCTTTGTCGCGGCAGATGCCGACCGTCTCGGGTCATGGCGAGCCGACGGTATTCCGCTGCATCGACTGCACGACGGTCGTTATGCGACTCGGCTAACTGTGGATGCGGACGAGCGGCTTCACTACCTCGTTACCCGCGGAACCTGGCGTACGGCCGAGGCCAACTCGCGCGGTGGTGAGATGGCGCCACGTCTCTTGACTGGAACGAGCCGGCATGTCGAAGTCAGGGTCGCTGCCTGGGGTCGGGACTCGGTACGCTATCATACCGAGTTCCCCTCGCGCTACTTGCACAACACTCGAACCGTGACTGTGTACCTGCCGCCCGGCTACGGCTCTGATTCGCGACGCTACCCCGTCTTCTACATGCAGGATGGGCAGAACCTGTTCGACTCCTCGACCGCGTTTGCGGGCAATCCGTGGCGAGCGGACGAGACGGCCGAGCGGCTTATTCGTTCAGGCGACATCGATCCTCTCATCATTGTCGGCATCGCGAACACGCCGCAACGTCTCCAGGAGTACGGCCCGACCGGCCGCAGGTCCCGGGGTACGTCCCGTAGCTACCGGTATGGCAAGTTTCTCGTCGATGAGGTCAAGCCGTTCATCGACCGCACTTATCGAACGATGCCAGATAGAGACCACACGGCCATCGGTGGCTCGTCCTTAGGAGCGCTTATCTCGCTGTTTCTGTGCAAGTGGTATCCCGACGTGTTCGGACTCTGCGCAGCCGTTTCGCCCTCACTGTGGTGGGACCGCGAATTGTTGCTGCGGAAGACCACGAACGATCCGTCGTGGACCAACCGGACGCGGTTTTGGCTCGACATGGGCGACCAAGAGGGTACGACTCCGGCCGGGAAGCGCGAGCAAGTGCGACGGGCACGGCGGTTCGCCGAATTGCTCGTGGCCGCGGGTCGCGAAGAGGGACGCGACTTCCGGTATCTTGAAGTCAAAGACGGGCATCACAACGAACATGCGTGGGCGGCACGTTTTGATCAGGTGCTCAAGTTGCTGTTTCGCTCCTCGCCCTAGAGCAGACCGACCGTCCCGCGAGGCCATCGATTTGCGCTCAGGTGTGTGCTGCTCTGGTGTGGATCATGTCGCCGCGTTTCTCGACCTGCCGTGCGTAGTAGCGATCGATGAGATTCAATGCGGGACCCGTCGTCAGCGTTGTCGTCAACGCCATCAGTACCATGGCCGCGAACAGAGCTGGTGTAATGACGCCAAGATCCAGGCCGACATTCAGGACGATTAGCTCCATCAGCCCACGTGTGTTCATGAGCACGCCAAGCGACACCGCCGTACGACCATCAAGCCGACAGAACCGGGCTGCGGCCCAAGTGCCACCGACTTTGCCGATTGTTGCGGCAGCCGTAATTGCGATTACACAGAGCCAGCCCGCACTATCGCTGACCAGGCCGATTTCGGTACGCATCCCGGTGTAGGCAAAGAATGCCGGAAGCAGGAGTACCTTCGCTGCATCCTCAAGCTTGCGTGCGACCGCATGCGCAAGTTCGCTGTTGTGGGGTATGATCGCTCCCATTAGAAATGCGCCAAAAATGGCGTGGACGCCGACCAACTCCGCAGTCCACGCCGACAGCAGTACACCGACGAGAATCGCGGCAACGGCCGTTGGACCAATAGCGGCGCGCCGCGCGTACCGGTCGATCATTGGATGAGCAGCGAACAGCATGACCGCGACGAACCCCACAGTCAGCCCTGCAGTGACGAATGCCCCGCCGACTTGGGATCGAGCGACACCAACGACGACAGCCAGCAAACACCAAGCCGAGGCGTCGCCAGCGGCGGCACAGCCAAGGGCCAGAATTCCGATGTCAGAATGCGCCATCCGGCGATCGCCAAGGATGCGTGCAAGTACCGGGAATGCGGTGACGGACAGAGCCGAACCCAAGAAGAGGGCGAACGTCGCGAGTGGGACGCCGGCGGGTGCAAAGTCGTTATGCAGCCAATAGGCCAAGACCACGCCGATAACGAACGGCACGCCAATGCCGACGTGCGCGACAGCAAAAACGGTCCCGGCCCGGCGTCGCAAGTGGCTGGCATTCAATTCCAGACCAACGAGAAACATGTACAGGACAACGCCGAGCTGCGCAATGACACCGAGGAAAGGTGCAACCGCGGGCGGGAGCAACCATTCGGAAGCCGATCGGCCAATGAGCGAAGGGCCGAGCAGTATGCCACCGATAACCTCGCCGAGCACAGCGGGCTGACCCAGGCGCGAGCATAGCGCCCCGAGCAACCGCCCAACGAGGATGACGGCGGCCAATGCCAAGAGCACCCGCGGTAGCGCGTCCGCAACGGTCATACGCCTAGAGGAGTTTGAGCCTGCTCGATCCGCATTTGATCCATCAACGGCCACAGGATGTCGAGATCGTCTTTGAAAACGTCGCCGATCAGCACATCGGTGACGGCTCCCTTCAGGTCAGGGTGCTTGCGCACAAATCGACCGAAGCTAAAGCCCTCGTAGAACTCGAGGACGAGTCGTCGCATTCGGTCCATGCCTTTGCCAAACACCTCTTCCCAACGCCCGAGTTGCGCTGCGGAGGTATCGCCCTTGGCCAGTCCATCGGTCACTGCGTCCGCGGCCATCGCCCCGCTCGTCAGTGCGAGCAATACACCCGACGAGTAAAGTGGATCGAGAAAACCAAACGCGTCGCCGCATAGAACCCAGCCGTCGCCAGCGGCCTTTCGTGAACGGTATGAGTACTCTCTGGCGGCGCGGATGATGTCGCACCGAGTCGCATTCGCAATTCGCGGTTCCAGGCCAGGGCACTTCGCGACTTCCTCGAAGTAGATCGCCTCCAAGTCCTTGTTAACCCGGTCCACCAGTAAGTAGTCGTAGGGGGCGACCACTCCGACGCTCAGCACGTCGTCGTGAAGGGGGATGTACCAGAACCAGCCCTTTTTGCCTTTGGTCTGCATGACGATGGTCGCGCCCTCGTCGCGGCCTGTATCGCGGTAAGCACCCTTCCAATACGTCCAGCATGCCGCTTTCTTGAGCTTTGGATCCCACTCACGCAACCCGAGGCGATCCATAATCATCGAGCTTTGACCACTTGCATCCACAACGACCGGGGCGCGAACCTCGCGCTCCACGCCACCCGAGAGTTGCACTCGGACGCCAATGGCACGCGGTCCATCGAACAGAACTTCTAGAACCCGCGCCCCCTCGTGGACGCGAACGCCGTGGTCGCGGGCGTTGTTCAGCATCATGTGGTCGAATTCGCTGCGACGCACCTGCCAGGTCTGCGATGACTCGTGTGGCCGGTGATCGACGAAGTAGAACGGTTCAGAGAGCTTGCCCTTATCTGTCACAAACTGCACCGAGTACTTCTTGACGAAGTGGCTCGGCTTCATCTTCTCCAACATTCCCAGCCGCTTAAGAACGTGATATGTGTGAGGGATCAATGACTCACCGATATGGAAACGCGGAAACGTTTCGCGCTCGAACAATACGACGCTTCGACCCTTTTGCGCGATGAGTGTCGCCGCCGTCGAACCAGCGGGACCTCCGCCGATCACAATCACATCCGGGGACATGTCGATCGTCGCAACCATGTCATTGCCTCCAAATTATTTCCAGATGCTGTCGTCGGATTCGTGCGGTATACGGGCGTCGTGCAAGAGACGCGTCAACTGCTTCAATGCGGATGAGGACAGGTGTCCGAGTTGACGTTGGTGGCACGCACGCAATGGCTCCGCTATCTCGCTTAGGAGTGCCAATCCGCGGGTCGTGATGCCCACATGGACGACCCGGCGGTTGTCGGCAAGGCGCTCGCGACGGATGAGTCCACGGACTTCGAGTTTGTCTACTAACCGTGTGATGTCCGGTGCCCGTGAAACGAGTCGCTCGGCCAGTGTCAGCGTCGGTAGGGCGTCTGGATGTGCCGCCCGCAACAATCGGAGTGCGTTGTACTGCTGAGCGGTCAATTCATAGCCAGCGAAGAACTCATCCTCCACAGCGCGGAGGCGGTCGAAGGTTCGCCAGAGACTCAGGTAGGTCTCCTGCTCGGCGGAATCGAAACGGGGAATCGCCACCCGCGGGACGGCTCGTTTCATACCACATTAATAATCGGTCAGACGATAGTTGTCCAGACAATTATTCCGTCATGTGGTGGCCGCGTCGCATGGTGTCACAAACCATAAGCTAGCGGGATGTTCGTCACTCATCTCGACAGTGCCATCGACGGGACACGGTTTCAGCCGGGACAGCTTCTTGGCACGCACCGCGATCGGCCCCTATGGGTCCGGTACAATCTCGCTGCGATCCGCGACAGGGTTTCGCCCGACACATTGCGCGACAGAGCGCCGAGCCTGTGGCGGTACCGCGAACTGTTGCCGCTGCCGTTGGATGTCGAACCAGTGACACTTGGCGAGGGGATGACGCCGCTGTTGCCGTGCCCACGGCTCGGCCACGAGTTCGGCGTCAACCTGCTCGTCAAAGACGAGTCGCAGTTGCCGACCGGCAGCTTCAAGAGCCGCGGCATGGCGGTGGCTGTCAGCATGGCAAAGCACCTCGGGGCGACGCGGCTGGCGCTACCCACGGCCGGCAACGCCGGCGGGGCCGCGGCAGCTTACGGGGCGCGAGCCGGACTCGAAGTCTACGTCTTCATGCCCGCCGACACGCCGGTCGTGAACCGGCTTGAGCCGCCGTTATTCGGGGCAAAGGCGTATCTCGTCAACGGCCTCATCAACGATTGCGGCAAGATCGTTGGCCGGGGTAAGGCCACGATGGGATGGTTCGACCTGTCCACGCTGAAGGAGCCGTACCGCCTCGAAGGCAAGAAGACGATGGGACTGGAACTGGCCGAGCAAATGGGCTGGACGCTGCCGGACGTTATCCTGTACCCGACCGGCGGTGGTACCGGGCTGATTGGAATGTGGAAGGCGTTCGCAGAGCTTCGCGAACTGGGCTGGCTCAAGTCCGACAAGTTGCCGCGACTGGTGAGTTGCCAAAGCGATGGATGCGCTCCGATTGTGACGGCATTCGATAAGGGCGAGCGGTTCGCGGAGCCGTTCCCGAATGCGCACACCGTCGCGAGCGGCCTGCGAGTGCCTGCGGCGATTGGTGACTTCATGATGCTCGACGCGATCCGCGAAAGCCGCGGACTGGCCCTGTGCGGCCGCGAGGACCGCGTAGCTGAGTGGACGCGACGGACCTCGACCGCGGAGGGCATCAGTTTCTGCCCCGAGACGGCCGTGTGTTTCGACGTGCTATCGCAGCTGCGCGATCGCAACTGGGTGAAGGCGAACGAGTCCGTCGTTGTGTTCAACACCGCGGCGGCGCAAAAGTACATCGAGGTGATCGATGCGCCGCTACCGCACTTCGAAAAGGACGCTGCGGTGACGCCTGAGACGCTTGCGTGACCTCGGTCCGCGACGCTTCGCAGAAGCGTTCACGCTTCCAGAAGCGTCGCGAACCGGAGGCGTCAATCCGCGCGCCCACCACGCCGTCGGCAATCACTTTCCACCGCGGCGGCAAGTCGTTGAACCGGCACTGTGCCGTCAGCGTGTGCGTTCCCCGCGTCAACGTGACCTTCGCCGCATCCACTGCCTTGCCGTCGATCAGGATCTGCTCGGGAACGACGCCGCCGAAGTTGAATGCCACCGAGCCGTCGGCTGTTGCGTCGAAGCGGGTCGTCAGTTCCACGCGAGGGTTCGCGACCTTCAGCTCCTTCTTGAGTAATTCGCCACCCACGGTCGTCGTCACCAACTCGTCGCCGGCTCGCCAGACCTTCGGCGACTTACTCTTGGTCGCGTCGAACGGCCCCGCCTTGCCGAGTTCGATCAGGAACCTGGTCAGGTCGTGCAGCTCGTAGTCGAACAACTGGTCGAGTAGCCCATTTGGCATCAGCGACTGGCCCACCGATCGTTCGTCAATCTGGTCCTTGGGGATGGTCGTGTCCTTGCCCTCGGCGTCCCGTAGCACCAGCTCAGTCGGCGTGTCCTTAATGGCAATGCCTGACAGCGCCTTGGCAGCCTTCGTCAGCACGTTGACAGTGTGGAAACCCTCCTTGACCTTCGCGTTCGGCATGAGCAACGATTCGGCGATGTAGTCGGGTGGTGCAGCCGTGCCAATCGACATGAGGTCGGGACCCACCTTGCCACCGGCACCGTTGATTGCGTGGCATGCGACGCAGCGCAGGTCGGCTCGGCGGTAGACGGCTTCGCCGCGGGCCGCGTCGCCTTGCAACAGCGCGATGGTCCCGAGCCGCTGCACATCGCCGGGTGTCCACTCTCGCGCGGCAGCTTGGCCGGACAGGACGAGCAGCACCTTTTCGAGTTCGGCCGTGCGCCCGCCAGCGGATCGCACGACGGTTAAGCCGACCTTCGCGGCATCAGCGGACAGCCTTTTTTCGCGAAGCTCGGCCGCCAGCCGGGGGGCGACGCCACTCTGCGTCACGACGGATCGCCAGAACTCGCGGTCGTCGCCGAGCAAAGTCACCACCGTCGGTACGGCTTTGGTTGCATCCGCCGCCAGCCAGCCGAGCGCGGCCTGCCGGCGAATTGTCGGCGGTTCGCCCGCGTCGTTGGCGATGGTGGCCATCGCATCGCCGAGGTTCGGGGCCCGCATGTCGCGCATCGCGTCCAGCGCCGCCAGTCGCAACGGCACAGCGGCGGATCGGTCGGCTGCCAGGCCGCGGACCTTGGCCGCCGCGTTGCGAATGGCCCACCGGCCGACCAGTTGCAGTGCCGCGACGCGTGTCGGCTCGTCCGCCACGTCGAGGTAGCGTGCGATGGCCGTCAGGTCGCCGGCGGGGTTCGTCCGTCGCGCGCGGCTCGCGTGCAAGAGCGCCCGCAGGACGCGCGGTGTGGTCGTCGTGTCGAAGCCGTTGGCGAGCGACTGGTCGAGGAGCTTGCGCAACTCGCCCGGCCCGCCGGCCGCAGCAACGAGGTCGATCCACGGGCCCGACCCGTCGGCCGGGATCGGGTTTTTGGCCAGCAGCGCCCCGAGTGCCTTGGTCGCGCGCGCCGGTTCGACGGCCGACAGCACAAACTCGGCAGCTTTGCCGCGCGCCTTTACGTCGATCTCGCCGCCGTCGAGCTTTGCGAGCCACGGAGTAGCCAACTCGTTCGCAGTGAGCCATAGGGCGTAGTCGAGGAAGCGGTCCATCGGCTGGTCCAGGGCGCGGAGAGCCGCATCGAGTGACGTGACGGCATTATTGGTGCGCCGCCCCAGCGCCCGCACCGCTTCGAGACGGACACGCGGGTTTGGATCGCTGACTTTCGACTCTGGATGCTGAACGTCGTGGGCGTTGTACAGGTGCGCCGTCTCGCCCCGTTCTATGAGGACCCGGGACGCCTTCGCTCGGTCGTATCCGTTGGCCGACTTCAACGCCGCCCGCAGTTCGCTTGTGTCTGCCTTCGACCAGTCGCGCCGCGGGGTCGGCGACCGGTCCTTGGCGGCGATCCGCCAGATGCGGCCGTGTTCGCGGTCGCGTCGTGGGTCGCGAAAATCGACTTCGCCGTGGTTGATGATTGGGTTCGACCAGTCGGCGACGTACAACGCTCCGTCCGGCCCGAGCTTCACGTCGATCGGTCGGAACGAGGCCTGGTTGCCGCGAACGATTTCACCAACCTGTTTCGCGGCGAAGCCCGCGCCGTCGTCGCTCAGCTTGAAGCGGACAATGCGATTCGCGCGGAAGTCGCATGTCACCAGATCGCCTTGCCAATCAGCCGGGAAGTGCTGTGAATCTACCATCTCCAAACCACAGAATTTCGGGTAATTGCCGGGACTAATGCTGCCCAGCAACCGCCGAGCACCGGCATAAGTCGTGTACATCGCCCCTGGCACACCCCACGAGATTCCATCGCCGCCCGCCCCGTCCGTGAGGAAGGACTGTCCGTTACGGTCGAACGCGTGGCCCCATGAGTTGACCCAGCCGCGAAATACGACGTCGAGTCGCTGAGTCTTCGTGTCGTACGCCATCGTGCCGCCGGAGCGCAGGCGCGTGACGCCGTGCGGCGTTTCCACGTCCGAGCGGGTGTAGATCGATTGGTTCATGTACAACCGACCGTCCGGCCCCCAGCGGAGCGTATGCAGGTTGTGGTGCGTATCCTCAGTGCCGAAGCCGCTTAGTATGGTGCGGCGTTCGACCTTGCCATCCCGCTCGCGAAAGTGCAGTAGCTCAGTGCTCTGGGCGACGTAGACGCCGCCGTCGCCCGGCTCGAGGCCGGTCGGGATCAACAGGCCGTCCGCGAACACCGTGGACTTGTCCGCGTGGCCGGAGCCGGTGGTGTCTTCGAGCACGATGATCTTGTCGTTGGCCGTCTGGCCGGGTTCGACCTGGGGATAGACCTCGCTGCTGGCAACCCAAAGCCGGCCCTTCGGGTCGAAGTTGATCTGCGTTGGCTTAAAGAGCAACGGGTTCTCGGCCCAGAGCGTGATTTCAAGGCCGTCGGCCACGGTGAAGTCCGGCCTGGGCTGCGGCGTAAGCTTGGCGACGGCCGACTTGGTTCGCACCGCCTCATCCGGCAAATCGACCGGCTTGAGCGCCCGCAGCTTAGCGATGCGCTCCTCGGCGGCCGCGATCAATGGGTCGAACTTGGGGATCTCGACGGCGTTCTGCCCCTGCTCGCGGCGGCGGAAACCGAAGATGTACGCCATGTTCGCGGGCCGCGAGCGGTGGAAGAAGAGTTCGTTCTTCTTGACGATTTCGCGCCGCAGCCGCTCCGTGGCCGCATCGGCGCGGTCCGTCGTCGGCCAGCCCAGCGCTCCTTCCAACGCCTTGGACGCCTCACGGTAGCCGGCGGCCGTCAACTGCACGCCATCGAGCTTGCCGGGCATGGCCACGACCGGCGCATGCCGCATCGCGGCGACCTCGGCGATCACCTTCGCGTACGGCCCCGCGGTCGGAATCGGCAGCGGACTCAGAAACACGCACCGGAGCGGCTCGGGCTTCGCGATCTCGTCGGCGTGGGCCAGCAGTCGCACCAACTCGTCGCGAAATCGGCCGACGCCGTCTTCGCCGTTGAATGAACTCGCAGTGCCATAGCCAACGATTAGCACAGTCGGCTTGAGTTGTTTGAGTTGATTGACGAGCTGCTTCCATCCTTCGTCCGGCGCTTCGGTGCCGGCTTGTACAAGGCTCAACCCCGCTCGCGAGGCCCCAGCCGGCGTGTCGCCATTCCAACCGATGTTGCGAAAGGTGACGTTACAATCGGGGAAGCGAGGTGTCATCGCTAGTTCGAGGAAACCGTATTGCTGCTCACGCTCAATTAGGCCGTCACCGACGAAGACAACACGGTCACCGTTCTTTAGCTCGAATGCTTCGGCGGCGCGGAGTGTGGACGCGAACAGACACACGGCTGCAGCCGCGTATACCGTGATGCGGGGCATCGAAGTTGGTCCTGGCAAGGAGCGGGCACGGATGTTCTACGAACGCGAACGTCGACGCACGATGCCGACGCCAATAGCCAATCCGACGAGCGTCAACGAGGTCGGTTCTGGCACGGTCACGATGACACTATCGAGTCCGATGACGTCGGCGGGACCATTCACCGCAGACGACCCGGGCACAAAGTACCGGAAGCCGAAACGGCCGGTCGTCGGTGTAGGCACTTCCCCAACCGACAGAGTGACCGAGAACTGGGTCCAGATCAGTGGATAGCCCGCAGAACCGCCGGGGGCCATTGTCGGATTGATATCCAGCTTCAAGGTTGTGAAGTCCCCGACACCCGTCGGTGTCGCACCGACATTGGAACTGGTACCCGCTGTACTAAGGCGCACTTGCAATCGGTCTGGGAACTCGCCGCCAGACCTCGTGAAAAAGGACATTGTCACACCGGCTCGGAGCGTTAGGACCGGGGTGAGGAGCCAGTCACTGATGTTACCGGGATCGGCTCCCGTCGTCGTAAAGTCGGACGCCCAGTACGATCCGTTCGGCCCGGACGGAGGCGGATTGAATAGGCTGGCCCCTGGTCCCCACGCACCGCTTGGATTGGGTGAGTCGCTATTGTTTTGGAGAATCCAACCGCGCGACTGAAGCTGGGCAATCGAGTTATTTCCAACCGTGAAATCCTCGTTCAATTGGATCGGTTGAGCGATAGCCGGTGCACCAGCGAAGAGCACGAAGGCCAAAGCAGGCAGGCGGGTGTACATCGTCATCGTGCGAACTCCTTCGCGCTATTGCAGGTATGGGAGGGAATCGTCAGTGCAGCGCGCTCGGTAGGAATACGTATCGTAGCTTTCGCCCCACTCTGGGGTCAAGCGACTGACCCCAAAAAACACGATCGTCAATTTCGTTGACGGTATGGGCCTCTGAGCGGTACGATGACACTCCTCCTCCGGGATCGGGATACTCGATGCACATTGTTTGCCGGGATTTCCGTTTGACCCGCCGCGCTGCACTCGGCGCGTTTGGCCTCTCGCTCACCAATTTGTTGACGCTTCAGGGCCGAGCTTCCGAATCGGGCGTGGGGCGGGCCAAGTCGTGCATCGTGTTCTTCGCCTGGGGCGGCATGAGTCAGCTCGATACGTTTGACCCAAAGCCGGACGCTCCGCTCGAAATCCGCGGCCCGACGAAGCCGATCGCCACGGCTGTACCCGGTATTCGCATCGCCGAGACTTTGCCGCGACTTGCTGCTCGGGCTGACAAGCTCGCATTCGTTCGTTCAGTTCACCATCGCTGTGGCGGACATCGCAACGGAGCGTACTGGAATCTCACGGGCCACGCGCCGGCAGTTGCCGACTTCGCCGACGATTCGCCTGTAATGCCGTCGCGAAGGGATTGGCCGTGCCTCGGAAGCCAGGTGTCGCGCCACATTCGCGCCAAGTCGGGTTTCCCTGGTGCGGTCTGTCTACCGTACGTCATTGCGGATCGCGGCGCATGCAATGGTCAGGACGGGGGCTTTCTCGGCGTCACCGCAGACCCGCTGGTGATGCATCCTGGCCGGGGAACGGCCTACGCCGGCGTATCCTCGAACCAAGGTGCCGCCGAACTGACGTTACCCGATGGTCTCGATGCCGGCCGACTCGCCGCTCGGCATGCCTTACGGGATCACCTCACTGCGCTCGATCCAAAACACGCATTGACCCATTACCAGCGGATGGCTGCCGATTTGCTCCTGCGACCGGAAGTCGCTAGCGCATTCGATCTTGGGCTCGAACCCCAGCGTATGCGCGATCGGTACGGCGAACACGTCTGCGGTCAGTCGGCACTGTTGGCTCGGCGTTTGTCGGAAGCCGGTGTGCCGGTCGTTACAATCTACGCTTCGGCCGGCGACCTCAATGGCGGCCAAGGCGACCATTGGGATACTCACGGGGACAATTACAATCGCATCCGCAACAGGCTGGCCCCGCCGCTCGATCAGGCCAGCGCGGCCCTGCTGGACGATCTGGAAGCTCGCGGTCGGCTCGACGAGACATTAGTTGTGTGGCTTACCGAGTTTGGCCGCACGCCGCGCCTTAGTGGTGGGCACGGTCGCGATCACTTCCCCAATTGCTATTCCGTCGCGTTTGCCGGAGGCGGAATCCGTGGCGGCCAGGTCTACGGCCGATCGGACGCCATTGCATCGGCCCCATCTGACGGTGCTTGCGGCCCGGCGGACCTCCACGCCACTGTGTTCCGCGCACTTGGCGTGCCGGCCGATGCACACCTTGTCGATAATCTGGGTCGCCCCGTTGCACTTTGCGATGGGCGAGCCCTTCCGTTGTTCGCATAAGTCGCTACGACGCCAAGCGATGTGAGTCCGGTAGCTGAGCGATCGCGCACCATGTCCTAAAGCCGGTTCCTCAAGCCGTTCCGCCTTGCCCAGATACCCAATTCGTGGGTATATCCTGGGACGATGAAGCGCCGCAAACCGATTGCCGAACGACGTGCCCGATCAGCGTTGGGCTGGTTTCTGATCGGCATTGCGACAATCGGGATTGGTTTTTCGGTCGCGCTGGAGACGCGGCGTCCCGAATGGCGCGACCCAGAATACGGCCACAAGTTACACCTTCTTCGCCGCCATCGCGCGGAGGCTCTCGTCGTATTGGGCAGTTCGCGAGTCTTGAATGGACTCCGACCATCGGTGCTGGCATCGGGTGCATTGCCGAGCTTTAATTTCGGTCTGACTCGTCATGGGCCGGTCGTGCAGCACCTGGCACTCGAGCGCCTGTTCCGCGATGGTGTGCGGCCCCGCGCGGTAGTGCTTGAGGTGTTCCCGGCTGCGCTTCCAGTCGGCATCCACGAATTCGACAGCGTGCCGGCCTTTCGTCACACGGTGAGCGATGTTGTTAATACCGTGCGACGTGGCGAGCAATCGCTGCACGTCGCCGAGGATTGGCTCGAGGCGCGAGCCCTGCCGTGCTACGCACACCGCTTCGTATTGATGAGTCACTGGTGTCCCAATTGGGTCGCATGGGACAAACGTCAGGACTACGCTTGGACGGCTGGTGATGACGATGGTTGGCTCCCCGCGCCGGTACCCCGAGATGCCGGTCATGCGAGTGAACTGCGGACGGCCATGGCGGGGACGGAAGGCGCGGCGCTTGCCGCGTTTCGCATTGACCCCGCGGCGGACCACGCGCTGCGTGCGAGCCTACAGCTTTGCCAGTCCAAGGGGACGCCGGTGGCGGTCCTTCTAATGCCAGAGGCTTCGTGGTATCGAGCATTCCTCGCGGCGGACGGCGAGAAAGCTCTATACGCATACGCATCCGGTTTGGGTGTTCCGCTAATCGATGCACGCGGCTGGTGCGAAGATGTGGATTTCCGCGATGGCGCCCATCTGATCGGCCGCGGTGTCGACACGTTTTCGGCACGATTCGGACGCGAGATCGCTCTGATGTTTCCCTGACCCCGCTCGATCATTGTTTCCACGGCGTCCGCAAGAACGGGGCTACGCGAGCTTCTCTCGCACAGCGTCCGGAATCGACATCGACTCCATTCCAGTGCTCGTCTTCCGACAGCAGACGGCGCTGAGCTTTCCCCTTGCGATCCGCTGGCCGCCGCAGGTGAAGTCAAAGGAGTAGGTGACCGACTTGTCGCCGACGCGTTCAACTGTGAGCGCAATCTCCAGGACATCTTCGAATCGCGCCGGTCGCTGGTAGTCACACGTGGCGGACACGCGCGGAAAGCCAAAGCGCTGGCCCTCGTCCTGCCATGCGACCGACAGGCCAATCGATCGAAGGAATGCCTGTTCCGCGAACTCCATGTAGCGAAAGAAATTGCTGAAGTGAACGATGCCAGCCATATCGGTGTCGCAGAACTCGACACGGCGGGTGGTAACGAACGTCGGCATTCCGACCTCTCGGCTTACAATGCTTCGCAGAAGCTCCATTCTACGCTTCTGCGAAGCATTGCGAAGCGTCATCCTGCGTACCAATATCCGTTGAAGTTTGCGACAATCTGCGACCACGTCAATTCGAGCGTGCTGCCCCACGGGTTGTACAGTGTGTACTTCGCTGTGACCGAGTTGAAACCGACCAGCCCGTAGGCGTGATCTCCCACAACACCACTCGACGTGCCCGACGACTTCGATCCCAGCACCGTTGGGGTATTCGCGATCGCAAGGGTTGCGAGCGTCTGTGTGTTGGCTTTGCTCGCCCAGACCCAGCCCGCCGAACCACCGAGGACCTGCTTGAACACGTCGTCGCTCCAACCGCCCTCGATACCAGCATAGCTGTTGGTGCCATCGTGTCCTGACCAACCCGATTGGTTCAGTTGTGCGTACGCCTTTTCCGCCAATGCAACCCACAATTCGTTAGCACTCGAGTCGTAACGCGCGCCACCGACACCGGCGTATACAACCCGACTGAGAGAATTCACGGGGAGATAACGATCGACTGTTACGTAGCGAGCTGAGCCATCGCGGAAGAAACGGATCGTGAATGTGCCATCGCCGTTGTCCGTGAACGCCTGCCGAATCGAATCTGGATTGAGCTGCGCCATTTCGCCCAGGGCCGCGACGAGGTAGCAGTCGCCCGAGGCCCCTTGGTCCACATCACGGTAGCTCGGCCCATTGACAAATAACGATCCGGAAACCGCGCGGTAAGTACCTGACGCAGTCGGGTGATCCTGCCCCAGGAACCACTTTGCGACGAGCTTTTGCAGAACGGTACCGCTCGAACCCGCTTGCAGGTTGCCCAACGACGTACCCTGGAAGGTCGCATTGGCCCGGTCGCCTTCCGCGACCATCAGGCCGAGAACACGGACGGAATCGGCCATACCGTACTGTTGCGACGACGGCACGTTGACCCAGTTTGGTCGGACCAGCCGATCGAGATCGTTCAACTCCGCAGCACTCACCGTACCGTCGGTCGACACCTGAGAGTAGATTGCGAGCATTTCCGAGCGGTCCAACCAGTTGTCGGCCGCATAGGTGCGCGCAAGCGTCTGGACGGTCGCGTCAGCAAACATGTGACTGTAGTAGTCGTTGACGGGTGTCTTTGGCGTGGGTGTTGGACTCGGCGTCGGCGTCGGCGTCGGTGTAATCGTGCCATCGACGATGACGTTGGTTCCACTACCGCCGTCGATGGCGTTGGTGCCTGCGCCTCCAATCAATATGTCGTTGCCCGAGTCGCCGAAAAGGCGATCACTGCCCGCACCGCCATCGATGGCATCGTCACCAGACCCGCCCCAGATCAGGTCGTCGCCCACTCCGCCTACGATCGAGTCGTTCGCAATTCCGCCAACAACCGCGTCATATCCAGCCCCGGCGTCCACAGCGACTGGCACGCGCGCAACACGAAGGTCGATCGAATCGTTGCCGCCATAGCCAAGAACCTGAAGGGATTGGACGCCGCTCGCTGCGAACACACCGGTTACACTGTCGATCGTATAGTTGCTGTTGGCATACCGAAGCATGATCGCGTCCGGCCCGTCCGTTCCGAATATGCGGAGAATGCCGTCGCTAAGGTTTGCCGTTACAGCAGCCGGTACGGTTCGGTCTTCCAACGGAATGAGGACGAGACGGGAACGGGGTCGTCGCACAGGGGGGTGCCTCCTAGGATGCGCCGTCGCGGCGAGTACAGTCCGTACCGGTGGTCAACCCGATACGTCCCGTGGTTCCATCCAGTGAAGCAGAATCGTTGCGGAACGCAAGAACCGGATGCGCGACTTCTGAAAGAAATCCACTCAAAATGGCAATCTATGCGCTCGTCTTCCTTCCGGTCGTGTCGGTTGTATAGCGCGTGTAGATTTCAGCGGTTGTGCGGGCCATCGATTGAGATGTGAAGTGAGTGCGGACGGCATCCTGGCCGGCCCGGCCAAGGCGCTCTCGTTCGCTAGCGTCGGCGAGGAGACGGGCGAGGGCGACGGCAAGATCGTCGGTATCACCGGGCTTCGTCAACACACCGCCGCTGGTCGCGTCAATCAACTCGGGAAAGGAGCCAAACGCGGGCTGTACAACCGGGACGCCATTGGCCAGGGCTTCAAGCACGTACAGCCCCTTTGGCTCGCGAAACGTGGCTGGCACGCTGAACAAATCGAGCGATTGGAGGAATCGCACCTTGCTCGCGTGATCAGGCGAATCGACGTACTCGAACTCGCCACCGAGGCCGGCTTTGGCCAGCGTGTCGCGAACGCCTTGCAGGTAGCCGCGATGGTGCGGGCCGAGGTAGCCGGACGTCCGCAGGCGCGTCGGTGGCACGCCGCCCATCTGTCGGAGCCGGATGTAGGCTTCGGCCAGGACATGCAATCCCTTCTCCGGCGCGATTCGAGCGAAGTAGCCGATAACGAACGGCGGATCGAATCGCATGGCCTTTCGTTCGCCGTGCCCCTTCAGGTCGATGCCGGGGATGACATGATCGATCTTGCCGCGCGAGACGCCCAGGTACTCGGCCATGTAGTCGGCGTAATCGCGGCACGTCGCGACGTGGCCGTCGATGGCGGCGTCGTTCGCGCGGATCAGTTCGACGCACTGCTTGCGGTGGTCGGCGCTCAACGCGTCGAGGAACACGTCGTCGCCTTGCAGATGCGCGACCACGGGAACGCCGAGCCGCTCCTTGATCGCGGGGGCCAAGCCAGACAACAGGACGTTCGTGAGCGTGACGATTTGCGGCTTCACGTCGGCGGCAAGCCAGCCGACGAGGTCGTCGAACTCCCGCCGCTGCCGACCGTGTTCGCCGCGGAGCATCGAGATCGTCAGTTCGCCGAGCGTGCCGTAATCGGGCAGGGGCGACAGCTTCGTCGCGAGCTTGATGAGTGCCGGCCGGTCGAGCAGCCAGCGGACGAACCGCGGGGCGCGGGCGAAGGCGTCGGACGACTGGTCGAGGTAGACGTTGATACCGCCGAGGAACACGCGGCGGGTTGATACGTCCGGCTCGTCGGTGCGGATTGGGGTGTAGGTGGGGACGAGCAGGGCGTCGTGCCCGAGCCGGGTGAGAGCCGCGGCGAGGGCGTTATCGTGCAGGCACGACCCGCAGAACATGCCCGCCGCCCCGGCCGTGATCGACGCGATCCGCATGGAGATTGATGTAGGAGAGAGGCGCGCAAAGCCCACCGATGGCAATCGGTGGGTAACAATCCCACCGATTGCCATCGGTGGGCTTTCGCGCGTCAGGAGATGGTGCTCTCGTACTCCAACCCCGCGAGCAACCTGGCGACCTCCGCCCTCGCGGCGTCGGCGTCTTTCTCAATGGCCGCAAGTTCTTTCGCGATCGCCTCCAGCCGAGTCTCCTGCTTGTCGAGCGTCGTCACGAATCGCTCGCGGAGCGCCTTCTCGCCGGCCTTGTCGCCGAGCGACGCCAGGTTCTCGCGGACGCGGGCCTGGTCTTTGAACACGGCGTCGCGCTCTGCTTGCAGCCGGCCCGCCGCGGCCGTCAGATCCGCGGCCTGTGCCCGGAGAGCCAACGCCTGTTGCAGCGCTTGGGCCGTCGCCGCGTCAAGGTACTTCTGGTCGAGCCACGCCGCGATTTGGCTGTCGCCGGTGGCGGCAAGGGAGTGTCGCTGGGCTTCGAGCATCTTCTGCTTCACGACGTACCGGATCGTTTGCCCGGCCGGCAGCACGGTGCGGAACCGCCACGCCGAGTCGGTCGCCTCGTGCGGCTGCGGCGTGTCGAACAGCTTGAACTCCTTCCCCTCACGGGGATGTTCGAGGTACAGAACCTGATCCTTGTCCGACTTGCTGGCGACCGTGTAGGTCGTCTGCCGGACGCGGGCGAACTGGGCCTTCAGCACGCCCTTGCGGACGGTGACGCGGTGGACGTATTCGTCGTGCGTGTCGAAGCTATCGGTGACGCGGACGGCTAGCTCGACGGCGTAGGGCACGAGCCGGTCTTCGTTCGGTTTGAGCGTATCGAGCATGGCCTCGCCGGCATAGCTTCCGCCGTCGAGGACGGTGACGGGGCCGCCTTCGAGCGTCAGGCCGGTGGTGTTCTTGAATTCGACGGCCCGCAGCGGGTTGCCGGCCCGCGCCGCCTTCTGGTAGAACAGGACCGGCCGGCCGTCGAACGGCTTCAGCACGATCGGCACCAGGGCGGACTGGTCGCGGCGGATCGTGACGGGCCGTTCGACCTTGTACTCGAACAGATCGCCGACCTGCCGCTCGCGGACTTGTACCGGCACGGAACTCGGGGCGGACAAGCGAGCCATCTCAACGGCGGCGGGCGCTCGCCGCAAGGCTGGGACCGCCATTGTCCTCATGACCGAGTGCCCGCCCAACGGGATCTCGGCGAGTACCTCGTCGCTAAATCCTGCCGCGATTTCTGGAGGCAGTACGCCGGTCGTCTCCTTCACCTCGACCGTCGGCCGCTCGACGTACCGCGGCGTGTACAGGTCGTGGACGAACGACACCGGCAGCCCGGCGACCAGCGTCAGCTCGACCTGATCCCAGTCCTCCTCCTGCACGTTGTCGACGACGGCCCAACCCTGAATCTGGGGCGGCGCGTCCTCGTTTAGCAGCAGCCGGTAGGTCGCCTTCCAGACCGGGGCGGCGACGACGTAGCTGAGCCGCACCGTCCGCCGGCCGGTGCCGGCCGCGAAGAAGGTAAACGTCCGCGCTTCCTTCTTCTTCGCCGCCAACTGCGTCCGCAGGTAGTACTCGAGGTCGCGTTGCATCTTCTCGTCGAGTAGTCGCAGGCTCGACAACTCCAACAGGTCGAACGACCATAAGTCGCCGGAGTCGGTCATTACCGAGACAAACACCGACTTGATGACGCTATGGTCGGTCTCTTTCGAGTGCGTGTCGACGCCGAGCAGGATGCCATCGGTCGGTTCGTCTCCCGGCCGCAGCTTGAGGGCAATCCGCGCGCCTTTGAGCTGCGGAAGTAGTGCGACCAGGCTCTCGCGATCGGGAATGTTGAGTGCGATGTCCGCAAGCTTTTGCGCAAGCGGCTTGGTTGAGTCGTAGTTGACCGCCTCAATGTGCCCACCGCCGAGGTCGAGGACTGTGAGCGACTTTAGCACGTCGGACACTTCCGACTGGGCGAACGAGAACGTCAGCGGGGCGTCGCCCTCGACGACGCCCTCACGCTCGAAGTAGCCGACGCCATGCTTGTAGAGGACAACCCGTGTAACCGGCAGCGTAGGCATGACGATGATCTCGAATCGCTCAGCTTTTGTAATCAGGGCGGACCGGTGTTACGCGGCCGCCGGTCCGGCCAGGCGCTGTGACTCGTTCAATGCACGCTGCAGTTTACGGGCTAGCTCTTGCACATAGGGTTCGCGAAGGATGCTATCGTGAGTGCCGGGAATCGAATAGACGGTTACTTTGCCTGCGACGAGTTTGCTCAGCCCCATATCGGGTAACAGTCGGTGCCGAGAAAACAGTGCTTGGGCCTGGGCACGAAACAGCGCGACATTTCCCGTGTAGGGCTTGGCCCGATAGCGCATGTATGCTTGATATAGGTGGTCCAGCAGCGCCCGGAAATCGGTCGAGACCGACGATAGATCGAAGAAGTCCTCGGGCGTGCGGATGTTACTGGTGCCGTTGCGAATCGCCGCATCAAGCTGGCGAAGCCAACTGCGTGCCTTGACACGCAGCCGAGTTGACATGTCGCATGGCCGAGTGTCAAAGAGATCGTAACGGAACCAGTCGAGGGCATTGTGAATGAACCGAGCCGCAATCCGCGGTCGGGCATAGTGGAATTGTTCGCCGCAGTCGTGCGGGACATTGTCGATCAAGGCAAGTAGGGCGACCGTTTCGCCGGCATTGCGGATTTGCTGAGCGATCTCATACGCGATGGTTCCTCCTAAGGAGAACCCGCCAACGAAATAGGGACCGCGGGGTTGGACCTGACGAATGTCCGCCAGGTAGCAAGCAGCGAGATCCTCGATGCTCTGAAATGTGGTCGGCCGGGAGGCCAGGTCGGGAGCCTGGATGCCGTAAAGCGGTTGGTCGTCGTCCAAATACGGGGCAAACTTGTTGAGAAATAGCACCTCGCCACCGACCCCATGAACGGCAAAAAAGGGCGTGCGCGAACCAGCGTTTCGAATGGCGACAACCGTCGATACACTCGGTCCGTCGTCCTGTTCGATCGCTTGGGCCAACCGTTCGATAGTTGTGCCCTGAAGCAGAGTCCGGACAGGAAGCGTAACGGCCAGTCTTTGCTCAATCATCGTAAGCAGTTGCATTGCCGCCAGTGAATCACCGCCTAGGTCAAAGAAATCATCTGTGACACCAACGGATTCGACTTTGAGTACGTGCTGCCAAATCTCGGCTAGTTTGGCTTCAAGTTGAGTCCGTGGTGCCAATGCTCGATCGGAGCGCGATCCACGAGGCTGGGAGCGGTCCAATCCAAGCGCTTTGGCCAGGGAATGGCGTTGGACCTTTCCGAGGTTGTTGTGGGGAATCTCAGGCACGATCGCGATCAGCCTCGGCACTTTGAAGTGTGCGAGATGCTCGCGTGTCCAAGCTCGAAGCTCGTCTTCCGCTACGGGTTGGCCAGCCCGGAGCACCACAGCAGCTGCTATGTCGGAGCCAAGTCGGGGATGCGGAATTGCAAAAACAGCGGCCCGAGCTACCGCGGGGTGTTGTTGCATTACGTTTTCGACTTCGCCAGGAGCGATCTTCTCACCGCCTCGGTTGATGAGGTCCTGAAGTCGGCCAGTCAGCGTTAAGCATCCATCAGCCGACTGGCGGCCTTGGTCACCTGTCCGAAACCAGCCGTCGCGAAACGCATCGTGGTTCGCTTCGGGTGGGCTGGCATAACGTGCGATAACGCTTGGTCCACGGACGACAATCTCGCCAACTTCTCCTTGCGGTACTGCATTCCCATGCTCGTCCACGATCGCGAAATCGGGTCCAACTGCCCATCCAACCGTGCCTGCCCGGCGCTCCCCAGGTGGTAGGCGATTGCTCGTGACTTGGCCAGCCTCGGTCACTCCGTACATCTCGATTACGGGCGCTTCGAAGAGCTGTTCCAATGCGGCAAGCGTCGCAGGCGGCAGCGCCGCAGATCCGGAACGCACAAAGCGAAGCCTAGCGCGGCTCGACAGACTGTTTGGCGGCGGTGCCGAGTCGAGGATCGCCTGATGTATGGCCGGCACAGCCGTGTACCAGGTCGGCTGCAACAGTTCATGCCATCGCCAGAACTGGCGGGCATTGAAGCCATCGGTCCGCGCGATACTTCCTCCCGCGGACAGTGGAGCCAGAGTCGCTGCCACAAGTCCGTGGCTGTGGTAGAGCGGCATCATGGCGAGACATCGGTCCTGGGGGTCCAATGCGACAGCCGAGGCAAAATCGATCGCCCACGTCCAGACATTTCTGTGCGACAGGGGTACGAGCTTTGGTCGAGACGTTGTCCCGCCCGTGAAGAGGATCAACGCCAAATCTTCGGGTTGGGCCAGTCCACAGGTCTTGGCGCGCGAACGCGGCGGCCCTTCCAATGTGCAGGTGCCAGCCGGATTGTCAGGATGAGCGTTGAGTTCCAATACGGAGATTCCCTGCCGGACCGCGACTTCCCGCGCGACCGTGTCTTGACCCGCTGCAATAATCAATGCCCGGGGTTGCAGTTCTGAGAGATACTTGACGAACTCGTTGACCTGATACGCGGGGTTCAGCGGTGCCGCGGTCGCGCAGGCGGACACGCCGAGCAGCGTCACAATCGCCTCGGACGAATCCGGCAGGATGACTGCGATTCGATCTCCACGCCCCAGTCCCAGAGTGTTGAGTCGTCGCGCGAGTTGCTCGACCTGGTTCCAAATCTGGCGATAGGTCAGCGGAACTCGGTCGGGTGCCAATAGGGCAAGCGCGTTCGGCTGGCGCTCAGCCCAATCGCCGAGGATCCCGGCACTACTCAGTATTGGCGCATACGAGCGCTTTGGTCCGCTGGTGAAGGTCATGGTGGCGATTCCGTGACATCTTCGCGGTATGGTCGGGTGTGATGGGTGGGGGCGAGAGGCAACGACCTTCCTTGTCCCCAGAAACGTCACACGGAACCATCAACATGATTCCGGAAGTGAAAGTATCGACCCATTGAGGCGTTGTCAAACGAAATCCAAGGCCGACGCCCATTTGCCGATCGTGTGATGCGCAAGGCGTGTCATTCGAAGAACTGATTTCCAACGCAGGGTGAAATGGGGACACGATCGGGCGTGTCCTCAGCCTGGCTTTGCGACCCACGCTCGAAATCGTCCCCGGATGCTTGCAAGGCCGGTAAGAACGCCACCGAAGGCAGTCATGGCCCAACTCGATGCTTCGGGTACGGGCACGAAGATGCCGCTGATCGCTGGAAGTCCGTCCGAACCTCCGGTTCGAGGCAGAGAATACATGTCTTGGAGAGTTGCAAGGAGATGATAGTGACTGTAGACCGATGACGAACTCGATCCGGGTAGAACACCAGCACCAACGAACAGAGTAAAGATGTGATTATTGTCGGACCCATCGTCTTCGTCGAAGGTGACGACAAACATGCTGTTATGCGTTCGGGCCCACTGGATATAACCACCGAGGTTCGCTGCGACCCAAGCATCACCAGTGGCCGTACTGCCATCGTGCATGTCGTTCGCCTGCGTCGGGACAACGAACGAGACCGAGGGCAAAGTCGCGTAATCGGTTGGAAACGCAGAAAATGGCTGGTTGACCAGCGATGGAAGCGTATTGGTCGGGTGGGGGCCAGCCCCTACTTGTTGCCAATTGACCCACGGGTTGTGCTTGCGATAGTACCCGCTCGTACCGCCCGCATTATCGCCAGTGTATCCAACGAACGGCAGCCCTTCTGAGTAGCCGACAAAGCTGCGGCCCGAATTGAGGAGTTGAGCGCCGAGATTCGGACTGGTGAATGGCAGCACCGTTGGCGTTGTGTTATCGATGACACCTTGCGTGGACCCTGAGAACATCGCGAGGTAATTCGGCTGACTTGGGTGCGTCACCGCGAAGTAGTTTGTTAACAGACCGCCTTGTGGAATGAGGGAGTTGAGATAGGGTGCGTCCGCTGCCCCCAACATCTGCCCAAACGTTCGATTCTCCAGCACGAGAACGACGGTATGGTCGGGAGCTATCAGTTGTCCGTGCGCCGGAACCGAAGTCGCGAGCGTAGCGACAAGGACGGCCCACTGATAACGGGCTGGCGGCACGGGAATGTCCTTTACAGGAATGCAGGCATCTCGAAGAGACGATATCGCGCTCCGGTCGCCGCTACCAGGGGCAACTATCGGTCGGGTGCGGTCCCACAAAGGGCTGTTCTGCAGATGCGAGTCGCTGAGCGGTAAGTGATGACGAGACAAGATGTAATTGAGAGTGGCATTGCAACCATTGTGGCGAGCGGCCGTTCACGCCGGCCGCGCGCCACTCTCGGCGATCACACCGCTGGTAGTTCATAACCCTTGCGGTACTCTTTTGTCAGCATGGCCGAGGCCACCTTGTCGCCCACGATCGTCTCCGTGCTGGGATCCCACTGAATCGGTCGACCCGTGCGGATCGCTATGTTGCACAGGTGGCAGACCGTGGCAGAGCGGTGACCGATTTCCGGTTCACAAATGGGCGCCTTGCGGGACTTGACGCACGCAAGCCAATTGGCCATGTGGTTGCCTTGCTCTGCTTCGTACAGTCTGACATCGCCGGCCGCAGGACGCCACTTTGTCAGCCCATTCGGCTCGACTTCAAGTTTGTTCCGGCTGACGTGGATTCGACCTTTCTCTCCGATAAAAGTGCAGCCGCCGGCAAAGTCCTTGTTTCCTTGGCCGACGTTGACAATGGTTCCGTCAGCGTAGGTAAGGACTACGTGTGAGGTCTTTGAGACATCGTACGCCTTGCTAGGGTTGAACTCGACGGACTTCATCTCGACCTTCACCGGCCCGCTGGCGTCCATGCCCAACGCCCACTGGACGATGTCGAGGTCATGCGCGCCGAAGTTAGTGAATTGCCCTCCGGCGTAGTCCCAGAAGAAGCGGAAGTTGTAGTGTACGCGGTTGACGTTGTATGGTCGCAGGGGTGCAGACCCTAGCCAGAAGTCATAGTCGAGATTCGCGGGCGGCGTCGTGTCCTTCGCACCTGGCACATAGTTCGCGTTTCGGTCGTAGTTTACAGCCGGCAAGCCAACACGCACTTCCGTCAGCTTGCCAAGTTTTCCGTTCCGGACAATCTCGGCCGCGGTGCGGAAATAGCCCTTATACTCGGACCGCTGCTGGCTACCTGTTTGGACGATGGCCTCGTATTTCTTGGCCGCGTTGACGATGGCACGACCTTCTGCGACGGTGTGCGTAAGCGGCTTTTCGCAGTACACGTCCTTGCCGGCCATACATGCGTGAATCGTCTGCAGCGAATGCCAATGATCGGGTGTCACAATGACAACCGCATCGATATCTTTGTTCTCGAGCAGTTTTCTGTAGTCACCGTAGGTGACAACATTGGCTTTGCCGTCCTTTTCCACGAATTCTTTTGCTTTGGTGAGCACATCGCGGTCCACGTCGCAAAGCGCGACGATTTGGCAATTCGCGGCGTTAGTCTTGCTGAGGAAGCCCTTGATATCGTTGGTGCCCTGATTCTTGACGCCAATGCAGCCGAGGCGAACACGGCCGCTCGGGGCTTTCTTCCCGTCGGCAGCGCGGATGGTGGCAGGTGCGAGTGCGGCAAACGCGCCGGCTTTGAGGAAGTCACGACGAGTCAGTGGCATGGAGAGTCTCCCACAGGGTGTGCGGAACAACGACGACGAGCCTACGGAACACTATATCCGATTCACCAGAACTCCACGGAATCATTCACGAGTATCCGCTATTCCGTGGGGTGTTCGGACCCAACTCGTGCTTGACACCCCTTTTCAATATGGGTATCCCTAGAATAGTTCGATAATCGAATAATTCCTTTGGCGTACTATGACGAAGCTAGAACGCAAACTTGCCGACCTCCGCGAGACGGTCGATGAGATCGTCCGCCAGTACCAACTCCTGGACGCAGCAGTCGCCGGGGGTCCGCACGTTGAGCTGAGCTGTCAGGAATTGCGTGTTGTGGAGTGGCTCGGCGACGAAGGACCGAAGATGATGCGCGAGTTGGCCGAGTTCCTTGGACTGGCCGTCAATTCCGTGACAAGTCTCGTGGATCACCTGGAAGAGAAGGAAATCGTTCGGCGATTGCGGTCGGAGGCAGATCGTCGCATCGTGCGCGTGGAACTGACTGATGGGCGTGGTCGCGTTGTGTTCGAAGCCGCCCGACGCGAGATGCTAACGATATTGCGCGGGATGCTGACCGCGCTCACCGACGAGGAACAGGACATCTTCCTCGTGCTATTTCGCAAGATTGCACGGGCGGCTCGTGCCCAGGCACAGAAACTTGCGACGCCTGCCTGAACCGATCTGTGTTCTTTGCCTTGATGGTTCGATTGGCGAATCATTCGCCGGCCGCAACATTCGGAGCGATTGATGAGTCGAGTCGTCAAGATTGGTGGCGGGTTGGCGGTGGTGGTCGCGGTGATCGTTACCGGTGCTGCGGTCCGCGGTCGGCCGAAAACGCCTGTCGACGCTGACGCACCAGCTCCATCGGCTCCAAAAAGGGCAATTGCAGTCAGCACGAGTCTTGTTACGCCTCGATCGATGCGCCGCGAGGTCTCGGTCGTCGGGTCCCTGTGGGGACGAGATGAAGTACCAGTTTCGGCAAAGGTCGAGGGGCGCGTCGTCCGTATTCATCACGATGTTGGCGACACCGTGAAGCCGGGCGATGTCCTCTTTGACCTCGATCCAACCGACTACCGGCTTGCGGTACAAGAAGCCGAACGCGGACTAGAACTGGAACTATCCCGGCTCGGGTTGAAGACACTTCCCACAACGGAGTTTGACCCAAATGCGCTCCCGTCGGTTGCCAAGGCACGGGCCGTGGAAAAGAACGCACTTGCGCGCCGCGACCGTGTCGTAAAGATCGGTGGCGGAGCTTCGACTGCGGAAGAAAAAGACCTGGCTCAGACCGAGTACGACGTAGCCAAGACTAATACGCAACAAGCGATCCTCGAAGCCCAGTCGACTCTGGCATCGGCTCGGCAAAAGGCGGCGGCTCTTGAGAGTGCGAAGCAGAAGCTGGCTGACACGAGCGTTCGCGTGACCGGCGACGCGAAAGTGCGTTACGTCGTTTGTCAACGGCTGATCGCCGAGGGCGAGATGGTTCGCACGGTGCCCGGTCCGACGGCGATGCACCAAATCAAGCTCGTGATCGACGACCCGCTCAAGTTCCAAGCCACCGTGCCGGAACGTCACCGCGGCGTAGTCAAGATCGGCCAAGCAGTAGAGATTGAAGTCGAAGCCTACGCTGGCGAGAAGTTCACCGGCAAGGTTGCTCGCGTCAACCCAACGATCGACCGGGCGAATCGCACGTTTCAGGTGGAGATTCACGTCCCAAACGCCGACCGCAGACTCGCGGCTGGGAGCTTTGCCAAGGCAGCCATCATCAGCCATATCGATGAATCGGCCAAAACCGTGCCCGAGGAAGCGCTCGTATCGTTCGCCGGTGTAACCAAGCTATTTGCGATTCGCGAAGCTAGAGCCGTGGCTGTGGCCGTGACGGTCGGTCCATCGATGGTCGTGGACGGCCGCACGTGGGTCGAAGTGACGGGCGATCTGAAAGCCGGTGAAGCGGTCGCGGCGAGCGGGCAAGGGCAGTTGTTCGATGGGGTCGCCATTCGGGTGCGCGAAGCCGGGCATGACCCGAAATGAACGCACATCAATGCAGTCCTGAACACCGCATTGACCGGTGGCTCGTCCGAGCTTCGTCGAAGGGAAAGACATGAACGCCATCTGGGATATCTGCATTCGCCGGCCGGTGTTCACGGCGATGCTCGTCAGCGCGCCGATCATCCTCGGTATCGCTTCCTACAAGCGACTTGGCGTTGAAACGTTTCCCAATGTCGATTTGCCGGTCGTAACCGTCACAACGACGCTGCGTGGAGCGAGTGTCGAGGAGATGGAAACCTCGGTGACCAAGCCGATCGAAGAGGCCGTCAATTCTGTCTCTTCGATCGATGAACTACGATCGACGACAAAAGAGGGATTCTCGCAGGTCGTCGTTCAGTTCAAGCTCGACAAGGACGGTCCGGTCGCGGCTCAGGAAGTTGAGAGCAAGGTGCGAACGGTCGTCGGACAATTGCCGGTCGGTACCGATCCTCCGATTATCGACAAGTTTGCCCTCGACGCCGCTCCGGTCTGTACGCTGGCCATCTCCGGGCCGCGTGACCTCCGCGAGATCACCGAAATCGCGAAACGGCGCATCAAGGAAGATCTGGAGACGTTGCCGGGTGTCGGGTCGGTCATTCTCGTTGGCGGTCGAACGCGTGCAATCAACGTCATTCTGGACGCCGACAAGCTGCAAAAGTATGAACGGTTGACGGTTGAAGACGTCCGTCAGGCGCTCGTTCGTGAAAATGCCGAGTTGCCCGGCGGTCGAGTCGATCGCGGCCAATCGGAACTCGTGCTGCGGACGGTCGGTCGAGTCGAGAAGCCAGCCGACTTCGCCAAGCTCATTGTCGCGAATCGCAACAGTCAGCCGATTCGCATTGAAGATGTGGGGCGCGTCGAGGATTCGTCCGAGGAGCCGCGCGGCGTCAGTCGCTTCTGGGCACGGGCCGACGGTGGCGATCCATCCCGCCTCGGTGAAAACGCCGTCAGCCTTACCGTGCAAAAACAGTCCGGTACCAACACCGTTGCTGTCGTCCACGCCGTTAAGGAGCGACTAGCCGAGCTGCGCGCGGGGTTGCCCGATGACATTCGCATCGAGACAATCCTCGATCAATCTCGGTTCATCGAAAACTCGATGGAAGAAGTGAAGGTCCATCTCCTGTTGGCAGCCATGCTTGTGAGTGGATCGATCCTCTTGTTCTTGCGAGACTGGCGTACGACGATCATCGCGACGCTTGCGATCCCGACATCGCTCGTCGGCTCATTTGCGTTTATGCAGGCGATGGGTTTTTCGATCAACAACTTTACGATGCTCGGGTTAATCCTGGCGATCGGCATTGTCGTCGATGACGCGGTCGTGGTTCATGAAAACATCTTCCGACACATGGAGGAGAAGGGGCTGTCCGCATGGGAGGCCGCATCGTCGGCTACGCGCGAGATAGCACTGGCCGTCATCGCGACGACACTGTCACTCGTCGTCGTCTTTGCACCGATCGCCTTTATGGGCGGTCAGGTCGGCCGATTCCTGTCCTGTTTCGGCTGGGTGGTGGGATTTTGCGTCATGGCCAGCTTGTTCGTCTCCTTCACCATGACGCCAATGCTCTGCTCGCGCTACCTCAAAGCCGAAGATGCCGAACACGGCAGCAAGTCCGGTCGGATGTGGAAGGCCATCGAAAGTACCTACATGACCACGCTTGGCTTTTCGCTACGCCATCGCTGGATCATCGTGTTAGCCTCGCTCGTCGTGTTCGTGTCGACGCCGGTTCTCTTTGCCATCGTCGGCAAGGATTTCGTCGCTCGCGATGATCAAAGTGAATTCGAGGTGGCTGTCACCTTGCCGGAAGGCTGCACGTTGAGCCGTGCCGATACCCTCTTGACCGAAATCGAGGGTCGCTTGCGTAGCCTTCGTGGCGTGCAATTGACCTACATCACCATCGGTGACACGACAGGGCGAGCATCCAAGGGCATGGGCGATGTCACGAGTGGCAAAGTCTATTGTCGAATTACCGATCTCGCCGCCCGTTCGTATTCGCAGTTTGAAGTGATGCGTGATGCTCGCGTCATTCTGGAAGACTACCCCGATCTAAGGGCCGCGGTCCAGGATGTCGAAGCGATCACGTCCGAGGGGTTCCGTCAGGTGGATATTGATCTCAATCTGTGCGGTCCGGACATGGAGCAGTTGCGAATTTATTCGGCACAGATTGCCTCCTGGATGCGAGAACGCGGCGGCTATGTCGATGTGGATACCAGCCTAAGCCTGCGAAAACCCGAACTGCGGGTCCGCCCCATGCGAGAGCGGATGTCCGACCTGGGTGTCTCGCTCGCGAGTGTTGCATCCACCGCCAACATCCTGGTCGGCGGGGAACCAGTAACGAAGTACAAGGAATTCGACCGCCAATACGATGTGTGGCTCCGGGCTGAAAAGGCTGGCAGGGCCGACCGCGAGGCGATCGCTCGCATAACCGTGCCAGCGTCGGAGGCAGCGGGCGGAGTCGTACGCCTCGATAGCATCGTTCGCCTGGAGCCAGCACTGGGTCAGAACACGATCGATCGTTTCGGTCGACAGCGTCAGGTCGTCATCTCGGCGAACCTGGAAGGTAAAGATATGGCCGGCGCAGTCGAAGAACTGGAACAGTACTGCAAGACGATGGGTCTTCCACCGGAATACCGGTATGAGTTCATCGGTCGCGCGAAGATGCTGAGAGAATCGAACTCGAATTTCGCGATCGGATTCTTGCTGGCGTTTCTGTTTATGTACATGATCCTCGCTGCCCAATTCGAGAGTTTCATCCACCCCGTCAGTATCCTGGCAGCGCTTCCGCTGACGATCCCGTTTGCCGTGCTATCGCTCATCATGTTGCGCACGAGCCTCGACATCTTTGCGATGTTGGGCCTGTTTATGCTGTTCGGTATCGTCAAGAAAAACGGCATCCTACAGGTCGATTCGACGAACCAATTGCGCCGTCAGGGTTTGGGACGCGATGCCGCCATCCTGGAGGCGAACCGTGTGCGCCTTCGGCCCATCCTGATGACGACCGTGATGCTCGTCGCCGCGATGATCCCGATGGCGCTGGGTCAGGGCCCGGGTGCCGGCACGCGGGCGAGCATGGCCAAGGTGATCTTGGGTGGGCAAGCCCTGTCGCTCGCTCTGACTCTTCTCATCACTCCAGTTGCATACTCACTCTTTGACGGCGCGGGCGAATGGTTACGCCGCGTGACTCGCGCCCGAACGAAAACCCCGGTAGCGCTGTCCGTTTCTGCGGCCGCTCCGTGACTATTGCTGTAGCGAACAAGAGAGGCACCTATGTCCGTCAATACTCGATTCATTGACACGCTGGCGATCGGCACCGCCTTGGCCGCCACTGCCCTATCGGTCAGTGGTGCGCTTCCAGTCTGGGCTGTCGTCGCTGCCCTGCCGGTCGGCGTTGTCATTGTGGCCAAGGCTCATCGAACTGCCGAACTGGACCGTCTACGGTCCGTTCACAAGGCATACACACTGAGACAGATGATGCTAACCGAGCGGCGGCGCGTCTGGTAAGCCGAATGCCACGCGAAAGCCGGTCAGGAACATCTGCACGGCAACAGCGACGAGCACCATCCCCATGAGCCGTTCCATCGCGATTAGCCCTTTTTGGCCGAGCAGGTGACGCAACCTGCTCCCGGCCAGAAGGATGCCGGCACATGCCAGCCACGCGATCGTCGCCGCAGCCAGCCACTCGGGCCAGCGGTTCGGCTCGCGGCTCATGAATAGCACTTCGGTCGCGAGCGTCGAAGGGCCTGCGACGTACGGAATCGCCAGTGGCACGATGAACGGTTCGCCGTCCACATCTTCATGCATTGACTTTTCGGGCGACGGGAAGACCATTCGCACGGCGATCAGGAATAGCACGACGCCACCGGCGATGGTTAGCGCGGGTTCTGAGATATGCAATAAGTGCAGCATCGGTCGACCGGCGAACAAGAACGCAACAATGACGGCGTACGCGATCAACAGCTCGCGAAGGACGACGCGCGTCTGTCGCATTGAATCGACGGTGCCGAGGGCGGCGAGGAAGAAGGGAATGTTCCCCAGCGGGTCCATCACCAGAAACAGAAGAAACGCGGCCGACGCGATCGTCATGGGGTGATGGTAGAGGGCGCTGTCTTGGACGGCCTGCACTCCGCGCCTCGAACTGCGGGTGTGGGGAGCAAGGACGGCCGCTTGCCCTGCTACTCCTCGTCTGGTATCTTGCCGCCGATGAGTTCGTATGAACCGGCCTGGCGACGGCCAATTGCCAACATCTTTCGCCGCACCGCCAGCGGTGCCGTACGATGGTGCGTTGCCCACGATGTCCACCCGAATTCCGTCTCGTACTGCTCTGTCGTGGCGGCCGCGGCTGCTGCGCTCTGTTTCTGCCAATCGGGCCACCATCCGGTGCTTCTGATCCCGGCGGCGGTGTTTTGTTACCTGCGACTCTGGTGCAACATGCTCGACGGCATGGTTGCGTTGGCGTCCGGCAAGGCGAGCCGGACGGGCGAGATCGTCAACGAACTTCCCGATCGCGTTTCCGACGTGCTGATCTTCGTGGGTGTCGCCCACAGTGGGCTGTGCAATCCATTTGGCGGCTACTGGTGTGCGATCTTCGCGCTCATCGTTGCCTATGTCGGCACGCTCGGGCAGGCCGTCGGCGTTCAGCGTGAGTTTTCGGGCGTGATGTCGAAGCAGTGGCGCATGATGACATTGCACGTCGGCGCGTGGACCACTCTCGCGTTCTTGTGGTTCGGCGAGGGAACCATTCGATTCTGTGGGCTAACCGTCCTCGACTGGACATATCTTGTTATCATTCTCGGCTGCGTACAGACCATCGTTGTCCGGTTGATCCGCATCGTGCGGGCGCTCCGCGCCAAGTGAGGCCACGGTGTCTCCACAGGTCGCCCTCGAAAACTCCGCGTTCCGCTTCTATGCGACACTCGTCCTGGGCGTCCTCGGCGTCGCGGGTGTCGTGATCGCGACTTTGCGCTGGGGGCTCAAAAAGAACGTCGAGCCCGCCTGGCAATCGTACCGTGGCTGGCTCATCATGGTGCCACTGGCGCTTGGGGCGATCTTCCTCGGTCGCGAGGTTGCCATTGTCTTTTTCACGACACTGGCTGTCTTTGGCTGTAAAGAGTTTGCCCGCGCTACGGGCCTGTATGCCGACTGGCTGGCGACGGGCACTGTCTACCTCGGCGTCATCGTCGTCGGCATCACGACGCTGGTTCGAGACCCATACCTCAACGTACCCGGATGGTACGGCCTGTTCATGGCATTACCGGTGTATGTCATCGCGACGATTCTCACCATTCCGGTGCTACGCAATCGCACAAAGGGCCAACTCCAGGTCGTCGCATTGGCGATGGTCGCGTTCATGTACTTGGGATGGATGTTTGGCCACCTGGCATTTCTGACGAATGCGAAACACGCCTATGCCTATCTGATGTACTTGTTGGTGGCCGTTGAACTGAATGACGTTGCTGCCTTTACCTGCGGTAAGCTGCTGGGGCGCCACAAACTTCGTAGTGAGGTCAGCCCGAAGAAGACATGGGAAGGTTCGGTCGGCGCACTGGTGGTGTCGATGGCCTTACCGTGGTTACTCGGGTTTACGCTGCCGCACTTCAGTTCGTTCGACAAGCTGCTGGTCGGCTTGGTCGTCGGCGTCGGTGGGCAACTGGGTGACTTGGCGATCAGCGTCATCAAGCGCGATGTGGGTGTGAAAGATATGGGTGCGGCCATCCCCGGGCACGGTGGAATCCTCGACCGGGTCGACAGTCTGATCTACGTCGCACCGCTATTCTTCCACGTCGTGCGGTTCCGACACGACATCTACTGACTATCGGCGGCAGATGCGTTAGCGACGGAAAGTGCGCATGGACCCCTGGCACTACGACCCCGCGAGCGATCTGGAACAGTCGCTCGCCGCACGATTGAAGCAGTTTCCGCGCGAGCCGGACATGCTCGTCTACGGCCTGCGCGGTCTCGCGGCTGTAGCGGTGCGAGGTTGGCTCAGGGTATATCATCGTTTCTGTGTTCGGGGCCGTCAGTGGTTGCCAGCCAACGGGTCGTACATCCTCGTCGCGAACCATTCGAGCCATCTGGACGCGGTCTGCCTGCTGGCGGCCCTGCCGTTTGCCAAATTGCACCGAGCGTTCCCGGCGGCGGCTCGCGACTACTTTTTCGTCACGACGCACCGTGCGTTTGCGGCGGCGGTGCTTGTCAACGCCCTTCCATTCGAGCGTGAGGCTAGCCCGCGTCAAAGCCTCGCAATTTGCCGAAGGCTCCTCGATAACCCCGGCAATGTGCTGGTTCTCTTCCCGGAGGGAACGCGCTCGCCCAACGGTCGGATGGGGGAATTCAAGGCAGGTATCGGAATGTTGGTGTGCGCCAGCGATGTTCCCGTGTTGCCGTGTTACATTTCCGGGGCAAGTGCCGCCTTACCCAAAGGAACATGGCTGCCTCGCCCGCGCAAGGTCACCGTGACCATCGGCCAGCCGTTGACGTTTGCGCACCGGCCACGTGGGAAGGAGTCGGCCCTGCAGATTGCCGAGGAACTGCGAACAGCCGTCCTCGCTCTGGCCTCCCAGGAGTCGTTGTCGTGACTACACCGCTCGAAAAGACCCTACGATTGCGCGATGGGGCCGACCTCTTCTACCGTGCCTGGCTGCCTGCCAAGCCGGCCAACAAGGCGATGTTGTTGTTTCATCGCGGTCACGAGCATTCCGGGCGTTGGCAGGAAACGGTCGAAGCGTTGAATCTGCCCGATTGGGCGATTTTTGCCTGGGATCAGCGCGGTCATGGCCGATCGTCCGGCGACCGCGGCGATGCCCCGAACCTCGCGACTGTCGCGGCGGACGCCGACGAGTTTGCTCGCCACGTGACCTCGGTCTACGGTGTCGCGATTGAGGACACCGTTGTCGTCGCTCATAGCGTTGGTGCGGTTATTGCCGCGACATGGGTTCACGACTTTGCCCCACGGATTCGGGGAATGGTCTTGGCGACGCCGGCGTTTCGCGTGAAGCTCTACGTCCCGTTTGCAATTCCACTCTTGCGACTCAAGGAGAGTCTGTTCGGTCGCGGCACGGTGAAGAGTTACGTCAAAGCAACGATGCTTACGCACGACCGCGAGCAGGCTGAAGCATACAAGGTCGATCCCCTGATCTTCCCAACGATTTCAGTGCGGATGCTTCTCGACCTTTACGACACATCGACTCGGTTGCTAGCCGATGCGGGCGCAATTACGGTGCCATCGCTGGTGCTCGTATCGGAAGCTGACTGGGTCGTGAAAGCATCCGCTCAGCATAGGTTCTTCGATGCGCTATCGTCACCGCATAAGCGGATCGAGGATCTACCGGGGTTCTACCACGCTGTCTTTCACGAGAAGGACCGGGCGTGCGCCGTCGAAAAAGTGAGGGCGTTCGCGACGGAGTTGTTTGACAAACCGCCTACTCCGGTGTCGCTTCTCGATGCCGACCGACAGGGTTATTCCAAGCGCGAGTACGATCGCCTCTGCGGTCCGGGCTCGCCTCGCTTTGCCATTACCCGTGGGTTGATGAAGACGATTGGCAAGCTCAGTGATGGCGTTGCCTTGGGGTGGCGGAGCGGCTTCGATTCGGGCGTTACGCTTGACTACGTGTACGAAAACCAGCCTCGCGGAACCACGTTCGTCGGCCGGATGATCGATCGTTCCTACCTAGAGAGCATCGGCTGGCGTGGCATTCGGTTACGCCGTGCCCATTTGCAGCAGGTGCTGCGTGAAGCGATCGAACGGACGCGCAGTAGCGGAAAGCCTGTCCGCATTCTCGATATAGCTTCTGGTCCCGGTCGCTATGTCCTCGACACCGTGCGCCAGATGCCCGACGTCAACGCGGAAGTCGTCCTCCGGGACTACAAGCCAGAGAACCTTGAAGCCGCCCGCAAACTCGTCGGTGAGTTCGGCCTGCGGAACGTTCAGGTCGTGCAGGGTGACGCCTTCGACGCCACAACACTGGCGGCGATCACACCGCGGCCAACGATTGCCATTGTGTCTGGACTCTACGAACTGTTCCCCGAGAACGAACCGCTCAAGCAGTCCCTTAGCGGGTTGGCCCAGGCGGTCGAGCCAGGGGGCACCCTAATCTACACCAATCAGCCATGGCATCCGCAGGTCGAGTTTATCGCTCGTGTGTTAACCAACCGCGAGGGCCAGCCGTGGGTTATGCGTCGCCGTACGCAGGCCGAAATCGACGAGCTGGTGCGATCGGCCGGGTTCGAGAAGATCGGTCAGACAATCGACCCGTGGGGCATCTTCACGGTGTCGGTGGCGAAACGCGTAGCGTTCTGACGACCGAATTGCGGTTCCCACCTGTTTTGATCGTTGCTGACGGGTCGGTTGGAGGTTCTTCATGACGCTGCTCATGCGTCGTGCGTTGATGACGTCGATATCGCTGTCCGCGCTATTCCTATTGCTGTACGGTGGCACCAATTGGTTCACGGCCCAGCGCTCAAACGTGGGCACGTGGTACTTCGATTGGGAGTTAGGGCTTCCGTATGTTCCGCTCCTGATCGTGCCGTATATGTCGATCGACCTGTTCTTCTTCGCAGCTCCCTTCTTATGTCGCAGTGAACGGGAAATGACGACCTTCGCCCGGCGAGTCACGTTTTCGATTCTGGTGGCGTCGACGCTGTTTCTTCTGCTTCCGCTGACATTGGTCTGGCGACGCCCACACATCGACGGCGGGTTCGGCGACTTCGTCGAAGCGTCGTGTACCGTTCCCTACCTCATGGCCTATCCGCACAATCTGTTTCCATCGTTACATATCACCTTGCGGACGATTTTGGCGATCCACTACGCCCGACTCACGACAGGTTTTGTGCGAGTCCTGTCCGACGTTTGGTTCAGCCTGATCGGGTTTTCGACTGTGTTAACCTATCAGCACCATCTGATCGATATCGCGGGCGGGTTCGTACTGGCAGCCGTTGCGTTCTACCTTTTCCGCGAGTCACCGCCGAACCGGGAAATTGTCCCGAACCCGACGCTTGGTCGGCGGTACGCGGTGCTCGCAGGCTTTGTGGTAACGCTGGCAGTATTGACGTGGCGGTGGGGCGTGTTTCTCCTGCCCTGGGGCGTCGGCCTGGGGACCATTGCGGCCGGGTACTTCGGTCTTGGGCCTGGTGCCTACCGTAAGGAGGATGGGAAACTACCATGGAGCGCCAGGTTCGTACTGGCTCCCGTTTTGCTCGGACAATGGCTGTCTTTGCGCTATTACGCTCGCCAGTGCCGTCACTGGGACGAGGTCGTGCCGGGAGTGTGGATCGGTCGAGTGCTGTCAAGCGATGAAGCGGCCATCGCGATCCAAGGCGGCGTGACGGCAGTCCTCGATCTAACGGCCGAGTTCTCCGAAACTCAAGCATTCCGCCGTGGCCGTTACTGTAACATCCAGATCTTGGATCTGACCGCACCGACGGCGGCGCAAATCGCGGACGCCGTGGCATTCATTACCAAGGAAGCGTCGCGCGGGACCGTCTACGTCCATTGCAAGATCGGCTATTCGCGCAGTGCTGCCGTCGTTGGGGCCTACCTGTTGACCAGTGGTCATGCGAGGTCGGCCGAGGAAGCGATTGCGCATCTGCGGGCGGTGCGGCCTACTATCGTCGTTCGACCGGAATCGAGGCGCGCGATCGAGGACTTCAGCGCAACTGTCGGCAATTTCGCTTGCGACAGTACCCACAGCAAAGGGGGTTGAGATGCAGCCGACTCAGCTCTCGTTGCCGACGCACGATCGCGTTGCCCCACTCACGCGAGCTGTCGAGGTCGCCAGTCTGGTCGCGGCCTTCGGATTGCTGGCAACCAACATCTGTCGTCTGGCGATGACACCGATGATCGCGTCATGGTGGTTTCCGATCATCCTGTTGGTTGGCGTGATCGTAGCCGACTTCTTATCCGGCCTTGTCCACTGGACAGCCGATACCTGGGGCCGCGAGACGATGCCATTCTTCGGACGACGCTTCTTGCGGCCGTTCCGCGTTCACCACGTGAATCCGGATGACTTTCTGAAGCGTGACTGGATTGACTGTAATGGCGATGTGGCCATGCTGTCGCTGCCACTACAGGTCGGCACACTCATCGTTGACCTGGACAACGAACTCGGTCGCTTCGCCTGCACTTTCCTGATCGCCTTTGTTGCGGCGGCATTGCCAACCAACCAGGTCCACCAGTGGGCCCACATGCGACCACCGCCCGCACTGATCCGTCGACTCCAGAATTGGGGCTTGGTGCTTAGCGTTCAGCAGCACGACCAACACCACCGCGCACCGCACGCCGTCAACTACTGCATCACGACTGGGTGGTGTAACCGGCCACTGGCCCTGGTCGGCTTCTTCCCGGCCCTCGAGTCGCTCGTTACCCGATGGACCGGCCTGCGACCTCGGGACGACGATGGAGCCTTCGCCGCAAGTGTTGTCGGCCCCTGCGGCGAACGACTTTAGCAGCGTGCTCCGATGTCGATATGGCCGAGATTAGACTTCATTCCCGTCGCCGGCGAGTTGGGCCGAACGGCCGCATGGGCTGGTTCATCGCAATGTGTCTTACGTAGCCCGAAGGAATGCGATCCATCCGCTCCAGGTGCTGCTCGGCTCCAATCACGAACAGGCGCGCTACCCACCAATAGGCAAAACCGATACCTGCACAAACGACAAAGGGAACGAGGACGTCTAGTGACGTCACTCGTCCGGCGGACTGTGTACCTGCGGCCCGGGCAACAGCTTCCAACATGGCCGCCAGGACCAGTAGAATCAAGCCGGTGACGCACCCCAATGGCATTCCGACGCACGACAACACAACTCCGCCGAGGTATCCGATTGACATTGTCTGCATCAGACTTCGCCACGAACTGCTCGCTCGTGCGGAGCACCAAAGGCCAACAGAGCCGAGAAAGTTCATTGCGAGCCAAACGACCAGCAGGCCTACGGCGAAAACGACCAGCATCTGCAATCCACCAACCAGCGCATAGGCCAGCGTCAGCGCACCGATGGCCCAGGGCGAAATAGGGCGCTTGAGGTAGCAAATTGCAGTGGCAACTGCAGCCAATGCGAGCGCGAGTACCGCAAAGGTTGTAAGGTCCAGCATTCCGCTTGCCCCGCAGACGGCCGCGACACCGAGATCGAACGCCAGGACGTACGGCCATGTGGCGCGAACGATGCCGTGGAGTTTACCGCGCACCAACTCGCCAAAACTCCACGGCGTCGTGAGTAAGCCATCCCATGTCTGACGCTCGCGTTCGCCGACGATCGTTCCCGACGCGCGGACGCCGACCATGGCGCTAAAGGCAAGGACCGCCCAATAGACAATATGTGCTATCTCGTAAGCTCGAACTTGTCGACCCGCTACGGCGAGGGTGATGCCGGCACCGGCCGCAAATACGGTTGGTAGCGTCAACCAGCGTGGCAAACGCCGGCCGACGTGATGTTCCTTCCACGATAGAGCATCGTTGGATGGCCGGGGCCGGTCGAGGTCCACGAACGCCAGCCGGCCACGCGGCCTTGCCTGAAGCTGCCCCATGTACGCGGCCTTGAGCCGCCAGGACGCGATGAGCCAAGACACCACGCTGATCGTCCCAAATGCGATCGTTGCCAAGGCAAGTCGGCGAGCGACCTCGGCTGGGTTCGCGCGGTCGTAGGCCGTTTCAAGCGGACGAAGTGGATTAAGCGAGTCCACGATCGCATCTGGCACTGGCAAGAATCCCGCAACGCGCAAGAACACCAGGGCACCAATGACGGCATACACCGCGATAACCGCCGTTCGCGTTTGCCGCGTCCACACGGAGGCGAGAAGACTGACCGAACTGACGGCGAACAGCAGAAGGACCGACACGGCAAGAAAGACGACGACGAACTCCGGCGGCACACCGCCGAAGGGCCCGAAGAATGCCACGACCGGCAGTGTTGCGAGACCGAGCAGGGCGACTTGAAGTGCGCGGGCGACGAGCTTGCCACCAACAATCGCCGCAGAGCCTAGGTGTGTCGTGAAGAGGCTTTCGAGCGTATCGCGAGCCTTCTCGTCGGTTATGGCACCCGCGGCAAACGCGGGCGTAACAAGCGCTAGAATGACGAACTGCTGGATCAACAGCACATTCACAAACTGTCGTGCATTGGTCGAAAAACGCTGGGCATCCTCGGTCTGAAAGAAGTACAGGATCTGAAGGACGAGCCAGCCCGCGAAACACCAACGGAGAACATGAGCGTGACCGCGGCGAGCCGCTCTCAGCATCTCGGCCTGGAACATTGCGGCGAACACAACCGACTCCGGAACCGGGACCGCGCCTCCGACAAAACGGCATCCTATGTTCAGTCATTCGTTGTGGCCGACCCAATCACTTACGGGTTTGCGACGCGATCTTGTGTCACTCGTCCTCGTCCGGTGGTGGTGTATTGCGATCGCCAGACTCAAATCGCTTCATCTGTCGGCGAAAGTACGCTCGCTTCGGTTCCAAGTCGATACACCGTGCCATGTGCTCGATTGCCTTGGCTGTCTCGCCCCGCTGAAAGTGCACCTCCGCCAATGTGTCGAGATAGCCCGCGTTGGTTGGTGCCAGTTCGGTCGCCGACTTCGCATGGGCAAGGGCCGCGTCGAGCTCACGATGGCAACACGCGCCGACCCATGCTGCTCCATTGTGCGCGAATGCACTCTTGGGGTATTCCTTCGCCAGTGTCTCGTACGGAGCAATGGCCTTGCGAAAGAGCGCCTGGGCATCGATCGTTCGGCCACGCTTCTCGAGTTCCGGGACGAGTAGAATCGCAGCATCCTGGTAACCAGGCGAGAGCACCAACGCGGCATCAGCGAGCGCGATCGCTTCGTCCAGTTTACCCGCGATAAGCGCCGCTCGGGCGCGATACGATCGGGCTGACGCTGGCACGGATAGATATGATCCGCCGTCGGTAAAGGTTCGACCGTTGGCTTGCAGGCCCAGACCGATCCGATCGTAACACTCCGCAGCCCGAGCGAAGTCCTTGGCCACCACCGCTTCACGACACGTTGGTAATAGCATGGAGTCCCACGCGGGATACCAGCCGAGCTTGCGAATCAGGTCGCGCTCGTGTTTCGCAAACTCCGGCAGGTCACGCTTAAGCAACTCCGCGGCCAGTTGTCCGCGCTGGGCGACGTCACCCAGTGGAAGTCTGTGAGCAAGATCGATCTGTGCCCTCGCTTCCTTCGCCTTACCTGCCTTCATCAGTGACCAACCGCGCAGAAACGGCGCTAAGAAGGTGGCGTCCTGGTGTCGAGCGTCTTCGGTATACTCGGTGTACTCCGTCGACGAAGCCCCTGTATGACTTGGGTCGCGTTGCCAAGCGCCGGCATAAGCTTCGGCGGCCTCGTCATAACGTTGCCGCGCGGCGAGCAGATCACCAAACTTGAGCCACAGCAGGAAGTCATCGGAACCGCGAGCCGCTTCGCCTGTGAGGCGAATGGCATCATCAAGCCGGCCAGCCGCCTCATGGGCCGCTGCAACTGCTGCATGCGCCAACGACCGACCGGCGGCTCCGTCCGCAGCAGCGAGGAGGCCATCGCGATAGGAATCCAGCACCGGCGGACTGCGGCCGGGGTCGAGAAGTGAGGTTAGCCGCTTCATCAGGGCAGGACCTTCCTCGCGCGGGAATGCCTGGTGGAGGTATCGCCACCATGTTCGTGCCGCATCACCCGATTGTGGAAAGACCGATTCGAGCAGTTTCCATGTAGGATCCTGCTCCGGATCAACGGCGAGCAGCATCAACCGGCTCAAGTACTCGGCGACCGTTTCCCGAGCTTGCCCTTTCAGTCCGAGCCGCATCAGGGAGCGTGAAAGCTCCGTAACCTCGCGATGATCGCCTGGTGTTTGGAGGCTTCCCGCGATTCGCCGTAGTTCCTGACCTGCCCGATCGGATTCGCCGAGTTGGTGCAGTGCGATGGCCTTCTTGATGTCGAGCGACCTGGGTGTCGGAATGTCCGGATCATCGGCAAGGTCGGCAAGCGCAAAGGCCTCGCGATACCGCAACTGCGATGCGAGAATGTCAAAGGCCAACGGCCTCGCGCCAGGGACTTTGCCCGCGCGATCGAGCGCGATGGCGACTTGCTCGCCGAGCATCAACCCTCCGACGACGGCCTTGGCGAGACTCGCGTCATCAGCTGGCAGTGTGGTGGTCCGCAGTTCCGACAGCTCGACCGTCGCCTGATCGACTTCGCCAGCGAGCTGGTGATACAGTGCCTTGACCCCAACGCCCGTCTTGGCAAACGGGTCGAACCGGATCATGCCAAGCGAGGGTCGGCGGGCGAGAGCCTTCCAGTCGCCCTGCTCCCATAACACGGCATCGAGCAGCTCAGGTCGTTCCACGGTCTCCGCATGTTTGCGAGCGGCAGCCAAGTCACCGCGAGCACGGTACAGGTAGGTCAGTACTTCAGCCGCAAGGCTCGGATTCGCCGTAGCGCCTTCCCACCGAGTAATCGCGTCGTCGATCTTGCCGCGAAACAAGACGGCCGCGGTATAGTTGGCAAGTTGCGTATCGTCCCCCGCTTCAACTGTTGTGGAAAGAAGCGCTTCGGCCTCAGCCGGTTCGAGGCCTGCTGCGGCGATGGAAGCCGCTCGATGGAGACCGTAGGTCAGTAGCGGCTTGGCATCGTCGGTCGCTTTCGTGCCAAGCTTGTGAAGAGCGAGATAGCCCGGCCGACCGAGCTTGATCAGTTCATCGACGGCGGCACGCCGACGCTCGAATGCGTCTTCCTGGCCAGCGGCGGCACGAAACGCATCGATTTGAGTGCGGACCGCAGGAGAAGTGTCGGGATACAGGCCGCTATCGAATTTCTCGAGGATAGCCTTGGCTCGGCGGGCGACTTCGGCATCGTCGCTCTTCGCAGCACGCCGCAGAGCGGCCTCGGCCGCCAGGCCGTACTTCCATAGCTGAGCCGACGCTTGTTCGCGAATGGCGTAGCGTTTGTCGCCGAGTTGGCGAATGGCCCTATCGACCTCGTCGGGCGTTGGTTCGCCCGCGAAAGCTGCGGCGGCGAACGCAAACGACAGGACCGCAGATAGTGAACGCACGACACAAGCTCCTGCATTCTGGGAGAGACGCCTGTATGGTATCGAGTACTAACAGCCCGCGGAAGCCCACGGTATTGACAGGCCGCCACAAGCTGCGTAAGAATGATGCAGCTACGCCCCCATCGTCTAGCGGCCTAGGACATAGCCCTCTCAAGGCTAAGACAGGGGTTCGATTCCCCTTGGGGGTACTGGCCAGTTTGGCCGGTAGTTGCCGACACAAGTAGGTAGTGACACAACATCTGTGCCGCTTTCTGCTTGTGTCGTTTTTTTTCTTCCTTGCAAGTGACAGCCACGTCCTGCGCCACTGGTGCGCCACATTCGTGTCCCGTGGGAGCGTCCTCACCGGGGAACATCACTCCGCCTCCCCGGTCGTATCGGCGACCGAGCCGTTTCCAAAGGCCATTGGCCGGTTGGAAATCCTGAGTCTGCTTGGCGAAGGATCGTTCGGCCGCGTGTACCGCGCCCGCGACCCGAAGCTCGACCGCGATGTGGCCCTGAAGGTGCCGCGACCCGGAACGCTCGCCACCGAAGCCGACCGGGAGCGCTTCCTGCGCGAAGCCCGGGCGGCGGCCACGGTGCAGCACCCGAACCTGTGCCCGGTATACGAGGTCGGCCAGGACGGCGACCACGATTACATCGTTATGGCGTACGTGGCCGGGCAGTCGCTGGCAGCCCTGCTCAAAGCGCGGAAGGAACCGCTTCCGGCGCGGCAGTCGGTACAGATCGTCCGTCGCCTGGCCCAGGCGCTGGACGCGGCCCACAAGAAGGGGGTGGTCCATCGCGACCTGAAGCCGGCCAACATCTTGTTTGACCCGGGCCGAAAGGAAGTAGTCGTCACCGACTTCGGCCTGGCCCTCCGGGCCGGGGCTGGAGATGCGGAACTTATCGGTAGCGGCATCATCCTCGGCACACCCGCGTACATGGCCCCGGAGCAGGCGCGGGGAGACGCCAAGAGCGTTGGCCCGACTGCGGACATCTACAGCCTGGGCGTCATCCTGTACGAGTTGCTCACCGGCCGGCGGCCATTTGGCGGATCGGTCGGCGAGGTGATCGGACAGATTCTGCACGTGGAGCCGGAACCGCCGTCGAAGGTTCGGCCCGGCGTCGATCCGCAGTTGGAAGCAGCCTGCTTGAAGGCGATGGCGAAGGACCCGGCGCAGAGGTACGGCTCCATGAAGGAGCTGGCAAGCGCACTTGCCGCTCCGCCGCCAGGACCGGCGGTTCTCGCCACGTCTTCCATTCAGACTCGAGAGGAGCCACCGGCAGAGGAGTTGTTGGATGTGCATCAACTCTTCGCGGCCCTGACGAACGAGCGGCAACAGACGGCCGCCGCCGTCGAAGCCGCCGTCCGCAAGGCGCGCACGCCGCCCTGGATGATCACACTCATCGGTCTAATCACCGTCGGCGGGCTGGCCGTGCTCGGTGGGATCATCTTTTTCACTCGCACCGAAAAGGTGAAGGTCACAATCGAACTGACCGACGTCAACCTGAGCGACAAGTCGTTGGGCTACTTCCTCAACGACGAGCCAATCCCCGCCGAAAGCTTAAACAACCCGACCGAATTGAAGCCCGGTGAACATGTGCTGGTGGTGAAGCGCGGCCAGGAGATCGTCAAGCGCTTTCTGCTCACCGTCACCGGCGGCCGCAGCCCAGGCATCAAGGTGACGGAGATCACGCCGCCGCCCCAGACTGGACCACAACCAGCCCAATCCACTGGTGACGCCGAGCGCGACCTAGCCCGCTGGTTCCTGCAGAATAGCGTACATGTTGCCGTCATTCCGGGTGACCGCCCCGGCACGCACGAACAGATCGAAACCGCCGGCGTCCGCTGGATCACTCAGTCTGCGGACCTGCCGACAGAGCCGTTCAAGCTCTATGCCGTCTGGCCATTGGGACCACCAACTTAACACCCGCGACAAACCGGCTGATCTGTCGGTTCAAGACGTTAAGGGTTTTGTTCTTGTGAAGTGACCAGAACGGCGACGCGGAATTCCGCCAGGTCGCCGAATCGCTGCCAAAGCTCACGACGTTTGGCATCCAGTACGGACGATTGACGGACGACGGCCTTGCCAGCATCGCGAATTTGAAAAACCTCGAACATCTTGACCTCTCAAGGACCCGGGTCACCGGCGAGAATCTTCGGCACCTGGCCGAAATGTCGGCGCTCCGTTCGTTCGATCTGACCGAGACGCCGTTGCGGGACGACGGGTTTAAGTACCTGCGGAACATGCCGCGGCTAGCCGTTCTCACCTTTGATTCGACCGCAGTGACGGACGCTGGTGTCGCTCACAGCTATGGGATGCAGGCGTTACAAGCACTGAACCTGCGCAAGTCCGTCGTCGGCGACGACGGCCTCAAACACCTGCCCCGAATCCCGTCGCTCGGCCGCGTGTAGCTCGACGGCACGCGCGTGACGGACGAGGGAACGAAGCAGCTGGCGGAGTGTCGTTCGCTCACCGGCCTTTGGTTGGCCAACACGGCGGTCACGGACGCGGGACTCGAACGGCTGAAGGCGATCCCGCGCCTCGCGGAGTTCGGCCTGGCCAGTACCGCGGTGACCGACGCCGGTTTGCCGCACCTGACGGTTATGCGATCACTTCAGATCGTCGACCTGCAGAACACGCTTGTCTCAGCCGACGGCCTGCGCCGGCTGAAGGCGGCGCTGCCGGGGTGTCAGATCAAACCTGAGCCACCCGCGCCGGCGGAGCCAGCGTCCGATCCGACTTTAATCCTCCGCGACGCCAAGTGGGTGCCCATCTTTTCACCCGAGTACTTCCAGACCTTGCGCGAACCAGAGCGCACGGCCGCTGTTCATCCTCCCGACGGACTGGAGGTGAAGTTCGTTCAAACCCCTGTTCCAGGCTATCATTTCTGCAATTTGGATGGCCTGCCAAAGTGCCGAGACGTCGTGTTACGCGCACGCGCCGATTTCGCGTCGTGACGATAGCTCGTCGCGGGATGCCAAACATCGTCACTCCTGAGCACTTCGCCCTGTTCGCGCGGGCGATTCCCATCCCGCGCGATCCCGCGATCTACCGCCCGCGTCGCCCTGACAGGCGCGCACGTCGAGCTGGAGCAAACCGTCCGTCTGGTCCTTCGCCCTCATCGTCGAGAGGCCGAGTACATGGCCCACGCAAGCCTAAGAAAGGTTCCGATTCCCCTCAGAATTTACAGGCCGATTGGCCCAAAGAAACAGGCGCTAGTAGGACACGACGAAACCAATGGGAAACCAGTGGCTACGTCGCATCCAGTCCACCAAGGCCGGCACCACAGCGTCGTCCTCAGCGCCTCTACATTCTGTGTCTTGTTGTCTCTCGAACACCTGCTTTGATGCGATATCCCATTTCTGCGTGCATTCGTTAGAACCGCGCATCGAGGATTTCTGAGCTAAGCTCCAGGCAGGTCATCATCCGATTGCGCATTCCCCACCTCAGCGATGTGTGCGGGAACGTGCGAGCGGATTACCACGTCTGTCCGCGGAGCCCCACGTCATGCACACCACCAGTCCGACTCAAGCCGACCTGTCGGCCGGCGAACGATACGTTGCGACCGTGAGCGTCAGTCCTGTCCAATCCGAGCTAACGCAACAGTTATCGGACGATCCGACGTCGGGGATGCCGACCGGTGCGAAGCTGGCCGGCGATTACGAGCTTCTGAGTTTGCTCGGTCGTGGCGGAATGGGCGTCGTTTATCTTGCAAGGCATCACGTCCTCAAACGCAACGTCGCTTACAAGGTCCTGACACACCTTGCGCTACCCGATCCCGAAGCCATCGATCGCTTTCGTAGCGAGGCAACGCTGCTCGCGAAGTTGCAACATCCGCACATCGTTCAGATCTTCGATTCCGGGACCTATGAGGGTGTTCCGTTTCTCGCGATGGAGTACGTGCCAGGAGGATCACTTGCCCGACGGCTTCGCGAACAGCGACCAACTCCATCGGAAGCAGCCGAGTTGATTGCGACGATTGCCCGAGCCGTTGGCCACGCACATTCGCTTGGCATCATTCACCGCGACCTGAATCCGGCCAACATACTTCTCACCAGCGACGGTCAACCCAAAGTGGTTGACTTCGGGTTGGCTCGCGATCTTGGTGGCGAACGGCTCACTCGAACTGGCCTCGTTGCCGGCACGCCGCTCTACATGGCACCAGAGCAACTTGTCGCCGACGAGTCGCAAACTCCAGCCGTCGATGTCTGGGCCATCGGCGTCATGCTGTACGAGATGTTGACCGGCACGGTTCCATTTCCCGGCAGCGATCCGCAGGTGATCCTGACCAACATTCTTCGTCACGAAGCCGTCTCGTTGCGCGCCTGGCAACCCACGTTGCCGTCCGACTTGGAGACCATTTGCCTCAAGTGTCTCCAGAAAGACGCGCATCGCCGATATGCCACTGCCAATGAACTCGGCGATGACCTGGAGCGATTCCTCGACCACAGAGCGATTCTGGCCCGACCCGTAGGACCATGGGAAAAAAGCTCGCGCTGGTGTCGTCGCAATCCCACGGTTGCGGGTTTGACGTGTGGAATCGCGATCGTGCTCGTCGCGAGCAGCATGGTTTCGCTTCTCCTCGCTCGATGGGCAGTCGGTGAGCAGAATCGCGCCATTGCGGCCGCCAACGCCGAGGCCAGCCTTCGCCGTCAGGCCGAACTGGCGTTCGAGTCCGAGCGACACGCGCGAACGGCACAGACCAAGGCACTCGAGGAGGCGGAAGCGATTGCCACGATGCTCGATTCGTTGCTGGGTAGCGTCGGGCCAGGCCGGGATACGATGGCGGAACTGCGGCGACGAATGGACCAGGCGGCCGCGTCTCTCAGGAACGACGGCCGCGATCCAATTGTGCGCGGGCGCCTGCTATACGCCCTGGCCATGACTCGGCGGCGGCTCGGTGATTTTGGCCCGGCGGTCGATTTGATGGAACAGTCGTATTCGCTACGGGCGGAACACCTCGGTGTCAATCATCCGATAAGTCGGCACACAGCACGTGAGTTGAGTTACACGTACGTCCATGTCGGTCGCGGCGACGATGCCATCCGAGTCCTCAAACCGGTTCTTGACGCCGAACTGGCCGCGATGCCGGCCGACTCACCGAACGCCATCCCGATATTGAACGCAATGATGTTGGCATATAGTGCTGCAGGTCGTCGTGATGATGAGAAAGCCGTTGGTGAACGCATCATTGCCATTTGCCAAAAGCACTATGGCGACGACCACGAATCGACTCATTGGGTTCGCGTCAACATTGCGAACCACGATCGGATCGGGCGACGGTACGATCTCGTGATCCCCATCTTCGAGAAGGCGTTAGTTCGATTCAAAAGCCACTGCGCGCTGAATTCGTCTGAGGTGCTGTGGACGCAGGGCCAACTTGGCCAGTGTCTGCTCGAAGCCGGTCGACCGGAACAAGCTGAGCCGCACCTGCGAGCTTCTTACGAACATGACATTGCTGTTCTCGGACCATCGCATCCATTCACTATCAACAGCAGTTCGTGCCTTGCAGTGGCCTATGAGCGAATCGGCAAGCATGGCGACGCTGTCCCACTTCGTCGTGCGCTTCTGGAGCATTATCGATCGCTCGGCGAGAATGCGGCAGCGGAGCAAAACGCGAAACGTCTGGGTGACGACATCGCCGCCATGCCCCGGTAGTTACCAGGGGTTACACGGACAGTGCCTCGGCCCGGTGGACGAGTGAGGACAATCGTCGTGCAACCGCATGGCGATCATGGTAGACGCGCTCGTCGCAATAAAGCCAGGTCAGCCAATTCGCCAGACCGATCGCAACGCCGGTGCGATCGAGTGCCCGCGACAAGGCGACGTCACGGTCGCTGAACGTGCTCACACGGCGGTACGCTGCGATACCAGTCGCCCAGCGCTCTTCGTCGTCGCCAACGAGATCGCCGAGCATTCGCGCCACATCAACGCCGACGTGATCGTGCTTCACGCTTCCGTAGTCGATCAAGCCCGATACCGAGTTGCCAGTGAACAGTACGTGGTCGTGCCAGATATCGCACAGGCACGGCTGCACAGATACCTCGACATCGCAATACAGACGGAGTTCGTCTGGGACTTTCGCAATGATCGCCGGTGCCAATCGCCATGCCCGCACGGCCCATGGCGTAACCGGATCGCCAGCGGCGAACACAGGCCGCCAGCCCGAGCCCACGAGTCGCTGCCAAGCTGTTGCGGCATTGAGTCGGCGGGTTACTGCAGGGCAGCGGCCGAACGTTGGTGACCTTGGCTGCCAGGCGCAATGAAGCTGGGCGAGAGCGACGCTCGCCGCTTCAAGGCGGCTCGATGTGGGGTGTTGCCAATAGTCCGCCGTGCCCGGAAGCCATTCAACGAGGTCCCAGGCGTGGCCCGAATGCTCGGTCGTTGCAATCGGGGCAGGCACAAACGGAAGGCCAGTCTTCCGAGCGAGTCGCGTCAGATTGTGGATTGCGCGAAGGTCGGCTACGGATCGACCGCCGGGCCACTTCCGTAGACACAGGTCTCGACCGGAAACGATTCGCCACAAGCGAGTACCGCTGAAGCCGCCGTGGATGCTGTTTACAGAGACCGGCGCATGGCTTCCGAGAAGTGCCCGCAATACGTTGCCGACTGTCCCTTCACTCATTCGAACAACCACTCAAAGCGTGGACGAAGCACAGGCAGTGCTACGGCGTTCCCACGAACATTACTAGTACCCAAAAAACCGAGTACCCGTTCGCGTTACCCTGGTAATGTGAAGGTTGTGTGCATATAGTACGAAGTTGCGGTTGGCCGCATGGCCGTGGGCTAGGTTGGCTGACCCGACTCGCACGTATCGGACTAGCCGAATCATGCAGTCCGTGTTTCTCGATTTCAATCTCCCCAACGCCACGACGTGGTTCTACCTGTCGGCGCTTTTGGCGATCGCCCTATTCTTTAAGTTTAGCCGATTGCTGTCGCTCCGTAATTGGGATGTTGTCACGCTGTTTCTGCTGGTTCCCGGTCTATTGCTCATCAACTGGGGGCATCTCGTTGATTCGGACCCGGCAGCCAAACGAGCAATCTGGCTTGGTTACTTGTGGCTGATCTCTGGGTCGGCGTATTTCTTTGTGAGGTGCCTCATTGATCTGGCCCTCGTTCGCCGGCCGACGCCCGAACCGAATCTCAACCGGGCTGGCTTAACATGGTTGTTGGGGACACTGTTCGTTTGTCTCGGTGGGGCTGCAATTCGCAAGCCACCTGAGCCGGATGTCGGCCGCGGCAGTGCCGTGTTAGACAAGGCTCAGGATGCGGCAGCGGAAATCGTCACCCAGACGGCGGGCGAACCGATCGACGGTCACGGAACCCGCTTTTGGGTCGAACGGAGCCTTGCCGGTTGCTGTCATCTCGCTGTGGTGATCGCCCTGATCATGGTTGGAGTTTGGCACTTCCAAGACGTCTCAGCTGGCATTGCAGCGGCAACTCTTTACCTACTACTGCCTTATATTGCCTATCACGTCACTCAGATTCACCACGTTTGGCCAACGGTGTTTCTGCTTTGGGCCATCGTTGCGTATCGGCGGCCGGCTATCGCTGGACTGCTCATTGGCATCGCGGTCGGGAGCTTGGTGTTCCCCATCGTCACATTGCCGGTATGGATCGGCTTCTATTGGGGGCGCGGCGTTCGACGGTTCCTTGGCGGAATCGTCTTGGCAGTCCTAGCCTGTCTGACATTGACGGGAGTTCTGTTGTGGCTCGATGGGTCGTTGCCAGCCAATCTTCAGCAGTCACTCGGATTATCTGATTGGCAGCCGTGGAAAGTGCCTAACGCTGAGGGGTTTTGGACGGGCGTTCACTGGGCCTATCGAATCCCTGTGTTCGTTGGCTACGTTTCCTTCGTGGTGTTAACGGCATTTTGGCCGTCGCCGAAGTCGCTGGCTCATTTACTTGCGCTTTGTTCTGCGAACTTGATCGGGTTGCAATTCTGGTATGCGGATCATGGTGGTGTCTACGTTTTGTGGTATTTACCGCTGGTACTACTGCTCGTCTTTCGGCCCAACTTGAGTGATCGACGGCCGCCGTTGCTGCCTGCCGGACCGGATTGGATTGGGCGGGGGGTCGCCGGTATCGGCAGCTTTGCCATTCGGCGGTTCCGGCCGATGCCGCGCGTTGGTTAATGACGGATTTGGCCAAAAAACGGCAACGGGGAGACCGGATGGCCTCCCCGTCACAGTTGACAGTACTGCTTAACGGCAGCGACGGAACAGACCGCCGTGGCCACCACCACAGCCGTAGCAGGACGAGTGGCCATGGCAACCGCAGGAGCTAGCGCCCCAGCAACCACAGCTCGTCGTTGTATAGCCGCAGCAGCCGCAAGCCGGTGCAGCGTTGCCGCAGCAGCCACATGCCGGCGCAGCGTAGCCGTAGCAGCCGCACGTCGGAGCGGCATTGCCACAACAACCGCAACTCGGAGCTGCATTGCAGGTGTTGCAGCTCGTGTAGCCATAGCAACCACCGTAGCAGCCGACGCAGCCATAGCTCGGGGCCGCGTGACAGGAACCACCGTGGCATGCCGGGGTCGCCGGGGTGCCGCTCAACGCCAAGGCCAGAACAACTCCATACATCGGTGCAAGCCTCCAGACCGTCAGAGTTTCCGCGGCGACACGGCGTCTCCGCGACGGGTCTATTAAATCTTCCCACGACTGGAGCGTCAATAGTCTAGGTAATCTGGGTAGAAAAGAATATGTGAAGTGATTCCATAAAATAGGGCAGTGAGGGACGTATGCCCACACTGCCCACAGTTCGTCCGGGGTTTTCCGGCAGGAACTCAGATGCCAGGCTTCGGCGTCGTCACCGGAGGAGCACCCGATCCAGCGGGTGGCGGGGTGACGGGCGTCGTCACTGGTGCCGTCGCCGGCGGTGTAACAGGGGGCATCGCCGGCTTGGCCGGGGCGGCGGAAGCTGGCGGGGCCATCATTCCACAGCTGCCGCAGGCGCTGTAGCCACAGCCAGTGCCGCAAGTGCTAATGCCACAGGTCGAGCCGCCGCTGCAAGTGCCGCACGCACTGTAACCGTAGCAGCCACAAGAGCTTTGTGGCATGTAACCTTGGCAGCCACAAGAGCTCTGCTGGACGTAGCCGTAGCAGCCGCAGCTCGGCACGTAGCCATGGCAGCCGCCACCATGGCAACCGCCGCGCCCGTGGTGCGCTCCCGGTGTCGCCGTCACGGTCGTCATCGCCGCCGCTAGAAGAACTCCGTACATCGGTGCAATCCTCCAGATGGTAGAGTCTCGCGCGGACGACCCGATGCCGACCGCGGTGCCCGATATTGAATTTGGTGAATCTGGACAAGTCAAGAGTTTAGGAAGACTCTAACGGGTAAATTCCTGACGGAGCGACGAAGGCGAAACTCCGCTGTAAGGGGCAATATCGTTCCACTAGCGTCTTGCGTGGTCGCTCGCCTTGGTCCATAATCCATCTTGGCCCGCCATGCGCGACATCATTTGGGAACCGGTCCGATGTCTCTGCCCGACGAATCCGCGGAAGACATCTTTTTGCCCGGTGGCCGCATTCGACCCGGCGCACTTCACGAAAGCACCGCGCGTGCCTTGGCGGAGTCACTTCAGTATGCTCGAGCCACTCGTTGGGACAGCGTTCGCAGTCCACATCTGTTCATGGGTTTACTCGCAACGAACGACCCCGGAGTTTGTAACTGGGGCGAACGACTCGGTGCCGATTTGCCAGGCCTGATCGAGCAGTTTCGCGAGCTGTTCCATCAGGACGAAGGTGAGTCCGACGCCTATCTCGCGTTGCACCGTGAGTTTCTGTCGGACAACGTGATTCGACTGCTGCGTGAGGCGCAACAGCGATCGTGCGAACACGATCGCCGTGCCGTGACTCCGATGGACCTGCTCATTAGCCTTTTCACGACTCCACAGAGCATCGTTGCGGAGTGTTTTGAGCGGATCGGCGTAACTGCAGCCCGCCTTACCGAATTGGCCGTGATGGCCGAACAATACGCCGAACGGCTCGGTTAAGGGATCGGGTCGGTTGATCCGTATTTGGCACGTCTACCGAACTTATTGCCACGTCGTAATCCGCGCACTCCGCAGCCTCGTTGCCGTCGGGCAGCGGAATCTTGAGTTACGCGAACTTCTGCTATAGGGCCCCATCCGGTCGAGAGCGTACCATCGAAGGGCGAGAGTACCCGACGGAGTGTGGCACCATGACGTTTCGAACCCGATGGCTAATTCTGCCGACAACGGTATTGGTCGCGGCCGGCTGTCGCTCGACTTGTTGTCACAAGATCGCGCCGCCATCGTACCAAGCGACGGCACAGGTTCCCCCGCTACCGGTTCGCGCAGCACCGGAACGTCCGCCCGCAGAACTACTGCCACCAGCATCACCGCCCGCACCTGAGATGTCGGCACCCGCAGGAGGCGTACCGCCACTGAAGCCAGCCGAGCCGCCGCCGAACATTCCACCGTCACCGTCGTCGAATTTCGCTGCTCCACCGGCCCCAGCCGCAGTGCCTGACAAGTCCGAGCCGTCGGCTCGGCTGTTGGAACCGGAGTTCGGGGAGTCGACTACGGCCGAACCGCCTGCGCCGAAGTCTCCGCCGGCCGGTTTGCCAGCCGAACCATCGGTCAAGCCGGCCCCTAGCGAAGCAAAGAGCTCACCGGCTTCTGCCTTGCCGGTCGGCATTGCTGACTTCGCGAACGCCCTCGATGATCGTGTGACCGCGGGTCGGAAGCCGGCGATTGAGGGGCTGGATTGGCTCAAAGCGAGCGGCTACCGATCGGCGCTTTTGCTTCGTCGGCCAAACGAATCGGACGATGGCGACCGCAAACAGTTCGTCGATCGCGGCATCAAGTTCGCGAGTCTGGATGTGTCTGCGGCGGGGCTGACCAAGGCCAAGTCGGACGAGTTTAACCGTATCGTGAGCGATTCGACCGGCCATCCACTTTTCGTTTACGATGCGGATGGCTCGCTCGCAGGGCCATTGTGGTACCTGTATTTTCGTCGAGTCGAGGGCCTGGGCGACGATCCCGCCCGCGTGCGCGCGGGCCGTCTGGGCCTCAAAGCGGACGCCCCAAGTGGTGAGCGGGCAGCCTTGTGGCAAGCGGCTCAGCGGCTGGTGAAGTAGGGTTGTCCCTAGCCCACCGATTGCATTCGTCGGTTATTTGTGCTTCACTGCACAACATGGACGACAACCCGCTGGGCGTTAGCCGCCCTCTGTCACCTCCCTTGTTTCCAGCTTCTGTCTACGCGCTCCCGGACCTCGACGCCCTCGATCGCATCATGGACGGGCATGCGCCGGGCTACTTCTACGCGCGCGATGGCCATCCCAACGGCGACGCCCTCGGCGATGCACTCGCTCGCCTCGAAAATGCCGACTGGGGCCTGATCACGCCGAGTGGCATGGCAGCCGTGGCCGCGGCGATTGTGCCGCAACTTCAGTCCGGTGACCGCGTGGTCGCCAGCGACCGCCTCTATGGCCGCACCGCGCAGTTGCTCCAACAAGAACTTGCCCGCTTCGGCGTCACGACCACATGGGTAGATGTCAGTGACCTCGACGGCGTCCGCCGGGCGCTCGTCGAGCCATCCCGATTGCTCTACGTTGAGACCATCTCCAACCCGCTATTGCGCGTCGCCGACCTCGACCGCCTTGCCGACCTCGCCTATTCGCACAAGGCCCGATTCGTGGTGGACAACACGTTCGCGACGCCATCCCTGTGCAAGCCACTGGACCGCGGGGCGGACCTTGTCATCGAGAGCCTAACGAAGTTCGTCGGTGGTCACAGCGACGTGACGCTAGGCGCGGTTTGCGGCGAGAGCGAGGACGAGGACTTGAGCCAGGCGGTGGGCCAGGTCGCGAGCATCTGGGGCTTAGCCGCGCCGCCGTTCGACTGCTGGCTTGCATTGCGGTCATTGGCGACGCTGGAAGTTCGCATGCGGGCGGCATGCGAGTCGGCCGCGACACTCGCCGAATGGCTGGCCCGTCGCTCCGGCGTCGTGCGAGTCGTGTATCCCGGTCGCCGCGACCATCCGGATCACTCGCTGGCCCGCAAACAACTGCCGCTCGGGGCGGGGCCGATGCTGTGCTTTGAGTTGGACGGCGGCCGCGACGCAGTCAACCGCTTTCTGCGGAGGGCGGTCGGCGTGCCTTTCAGCCCATCGCTTGGCCACTCGGGCACGACGTTGAGCTACCCGGCCGGCACCTCGCACCGCTTCGTCGACCCGGCCGACCGACAGCGGCAGGGCATTACGGACGGGCTGTTGCGGCTATCCGTTGGTGTCGAGCCGGTGGAGGAGATCAAGAAGGAGTTGGCACGCGGATTGGGGTGACAGCGTCTACGTTTCGCGACGCCGCGCGAAACGTAAACGCCGGCTTGCGTCACGCCTGCGGCACGTCGGTCCACTTCCCATCCTTCGCGCTCTTCAACACCGCGTCGCAGACATGCTGCGTCCGCAAGGCATCGCGGAAGTCCGGCATCGCCGGCTTGCCGCTCTCAATGCCTTGCACGAAGTCTGCGACCTGATGGACGAACGAGTGTTCGTAGCCGATCTGCAAGCCGGGCACCCACCACTTGTCCATATAAGGGTGGTCGGGGCTATTGTCGGTGACGTGAACGTTCTTCCATCCGCGGGTGCGGCCCTCACCCTCCTTGTAGTCAAAAATCTGCAACCGGTGCAGGTCGTGTAGGTCCCAGAACAAGGAGGCGTTCTCGCCGTTGATCTCGAACGTGTAGAGAGCCTTGTGGCCGCGGGCGTACCGGGTGCTCTCGAACGTCGCTAGCGAGCCGTTAGCAAAGTGACATAGAAACGCGCAGGCATCGTCGATGCCGACCTTCTCGACCTTGCCGGTCAGCGTGTGCGGACGCTCCTTCACAAACGTTTCAGTCATCGCCGTGACGTTCTTGATCGGGCCATTGAGCCAAAGGGCCGTGTCGATGCAGTGGGCGAGCAGGTCGCCGGTCACGCCGCTGCCGGCCGCGGCGACGTCAAGCCGCCACAGGCCCGCGCCGCCTTGCGGCAGGTCGGCCTTGATCGTCCAGTCTTGCAGAAACTTCGCCCGATAGTGGAACACCTTGCCAAGCTTGCCCTCGTCCACGAGCCGCTTGGCCAGGGTGACGGCCGGCACCCGGCGGTAGTTGTACCAGACCATGTTCGCCACCTTGGCCTTCTCCACGGCCTCGCACATCTTGACCCCTTCGGGGCCGTCCATCGACAGCGGCTTCTCGCACAGGATCATCTTGCCGGCCGCGGCCGCGGCCAGGGCGATCTCGGCATGCGTGTTGTTCGGCGTGCAGATGTCGATGGCGTCGATGTCCTTGCGGTCCACGAGTTTCCGCCAGTCCGTCTCGGTGGACTCGTAGCCCCACTGGTCGGCGAACTTCTTGGTCGCCGCCGCGTCCCGGCCGCAGGCCGCCTTGCGGACCACCTGATGTTGGAGGTCGAAGAAGTGGTTGACCTTGGCGTAGGCGTTGGAGTGCGCCCGGCCCATGAAGCCGTAACCGATGATGCCGACGTTGAGGGGTTTCTTCGCCATCGGAGAGTCTCCCAAAGAGTTATCCGCAGATTGCGGTGATGGACGCAGATTGAAAGACAGATGAAAAGACATTGATCTGTCTTCTCTGTCTTTTCAATCTGCGTCCATCACCGCAATCTGCGGATCGATCATTTCTTCTCGCTGTAGTAGTCGAACACTTCCTTCGCGACCTTTGCGCAGAACAGATCGCCCGCGTTGTCCGCGTGGTAGCCCTTGTCCTTGTTGTCGGCCGTCAGCACGACGACTGCGACGGGCCCCGCCTTCGTCGAGATGATGCCCGCACACGTCTTCGCGTTGTCGACGCTGCCGGTCTTCATTGCAACCTTCGTCCCTGGCGGTAGGAACCGCGGGAACTTGTTGTGGTCGTCGCATTTGAGCATGTGGCCCATCATCTCCTTCGACGCCTCCTCGCTCACGAGCTTCTTTTCTTGCAGGAGCGTCAGCAGCTTGAGCATCTCATTGGACGTCGTCGAGCCGAGACCGAATTTCTTGCTGCGTTCCATGTCCACTGACGTCTCCCGCTTAAACGTCTTTGAGTGGACCTTCGTGTTCGGCAATCCCATCTTCTCCATCCGCTCGTTCACGTTGCGGATGCCGACGCGGTCCAGGACCATGTTTGTCGCCGTGTTGTCCGACCAAACGATCATCATCCGCACGGCATCCCGTAACGAGAACGCTGCACCCGGCGTGAAGTGGTCGGTGAGAATGCCACTGCCGGGCACCTTGTCGCTCTGCTGTAAGGTACACATGTCGTCGGGCTTAACCTTGCCCTCGGCGAACTGCTCGTACGCCTCGACCATGATCGGGAACTTGATGAGGCTGGCCGTCGGCATCGGCTCGTCCGGGTTGATCGACACCGCGACCGGGTCGCCGAACCGCTGCACGACGACCGACACCTTGCCGGCGTGCAGCCGGTCGAGCTTGTCGATCCGATCGGCTAGCGGCTTCTCGGCCGCGCCGGCGAGGGCAGGGGCGGCGAACAGTACGAGGTAAATGCGCACGTTCATGAATGGGGTTTCCGTCAGCTCCAGCCGTGCGCGTCGCGCACGGCGACCATCGTTGCGAGGATCGAGTTCCACGTCTCTGGCTTGGCCATCACGTCATTCGGGAACATGCAACCGTCCCAGCAAATGTGTTGGAACTTCTTTGTCGGGTTGCCGTAGCTGTCGCGCATCCAGAAGCCGGCGTGGTGGGCGATGTTCAGCTTGCCGTTCGGGTCATTCGGCTGGCAGTGCCGGCCCGTCTTGTCGTGGGTACCGGCGCCCTTGACGGTGGCGTCGTTCTGGGCGACGTGGAAGTCGATCGTCCACGGCCGCAGGGCCGCGGTCAGCGTCGCCAGCGCGGCGTCAAGCTTCGCGCCGTCCTTCCAGTCGTAGCCGTCCGGCAGGATGCGGTCCTCGGGGGCGTTGTAGCCGAGGGTGTAGAGCAGGGTGTGGGCCATGTCGGCCTGGAAGCCGACGACGCCGGGGCGGTCGGTCAGTTCGAGGAGTTGCACCATCCGCTTCCACGAGTGCATGCCGCCCCAGCAGATTTCGCCCTCGGCCGCGAGCCGTTCGCCGTGGTCGGCGGCCACGGCGGCGGCTTGGCGAAACGTGGCCGCGGCCTTCTTCTGGTTGCCCTCGGGATCGGCCAACCAGTCACCGGGGCCGCCGGCCGTGTCGATGCGGACGACGCCGTAGGGTCGTGAGCCGAGTTCGCGCAGCTTCCTGGCGATCCGGCAGCCCTTTTTGACTTGTTCGACGAACTGCTTGCGGTCGGCCTCGCTCCCGAACGCGGAACCGCCGCCGGTGCCGCCCCACACCGGGGCCACGACGGAGCCGATGGCGAGGTTCCGCGACCGTACCTTGTCGGCGAGCTTCTTGAGGTCGTCGTCGGACGAGTCGATATCGACGTGCGGTGCGAAGAGGAAAAGGTCTACGCCGTCGAACCGCTGGCCGTTGACGTTGGCCTTCGCGGTGTGGTCGAGCATGGTGTCGAGGTCGATGGCCGGCTCCGCGCCGGGGGAGCCTTTGCCGACCACGCCGGGCCACGCGGCGTTGTGGAGCTTGGGGTATGTGTTCATTGGAGGGTTCTCGCGGGTTGGAAGAACGCTTCTGCGAAGCGTCGCGAACCGAAGACACGCCGGTTCGCGACGCTTCGCAGAAGCGTTTAGGGTTCGATATAGGGAACGACGAACGACCACCGCTGGCGCGGCTTGCCTTCCTTGAGCGGGTTGTCCTCGACGTAGCGGATGCGGTCGCGAACCTCGTCCGGCGTGAACAGGAAGATCTTGCGGAAGTCCTGGCCCCAGACTGACGGCAGCCGCCCGTTCTCGTCGCGCTGATCGGCAAACGGATGCAGACCGTCGGCCAACAGGTGCGCCGTCGCCTTTTGTCGCAGGAGCCGGCCGACCTGCTCGATGTCGTAGTGGTGCCGACCGATGACGAGGTGGATGTGCTGCGACAGGATGCAGCAGGCGTAGATCTTGTAGCCCGAGATTCGGACCTGCTCGCCGAACCCGTTGCCGACGCTCAACGCTTGCCGTCCGGTGAGCGACACCTCGGGGTAAACCATCGCCTCCTTCGCCGCGAGCCTCTTCTTTCGGTCGTGCGGCCGGCCGGCGACGGAGCGGCGCGTGTGGGTGACGAGCGTCGCGGGGCCGAACGGTTGGATGTTCGGGGCGCGAACCTCCGACGAGTTCGACCCGCGCGGGTCGTTGGGGAGCCAAAACCCGTGCGTGCTCATGATCGTGTGGTAGGCGATGACAAGCATCGTTGCGCCTCCTTCACGCTTCTGCGAAGCGTCGCGAACCGAAGCCGGTCGTCGGTTCGCAACGCTTCGCAGAAGCGTTCTTCACTTGCCCCTGTGAGCGCCGACCGCGGGGAGCGCCTTCCCAAAAACGTCGGGTCCAAAATACCGCAGCACCACCAGCGGTTCGCTCCCCGTGTTGGTGTACGTCACGCCGGCCTTCGCCGCCCCCTCGGTGACGAAGTACTCGTCCTCGGTCAGCTCACCGAACCGGATCATCGCCGGCGTCTGTAGCTTGTGCCCGCCGACGGTGCCGGAGCCTTGCACCGCGATCAGCCCCGACGCGCCGGGGTCCTTGATCGTCGCCGTGCCGCCGGGCTGCACCGTCAGTTCCTTGGCGCTGAACAGTTCCTCGCCCTTGACTCGGCCGTAGACGACCCACTTGTCTTCGTACCGGTCGCCCTTCTCGGCCGCGAACGGCTCCAGGTAGTGCGAGTCTTTGAACGACGGGTTGACGTTCCCCTCCCAATCGAGGGCATCGACGAGGTAGCGGTTGTCGTTGTGCTTCTCCTTCGGGAAGTCCTTGGTCAACAGCGAGCGGGGGACGGGCCGGCCCTCGACGAGTGACTGGTACATGCCGAACACGTCCGACCCCCACTGCGGCTCGTAGGTGACGAGCGATCCCGGCGCGTGCAAGACGCACGGCGGCACCAGCCAGCCGGTGCCGGGCTGGAGCCGGTACGCCTTCGAGTAGTTCAGGATGCCGTTGTCGCCCTCGTTCCAGCGATCCAGGCACCGCACGATATCCTCTTTCGTCGTGCCGGGTTCGAGGCCGAAGAACGTGTACGGGAAGTTGTTGCCGAGCGCGTTCAACTGAGGTGGGAAGTAGTACGACTCTGGTTTACCCTGTTGACCGACGAGCTTCGCCTGTTCGGTGTTCTGGTGCATGTGGTGCGGGATCGGCCCGAAGTTGTCGAAGAACTTCGAGTACACCGGCCACCGCTGGTACTTGTCGTACATCGCCTTGCCGATGAGCGTCGCGCCGTCGTGGCCCACCGCGTCGGCGAGGGTGAACGCCTTCTTGCCGTTCACGACGACCCAGCTTAGCCCCTCGTCCTCGACACGGCCCTCGTTCGCCGCGGGCGTCGTCGAGGCGAACCAGCGCTCATCGATACCGCCGCGGTGTGCCCCGTAGGCGTAAATGTCGTTCGGGTGTAACTTGATGCGCCGCCCCGGCATCAGGAACGACCGTGGCACCCAGGTTGGGGCCAACCGAAGGATTCCCTGACCGGCTTCGAGGGCTTTGGTTACGGCGGCCGCAGTGGACATGTGTGTATCTCCTCGGGAGCGTCGGGTCGGCGGGGAACGGACGGTGAGCGTGGTCTAGGTCCGAAGCCGTGGCCCGGCAAGGAGAAACGGCCCGCCGGCAGCGACGACGGCAGAATGTGTGGACGAATTCGCCGGGTCCTGCGTTAAGGACTGTAGTAGCGGAACGAACAACTCGGAAACGGGACGGAGAGGAACGGCCATGAGCGCATACATCCACGACCTGCAACCACGGTCGAACCGCCGCGTTGTGTTGGCCCTGCCGCACTCACCGCTTGCGGCCCTCGCTACGATCCAACTCCGCCAGCGCGGCTGGACGGTCTGGCCCGCGGCCACCGGGGACCATGCCCGCCGCCTGGCGGCTACGCATTTCCCCGCTGCCGTCGTCCTGGCCGCGGATACGAAGAACGAAAGCGGCTGGCTGACCTGCGCCAAACTGATGCTTGGCCAACCGCGGTTGCGGGTGCTGATGGTCGGGGAATTGACGGCCGAATCGAGTGACCTGGCCAACTATGTGGGGGCCGAATCGCTATTGCCAGAGGACATCGACGCCGGCGACCTGATCGCCGAGATCGAAGGCGTCGCGGTCGCGGCGTAGGGCGACACCTGGGCCGCTATTCCAGCAGCCGCTTCATCGGCTTCGGGAAGACGGCCCACGTTGCCGCGTAGCTCGCGTCGAGCGGGGCCGGGACATAGTGTTCCGGCCGCAGAAACAGCGGCATGTCCGGCAAGGCGTCGCCGACGCCGACGAACTCGACGTAGGCCGTCACGTTCGGGGCGGCATCGTAGGAGGCGAGCGTCAGCGATTTGCCGGTCGGCAGATCCAGCGGTTCTTCCTCGAACTCGTCCCAGATCAGCTTGTGGATGCCCTGTGTGTCGCGCGGCCCCGGCGGGAACAGGTCGATCACGAGCAGGTGAACGCCCTGGTGGATCAGCTTCGCCGCCTTCTCGACGAACGCCTTGATTTCTGAGTGGCTCGCCTTGTTGCCGGGTGAGACGATTTCGACAACTGCTACCACCTTGCCGTGCTGGTGTCGAATGGTGAGTTGGTCGGCCCGCGCAGCGTACCGAACGGCTTCGGCCGTTTCGAATGTCAGCCAATCGGGAATGGGATCGCGGACGTGCCGCTCCGGCAGCACGAAGTAATCGGGCGGCAAGATGCCCCCGTTCAGCACGTCGCACAGCTTGGCAGACCACAAGAGGCGGAAGGCGTGAAACAGCCCGGCGTCCGTGCGAGTCCAGTCGTGGATCGGCACGGCACACGTCCTCCGGTGAGCGGGGCGGGAACGGTCATTGTACCAAGCGGACGCGCACGATTTTGCGGCTCCCCACCCGGACGATCAGGCCGTCCGCCACGGCCAAGTTGCCCTTCGGGTCCATGAACTTGGTCTTCTCCGGCCCGACCGTCATCGCGCCCTCGGTGATCTTTTGCCGCGCCTCGTTGTTGCTCTTCGCCAACCCGAGCGCGACCAACAGCTTCGTCGCCGGCATCTGGCCGTCTTGCAGGTCCGCGGCCGCCACAGTCGTCTCGGGAATCTCGTCCGGGTCCTGCTTCTGCGAGAACCGCCGCTCCCACTCGGCTTGGGCCGCCGTCGCCGCGTCGGCGCCGCTGTGGTAGAAGCCGACGATCTCGCGGCCGAGCCGCTTCTTCGCCTCCATCGGCTTCGATGCGATCAGCGCCTCGGCCTCGCCCGCCGGCACGTCGGTCAACAGTGTGTACCATTCCATGAGCAGGTCATCGGGAATGCTCATCGTCTTGCCGAATTGCTCCGCGGCTGGCTCGCCGACGCCGATGTAGTTACCCAGGCTCTTGCCCATCTTCTTCACACCGTCCAGACCGCGGAGGATCGGCATGGTCAGGCACACTTGCGGCTCCTGGCCCGCTGCACGTTGGAGGTCGCGGCCGACCATCAAGTTGAACAGCTGCTCTGTCCCGCCGAGCTCCACGTCCGAGCGGACCTCAACCGAATCGTGCCCCTGCATCAGCGGGTAGAGACACTCGTGCAGGTAGATGGGCGTGCCGGCCTTGACCCGCTTGGTAAAGTCGTCCCGCTCCAACATTCGCTGCATAGTCGTGTGGCCGAGGAGCCGCTGAACGTCCGCAAACGCGAAGCGGTCAAACCAGTCGCCGTTGCGGACCACCTCGGCCTTCGACACGTCAATCACCCGGCCGATTTGTGTCAGGTAGCTCTCGGCGTTCTTATCGATCTGATCGGGTGTCAGCCCCTTGCGCGAGTCATCACGGCCGCTCGGGTCGCCGACGGCGGCAGTGGCCGTGCCGATGATAAGGACGACCTGGTGGCCAAGGTCCTGGAACTGGCGAAGCTTCCGTAGGACGACAGTGTGCCCAAGGTGGACGTCGAATCCGGTCGGGTCGATCCCAAGTTTGACCCGCAAGGGTCGGCCGGCCGCGAGCTTTTTGCGGAGTTCGTCCTCGGGGACGATCCGGTCGATGCCGCGACGGATCACGGCGAGTTGTTCGTCGGCGGACTTCATGTCGCGGCCTCAGGTGTATATTTGAAACCGGCCAACGGCCGGGAACGCATCGACGTGATGGACGATCTCTGGCTCTCGACGGTTCGGCGGCCAACTGACGGCCACTACGTCGAACCGTGCCGCGTGCCCAAGCAATCGCTTGTTTTGTAGAAACGCGAGGGCGAGGTCTGTCAGCTTCCGCTGCTTGGCGTTGTCGACCGATGCGGCGGGTCGTTCGACGTCAGGGGATTCGGTGGAGCGGACTTCGACGAAGACGAGTGTTCGGCCGTCCAGGGCCACAATGTCGAGCTCACCCAGCGGCAAGACGACGTTACGGAAGAGGACTCGCAGCCCTTGTTTACCCAGGTAGCGGGCCACGGCCCGCTCGGAACGGTCACCGAACCAGCGACGGAATATGGGCCAACGGGTGATGCCCATCGCTTCACCATAAGAGGAGTGGAACACAAATGCACACCGATAAACCGACGGATCGGCTTCATCGGTGTGCCTCAATGTTCGTCGGCGACCCACTCCCCAAGACTACTCTGCGGCAGTCGTGGCTTTGGCGGCCTTCTTGCCGGACACGCCGTTCGTGCTGCCGTTGGTGCTCGGCTGAGCCGTCGCCTTTTCCTTGCGCTCGCGGAGGCGAGTCGCCTTGCCCACACGGTCGCGCATGTAATAGAGCTTGGCACGACGGACCACGCCGGTTCGCTTGACCTCGATCTTGGCGATCTTCGGCGAATTCAGCGGGAAAATGCGCTCGACACCTTCGCCCTGGACGATGCGGCGAACAGTGAACATCTCGCTGGCCCCGGCTCCGCGGCGGGCGATCACCACACCGTTGAACACCTGGATGCGCTCTTTCGTACCTTCCAGGATGCGCAGGGATACGTCGACTGTGTCACCGATGGCGAACTCAGCAATCTCGCGCTTGGTGACGTCTTCGCCGGTGCTCTTGGACTCGCCCTTCTTCGGCTTGCCGCCCTTGGCATCCTTTCCCGCCGCCTTCTTCTCGATGGCTGCGGCAATGCGCTTCTCCTCGGCGGCGTCCCGGAGCTTAACGTCGTTGGCTTCAATCAGGGCGATCAGTGGGTTTTTCATGGGACACGTCCTTTCGCGGGCCGGCCGACGCGGGCGGACCCGGATGACTTCGCAACTCAGATTGTTCGCGCCGCCAACGGGCCACAGTGCCGTGGTCCCCGCTAAGCAGGATATCGGGAACCGTCATGCCGCGAAACTCGCGCGGCCTCGTGTACTGAGGATACTCCAACCGGCCTGGCGATTCGCTATGCGACTCTTCAACCAGGCTATCAGCGTCCCCTAACACGCCAGGGACGTAACGGACTACGGTGTCGATCACAACCATGGCCGGCACCTCGCCACCGTTGCAGACGAAGTCGCCGATCGAAATCTCGCGGGGCCGCAAACCCTGACGGATGCGCTCGTCGAATCCCTCATACCGGCCGCACAGCAAGACTAGCCGTTTCTTGACCGCTAGGTCGCGCACGAGCGGTTGCGTGAGCCGTTCGCCCGCCGGGGTCATCATGAGTAACTCGCCCGGCTCCTCGCATTCTGCTTGCACCGACTCGACCGCGGCGTAGACCGGATCGCACATCAAAACCATTCCAGGGCCGCCGCCGTAAGGGCGGTCATCGACGCTCTTGTGCTTCCCCGTGGCCCAATCGCGCAAGTTCCAGAGCTTGATGCCAACCAGGCCTTTATCGATGGCCAACTTCAACAGGCTCTGCGACAGGTATCCCGAGAAGATCTCGGGAAACAAGGTCAGAACGTCAAAGCGAAACATGGCGTTTCAGCAGGCTTTACGTCGTCGCCGCAGCGGCTTTCTCGGCCTGAATCGCCTCGAACTTGCCCATGTATTTCTTGAACAAGGTCTGACAGCGCTCGGAAGGGAGCGCGCCGACGCTCGTCCAGTACTTGATTCGATCCGGACGAAGGGTGACGCGGGCGTCCGTATCCTTGACTTGTGGATCGTAGGTACCGAGTTCCTCGATCACACGGCCATCGCGCGGCTGGCGCGAGTCAATGGCGACGATCCGGAAAAACTGGCGGTGTTTCCGCCCCATCATTTTCATGCGAATTCGAACGGCCACGGCGCAGACCCCCGGTCCTTCAGCGACGAATCGATGCAGCAGTTGTGATAGCAGGAAAGAAGGGAAGCGTCCAGCGGGCATTCGCCCCTGACACGACATGTCGGGACGGCACAACCGCACTTTACCACGGTCGCACCTCGGCGGCGTGCGGGCGCTCGTTGACATAGACCAGATCGTCGGCCAACTGTGGTTCCTAGGACGGGAACTGTTTGTTCACGACTCTCGCGTCTCGACGTGCATTCCCCGCCGGCATCCGACGTTATGGTCGGCGACACAGTACCAATGGCCGACGCTTCCTGCGGTTCCACCCACCGGGACAATCCAATGTCCGCTATTGGCCCTGTGTAAGCTGCCGCCATGATGCTGCGTCGATTCCGGCAGTTAGTACAACCTCGCGACCTTCGAGTCGATAATTCCGTGACCGGATCAGCGGCAGGATCAGCAACTGCATCTGCGGATTCCCTGACTGTAGAGTCGCGTTCCATAGCACGTTGAGCATACCGTCCGCCTCCTGCTGAATCCCCTTTGCCGCGCGGGTGGCGTCTATGCCGTTCTTCAGCTTCAGTGCTACTCTCAGAGCCGGTTGTGGCGTCAACTGGACGGCGGCCGACAGCGCCGAGGCGACAGCTGCTGCCGCCTGCATTTGCGGTTGGTCGTTTGGCCCTGCGGTCAGCTCTGCTACCAGCCAAAGTGTCTTTGACTTGTCGGTCGCGGAATACGATGCGCGGAACTCGGGATTCATCGTCACCGGCTTACCGGCGTGCAGTCGGGCCAGGTGCGCCTGCATTTGCGGCAGAGAGTCGGCCCCGGTCGTCAGCAGGCCAACGCCTGGCAGGGCCGCGTATAAGGTCGGTGTGTTGTTCTGCACATCGCTGATGATGCCATACCTACGGTCGATCACGCGTGCGGTGGGATTGCTGCTTAGGTAAGCGTCGGAGTCGAAGTCGCATTCCATTGCTGCTAGGAAGCGATACATGCCGTCGGACGTTCGCACCATTGACCCGTAAATTCGCTTTACATTTGTGAGGCCGTTGGCGTGAAGCCAGCTCGCGTTCATCTGATCGACGGCGTGCTTCATCGTGGGCGACACGTTCGCCAGATCCCCTACGTTGAGGCCGAAAGCCATCGTGCAGTTATCGAGGAGGACCGTCTCGGTCGATGCCCGCACCGGAGCGAGCCGTTTCGGGCCATCGCTCTCTGTCGCAGCGGCTTTTGCGGACTCGACGACGGCTGGCGGTGCCGTGTCGGCAGCCGGCTGCGGCTTGACAGCTGCTGCGGATACCCTGACCAGCGTGACGCGCTGGGCGTCGCTCAACAAGTGCGGCCGTTGGCTCGCCTTCAGACCGAACTCGTCGCGAGTTGTCTCCGGCACCTCGGCCATGACGTGCTGGGCCAGTCCAAGGAGATCGACTTCGCCGTTTTTGCCCGCGGCCTTGCCCTTCATGCCTTCGATCAAGTGGTGGAAGAAGATACCGTGTTTGTGCTTGTCGCTCTCGAAGGCTCGTTCACCGGCGGAGCAACTGAACAGGGCCGCGACGCCGCCAGGCGGCTTCGGCAATTCTGGCCTCGTGGCACTGGCTAAGTTTGCTACGGTCGCCGAACGGCCGACCATCGGGTCGTTTCGACAGGCGTCGACGACGAGGAGGCGAGTGCCAGCCTTGCACTCCTTGAGCGCGGCATACACATCATCGAGCGCAACGAGCGTTCTTGGATCGGCAAGGTCGGATTTCTGTGGGCAGAAGAACATGCCCGCCGGCTCCTTCAACTGAACGCCGTGTCCGGCGAACGCAATGAACACTGTGTCCGCCGGCTGGCGTTCCGCGAGCATCGCCTTCAGGTTGTCGCGGACGTTGTCGGCCGTCGGAAAGAAGTCATCGTTTTTGCGACTAAACGCTTCCGATTGCGTCAGCAGCGTGACGCGTCGATAGCCGGATGCCCGTAGGATGCCAGCAAGTTCCTCGACATCGTTTTCGGTATATTTCAGGCTCTGAAGGTCCGTGCCCTTGTAATCCTTGACGCCGACCAGGAGAGCGTACTTCTTACCGTCGGCGTCCTGGGCTGACGCGAGCGCCGCGACGGTGGCGATGACGGCAACGGGGAGCCAACGAAGCGAGCGCGGCACGGCACGACCTCCAGGGATGCGACGAGTTATCGGACGCAATCGGTCGGCCGACGAGAGGGGCATCAGGCCAAGGGTTGAACTATCTGCAGACGTGCGGCATCTCGAAGAGTGTTATCCGCAGAGTTCGCAGATTTCACAGATTGGAAGACCGATCCGCCCAGGCCGGGCAAGCCGTTCTCCGGCGGCGAATCCGCGAAACCTGCGAACTCCGCGGATTCATCGCATTTGGCGTTTCGCCTCCACATCGAGAACGCCAATGGTCTCGCCACCGGATTCGACCCATGCTTCGAGGGTCGCGTCGCGCCGGCCGTCCGGCATTTGCAGGCTCGCGAACGTGTGTGTCTCGGCCCCGGCCGGCAGCTCGGCATCGCGACTCTCGCCGGCGAGCCGAAGACGAAGCGTGGCCGGCCCCTTCGTCTTCGCAAACCGAAGCGTTACAGCGTAGGAGCCACCCGCGACGACGGTCACGTCCCAGTGGCCCAGCCCGTTGCCGGTCCAGTTTGCCGACCGCGGGCCGCGCCAGTCCTGCCGCGTCAGCCGCACTGGGTTCTCTTGCGGCGCACCGATGGAGATACGAACTGGGGTGAAGCCGGCCTTCGTCACGTCTGTGAACCACGCCTCGTACTTGCGTCGCAGTCCGGCCGCGATGTCCGGCTTGTCAGCCGCGAGGTCGGTCTTCTCGAATGGGTCGGCCGTCATGTCAAACAGCATCGGCTTCGCGTCGGCCGGCAACGGCTGGTTGCCCTGGCCGCCCGGCTGCACCAGCTTGTACCGCGGACCACGGACGGCGTACGCCCGGCCCAATTCCGGGGCGTCGCCGCGGTGCCACTGAATGAACAAGTCGCGCTCCGGCAGCTGTTTCGCCGCCCCGGTCAGGTACGGCCATAGGTCGATGCCGTCGATAACGCGATCCTTCGGTAGCGTCAGGCCGCAGGCGGTGCAGAGCGTCGGCACGAGATCGATGTGCGCGGCCGGGGCGGTGAGTTGGCTGCCGGCCGCGAGCTTCGCCGGATAACGGACGAAGAACGGCACTCGGATGCCGCCGTCGAACGCCGTGCCCTTCAAGTCGCGGAGGTTCGCGTTGAACCGCGCCTCCTGCGGGCCGTTATCGGTCAGAAAGATCACGATGGTGTCGCGGGCCAGGTTCCACTCGGCAAGCTTCGCCAGCAACCGGCCGACGTTCGCGTCGATGTTGGCGACCATGCCGTAGAGCTTGGCGACGTTTGCAGCCGATAGCGTCTTGTTCTTGGTTTCCGGCGTGGACCTAATGACGACGGGCGACAGGTCGAGGTTTTGGTACGGGGCGACATCCTTCTCCTGCACCTGGAGCGGCGCGTGCGGGCAGTTGTACGGCACATAGGCAAAGAACGGCTTACCCTTCGACGCGGCAATGAAATCGATGGCTGCGTCGGTGTAGACGTCTGAGCAGTAGCGATCGAACAGTTCGAGCTTGCCGTTATGGTCGAGGATTGGTTTGAAGTACGACGAACCGGGCGGGTCCGAAGGCTGGCCGATGCCACCACCGTGGTGGCGCAACACCTCCTGGAACCCCCGATCTTGTGGCCGGAGTGGGTAGTTGTCGCCGAGGTGCCACTTACCAAACAGGCCGGTGCGATATCCTGCCGCGGCGAATAGCTGTGCCAGAGTCACCTCGTCGGATCGCATCAGCGCTCGGCCAAACGATGTGTCGATGGCGCCGGTACGCAGGTGATAGCGGCCGGTCAACAGGCTGGCGCGGGTCGGAGTACAGACGGGGCAGACATAGAAGTTCGTCAGTTCGACCGACTGCTTCGCGAAAGCGTCGATGTGCGGTGTCTTGAGTATGGGGTTGCCGTGACAGCCGAGATCACCGTAGCCCTGGTCGTCGGTCAGGATGAGAACGACGTTCGGCGGCGCGGCCGGCAGCCGCGCGGCGGCAAAGGCCACGACCAGGACGGCGATGCGGTTCATGTAGGTTCTCGGAGAGGGAGAATGGGCGAGGTGGCGTTGGCATGCCCATGCCAACCGACTGGGTGGGGATATGATAGTGGAGCCGAGTCCGTCTGCCGCAATCTCACTCCAGGAGACATTGACCGATGAATCGCATTCTGACGACCCTGGCGGTCGGGGCCTTGGTCGGGTGCACCGCACTCGCCGCGGACCCGATCAAGTCCGGGCCGCAAGTTGGCGACAGTGTGTCGCCGTTTCACCCGTCGCATGTGACGGGCGAATACGCGGGCAAAAACACCTGCCTCGTCTGAGCATACGGCTCCGACCCCGTCGCCGTGGTCTTCGCGAAGGAGACCAACGACGCCTTGACCGGTCTGGTCAAGAAGCTGGACGCCGCCGTTGCCAAGCACAAGAACGTTCACCTCCACAGCTACGTCGTCTTCTGCAACGACGATAAGAAGCTCCCCGACAAGTTGAAGGCGTTGGCTGCCAAGGAGCGCATCGACCGCTGCACGCTCACTATCGACGAGCCGGCTGGCCCCGAAGACTACAAGATCGCCAAGGACGCGGACGTGACCGTCGTCTACTACGTGGACAAGACGGTGAAGGTGAACCGCGCCTTCAAGAAGGGCGACCTCAACGCCAAGGCCGTGGACGCCCTCGTCACCGACCTGGCGAAGATCCTGCCGGACGAGAAGAAGAAGTAGAGCGGACAAGCGAACAGTAGCCAACGAAGCGCAGACATTCGGCAACCCCAGGGCGCGTGGCTCTGGGGTTTTTTGTCGATACTCATCGAGTGGTGCGACCCGCATGCACTGGTAAGATGCCGTTGCGGTCGCGCGCATCCCGCGAGTCGATTCGAGCACGGTCCATTCGCCGCGGGTAGCGGCTTAATTCGTCGCGACCGAGGGACTCGCTGGAAGCAGCTTTTCGGATCACAGCGGATCGGCTCATCGGGAGTTGCGAAGGCTGTTGCGACGGCGCTACCAGATCGATATGGAGGGCATGTCACTCGGTGTAAAGTGACATGAATGTGATCACCCTCGTCAAAAAGCGTACTGGATCCCCAGCCACAGCTGTACTGGCGACGACGCATTAACCGTCTTTGCGACATCGAGCCGAATCGTCGTTCGTTCGATGAAGCTGAACCACGCTACATCGAGCCGCACGCCGCCACCGATGGCGTGAGCCACGTTGTCTACGACTTTGCCGTTTGCGTAGGCTGCACCCACATCGTAGAACGCCGCCGCGTATACGTTGCGTAACCCGGCGATATGGTCGCATACGTCGAAGTTCAGGCCGGTCATCACGGGAATCCGCCACTCCAGGTTAGCGGCCCACACGGTGCTTCCTTGTCGCTCAGCAAGGTCGAAACCACGGAAGAATGTACTCCCGCCTAAGGCGAAGAACTGGGCTTGGTCGGGTACGGAGGTCGCAAGTGAGAGTTGGCCGGCCACCGTGGTTTCCCCAAGCCAGCCCAGGGCCTCGGGCAGCCCGTGCGCGGCGGCTGCTTGCAATTCGAGTCGGTGCATCGGCTCGCTGCTGCCTGGCAGTACGACATTGCCGCCCGTGTACGTCGCGTCGACGCGAAAGCCATAGCGCGGAAACCAGTACGGGGTCAACAGGTCCAAGTGGTAGTGGATGCCTGCGCCCGACGAATGCTCAGGCCGGACGGCACCGTTGGGCGATTGCCGGGCGAACGGCAGTTGATTGTCCTGATACGTGCCAAACCCCTCGACGTAGTGCAGGGGATTCATGTAGAGCGAGCCTGTGTACAGAAAGATGTACCGAGCATAAACAACAGCGCGCAAGGCGCCGTCGGGGCCATCGCCGCCGAAGTACGGACCGCCGATGCGGTTCTCGACGAGGAATCCAAGCTGCGACTTCGGCAGTGGCCAATGGTCGATCAGACCGTCCGCACCGACGACGAGGTCGCGATAGTCGCTACGGAAGGCAAGGTATGTTCCGCCACCAAACTGCTGTGTGCGGAATGCGCCCGCCCGTACACCCGCGTAGCTCGATCGTTGGAACCACGGATCCTTGGAAGCGGATGCGTAGACCCACGGGCCGACAATGAAGTTCCAACGATCGTAGTCGTTCAAAAGGTCCGCTTCGTCGATCTGAGTATACAGGGGCGTGATTCGCCATCGCTCACGCTGGTGCCATCGGTTGTTTGCCGGCTCAGCATCTTCGAGAATCTGGTCCGGATCAACTGCGATTTGGGCTGGTTCTTCGGTCAACTGTATCGTGACTTTGACTCTGTGATCCGGCAGGCATTCGACCGTAGCTGGGGGATCTGCCTGGACCGTCCTGCCGGTACCGGGAACGATGGGGATGCGGATCTGGCACGTGTCGCAGTTGCCGAACTGGAGTCCAAGGACCGTCGGTTCGTCGATCTGCGCCTGTTGCCGCAACATCACTGTGACTGGCCGTGCCGTGCCTGCCGGCGCGCGATCGCATTCGACGCGCTCGATTTTCCAATCGGTCAGACCCTTTCCATAGACCCAATTTCGAAAGTAGTCGGCCCACGACTGGCCCGTATACTCTTCGAGTTCGCGGCGAAAGTCCGCGACGCGCATCACACGGAAATAGTAGCGACAATACAACCGTCGAAAGAAGTCGAACGTCGCGGCTTCGCCGAGCCGGTCTTCGATCATACCGATCAGCTTCGATCCGCGATCGTAGGCACCGCTGAACAGGCCCACGACGGAACCAAAGTCCTCCATCGTTGGAGCAACGGCGGGTACGTCGTCGCCGCGACGGATGCTCCCGGCCCTCGACGAGAAGCGATAGTTTTCGCGATGGATGTTCGGTAGCCACTGGAACCCGGCCGGGTACTCAAGCATAGCGCTATTGCGACCGACCTTTTGGTTCATGTAGCGGTGCGAGAAATAGGTTGCGACGCCTTCGTCCATCCACGTCTCGCGGTAGCCATCGGTTCCGACTGCGTTGTACCACCACTGGTGCAGGATCTCGTGGGCGACAAGGTAATCGACGTACCCACGAGCCAGATGCGGCATCATGAAGACGCGGTGATCGATCAGGACCAGCGCGCCACATTCGTTGCCGTTCCACGGGAAGAACGATTCGGCGATCGTGAAGTGCTTGTATGGGATTGGCCCAAACCAACGGTTGTAAACCGGGATACACTCTTGGGCCATCTTCACCATCTCTCGCGCATACCATTCGTGTTCGGGCAGCGCCAACACGCGCACCGTTGTGCCGTCGGCCTCTCCGCAAAACTCGCGGTACCGGTTACTGGCAGTGAGGGAGAAGTCGCGGACGATCGCGGCGTCCGATTCGTACCGCGTCCAGCCATTTCCCAGGTCCATGGGTCGTGACAGTGGAGCCGAGCAAGCGATCACCTGTCCAAGCGGTACATCGATCGTCGCACGATATACACCGGCTTCGAGGAAGAACGGCTGGTGCCAGGGCACCAGAGGCGTAGGTTGCCAGCCCATATCGTCGTAAAAGGCCAGAGTCGGGTGCCAGTGATTGAAGTAGCAGACGTCATCCCACCATCCCCAACGGCCTTGTTTGTGTGGCAGGCGGATGATGTAGTCGAGATCGACCGTAATGCACTCGCCTGGACCAACCGGGTGCGGCAGAGCGACCGTCAAAGCGGTCTCGACCTTCTGCTGCCAGTACGTTGCGAGTGTGGCACCGTTCTCCAATCGCACGGCTGTCACGTTACCGGCCCGACCCTCAACATCGAGTGCGACGCGCGGATCCTGGCGAAGCAATTCGATGGTCTTCGCGATGACGGTGATGTCTTTGGGATCGATCTTGTAACGAGGATAAACATTAAAGACGAGTTCAGCCGTCGGACGCGAGCTACGATTGGTCCACGTCACACGTTGGCGAACCGTCGCGACGTGGGCCGACGTATCAAGGCGAATGGCCAGGTCGTAGTGGGGCAGGTCCGGCGGCGGCGCAAGGACGCCGGCCGAAGCGGACGATGCAAAAAGGGCGACACCGATCATCGCCGCGCAAACGCGCATGCCGAATCATCCGGACCGCGGGCGAAGCGGCGGAGATACCCTTACGCGCAGCCGCTGTCTAGCTCAACCAATGACCATAGGAGGCTCACCCGCTTTACCCAACTTCTTTCACGGCCTTCCTCAATACGTCCAAACATGCCGCCATGTCGGGCGACGGGTTCTTGGGATTGGCTTCATACTCTAGGCTGATGGTGCTTTGGAATCCGACGTCCTTCAACGCCCTGAGCACACCGCGCACATCGAGGGGCCCCTGGCCGAATACGACATCCGTTTTCTTCTGATTGTCGTGGTCCTTCAGGTGCAGGCCAAAGTTGCGCTTTCCCATCTTGCGAATCTCGTCGGCTGGATCGAGCTTTTTCCCGAGTTGCTCGCAGCGAAGGATGTGAGCAGTGTCGATGCACGTACCGATCAAAGGGTTATGGTCTTTGATCGCGGGCATAATGACCTCGGAACCGTACCAGCGGTGCAACCCGCGGCCGCTTGGGCCGTGCGGGTGGATGGCAATCGCGATCTTGTATTCGTCACAGAGCTTATCGAGGCTATCGAAACTGTCGGGGTTGGGGTCAGCGCTAAACACTTTGATCCCGAGCGACTTGCCAAAGTCGAAGAGCTTCTTGTTGGCGTCATGGTCTTTTGTGAATGACTGTACCCCGAACGCCATCGGCTTGACATCGTATTCCGCGCACAGCTTCAGAATCGCCGCAACTTGCCCACTCGTGCTGGTTGGCGGAACATGTTTCGAGTAGAACTCGGCGTGCTTCAGGCCGAGTTCCTTGGTGCGCTTCAGCATTCCTTCGAGATCGAATTCGCGAAAGCTATAGCTTTGTACGCCGATGGTCCAGGGCCCATACGGTTTGGTGTCGTCGGCACGGATTTGGCTGGCGGCAACAAGTGCCGCAGATGTGGCCAGAAACTGGCGGCGGGTCTGAGCAGGGGACATGGAAACATCCTCGGGATTGGAGAGTGCGACCGCGGTAGTGTAGCGAGTTTGGGCAGTACGTTGCCAACCTACGGGCAATACAATCCCACCATGGCCATCACACTCGAAGTCAGGGGGGCGTGCCCACACGACTGCCCGGACACGTGCGGGTTCGTCACTGAGGTCCGCGATGGAAGAGCGGTGGCATTTCGTGGCGATGCCGACAATCCCGTGACCCGAGGTTGGCTGTGTGCAAAGGTCCGACCCTACCTCGACCACGTGTATCACCCCGGCCGCCTTCTGCATCCCCTGCGCCGCGCAGGCCCAAAGGGCTCCGGGCGATGGCAGCAGATCCCATGGAGCGCAGCCCTGGCAGAAATCGCCGATCGCTGGAGGGCGATCATTGCGACGCACGGAGCCGAAGCGATCTTGCCGTATAGCTACTCAGGCACTCTCGGCCTGGTGCAAATGGGAGTCGCCAGTGCTCGATTCTGGAATCGACTTGGGGCGAGTCAACTGAATCGGTCGATCTGTGGAGCGGCCGCGGAATTAGCAGTCACGGCAACGCTTGGGGCACGTTGGTCACCGCCGTACTCCGCGGTTGCCGAGAGCCGACTGGTTGTACTTTGGGGAACGAACCCGGTCGCCACCGGCCCACACTTCCTTCCGTTCTTGAAGGACGCGATGCGTCGAGGGTGTAAGCTCGTAGCGATCGATCCACGTCGCACCGCTAGTGCGGCGGGAGCCGACCTTTGGCTCGCGCCGCGACCGGGGACCGATGGCACGCTGGCCCTTGGAATCGCGCACCTGATCCTCGCGGAGGGTCGCCACGACGAAGGGTGGTTGGCCGCGCATACGGTCGGCTGGCCACAACTGCGGGAACGGATCGCGGCGTTTCCGCCTGAGCGAGTCGTTGCCGAGTGTGATGTGTCGGAAGCGGACATTCGACGATTCGCGCGGATGTACTCGGAGACCCGGCCGGGGCTTATCAAGATCGCTGATGGGATCAACCGCAATCGGAACGGTGGACAGAACGTCCGCGCGATCCTGGCGCTCCCCGCGATCACTGGTCAATATGGCATCCAGGGCGGCGGGCTGATGTACTCGACGAGCGGGTACTTTCCGTGGGATCGCATGGCTGTCAACAAGCAGCTGCCGACGACACGGTCGATCAACATGAACCGCCTCGGTGCGGCCCTCTGTGGCGAAGTCACGGATCCGCCCATTGCGAGTCTGTTCGTTTTCGGGGCGAACCCCGCGACTTCGAGCCCGAATGCAAGTCGCATCGTCGAGGGCCTGAAACGCGAGGACCTCTTCACGGTCGTCCACGAGTTGTTCATGACGGATACCGCGGACTACGCCGACATCGTACTGCCCGCAACGTCGCAACTCGAGCAGACGGATCTTCACAAGGCATACGGCACGACCATGTTGACATACAACGCACCGGCGATTGCACCGCTGGGCGAGTGTATGAGCAATTGGGATCTGATGGGCCGATTGGCAACGGCAATGGGCTTCAACGAGCCGTGGCTCTACCAGACGCCCGATGAGGTCATTGCCGAAGTACTGACGGCGACCGCGGCGTCGACGCCTTCATTTCGTGGAATCACACTCGACGGTCTCAAGGCAGGTGGCGCGGTTCCGTTGGCGATCGGCGACGAACCGCCGTTTGCGGGCGGACGATTCCCAACGCCAAGTGGCAAAGTCGAGTTGGTGTGCGATGCGCTTGCAGCGCAAGGGTGCGACCCATTGCCGGGTCGCTTTCGCACAGATGTCGACGATGGTGGTAGTTTTGGCGATCCGGCCACGTCGCTAACGCTGGTTACGGGAGCGTCGCACCACTTTGTGAGCAGTAGTCTGGCTAGCCAGGCGGGATTGCTGAGGAACGCTGGGCCACCATCTGTCGAAGTAAATCCCATCGATGCAGCATCGCGAGGGTTGAAAACCGACGACGAAGCAATTGTCGAAAACGCCCGTGGTTGGGTGCGGCTGCGGGTCGTCGTGACCGATTCCGTTCGCCCCGGCGTCCTTGTCTCGCCAAAAGGTCGATGGGCCAATTTGAACGGTGGCCGACACGTCAATTGGACAACTCCCGACACCCTGGCCGATTTCGCGGGGCAGAGTACGTACCACAGTAACCGCGTCTGGCTCCGACGTGCGGATTGATTTCGAGGACTCGACTCATGGCCGTGCCGAGTTTCGCCATTACGCCATCGCAAGATGAACTCAATGCGATCACACGTGACCTCCGATTCCATCCGAGCCCGGTCACTTCGCCGACCGCATTGACGACGGACCAGGTGGCCGGTTTCAATCGCGATGGTTACGTCATGCCGCTTGAGGTGTTTGGGCCTGTGGAGGCCGATGCCCAGCGGCGCTACTTCGACGGGTTGCTCACCCGAGTCGTTGCGGCTGGCGGCAACAGTTACTCCATCAGCACTGCACACATGAAGTACGGCCCAGTGTACGACCTGTTGACGAACCCGCGGATCGTAGCATACGTTAAGGACCTCCTCGGCAATGACGTGATCGGTTGGGGCTCGCATTACTTTTGCAAGATGCCGGGTGATGGGAAGACCGTTGCCTGGCATCAGGACGCCAGCTATTGGCCCTTGAACCCGTCGAAGACCGTCACGGTCTGGCTCGCGATCGACGATGCCGATGTCGGTAACGCTTGCATGCGATTCATTCCCGGGACGCAGACGCTCGGGCATCTGACCTACCGCATGACCGAGGGTGTCGACTCCAATGTCCTGAACCAGGAAGTACCCGACATCGAGAAATACGGGGAACCTGTGAATGTGCTATTACGGGCCGGCCAATGCTCGATCCATGCCGACCTGTTGCTGCACGGGTCGGGGGCGAACACATCCGACCGCCGCCGATGCGGGTTAACTCTGCGATACTGTTCGGCCGACGTACGGGCCTACGAAGGATGGAGTGCCAAAGGTGTGATCGTGAGTGGCTCCGACGCGAGTGGACACTGGGGCAATCCACCGCGGCCTATGGAAGCATGAGTCGATCGATCATTGGAAAGACGTAGGCCTCAGTAAGCGTCGGTCGGAGTCATTGCGAAACTCCGATCAACGCTCACTGAGGCCCTCTAGGATTCGCGGCCAGTCTCAATCGTCCGTCTTCATTTCGCTCGCTTTTGGCGGCGTCCAGCGTGGCGCGACGGTATTGATATCGGCGACCTCTTCACCGCCGCGGATCGTGACGAGTTTCTTGAACACTTCGTCGCTAATCGTGTCCGACACCATACGCACGCTTCCGTCGGCCATCACGATCATGGCACCGCGTTTTCCATTCGCCTGGAGCGTGACAAATGGCTTGACGCAGTCTTTCTCCGGAATACCTGTCACCGTCGAACCGCCACCTGCGATCCACGGCCGCGGGAGGTCTGGTTTGACCTGGATCATGTAAATCGTGTTCGCCAGGCCATCCGTGACGTCTTTCAGACCTGTCCGGCGATCGTAGCCAATCATGCCGATCTTCTTGGCGACACTTTCGTCACTCATCTTGTAGTCGCCGGCCTCTTCGCCCAAACCGGCGACACCGACGACGTGCGTTGCGCCTTGGTCGCGAGCACCGAGGCTGGGGACGTTCGCTCGCCAAGTTGGGCGCGGATAGCGAGGGTTGAGGAACTGCGGAATGAGAATCTGGCCGCGTTTCAAGTTCTCGTCGTCTCGCCAGGATTTCTTGGTGTCGATCTGGTTAAACAGATCTTCCTGGCCCAGGTAGGGTAGCAGGCTTGCCATCCAACTGACGCGCTGGCTTGGGGTCCACGTTCGGCTCAGCTTGTCACCCAAGTCGCCTTCGCGCTTGTATGTGCCGCGCGGGAAGACCTTATTGTCCTTATCGTACTGCGCTTTGGCGGCCGCTGAGAGTTCGTTCCACCGAGGAATGCCGCCCGCCATTTCGACCATGCCTTTCATGCGAACGACGACGCCTTCGGTCAACGAGTAAATCCGGTCGTAGGCAACGATGTTGAGATGAAGGTCCATGTTGAAGGTCAGGGAGCGGTTTCGCCGTGTCAGGCTAATCTTGGACCGCGTCCCCTCACCACCGGGACCTTGGTTTTCGCCCCCGGTTCCAGCTGCGCCTGGGCCGCCTTCGTCCGGCCGACCGCGAGTACGACCACTGTCCGGAGCATTTCGAGGAGGCGCACTCCCGCCGGGGCCACCACCACCACCGCCAGCACCGCCGCCTTCGACCTCGATCCGCAATCCGCCGAGGTACAACGAGAGGTTCGTTCCAGCGATCGGCATAAGTGGCTTGAGAATATCCTCGTACCCCTTGGCATCCTGCTCTCGGAACGTGTCGATCGAAATCGCCGCATGCAAGCGGCTGTTGTCATACTCGTGCAATACCGCGCCGAAGCCGCTCATACCCCGCGTAATCAACGGGAGCCCCGTCGCCGTCTTGATACGTTCGACGATCTTCTCGTTGGACTGGGGACGAACTGCAACCGCAAGGATGACTTTTTGCTCGCCGCCCTCGAACCGGTCGAGTTGGGCCTTCAGAACTGGATCGACCGTCAGGTAGGTGGCGCGATTGGTGAATTGCGGACCTGTGTTTTCGCCTTCGCCGCCCTGACTGTTGTTGCCTTCGCGCCCACGGCCACGCGCGCCGCCTGGGTCGCTCGATGGAGGCGCATCGCCCGGAGGGGCATCGCCCGACGCACCGGCAGCAACTCGAGTTCGTTGCTCCCATTTCCCGCCCTTTTCCAGAAACTCTTCGAGAATGCCCTGGTTGGCAAAAACGAGCGTTGTGGGATCGACGAATGCCAGACATAGCGGCGTATCACGGCGCTTGGCCGGAGCCGACTGGGTCGCCTTCAGGTCTTTCGTTTCCAACTCCGACTGTAGGATGCTGCTAAGGTGGTCCAGGATTTCGTTGGGCGCGATGCGGTAATACTCGCGGCCCTGAATCGGACTCTTGTCACCCTTGGTCAGGCCAAGCGGTCCCTTGAGCTCACTGACCGAGAACGCTCGCGTCGTGCGGAGGACATTGAATGCCCATTGCTGTTCGAGATTCTCGCCACGAACTAGACGAACCATCTCTTCGACGGGAATGCCGATGCGCGTCTTGAACGTCTCAGGCCGGAATCCAACGCGCGATTCGAATGCTTGATTGCCAAGTGTCGAATTACCCCGCGCCAATCGATCCATGTGGATACTGATGACCGACTGAGAATCGTCGGGCAGGGCGTTCGTTAGTTCGTTGTTTGGTAGCCGAATCGGGGGTGAGGCTGCCGCGGTTGGAGCCGGAGCGGGCGTGGGTGTCGGAGTCGGCGTCTCACCGGCAGGCGGCGTGGTCGGGTTCTCGCCGGCAGGCGGCGGAGTCGGCGGCGTTTCCGATGCCGGTGTCGTTGGCAGCTTGGCAACCGGCGTTGGAGTCGGGACCGATGGCTTTGGCGAATCGCCACCACCGCCGAAAAGATACCAGCCAACACCGCCGAGGCCCAGCACTGCCACAACACCAAGGATGCCGCCGATCAACGCGACATTCGACCCACTCTTCTTTTTGGGTTTTGGCTTCTTTTTCGCGCCGGCTGGCTGAACATCGCCCTCATCGCTCGGCTCTTCGACAGGGAACCGGTACTTGCACTTCGGACAGTCAATCTTCTTGCCAATGAGGTTGGGGTCGCGGATCGGGACCATCGCCTCGCAGCTTGGGCATTGAACCTTGAAACTGGTATTGGCGGCCATCCGAAATCTCCGCGGGTAATTGCGTTTGCAGGCTGACTGGTGGTGCGGCGTGCTGGAGGTTGTATTGTAAACGTCGGTGGCTGGGAATTGCAAACCGTTTATGTCACGTCACACATTGAAGCCTCGTTCGGCGCGCAATCGGCGAGGCGATTCATGAGTCGAAACCCACGGGCTTCGGTTCCTGACTGACTTTGCCATCGACGAAGACGATGAGCAAAGCCTTTTCACCGAGCAGGTAGCTCAGGGCGGAACCATCGATGGATTCAGCAGGGTCGCCCGGTCCGAGCAGTGTCACGATTTCCTTCTCGCTCATGCCGATTTTGACGATTGCAACATTAGCCTTGGTCAGCTTCTTAGGGTCGATCTCGACGAAGCCGTTTGCCGCCTTGCTGATCGCTTTTCCGCCATCGAATTGAACGACGATTGATCGAAAGGTCGTTCCGGCGGGCTCGACGTAACTCCACGACGCCATGTCGGTCTTGTCGGTTGGTTCGCCGACAACTGCCTTTATCTCGTCCGCGGTCATCCCAATCTTGAGTCTCTCATAGTGCCCCAGTGAGTACTTGGGCGCCGGCGGCGCTGGTTTCGGCGAGTCAGCTAACGGGACCGATTCTGCCGGCGGAGCGGCTACCGGCTTCGCGGCAGCCGTTTGGTCGCTTGTTGATTTGGTCGGTGGCGATGCCGTTTGGGCACAGCCGACAATCGCGGCAAGGATCGCCGACAGCACGACTGTTCGGGGCATCGGTCATCTCCACGATGGATCGGGCCGTGCGTCACTGTAGTAGCCTTGCCCTCGGCCCGCCAGACGCATACCTCGCACCACGGAGGACGACGATGGATATTCCCACGATTGACGACATACGGACTGCTGCGGGGCGAATCGCCGGATACGCTCGCTACACGCCCGTCCTGACCGACGACGGTCTCGACGAACTCGCTGGCGCAGCGCTGTTCTTTAAGTGCGAAATGCTTCAGCGCGCAGGGGCGTTCAAGTTCCGCGGTGCGTGCAACGCTGTGATGAGCTTGACCGGTGAAGTCGCGTCCCGGGGTGTCGCAACACATTCCTCGGGTAATCATGCTGCAGCGTTGGCCCTGGCCGCGAAACTGCGCGGCATTCCAGCACATGTCGTAATGCCGTCGAACGCGCCGGAGGTGAAGCGGCGAGCAGTGCGTGAGGCTGGGGGACAAGTCGTTACCTGTGAGGCGACGTTGGCGGCTCGGGAAGAGGCTGCCGCTCGCCTTGTCACCGAAACCGGTGCGACGATGGTTCATCCCTACGACGATGCGCGCGTCATCGCCGGGCAGGGAACGCTGGCGCTGGAGCTTCACAAACAGGTTCCGGGACTGGACGCCGTCATTGCTCCGGTGAGCGGCGGCGGCTTGATGAGCGGCATCGCCATTGCGACAGCTGGCGTCAGCCCCAGGACGGAGGTATATGCCGCTGAGCCGGAACTAGCCGACGATGCCTTTCAGTCCTTGAAGGCCGGCCGGCTAGTTCCTTCATCGGCGAATGGTGTCACAATTGCCGACGGATTACGAGCAACACTAAGCGAAAGAACGCTCGCAATCTTGAAAAAGCACGTTCAAGCCGTCATTACGGTGTCCGAGGCCGAAATCGTTGCAGCGACTCGGCTCGTTTGGGAAAGACTCCGCGTCGTAGCTGAACCATCTGCGGCTGTGTCACTGGCTGCGGTCGTCAGCCATTCGAGTCGATTCGCGGGAAAGCGGGTCGGCATCGTTTTGAGTGGTGGCAATCTCGATCTCGATCGCCTGCCGTGGATGCAGTAGTCCGTCGCTCGAGGACTCTTGCTTGTCTGACGCTAGTTACCCAGCGCGCGGCGCTTACGTGCCTGCACGAATGAATTGATGCACAGCAACACAAAGAGGACGCACAGGACGGCCATCGTGACCTGGAGGCGAGTCGGAATGCTAGCCCAGTCGAAGTCGCCGGCCGCAGCGGCTTTGCCTGGTTTGTAGGCCCCACCAGCTGCTCCCAAGAGGCCGACCAAAGCAGCAAAGTGCATGAAGTGCTTCCGACCGCCTGGAGCCGCCAACGAGAGTAGCCCGAGGGCGATCAGCGCCGCGCCAAATCCGGCGGGAATTAGTGCGGTGGGTGCGTGGAGTGTAGTCACCCCGAGCCAGCCATTGAAGTCGAAGTAACCCTGTAACCCGAGTGCGACGAGCAGGCTACCAAAGACAATCGAGTAGAACGGCACGGATGGCCCTTTCGCGGGGCGGCGGGCGGTTCGGGGAAGGGGATAACGTAAGCGTTCGTGGGGCTGCGTCAAGTTGTGGCATCACTGAAACTCGACTGCCTGTTCGACGTGGGCATGGCATTATCGGGTGCCAAATCGATGGAAACGTGCACCTACTCTTGACCGACGCGGCTCGCCTGCTCATGATGGCAATCGGCCTCTGCGGTGTACGTGATGGGGCAGCGCTAATTGTTGGACCGATGTCGACCTGCCAGGGTGCCAACAGTCGATCCGGCGCTTGCAAGCCCACCCCCGCCTTCGGGCGGTGCGTAAGTGGGATCCAAAACCCGGGCGTGCGGCACCCCCTTAATCGGCGGGTCCACAAATGCCGCCCCACACGGCACACGCGGAGGCCGCCTTTTTGGACTGCAACAGATGTATATTCTTAATACATGTTAATATATCTATGCTTTTGGGCGTCTTCAGCGACTTTCAAAAAAAGATGACGACGTAAGATGCGATCTTGCCGCAGCTTGGAGGGATGACCGCGCGGTTCATACGAATTCGCCGTTGACATCGCGGCGCGAGACGATAACCTCTCGTCCATGACTTGCACGACGCGAAGCGATTCCTGGTCTCGCCCTCGCATGGCTTCGCCCGGAGTCTCCGGGCCGCCTGGGTAACGTTCGCCCACCCGTCCACGGGGGGCTTCTCCCCCGCGGTTAATTGCCCGTTAGCCGTGTATCTTTCCGGATCGAATAACCGCCCGCCGATGACCGTCTCTGGTGCGATGCTTTGCGCCAATGATGATCGGTGGGTCTGCGAACTGAGCCAGTCCCCGAACGCTCCCGCCCGGGGCCACGGATGGCCCGCGACAGGCGCACAGGACGCGAGGGTCGAGGAATGGAGACGATGCGGCCTCCATCCCTTCAGCGGACCGGACGGGGCTGGCTCTTTTGAATTCCCCTGCACGGATGTGGGGGCGGACTTCGACGGGCGGCGACCAGGAAGGTTGCCGCCCGTCGAGCTTTTTCCGCCATGCGATACCGTCCCCTCGCCGGAGGAACGGGCTATACTCTCATGGACCCGTTTACCGAGGGCTGAGAGTCGCCAATGCCATCCCCAGCGACGCTTGCCGAGTTTGTCGCCCTCGTGCAGCGCAGCGCGTTGGTCCCTTCCGAGCGGCTCGACGCCTTGCTCCGCGCTCTTCCCGCGACGCTTTCCGATCCCCGTCAATTCGCCGACATCGCTGTACGCGAACGCTTGCTGACGAATTTTCAGGCCGAGCAACTACTGCAGGGCAAGTGGAAGGGGTTTACGATCGGTAAGTACCGAGTCCTCGAACGCATCGGCATCGGCGGCATGGGGCAGGTGTACCTTTGTGAACACGAGCGGATGCGGCGGCGCGTAGCCGTCAAGGTGCTGCCAAGTGCAGCTCTCAATGAGCCGGGGACACTCGAACGCTTTGAACGCGAGGCTCGACTGGCCGCCGCGCTTGACCACCCGAACATCGTGCGAGCCTACGACCTCGATCAGGAAGGGCGGATGCACTTCCTCGTCATGGAGTACATCGACGGCCCAACGCTCCATGATCTCGTTCGGGTGAATGGCCAGCTTCCAGTCGCGCGGGCCGTCCATTATGTCCGGGAAGCGGCCATCGGCCTTCAGCATGCCTTCGAAGCGGGGCTGGTCCATCGCGATATTAAGCCCGCCAACATCCTGGTCGATCGCAGTGGAGTCGTAAAACTTCTCGATCTCGGCCTCGCTCGATTGAAGAACGACGAGATCGATCAACTCACTCGGCAATACGACGACAACAACGTGCTGGGGACAGCCGATTTTGTCGCACCCGAGCAAACCCGAGACAGCCACAACGTCGATATTCGTGCCGACATTTATGGGCTCGGCGCTACGCTCTATTTCTGCCTGGCGGGTCAACCACCATTTGCGGATGGGACGCCGGCGCAGAAGCTGATCTGGCACCAGTCGCGTGTTCCCGAGTCCGTTCGGAAGTTGCGACCGGATTTGCCTCTGGGACTAGTCGCTGTCGTCGAGAAGATGATGGCCAAGCAACCGGAACGGCGGTTTCAGACACCAGCTGAGGTCGCTCACGCCCTCGCGCCGTGGACCCAGCAACCGGTCGCACCACCGTCGGCCGCCGAGCTTCCGACCCTGAGTCCCGCAGCAGCCACCGCTGGCTTGCCGTCCGTGCCGATCGTCTCAGCGGCACCGCCGTCTGTGGCAACGCCGCCAAGTGTCGCCGTCCCACCGTCCAACAACCCGTTTGTTGGACCGGCACCCGCAAACTTCCCGATCTACACGCCGCTACCGCCGAAGAGACCCTGGACCGGCGGTTCGGTCGCGACTGTCGTCGTCATCCTGACCGGTGTCGCTTTTGGCGTCTTCGGAGGGTGGTGGTTAACGTCGCACAGGAGCGGCCGGCCAACCGATGGTCCGAAGTCGTCCATTCGTAAGTAGTTCGCATTCATCATCGCACTTTGATCGAACCGAACCGATCGAAGGGACGCCTGGAACTCTGTCCTGCCCTGATTATCGCCTTACTCGCCATAGGCATCATTCGCGGTAAGATCAGCACGTTCAAAACCTGGTTTGCTGCGTCTGGCAGTTGGCACCCATCACGACGTCTATTCGGGTCGACTAAGGATTTGGCGGGAAATGGTGGGGCGGTGCAATGGTGATGTGCGTGCGGCCTTGCCATTGCCACCGCATCACCGAATGATATTGAGGTGACCGCTTTACTCAGGGACCGTTCGCGATGCATCGTGTGTTTGCACTCTCACTGGCCCTTGCCGTGTCGCGCAGTGTGATGGCTGGCGAGACGATACACGATGTCGTTGTCGACCGCGGTATCGTTTTCGGCACAGGTGGCGAGGTCGAACTGAAACTCGACTTGGCACGTCCGAGATCGCCCGGACAGCGCCCCGGAGTCGTTATCCTGCATGGCGGCGCGTGGCGACTCGGCGACCACCGGATGCTATCGGCCCGCAGCCGCTTCCTCGGCACAGAGTCGAGCGTGATCGAGTACTTCGCTGCCCGTGGCTTCGTCGCGGTTACGGCGCAGTACCGCCTGGTTCCGAAGGCCGTATTCCCCGCACCGCTTGAAGACGGCAAGGCGGCCGTGCGCTGGCTGCGGGCCAACGCAGATCGGTACGGGGTTAATCCTAACCTCATCGCGGCATGTGGTTACTCAGCGGGAGGGCACTTGGCCGCGTTGCTTGGTCTGACGAACCCATCGCACGGCTATGAGGGGACCGGCGGCAACGCCGGGCAATCGAGCCAGGTACAAGCGGTCATTGACCTATTCGGCCCCACCGACCTGGCGAGTTCGGACTGGCACGCCGATGCCGAAGAGGGCGTGCTAGCTCCATTAATTGGCGCTCGGCTGAAGGACAAGCCGGAGTTGTTCCGCGGGGCGTCACCGTTGACGTACGTTACCAAGACTGCACCGCCGTTCTACATCGCGCACGGAACGCGGGACCCAGTCGTCCCGCCGGTGCAGTCGAAGCGGCTCGCGGACCGGCTGACCGAGGCCGGCGTGAAGCACCGTTACGTCGAGGTGCCGGGGGAGGGCCACGGCTGGTTTGGCCCGAAGCTCGCCAAGACATTGGACGAAGCCATCGCGTTCTTGCGGGAGCAGTTCAAGGCATGACCGCCGTCTGCGACGAGCCGCGCACCGCCCCGGCCGCTTGGCGTCTCGTTGCGGCGGCGGTCGTCGCGTCGCTTCTGATCGTGGCGCACGGCTGCCACGGCGACGATGTGGACCATGAACTCTCGCCCGCTGTTGCTCCGCCAGAACATGCGACAGAGGCACGTTGACGCAGACCGGCCACCAAAGCGGGGAGTGGATGGATAGCCTCGTCACCGGCGGCGGTGGTTTCCTCGGCTCGGCCGTCGCTCGCCTCCTCCGCGGGCGTGGGGTGAGCGTTCGTAGCATCTCGCGAAGTCGCCACCCTGAGCTCAACGCCCTCGGTGTCGAACATCAAGCGGGCGACATCGCCGATCCAGACGCGGTGGCGGCGGCGGTTGCCGGGTGCGATGTCGTCTTTCACGTCGCGGCCAAGGCCGGCGTTTGGGGCCGTGCGGCCGAGTACGAGGCCGCCAACGTCGTCGGTACCCGCAACGTCATCGCAGCGTGCCGGCGGCATGGTGTTCGCCGGCTCGTGTTCACCAGCTCGCCAAGCGTCGTCTACGGCGACCGCGACATCGAGGGCGGCGATGAGTCACTGCCGTACCCGGACCGCTACCTCGCCCACTACCCGCGCACCAAGGCGATCGCCGAGCGCGAGGTTCTCGCCGCCAACGGGCCGGACCTCGCCACGGTCGCGCTACGGCCGCACCTTGTCTGGGGGCCGGGCGACAACCACCTCCTGCCGCGGCTCGTCGCCCGCGCGAAGACCGGCCAACTAAGGCGCATCGGCGACGGCCGCAACCGGGCCGACGTGATCTACGTGGACAACGCCGCGGCCGCCCACTTGCTCGCGGCCGATCGGCTCGCGCCGGGATCGTCGGTCGCCGGCAAGGCGTACTTCCTGTCGCAAGGGGAGCCGGTCGAGGTCTGGCCGTTCATCGACCGGATGCTGGCCGCGGCCGGTCTGCCGCCGGTGAAAGGGGCCATCCCGGCCGGCATTGCCTATGCGGCCGGGGCGCTGCTCGAAGGCGTGTACGGCCTACTCGGCCGGGCCGACGAGCCGCGGATGACGCGCTTCCTGGCGAAGCAGCTCGCGACCTCGCACTGGTTCAACGTCTCGGCCGCGCGCCGCGACCTTGGCTACGAGCCGACCGTTTCCACAGACGAAGGGATGAACCGGCTTGCCGCGTGGCTTCGTGAACACCCGCTCGCGTGACCGACTCGTCACTTTGCTCCGCCGCGCCGCTCTTCGAGTTCCTGCCACCGCGCGTACAGCCGCTCGACCCCATGCTTTGCCTCCTCCAAAGCCCGACACGCTTCCGCCAGCGCGATGTGGCCGGCCGTTGCCGCCCGTTCGACCGCGGCCTCACGCTCTGCCGCCAGCGATTCCGCGGCCAGGACCGCCGCCTCCATCCCGTCCCACTCCTGCTGCTCCTTGTAGCTCAGCTTCTTCGCCTTCGGTGGCGTCGGCACCATGATTGGCTTCGTGGGTCGTGGCTCCGGCCTCGTCGGCTCGTTCGCCCGCTCGTAGGCAGCGAGCCATTGGCCGACGCTGGCGTACGAAGCCGCCCCGCCGCGGCCGTCCAGGCCGATGACCTCGGTGCAGAGGCGATCCATCAGGTCGCGGTCGTGGCTGACCAGTACGACCGCACCGGGGAACTCGGCCAGGCTGTCTTCGAGGACTTCCAGGGCCGGGATGTCGAGGTCGTTGGTCGGCTCGTCGAGCAGCAGCACGTCGGCCGGGGTCAGCATGAGCTGCGCGACTCGCACCCGTGCCTGCTCACCGCCGGAGAGTGCACCGAGGTCCACATCCAGTTGGTCCGGGCGGAATAAGAACCGTCGCGCCCAACCGGCGACGTGCAGCGATTGGCCCTGGAAGACCACCGTGTCGCCGGTCGAGGCGAGTGCCTTACGGAGCTTCATCGCCGGGTCGAGGGACGCCCGACCCTGCTCGAAGACGACGGCCCGCAGCCCGTCGGCCTGCACGACGGTGCCGGCGTCCGGGTCGAGGTCGCCGGCGAGGACGCGGAGCAGGCTGCTCTTGCCACTACCATTGGGGCCGAGCAGGCCGAGGCGGACGCCGGGCGAGAGAGTCACGTCTAGATCGGAAAAGAGTGGCTTACCGCCGAGCGACTTGGCGAGGCCGGTCGCGGTCAAGAGCTTGCGGGTGCCTCGGCCCGTGCCCGCGAAGTCGATGCCGGCCGCCCCAGCCGCGGCCGTGCGGTAGTTCAGGTCGGCCAACTCGGCACGCCGGTCGGCCGCTTCCTGGATGCGCGACCGCGACTTGCTCCGCTGGGCCGACTCCTTGCGCGACAGCCACTCGGTCTCCTTGCGAACCTGGTTGGCCACGGCGTCGCGCTGCTTCTCCTGGGCGTCGAGGAAGGCGTCGCGCTTCTCGGCGAAGCCGTCGTACCCGCCGGCCGCGCGGAAGACGCCGCCGGGGTACACTCGGCTGACCTCCACGATGTCGTCGGCGACGGCCCGCAGGAACGCCCGGTCGTGCGTGGCGACGAGGTAGCCGAACGCCGACGACCGCAGGAGCCGTTCGAGCCAGACGACGCCGGGCAGGTCGAGGTGGTTGGTCGGCTCGTCGAGCAGTAGGACGTCCGGTTGAAGGGCAATCGCGCGGGCGAGGGCGAGCCGTTTGCGCCAACCACCGGACAGGGCGTCGGCCGGCTGCTCGGGGTCGGCGAACCCGACCTGGGTGAGAGCCACGGCGACGCGGGTGCCTCGCTCGTGGTCTTCGAGCGATTCCGTAGCGAGGGCGTCGTGTAAAACGTCGCGTGCGGTGAGGCCGGGCGGGAACGTATCATCCTGCGGCACGTAGCCAACGCGGGCCGTGCGGCGGGCGGTGCGGGTGCCGGCGTCCGGCTCCTCGACGCCGGCGAGGATTTTGAGCAGCGTCGATTTGCCGGATCCATTCGGCCCGATGAGGCCGACCTTCTCGCCGGCGCGCAGATCCAGCGTTAGGCCGTTGAACAGTGGTCGAGGGCCGTAGGACTTGGTGAGGTCTTGGACGCTAAGGAGGACGGTCATGCGTACATTTTATCAACGTAGGCGCTGGTGTGACGACGCATGACCAGAATTCGACTTGACTAATTTGCAGTGAAGTGGTAACGTCCTAATGAAGTTAACACATAACTGCGTCGAAATCATCCGCCTTCCCATATGCGTCGTACCGAGCAATATGCGATAGAGGTCTTGCGTCGATTTGCAGCCCAGCGACGTAGAATTGTTGCCGAATGGCGGATAGTACTTGAGTGCCAGAGGGTAGCTCATCAAGAAAACCTTCCGTCGCCCAGCGAAAGCCTAATCCGGGAGGTCGTCCGAGAACTACTCAATAGCGGGCAAATCGTCGCCGGCTTGCGTGGTCCGACTTCGAAGGTTCACATCTACCGGATCGACGCACCGTTCGCGGACATCCTCCCGGTTACCGACGAGCAGATCATCCAAGAGGCCAACCCGGTCGCCGTGTTCAGTCACCTGACCGCCTTGGCGCGGCACGGACTGACCGACCAGATACCGTCCGAAATCCACGTCAACCACTACAAGCCGTCGGACAAGAACCGCATACCACTTGGTACGACGCCCGAGGACTGGCTCGGCACCCGTCCGCCACGCCTGCTGCGTCCGAACACGGTCGGGAAGGTCGCCGTCCGCTGGTTCCTCGTAAAAGGCGAATGGGACTTCGGCCACACGATCCACTACAGCGAAGGACTCCCCATCTACGTCACCGACATGGAGCGAACCCTTCTCGACGCATTGCGCGCGCCGGACGACGCCGGCGGGATTGCAAACGTTCTGCGAGCGTGGCGGTTGTCCGTGCCCCAACTCCAGACGGATCGTTTGACGGAATACGTCGATCGGTTCGGGCAGGCCATCCTGCGTCAGCGTGTCGGCTACTTACTCGAGTCCCTCGGCCTGTCGCATCCCCGGCTGGCCGCGTGGAAGCGGAACCTGGTACGCGGCAGTTCCGTCCGTTTGGTGGCGGCGCGGCCGTTCGCACCGACGTTCTCGGCCGAGTGGAACCTCTCGCTTAACGTGCCGCCGGAGATCCTATCGGAATTGCGGGACGACGCCGATGACTGACCGCCTGTACCCGGTCACCGTCGCCGAGATCGAACCGTGGGCGGCGCGGCACGGCGCGACGCGGGACGAGGCGCGCAAGCGGTTCGTTCAGTTCGTCGTGTTGGAGGCGGTCGCCGCCGATGCCGTGCTCGGCGCACAGCTAGCCTTCAAGGGCGGTAACGCCCTGCGGTTCGTGTACGGCAACCGCCGCGGCACACTCGATCTGGACTTTACGGCCGACGGGCCGTTGCCGGACGACGAAGGACAAGTCCGCGCGGCCTTGGACGTGGCCCTACGGCGAGCCGGAACGTCGTTCGGCGTTAAGGTCAAGTGCCAGGCCGTCAAGCGGAAGCCGCCGAAGAGCAAGGGCACGATGCCGACGTACGACATCGCCGTCGGCTTCCAGTTTCCGGGCGAGCGGCTGTACCCCGACTTCGACCGGCCGAGCGTCGTCGCGGCGACCGTCGTCAAGGTCGAAATCAGCTTTAACGAACTCGTCTGTGAGACTATTCGCACGCAACTCGACCCGAGCTATGCGGCCCAACTCCGCGTCTGCACGCTCGAAGACATATTGGCCGAGAAGCTACGGGCCTTGCTGCAACAAGTCGTCCGCAACCGAACCCGGCCCCAGGACGTCTACGACATCGCCAACATGCTCGCGGCCCACGGGCCGCGGATCGACGTCGCGAAGGTCGCCGACTTTCTCTTGCGCAAATCCGCCGCCCTAAACATCCGACCCACGCGGGCCGCGTTTGCGGACGACGGCGTTCGGTCGCGGACGGTAACCCAGTACGAGGAGGCGTTGGCGGTCAACGAGGCGGACCGCATCCCGTTTGAGGTCGCGTGGCGGGCGGTCGAAGACTTGATCGCACACCTGCAACTGCCGGAGTGACGGTCACGCCAGCACCGGCCGGACGACTTCGCCGGCCACGTCCGTGAGCCGGAAGTTGCGGCCGTTGTAGCGGTACGTCAGCGTCGTGTGGTCCAGCCCCAACAGGTGCAGCACCGTCGCGTGCAGGTCGTTGACGCTCACCCGGTCCTGCACGGCCTTGAAGCCCACGTCGTCGGTCGCGCCGTGGTGGACTCCCCCCTTGACGCCGCCGCCGGCGAGCCAGCAGGTGAAGGCGTGCGGGTTGTGGTCGCGGCCGAGGTTGTTCTTCTGCGGCGTCTTCTGCACGATCGGCAGCCGGCCGAACTCGCCGCAACAGATCACCAGCGTCGAGTCGAGCAGGCCGCGGCGCTTCAGGTCGCCGATCAACGCCGCGATCGGCTTGTCCGTCTCGCCGGCGAACTGGCGGTGGTTACCCGCGATGTCCACGTGCCCGTCCCAACTCCGCTCGTTCTCCATGCCGCCGGAGTAAATCTGCACGAACCGCACGCCGCGCTCGACCATCCGGCGAGCGACCAGCACCTGCCGGGCGAAGTGCTGGCACCGCTTGTCGTCGAGGCCGTAGAGCGCCTTCGTCTCGGCGCTCTCGCGGTCCACGTCGAACGCCTCGGGCGCGGCCATCTGCATGCGGTAGGCCAACTCGAAGCTCTCGACGCGGGCGGCGAGGGCGGCCTCGGCCGGGTGCCGGTCGAGGTGCCGCTGGTTGAGCTTGTGGACCAGGTCGAGCTGCCGCCGCTGGGCGTCGGCGTCGAGGCCGGCCGGCCGCACCAGGTTGTCGATCGGCGCGCCCTGGGCGTTCAGGGCGGTGCCCTGGTAGACGCCGGGCAGGAAGCCCGCGCCCCAGTTCGACGCGTGGCCCTTCGGCAGCCCGCGGCCGAGGGTGTCGTACATGACCACGAACGCCGGCAGGTTGCGGCTCTCGGACCCCAGCCCGTAGGTGATCCACGACCCCACGCACGGGAAGCCCATCCGACTCATGCCGGTGTTGATCTGGAACAGGGCCGGCGAGTGGTTGTTCGTCTCGGTGAAGCAGCTGTGGATGAACGCCAGCTCGTCCACATGCTCGGCCAGGTGCGGGAAAATCTCGCTCGTCCAGGTGCCGGACCGGCCGCGCTGCGCGAACTTGAACGGCGACCGCATCAGCGGGCCGACCTCGGCCGTGAAGAAGCCGGTGTTCTTGTCGAAGCCGGGCAGCTCCTGGCCGTCGCGCTTCTCCAACTCGGGCTTGTAGTCCCAGGTATCGACCTGCGACTGGCCGCCGTTCATGAACAGCCAGATGACGCTCTTGGCCTTGGCCGCGAAGTGGGCCGGCTTCGGGGCGAGCGGATCGACCGGCGACGCCGCGGCCGGGCCGATCAGGTCGGCCAACGCGAGCAGCCCGAAGCCCTGGCCGGTGCGGCGCAGGAAGTCGCGTCGGGTGGCGAACAGCGGCTCGGCAAAGTGGTGCGGCATGGAACCTCTCCGGTTCGCGACGCTTCGCAGAAGCGTGGACGCTTCTGCGAAGCGTCGCGAACCGTCAATCGACGTACACGAACTCGTTGAGGCACAACAGCGCCTGGCAGAAGTCGGCCAGCGATCCGCCGCGGAGGAACTCCGCGGCGTCGGCCCGTTCCTCGTCGGTCGGCTTGCGGGCCAGGGCCAGCTCGTACGCCCGGTCCACGCCGCCGGCCCGCTGGGCCAACGCCACGGCGCACTCGCGGACGGCCGGGTTGTTCATCAGGTGCAACGCCTGCGGGGCGATGGTCGTGGTGGACCGGACGGCCAGGTCTTGCAACGAGTCCGGGGCGTCGAACAGCGTCATCATCGGCACCAGCTTCGACCGCTTGACGAAGAAGTACAGGCTCCGCCGCGTCATCGAGTTGTCGAGCGTGCCCGGGCCGAACATCGTCGGGTCGAGCCGACCACTCGCGGCCAAGATCGCGTCGCGCACCGCCTCGGCCTCCAGCCGCCGGGCCGGGCGACGCCACCACAGCAGGTTCTCGCGGTCCACGGCGGCGCGGGCCTCGTCGCTCCGGCCGTCCTGGGCGTAGACGGCGCTGGCCAGGATCAGCTTGTGGATCGGCTTCAGCCGCCAGCCGTTGCGGATGAGTTCGCTGGCCAGGTAATCGAGCAGCTCGGGGTGCGTCGGCCGCTCGCCCTGGGTGCCGAAGTCGCTGGGCGTGGCGACGAGTCCGCGGCCCATGTGGTAGTACCACAGCCGGTTGACGATGACCCGCGCGAGCAACTGGCCGGCCCCGGCCTCGGTATCGGTCAGCCAGTTCGCCAGGGCCGTGCGGCGGAACGACAGCTTCGACCCGCCCGGCGGATCGGCCCGCCACCGGCCGTCGTCGGCGGTGCGCGTCACCGCCCGCAGGAAGCCGGCCTTCGCGACCTCGCCCTTCTGGTTCAGGTCGCCGCGCTTGAGCTGGTACACCGGGTCGTAGAAGTCCAACCCCTGCGTGTGCAGCCGGACGGCCGGCACGCCTTCGGACGAGATCAGCACCTTCGGCTTCTGCGGCGCGGCCTTGGCGTGGTCGGCGACTGCCTTGGCGCGCTTCGCCCCCTCGGCGTCGGCCGTCTTGAACCACGCGAGCAGCGTCGCCCGCTCGGCGCGGGTCGGCAACCGCTCCTCGGCGTCCAGGCTCGCGACGATCTTGCGTACGGCGTCGAGCTTCTTGTCGTTCGCCGCCGGCCGCGGTTGCAGCGTCAACACCCACCGCTCGAACTTCGCCGGCAGGTTGTCGCGCTCGTACTTCGCCAGCGCTTCCACGAGCGGGGCGTGGGCGGCGTCGTGCTTCGCCTTGGCGGCGCGGAAGCCGTCCGGGTCGAGGTCCATCTCCATGTCGCTACGGACGGTCGTCGCGAACGTGGCGATCAGCCGGTAGTAGTCGGCCGTCGGGATCGGGTCGAACTTGTGGTCGTGGCAGCGGGCGCAGCCGACGGTCATCCCGAGCATGGTGGTGCCGACGGTGCGGGCCATGTCGTCGAGTTCGTCGTACCGCTCCTTTTCGGCCTGGTTGGCGGTGATCTGCGTGGCGTGGGTGCCGGCCGCCAAGAACCCGGTCGCCATCAGCGCCTGATGGTTGTCGGGAGCGATCTCGTCGCCGGCCACCTGCCAGCGGACGAACGTGTCGTACGGCAGGTCGCGGTTGAACGCCTTCACCACGAAGTCGCGGTAGTGGTAGGCGTAAGGCCGGTCGTAGTCCTGCTCGTACCCGTGGCTCTCGGCGAACCGGGCCAGGTCGAGCCAGTGCCGCGCCCACCGCTCGCCGAAGTGTGGGCTGTCGAGATAGCGGTCGATCAGGTTCGCGTAGGCGTCCGGCGACGGGTCGGTCAGGAACCGCTCGACCTCCTCCGGCGTCGGCGGCAGGCCGGTCAGGTCGAACGCGACGCGGCGGATGAGCGTACGGCGGTCGGCCATCGGGTTCGGGGCGATGCCCTTGGCGGCGAGCTTCGCGGCGATGAAGCGATCGACCGGCGTCCGGCACCACCCGGCGAGTTTGCCGGCGTCGGGGACCGCGGCTGTCGCCAGCGGCTGGTACGCCCAGTGCTGTCGTTCCTTGTCAATGTCGATGACCCGGCCCGGCTTGGCGGCCGCGGCCCCGGTGCGCGGGTCGGCGGCCCCGGCCTTGACCCAGGCGGTGAGGGCGTCGATGTCCTTGGCGTCGAGCTTGCCGGCAGGCGGCATCTTCGGCTCGCCGTCGTAACGGATCGCCTGGACGAGCAGGCTCTTGTCCGGGTCGCCAGGGACCAGCGCGGGGCCGTTGTCGCCGCCCTTCTGCCAGCCGGCCTTGGTGTCGAGCAACAGGCCGCCGCGGACGGCCTTCGCCTGCGCGGAGTGGCAGCCGTAGCAGTGCTTGACTAGGACGGGGCGAACGTGCTGTTCAAAAAACTCAACGTCACCAGCGCGGGCGACAGCCGTGATGCTCAGCAAGACAAGACAGGTCAATTGGCGCATGGCGGGTGGCGTGGGTGTGGCGGGTTAGAGCTAATATACCCGTCTTGTCCAATGGTCGCTAGCAATGTGTACCAATTGCGGCGAGTCGGGCCGGAATCGTCAGACACCCTGACGAATGCGGCTCGACTCGTTTTTGCTTTGGTTGTTTGGACTTTGGCTAGCACATATGGCGGCCTATCAGCTACTTTCGTCGTCGGCGCACTGCCCAGCCGAGTAGGCCGGCCCCTGCGAGCATAAACGACGAAGGCTCTGGTACTGGGGAGACAAAGAAGTTGTCGAACGTCGCATCGGCCGGCCCCCCCGTCGGGCCGTTGCCATTCGCAGCGACGACCAAGCCCGGGTTGCCCGAAGCGAACTGAGCGTCGGTTGCGTTGATGGTGATGAGTGGGACCGTTGGGTTCGCTACGGTGAATATCTGTCCCACGAAGTTCGTGCCGGTTCCGTCGAAGCGAAAACGGTAGTTGACGCCCTGGATCAGCGTGATGTCTGCGTTGCCAATATCGGTCACGTTTTCGCCGTTAACGCGATAAATCGTTGCCGTCGGCACACCGGTGGGGTCGTACAGGAACAGGTAACCGTTGGTCGTGCCCAGGCCGATCGACGAGAGGCGGTTGCCAAGGCCGAACGACTGGGCCAGCCCGCCGTCGAAGTTAATCAGATCGGCCGTCATGACGAAATTTGTGTATGTCAAGTCGGCGCGGACGCTGGCCGCCCGAGCGGGGCCTAGAGCAGCGTCTGGGGATGTGGCTGCCTGGATGCGATACTGGTTACCGTTGGGGAAACTCCAGTTGCCGGGAGCGCCGAACGGCAGGAGCGGCTGATACCGGGTCCAACCAGTATCGGTTCCCGTGTTGAAGTTGTCGGTGAACGTCGGTTGAGCCGTTGCCCCATTGCAGAGAATCGCGATGGCAGCCAGCGTCAGTTGGCAAACGCACCACGTTCTGCTCGACGCAGACCAGGACATGTGAGGGACTCCTCAATAACGACCCGCGGCGATAAACTCGCGAAAGTGCCTTTCGCGGGAGAGTTGCTTAGTTGCCGCGACTGGAATTAGTTTCGCCCGTCTCATCCCCGATGGCAATCACATTCACCACACTTTCTCGAAAGTCGGCCAGGCAGTGTTGGGGAACGCCGACCGCCATTTCGCCACGTCGAGCGAGACATCGCGTGGTCGTGGTTCACTTGCACCCGTCAGCCGGCTCGCCGAGGCAATAGTCGGAGCGGCGATGCCAATCGACTTCGCAAGTCGTTGGCCCATCTCCAGCCGCGACAGTCGCTCGGGGCCACCGACGTGCCAGGTGCCGGTCGCATCCGACTGGGCGATCGCCACGATGGCCTGCGCTGCGGCCAAGTAGCCAATCGGTGTACGCCATTCATCGGCAAACAGGGTGACCGGCCGGCCCAGCCGCATCGCGTCCGCTTGTTTGTCCCAGAAATTCGGACGACCATTGCGACTCGGCCCAGTCAACAAGCTGACACGCACAATGGCGGAGTTCGGAACGCACCGAACAGCGGCTTCGGCATCGGCTTTCGTTCGGCCGTACACCGACAATGGTGACACATGATCCTCTTCGCGATACGGTGCACATTCGCCATCGAACACAAGGTCGGTGGATACTAGCACGATGCGTGCACCATACGCCGCTAGGTGGGTCGTCGCGTCAACATTGGTCCGGTGTGCGGTAACGGGATCGCGGTAGCATTCGTCGATCCTGGCCATCGCCGCGGCGTGTATGACAATGTCGGGTTTTGTGGCTGACCATGCCACGGCAACAGCATCGGGATCGGTTAGATCGACGCTGGACTTTCCACCCCAAGCCGTTACGCTCTGGTCACGAAGCGCGTCAAGCAGGTACGTACCCAGTTGCCCGGTCGAGCCAGTAACAAGCCAGCGAGTTGTGGGCACGGACATCTCCTCGCTATGCTTGTGGCAATCGTGCGAGGTCGTTCGCTCAGCTACACCTCGGCCGCTGGCCATTTTAGGGGTGACACGCACCTATCGGTGGAATACCCCGTTCGCAAGTGGGTCCGCCTCGGGGACGAGCTGGCGTTCCATTGACAGACCAAGGGCGTGGAGTTTTGCACGGAGCGTCGTTCGGGAGATGCCGAGTAACTCACTGGCTTGGACTTGGTTACCACGAACGTGCCGCAAGACGAGTTCTACCACCGCTCGGTCGACCGCTTGAGCCACAGTTCGGTAGATGTCTAGTCGGCCTTGGCGCAACAAGTCGCAGGTCAATGCCAGGACGTCCATTCCGACTTCGACCGAACAGGGCGGCGACGATTCTGATGCCTGCTGACTGAGATACTCCGGCAAGCAATCCACAGAGATCGCTTCACCAAGCGCCTGAACGGCTGCGTAGCGTACGACACTCTGAAGCTCGCGGACGTTGCCCGGCCAATCGTGTCGGTCGAGCAAGGCAAGTGCATCGTCATCGGTCAAGCGTATGTCCTTACCCATGTCGCGATTGACGGCCCGGCGAAAATGGCTGACGAGGAGAGGAATGTCCTCGCGCCGTTCGCGCAGCGGTGGCAAGGCGATCGTGAAGCCGTTAAGCCGATAGAGGAGGTCTTGCCGGAACCGTCCCTCGGCGACTCGCGCCTCAAGGTTCTGATTGGTTGCCGCAATGACGCGAACATCGGCTCGGATCGTCTCGTTGCCTCCGACGCGCTCGAATCGCTGTTCCTGCAGCAGCCGCAAGACCTTGGCCTGCGTCGCTGGGGTCATGTCGCCAATCTCGTCGAGCAGCAGAGACCCAGTTTGCGCTTGCTCGAACTTGCCGATCCGGCGACGGTCTGCTCCTGTGAAAGCACCACGTTCATGACCGAATAGCTCGCTCTCAAGCAGGGTCTCCGGAATTGCGGCGCAGTTGATGGCGAGGAAGGGGCCACTCGCACGGCGGCTATGCTGGCACAACGCGCGCGCGACCAATTCCTTTCCTGTACCGCTCTCGCCTTGGATCAGGACGGTCACATCCTGAGGAGCGAACCGTCCGATTCGCTTGTAGACCTCTTGCATTGGGGCTGAGCGGCCGACGATACGATCGGTCGGATCCCCGGCGGGTTCGTCGCCAATCGCTGGTGTGCGTTGGAGCCGGCTCAGGCCGACGGCCCGAGCGATGGCGTCGCGCAGTTGCGGCAGGTCAAGCGGCTTCAGCAGATACTCGACAGCTCCGCGTTTCATCGCCTCAATGGCAGTTTCCGTCGCGGCGTACGCCGTAATGACGACGACCGGTAGCTTCGGTGCGACCTCACGCAACTTGTCGAAGGCCTCGATGCCTGACATATCGGGAAGCCGTACGTCGAGAATAACAGCGTCCGGAACCTGAGCGCGGATTCGCCCAAGTCCCTCGCGAGCCGTTCGCGCTGTCAGCACCTCAAGATCATCCGACTGGAGTGTCTGCTGTAGCGAGAACAGGACGTTGGGTTCGTCGTCGATTACGAGCAAGGTCGCCATCACGTCACCTCATCGGCCCGCGGACTCGCGCCGATTCTTGGACGAAGGCATAATGACTAACAAGCGGATCTAGCGCGGACAGTCGATCCACTTCTGCATCGCTGCTGGGACTAAGGCCTGTCCAGAGATTGGCCAACTTGTCAGTTGCTGGACAGATTGCGAGTCGCCCAGCGAGATCACGTCTGAGCCAATCTCTAACGATTTTCTCACTAATCTCTCATGTTGAGAGACGATTGGCAAGGCCAGTCAGCGAACGGTATGCCGTTTGCGTTTCCCAATCGCAAGTTCTGAATCAAGTAAAGACTGTGTGACTGATGATCCAATTGCACACCGTGCTTGATCTGGGTTGAAGTCATCGGCAACGCTGACTTCTAGCAATTCATTCACTCATTTAATTATGTGGATTCGACTGGAGCGGCCGAAGAACCGACATGATCTCGGCATGGCTAGTGCTGAGGGCTTGCCCGGCGACTCGTTATCAGGTGCAGCCAAGCGACAGTTGGACTTGGTTACCCTTTGATTCGTGTTCATCGATCCATCGTTCGGATCGAGTCAGTCTTGTGTCCTGTTGAAGGAGTGGTCCATGTTGCGTCGTCGTCAGGGTTTCACGCTCATTGAGCTGTTGGTGGTGATTGCGATCATCGCCGTGCTCATCGGCCTGCTGTTGCCGGCCGTGCAGAAGGTCCGCGAAGCTGCGGCTCGTTCGACAAGCTCGAACAATATCAAGCAAATCGCGTTGGCCGTGCACAACTATGCCGGTGCCAACACCGACAAGCTGCCGCCGTTGGCCGACTTCAACCTCGGCAACAACTCGAACGCGGACGGTCTGCGTTCGGTGTTTTTCTTCATCCTGCCGTACATCGAACAGGACAACCTGTATCGGGCGTACGTGAAGGGGAACGTCGCGTCGTACGACAGTGCGGCGACGGGTATTGCTCAGAACATCATCAAGTCGTTGGTCAGCCCGGCGGATAGCACCGCGTCGAGCGGGACGACGACGACGAAGACGTTCGCTGTGTCGGCGACGGGTGGTCCGACGGTGGCGAGCCACACGGGCACGTACGCGACGACGAGCTATGCGTTCAACGGTTTGGTGTTCAAGGGGAACGCGGGTGGTATTCCGCGTACGTTCCAGGACGGCACGTCGAACACGATCCTGGTGGCAGAGCGTTACCAGGTGTGCACGGGTCTGTCGAGTGCGGTGACGTACAACCTGTGGGCGTTCGGCAACTACGCTCCGGAAATGCCGGTGTTTGCTGCGATTGGTCCGACCGTAATCACGGGTGCGGACACGAAGAAGTTTCAGCCCGTGGTTCCGCTGAAGTCGAACGGCACCAATGCTCCGACCTGGACGAGTGCCACATCGACTCGCATCAACGTTCTCGTGGGCCGGGAAGCGACCCCGTCGGCCACAGGCGTCGCCGGCGGCACCGGCACGGCGGCTGCTCTAAACGTTGACACGCCGTACAAGGTGTTCCAGGTGGCCCCGCGTGGGAAGATCCTGTGCGACGCGCGCGTCGCTCAGACGCCGCACGTCGGCGGTATGCTGGCGGGTTTGGCCGACGGCTCGGTCCGTACGGTGAACCCGAACATCAGCGAGTGGACCTACTGGGCGGCCGTCACGCCCTCCGGCAACGAGACGCTCTACTCCGACTGGTAACCAGGCGTTAACGTTGCACCATGTGCATGACGCGGCCTGCCGTGGAAGGTGCCGAGGTGTGCCTCCACGGTGGGCCGCGTCTCTTAAGGCAGTCCCTGGTCGTTTCGTGACAGAATCGGAAGCTGGACCGCGAACACGGCTCCGCCGCCAGGACGATTTGCGGCCTGCAGTGTCCCACCGTGGTCTTCCACGATGCGCCGGCAAATCGACAGGCCCAAGCCCAGCCCGGAGTCTTTACTACTGACGAACGGTTCGTAGATCTGATCGCCCAATTCGTCAGGCAGACCGACACCTCGATCGAGGACGCGCAATTCGATCGAATAGTCTTGCGAGGTAAGCGCCACTTCCACCACCGAATCGTGTGCCGACGCCTCCAGTGCGTTGATGATTAAGTTGAAGAGCAGTTGACGAAGCTGATCGGGATCCGCATCGATCACAATCGGCGTTGTTGGTGAGGTCGTCCGAATCGTTACGCCGTGGAGCTCGGCTCGATGCGCGAGCAGCTCAAGAGTCTCCGAAAGCACAGCCCGAAAGTCGACCCGGCGCATTTCCGGCCGGGGCGGCCGCGCGAAGTCGAGAAACGTGCTGATCAATCGTTCGAGACGACGGACTTCCTCATCGAGGACATTGAGGTGCCGCCCGCAGATTTGCCCTTCGTCCCCGCGCTCAACGGCCGCCTGGACGAGGACTTTGATTGCAGTCAGTGGATTGCGGACCTCGTGGGCGATGCCGGCCGCCATTTGCCCGACTGCCGCCAATTGCTCGGCACGCTTAGCCGCATCGCGAGATTGTTGGAGCCGATCGAGCACGGCGGCAATCGAGTCAGCCAGGTATTGGGCTGCGACATCCAGCTTGCCGATGTCATCGCCTGGGGCCGATGTGATATTCACAGGCCGAAGCTTGCCCGTGATCCGTCCGGCCGTGTCTTCCAGGCGTACTTTGATCTGCACGATCGACCGTCGTAGAGCGGCGGCCGCACCAAGGCCCGCCGCCAAACCCGCGCCGGCCCCACACACGCCGAGCGTTAGAAATGCCCACACCAGCCGACCTGTTAGTTCACGACTCTCGCGCCGACTGTTCTCCAAGGCCTGTTCGTTAAACGCTAGATACTCATGGATGGGTGGTAAGACGCGATCGTTTAAGATTCGGTCGGTAGCGGCGTAAATAACCCTATTGAGACCACCCGACGGCGGTGCTAGCGTTAAACGGTCCAGTTCGAAAATGAAATCACGGCACCCATCCTGGGCCGCGACCAGCAGATCCCGTTCGTAGTCCGTGGACGACGCTTGCTCGGCATCTTGAAGCCTCTGAGTGACGTCCGAGCGCAGACGAGGCAATGACGGACTGGGCTTTGGAGAACGACTCAGCAAGATTCGAGTCAATTCCGATCGCAACTCGCGGACAGCGATCTCCAGATCATACGCCGCTCGAACGCTGGTGACGTCGGCTTCGAGAATCTCGGTTGCCGATCGCTGGAGTCGGTGCATGTACCACGCTGCACCGACACCGCAGACAAGCAATAAAGCGCTGACCGCAAGAACCGGTGCGGTGAGTCGAGCCAAGGATCGCAGTGCCATAAGAAGACTCGCGAGTGTCACCGAATCTCGTTACTCGATATCCGACAATGCCGAATCGACGAGCTGCGACTTCGCATGCAGCCTTTGGACCAAAATACCGTGCGGATGTAACGGTTGAGTCGGATTGTCGTCAGGTCCATGATCGCCCTGCCGCCGTGCCTGCTCGCTACTATTCTCATCACTATGCCGTCGAAAGCCCTGTCCACAGTTCCAGTTGATTCGTCGCTAGAGCCGTTGCGCGTCTTGGTTGTGGACGACGATCGACTGCATGCTGAGACCGTTGCGGAAGTGCTGCAAAAAGTCGGTCACGATGTGACGACGGAAACCAGTGGCATGTCGGGTGCCAAGGCGCTGGATCGCGACGACTTCGATGTCGTGCTGACCGACTTGCGCATGGCCGATCTCGATGGGCTCGCGATTGTCCGCAAGGTGCGGTCGGAGCAGCCGGATGCGGCCGTTATCGTTATTACTGGCTTCGCCGAGGTGAAGACGGCCGTCGAGGCCGTCAAGCTTGGTGCCGCTCATTATCTCGTCAAACCAGTGGATATGGCCGAGCTGCGAGCCGTCGTTGCCACGGCTGGCGAACGTCCACGCCTGACTCGGGCCAATCGTGAGTTGAGGCGACAGATTGACGATAGATTTGGATTCGAGGGGGTGATCGGGAACAGCCCCAAGATGCATGAAGTTATAGCCCGACTGCGAGCGTATGCTCCCACCCGGGCAACGGTGCTGATTCGCGGCGACAGCGGTACCGGAAAGGAACTAGCGGCCAAGGCACTCCATGCAAACGGGCCGCGGAAAGCAAAGCCGTTCGTCGCCATGAACTGTACCGCCCTGAATGAGAACCTCCTCGACGACGAGCTTTTCGGCCATGAACCTGGCGCATTTACAGGAGCCGACCGTCGGCGGTTGGGCCGCTTCGAACACGCGAATGGTGGGACGCTGTTCCTGGACGAAGTCGGTGACATGCCGCTCGCACTCCAAGCGAAACTCCTCCGCGTCCTCGAAAACGGCGAGGTTCTTCGGATTGGCTCGAACGACCCGATCAAAGTCGACGTGCGGCTGATATCCGCTACGAACCGGGATTTGGAAGCGGACATTGTTGCCGGTCGGTTTCGCCAAGACCTGTATTACCGACTCAAAGTTGGCATGGTTCGAATGCCCGCACTGCGCGAGCGGCGCGAGGATATCCGATTACTGACAGAGCATTTCATCAAGGAACTTTCGGCCCGGCACGACAAGCATGTGACGGGCCTGTCCGAACGACTCAACAGTGCATTCGCGGTCTACGATTGGCCCGGAAATGTTCGGGAGCTGCGCAACGCCGTCGAGAGCATGGTTGTACAGGACTTGGACGGGAAGCTCGATGTCGATGATCTAGCCGAGAGTGAACCGCTTCGCCAGCTCGCCGAACCGGGGTTTGGGATTCGGTCGAGTGGGGCCGACCAACTCGTCGGGAAGCCGCTCGCCGAGGTCGAGCGTTACTATCTTGAACGGGCACTCGACCTCTGCGATGGGAATCGCGAGGACGCGGCCAAAATGCTGGGAATCGGTGAGCGGACGCTGTACCGGTGCATTCAAGACTGGAAGCTCCAGGACAAAGTACGGCAAGCGATCGCGGATGCGGGCAACGACCGGGCGGTGGCGGCCGAGGCACTGGGGCTGTCGGCACCGGCCTTGGATCGCAAGATTAAGAAATGGGGATGGCGGTAGGGATGCACGTCCTCGTGCTCGGCTGCGGCTACCTGGGCAAACTTGTTGCAGAACGCTGCGAGCGAGTCACCGCGCTGACACGGTCACCCGAGCGAGCCGTCGAATTCCAACGACGTGGATGGCACCCAATCATTGGGGACATTCTCGATCCCTCCCTAAGGCTCCCTGAGGCAGACGTGACCGTATTCGCAGTTGGTTTCGACCGTCGCACGGGTCGATCAAGGCGTGAGGTGTATGTCGGCGGCTTAAGGAATGTTCTGACTCTGCTACCTCAAAACAACCGGCTCATCTACGTCTCCAGCACAGGCGTGTATGCACAGACCGACGGCAGCGAAGTCAACGAAACGTCGCCGACCGAGGCGCTTGACGAGACAGGTCGTGTTGTCTGCGATGCGGAACGACTGTTACTCGAATACCAGCCCGATGCCATTCGATTGAGGTTCGCAGGTATCTACGGTCCCGGTCGGTTCCTTCGGACCGAGTCAATCAAGCTTGGCGAACCGGTTCCGGGGAATCCCGATGCCTGGCTTAACCTCATTCACGTTGAGGACGGGGCACGTGCGGTAATGGCTGCTATTCGATGTGGTGCATCGGGCGAAGTCTACAACGTCGTCGATAACGAACCCGTCAAGCGGCACGACTACTTCGTGCACCTGGCGAGACTTGTTGGTGCGCCGCCGGTCGTTTTTGCTCCGGAACAGCCGAGCCGCGGGCGGACGACCAACCGTCGCGTATCCAATCGGCGGATGCGCGAACAACTCGGCGTCGAATTGATCTATCCGACATACCGCGAGGGCTTGGCTTAACCGCGAGCTTGCAGCGGCTCTTACTTTCCCTTTTTCGCAAATCTCAGCGATGCCGAGTTCATGCAATAGCGCTGCCCAGTCGGCGCGGGGCCATCGTCAAACACGTGGCCGAGGTGTGCATCACAGCGACTGCACAAGACCTCCGTTCGAATCATCCCGTAGGTTGCGTCCGACTTAAGTGTCAGCGCACGGGCCTCGACGGGCTGAAAGAAACTGGGCCATCCGGTGCCGGAGTCAAACTTCGTCGTCGAATCAAAGAGCGGCTGCCCACAACAGACGCAGCGATACTGCCCGTCGTCGTGTGTGTCCCAGTATTCACCAGTAAACGCTCGCTCCGTACCGTGTTCGCGAGCCACGTGATACTGCTGCGGAGTTAACAGGGCACGCCACTCGTCTTCCGTCTTGACAACCTTTCCATCCACAGGATTACCCTCCAGAACGCTGGTCGACTCGTTTGTCGGTCGGGCAAAAGTCCAGATTAGTGCACCGCTCACCGCGATTACGGCAAATGCTGCGATCGTTCGCCTCATCGGCACTCTCCCTCGGGTGCATAAACGGTCCGTCCACCGTCGATCGGTAGACACACGCCGGTCACAAAGTCGTTATCGATCAGTGACAGCACAGCCTGTGCTATGTTGCCGGGCCGTCCCTCACGCTTAACCAGGGTCGCGTCGATGGCTTGTCGCCTTTCCGCTTCGGGTAAGTCATCTGGAATCATGACCGGACCTGGCAAAACGCAGTTGACGCGCACGCGCGGATTCCGCAGTCCGAATTCGACTGCCAAACTCCGCGTGAGTGCGGTAACACCACCCTTCGACGCAAAGTAGGCCGAATAATCCGGGTAGGGCCGTACCTCTGCCCAGTCGCCTATGTTTATGATGCACCCGCCGTCATTTTGTTTCACCATTTCGAGACCTGCGTACTTGGCGCACAGAAATGTCCCAAGAGTGTTGGTATCGAAATGTTCGCGCAGGTCCGCAGCCGTCGTTTTCTCGAGTGTTTGTCGCTTCCAGATAGCCGCACAGTTTACGAGTGAATCGAGTCGTCCAAATCGGTCAAGAACCGAGGCGATCATGGTCATGACTTGGTTTTCATCGCGAAGGTCGGCCGGGACTGCGTAGGCGTCAACTCCACGAGCGCGAAACTCGGCAGCACTTGCCTCGGCCTCCGTGCCCGACGTGCGATAGTGTAGGGCGACCGAGTACCCTCGCCGGACGAACGCATCGGCGACGTGCCAGCCGACGCGTCGTCGGCCACTTCCGGTGATCAGAGCGGCGAGTTTCACAGGCATCGATTTCATCCGATGTAACGGGCACAGCCATTTATAGGCTAGCAACGCCCGCCGCTCGGGAGTCTGACGCATGACGCCGACGCGCCGCGAAATCCTTGCAACTGCGACTGGCCTCACTGCCGCTGGCTATCAACGCGTTGTCGGCTCGAATGATCGCATCGGCGTTGGCTTTGTCGGCTACGGTCTGATGCAGAAGACCCACGTTTCGACGTTTCGCGCCATGGCCGATGCCCAACCCGTGGCCTTGGCAGAGGTGCACGCTGGACGTCGTGCGGAGGGGCAGGCCGCGTGTGGCGGCCAAGCAGTCGGTTACGCCGACTTTCGCAAGTTGCTCGACGACCGACGGGTTGAGGCCGTTGTCGTCGCCACGCCCGACCACTGGCACGCCCTCGTCACTATGTTGGCGTGCGCCGCTGGTAAAGATGTCTACGTCGAAAAGCCATTGACGCTGTTCGTCCGTGAAGGCGAATGGATGCAGGCCGTAGCACTGCGCACTCGGCGAGTGGTCCAAGTCGGTACTCAACAGCGATCCGGCCGGCACTATGGTCGCGCGAGAAGTCTGATTCGCTCCGGGCATATTGGCCAAGTGCATTCCGTCCGCATGTGGGCGGCGCGCAACATTGGAGCCGGCTTTGGCCGACCAGCGGACTGTATGCCACCATCAGAACTTGATTGGGATGGTTGGCTTGGCCCGGCACCGCGTCGGCCGTACAACCCGAATCGAGGTCTTTATCACTTCCGCTGGTTCTGGGACACAGCGGGAGGACAGATGACGAACCTGGGGGCGCACCATCTCGACATTGTGGACTGGTTTCTAGGCCTCGACGAGCTTCGGGCGGTCGCGTCGTTTGGAGGGAGATTCGCCGTATCGGATAACGCAGAGACACCGGACACACAAGACGCACTATTTCGCTTCGATCACTGGACGACGTCCATGACGCTACGCGAATCTAGTGCCGGCGACACGCCGCGATCGGGTCTGGAGTTCTTCGGCACGAAAGGGAGTCTCAGCATCGGCCGATCTGGCTTTCGAGTCGTTGCGGACGGGGAGATTCCCGCCGTGAACATGATTCCGGGAATACGAGATGGACACCCCGTCGGTGGGCCGATAGCCATTCCGGCTCCCGACTCGCCGCCTTTGAGAACTCAATCGATCGACGATACAAGTGGCAATTCCGCTGAACAGTATCGGGAGCATGCGCGCAACTTCCTCGCCTGTATCCGCTCGCGGAAAGCCCCGATTTCCGACTTGGCGAGTGCGCATCGGACGGCCGTGGCCTGTCATCTGGCGAACCTGTCGCTGCGACTGGGACGACAGTTGAATTGGGATTCCGCCAAGGGAACTGTCATCGGCGATCTTGAAGCGGCCGCCGCACTCGTACGGCCGTACCGAGCTCCGTGGGACCGGGAACTCCGTGCATTGGGAGTGGGACCATGAACCGTCGCGAATTCCTTGCGACTGCGACAGCGATTGGCGCAAAGTGCGCGATCGCCGACGCGCAGGTGCGGAGTCGACTCGGGCTAGTGATCCACTCGTACTGGGTGCGTGCGAAAAGTCCGGCACTGCCCGATTTTGGTCCAATCAATGAACCGCAAGCATTCGCTGCCCATGCGGCTCGACTTGGTGCCGCCGGCGTCCAGATTCGTGTGCCACCTCGACCCGTCGATGAGCTGCATCGTCTCCGGGACTTTGTCGCAGAAAAGGGGCTGTACCTTGAGGGTATCGTGGCGTTGCCAAAAAACGATGCTGACTGCGACCGATTCGATGCCGAGGTCAAGGCAAACCGCACGGCCGGTGTCGAGATCGTTCGCACCGTCTGCATGAGCGGCCGGCGATACGAGGAATTCACAAGTGGCGATCAGTTCCGTACCTTCGCCGAGCGGGCGTGGGCGTCACTACGCCTTGCTGAACCAATCGCGGCCCGGCACAAGGTCAAAGTTGCCGTAGAGAACCATAAGGACTGGCGCGTTGATGAAATGTCCGCGTGGCTGAAGCAACTGTCGAGTGAGTGGGTCGGCGTTTGTGTCGATACCGGCAACAGCATGGCATTGTTGGAGGAGCCCCATGGCGTCGTGGAAGCGTATGCTCCCTATGCGTTGACGACGCATTTGAAAGACATGGCCGTCGCAGATTGTGCGGACGGTTTCCTGCTGGCGGAGGTGCCGCTTGGCGACGGGTGCATCGACATCTCGCGTGTTGTCGCGACGCTTCGCAAAGCCAACCCGTCAATTCGCCTGAATCTGGAGATGATAACGCGAGACCCGCTGCGTATCCCGTGTCTAACGCCGAAGTACTGGGCGACGCTCGCCGATGTTCGCGGCCGGGATTTGGCGGAGGCACTGGCCCGCGTGAAGCGGCTACAGCCAACGAAGCCGCTAGTCGAATACGCCAAACTCGATCACGTCGGGCAACTACGAGCCGAACACCAGAACATCGAACAGTGCCTGCAATACGCCCGTCAACGCATCTAGTCGAGGTGCAAGGCCTGCGGTGTCGTAAGGCTGAGTTGCCCCGGGAGGCGGCCGGGCGGGAATGAGGGACGGGGTATGGGCATTCGGCACTCGGTGTTTGTGTTGCTGGTTGGGACCGTAGTCGCAATGGCCCATCAGCCCGAAAGCGCTGCCAACCAAGTCCAAGGCGAGATCGTCCGCCTCTACCTCGACGATAACGAGTTCGTCGTCAATGACTTTGGTGGCAAGGACTGGGGCTTTGTTCTCGCACCGGATGTCGCCATCGTCATCGACAACAAGCCTGCGCGGCGCGACGACTTAAAAGAGTTCATGTACGTTACGGTTCGTTACGACCGGGCGTTGCCCCGACCTATCGCTCGTGAAGTGCGCGGCATGGGCCGTGTGATGTTTAGCAAGGTTCCACCGAGCCGATCGCCCGACAACGATGGAGTTTTCGCAGATGTCCAGGTGTTTTATGGGACTGACCGTGCTCTCAACCCACCGACTGACGCCGGCTGGCGAGGTGGCGCCAAGCCGTACGCGTGGGCAGGTATTGCCGGCGCCCTGACTCTGTTTGTCATGGTTGTTGCGCGGATTCGTACCCGCCCAGCACTGAATTGGCCGACGGCACTCGGTTTGGTGGCGACGGCCGTTCTTGCTTACCGGGCGTACGACTATGGACACCGGTCGACCGGTGGCGGGTTACCGCCCGAACAACTCTTCGGGAACAACCGCGGGACGCAATTGGAACTTGGGACTTGTATCGTATCGGTCCCTCGCGAGCATCAACTCGGTCACCTCGAAAGCCCGTCCTTATTGCGGTTCGAGTTTCGTTTCGATCCGGAAAAGCACGTCACACTTCGGTCGGTCGAGTCGATGCCAAACGAAGCGTTTCGAGCCGCTCTTCGCCGGGCTGTGGAACGATCGGCACGCAAGGAAGTGCTGGCATTTGTCCACGGATACAATGTGACGTTTGCAGAGGCCGCACGGCGGACTGCACAACTGGCGTACGACTTAGAGTTCGATGGGCCTGCTGTGTTCTTCAGCTGGCCGTCCCAAGGTGGTCTGTTCCAATATACCGTCGATGAAAGCAACGTCGAATGGGCAACGCCTGACCTGGCGCAGTTCTTACAGATCTTGGCGACGGAGTCCGGGGCCAGGTCGGTTCAACTTGTCGCGCACAGCATGGGTAACCGAGCGTTGGGCGGAGCTCTTCGTATTCTGGCGGCCGACCCAACGCATCGTCCGAAACTGTTCCGGGAGGTCGTGTTTGCAGCTCCCGATGTCGATGCCACAGTCTTCGAGCGCGACCTGTTTCCGGCCGTGAAAGCAGCAGCGAGGCGATTCACGCTCTATGCATCATCGAAGGACAGCGCTTTGATGGCATCGAAAACAGTTCACGGCAGCCCCCGCGCGGGCGATTCAGGCGAACTGCTCGTAGTATTGCCCGGCCTTGATACGATCGACGTCTCGACAGTGGACACGAGTTTGATCGGCCACACGTATTATGGAGATAGTAAGTCGATCATCACCGACCTCCAGCATTTGGTCAAACGAGGTGAGCCGCCACCCAAGCGGCCTTGGCTGCGCCCGGCCGAGCGGCGTTCACTGCCTTACTGGCTCTTTCGAGCGGCTTTGTCGTTGTGACATCGTTCCCGAAGAAGGCACGGTCGCCAAGCGAACTTGATCAAGCGCCGTCGTATGCCGCATAGCAGTTCGGCGTCTCCCAGAGGCGCACCTCCACAACGGGCAGCCCTTGCTCGCGGGCATGGTCGAAGATCCACTTTGCGATGTTCTCTGCCGTCGGATTTGTCGGCATCGTAACGAATCGTTCGCCACGTTCGCGTAGGATTGGCACCATCGGGTCGGTTTCGTGCAGGATCATGGTGTGGTCGAGCGTGTCGTCGATCCACTGCCCAACCACGCGCTTTACGTCTGAGAAGTCCAGCACCATTCCGAGAGAGTCGAGCCTTGGTCCTTCGAGCGTGATGACAGCACGACCATTATGGCCATGTAGGTGCCGGCACTTGCCGGAGTAGTCCAGAAGTCGATGCCCGTAGCAAAACTCGATCTCGCGGGTTACGCGAAACATCGTCATTACTCCCAGGCCCCGCGGTTAGTCGGCCGTTGTGTCTTCGACCGCCATTCGTCCGAGGCATATTGCGTCGGGTCTGGCACCTGGGCCACGGCAAACGCCCGACCTCGTTCGCCGCATTTGCCGCACCGACCGCAATGCAGTCCGGCATGTGGATTCGCACACGAGAAGGTATGTTCGAGCGGCAGGTCGCGGCCAAGTGCGACGACGTCCGCTTTCGTCAACGCTGCAAATGGTGTCTCGATGCGTACGGAGCCACCGACTGCCCGGTTAACGGCCGTGGCGAATGTCGTAAAGAACTCGGCCGTTGCATCGGGGAAGGGGTTGGCAGCAAGGACTGCCATTGCCACAGATGGCACCTTGTGCAAGTGGCACCACAAAAGCGCCTTGGCCAGTAACACCACGTTGCGGCCCGGCAAGAAGAACTGTTCGTCGCCGGCCTCCGCGTCCGGTGTATTGCGTCCCGTCGTACTCCAATGGTCGCCGTAGAGGTCTCGGACGGGTAGCTCCAGTGTCGTGAGGGGGGCGAGCGACTGCGTGCGGATGGCGGCCAGGAATTGGTCCAAATAAGCCCGTTCGACGTCCTCCCAAACCAGACCCGATCGAATGAAGATCGGATGGACGGTCGTATGTTCGCGCGCTGCTGTTCCCAGCAAGACGGCACTATCCAGACCGCCGCTCACCAAGACCGCAAGTGGCTCCTTCAATGGCGCATTCATCGGCTTCATTGTAGAAGTGTCGCATGCTTAGAATCAAAGGCTGCGCGGGGTGAGGTTGCATGCGGTCGGCATCGCTGCTAGGATGCTGCCTTCACGGAGGATGCTGGTACTGCCGCACTGGTCCAGGGAAGGACATCCATGCGGGTCGCACTGTTGTCGCATTCCGCTCGCGCCGGCGATGCTATTGGGCGGCAAATTGCTGCCAAGGTCGCGTACTTTCGCGACCACGGCACCGACGTACGGGTCTTTGTAGAAACGAATTCCGGGCTGCTTGCCGCACTCGAGCCGTTTACAAGCCGTGAACTCGATGAGCGGTACTTGCAAGATTGCGACCTGATCTTCATCGAATACAGCCAGTATTTCGCGGCCCTTGACGTACTTCCACGGCTCGCTGGTTGCAAGGCAAGGATCGTATTCGACTATCACGGTGTCACTCCACCGTCCTTGGGCATTGCGAACCACCGCGATGCGTTGGAGCGGGGCTGTCGAATGCGCAGCCTCGCGACGTTTGCCGATGCGGTATTTGCCCACAGCCGGTACGCGCATGGCGAGCTGCGCGAAGCAAGTGGCGTCTCTGCTGCGACGCTCGGCTATCCGGTCGATCTCGATTATCTAACCCCCGGCGAGCCGGGGACCAACCTGCGCGTGACTCTCGGTCTCAGCACGTCGGCCAGGCTTTTGCTGTTCGTAGGCAGAGTGGCACCAAACAAGCGTGTGCCGGTGTTGATCGAGGCGCTGACGCATCTCGATGCGAATGTCCATGCTGTCATCGCTGGCAATTCTGGCGACGCCTACGACGGGGAGCGACAGCGAATTCGCGAGCGGGCGGCGCGGCTGGGAGTCGCGAGTCGCGTTCATTTTCTTGGGCGTGTAAACGAGGAACAGTTGCGTGACGCCTATCGTTCTGCGGACGCATTCGTGATGCCCTCAGTCCACGAAGGGTTCTGTTTGCCTGTGGTCGAAGCGATGGCATGCGGTATTCCCGTAATCGCGTCTCGAGCGACAGCGCTGCCCGAATCGCTTGGCGATGCCGGCCTCACATTCACGCCAGGCGATGCGGTGGGCTTGGCTCGCATGGTCGACTCACTCCATCGAGACGCATCGTGTCACCGTGTTCTGCCGAGTACGCCATCGCGAATTCAGAGGATTGCTGTCGTTGCTAGCCGGTACGGCGATGGGTTCGCTGGAGGAGCCGAAGCGTCCTTGCGGCAAATGGCTCGGACACTGGCTTCGTCGGGCTATTCGGTCGAGGTCTTTTGCACCACCGATCCTGGTGCGAGCGAACTACCGACCGTGGTCGATGGTCTTACCGTTCACCGCTTACGACGCGAGCCGACCGATTCGGGCTGCCGTGAGGAGGCGTCGGCGGCGATCCATGCCGGCACGGCAGACTCAGACACGATTGACAGGTATCTCCACAACACGACCCGCTCGCCACGGCTCATCGCCGCGCTGCGCGAGCGAGGCAAGTACGACGCGATCCTGGTCGGGCCATACCCAACCGGGTTGACTCGCGATGTTGTCGCTGCGTTTCCTATGGAGACTGTGCTCGTCCCGTGTTTCCACGATGAACCACTGGCAAGGCGGTCAGAGCTGATCGCATCGTACTCCCGAGTCGGTGGAATCGTTTACCATAGCGTCGAAGAAAAGCAACTCGCGGAAACGGTGTTCGGACTGAACCACCCCAACTCCCACGTCGCTAGTACGCCGATTGACATCGATACGCCTGGCGACCCGCGCCGCGGGCGGCGTTTAGTTGGTAGCGGGCGGCGTTACGTTGCATCCATTGGACGCTATTGCCGCGAAAAAGGGTTGCCCGAACTCGTCGCCTTTGCCCGCCGCTACGCCACCGATCACCCCGAGCGATTCACCTTTGCCTTCGTCGGGGAGGGAGAATCGCTCATTCCGAACGAATCGTGGGCGCGCAATCTCGGCTTCGTGAGCGAACGAGATCGACGCGATGTGACCACGGGAGCCGACGCACTCATCAACCTCTCGCCCAACGAGTCGTTGTCCCTCGCCGTGCTGGAGGCGCAGGCCCAAGGCGTTCCTGTCGTGGTCCGCGCCGACTGTTCAGTGACGGCGGGCCACGTAAAGCGGGGGCACGGCGGTGTGGCGATCGATGGCTACGAGGAATTCGCTGCGGTACTCGACGACCTCTGGCGTGATCCGGTGCATTGGCGGGAAATGGGACGTCGGGGGCGCGAATACGTGCGTACGCGATTCGGTAGCCCGGCGACCTTCGCCAAGACCCTCGCGGCAGCCGTTGATGGATTGACTCAGCCAATCGTCGGCTTGCTTCGGACCAACGGCATGCGCCGGGCGCGTGACTTCGACTCTGCGGCATGGCGTTCTGCGTTTGGTGCCGCGGTGGAGCAGATTCTCGACACGCCGCCGGCTCGGAAGTCGCATGCTCTGGAAGTGCGGCCCCGGCTCGCGGAGATTCGGTGTAGCGGTTCGGCCGCGTTCATTCCCGTCCGCCTCGACAATCGTGGTCAGTTGGCCGAACTCGCGGAGGGGACGAACCGGACTCGGTTGGTAAGTCGAGCCTATGAAGCCGACGGAACGCCGGCTGGCCCCGAGATCGAGACCGGCATTCCGACCACGATCCTACCAGATCAAGGCGCGGTGGCAGTTGTCCGGGTCGCATTGCCGACCGAACCGGGCGAGTACCTTGTGGCTATCAGCCTTCGCCGAGGCGATGTCGAAGCCACGCCGGAGTTGCCCGACGTTCGCGTGCCGCTCGTTGTCACGCCACCATCGACCTTTGCCGCACCGCCGTCCGTTGCGATGCCAGTCGCAATCGAGGCCGTGGACTTGCCGGATAGCTACGTCGATGTCAGCGAAGGCTTTGCCGCGGGGTTGAAGAAGTGGGCCAAGCGGAAGCTGCTTCACAATTTCCAACAGGCCTTCGTCAACGTGCTTTCGCGCCAACAGTCGGCGTTCAATCGCCGAGTTGCCAGCGCAATCGCAGAACTATCCGATGGTCAGGCGGCGACAGCGCACATGGCCCATGAGGCCGCTGCATTGCGTGAGGATGTTCGCCGGCTTCAACGGCAGAATGCTCGGCTCGCCCGTCGCCTGGCCCAGCTCGAATCGGCAACGGAGGAGACAACGGCATGAACTGCCTCGTGACTGGAGCGGCCGGCTTCATCGGCTCCCACCTGTGCGAAAAACTGTTGCGCGACGGACACACTGTCCGAGGCACGGACGCATTTATCCCGTACTACCCCCGGTCATTCAAGGAGGCGAATCTCGCGGGTCTTGGCGGTCGGCCAGGGTTCGAGTTTCTCGAAGCCGATCTGCGCACGGCAGACGTCAACGAACTCACGGCAGGCATCGAAGTCGTGTTCCACCTGGCGGCGATGCCTGGCCTGCCACGAAGCTGGACTGATTTCGACCTGTACGAAGGCTGCAACGTCACCGCCACCCAGCGATTGCTGGCATCGCTACAGTCATCGCAATCGCTAAAGCGATTCGTCTACGCATCGACTTCGTCGGTCTACGGCCGGTACGCTTCCGGTGACGAGACGATGCCCACGCGACCGATTTCGCCCTACGGCGTTACGAAGCTAGCCGCGGAGAACCTCTGTCGGGCCTACGCGGAGGAGCAGGAGCTGCCGTTGGTCGTGCTTCGCTACTTCAGCGTCTACGGCCCACGGCAGCGTCCCGACATGGGCTACCAGAAATTCGTCACAGCGCTGCTTCGCGGCGAGCCGATCGTCGTGTTCGGCGACGGCCAGCAAGCGCGGGGCAACACCTACATCGCCGACTGCGTGGAAGCGACGGCACTCGCGGCCGGGGCGACGCCGGGTGAGACATACAACGTTGGCGGCGGTGAATCGGTCGCATTGTGGGAGGTCATTCGCAAGCTCGAGTCGTTGACCGGATGTAAAGCGATGATCGAGCGCAAGCCGCCACGGGCGGGCGACCAGCGTTCGACGTTTGCCGATACCGGCAAGCTATTGCGCCATCTCGGTTGGTCACCGAAGGTTGGCATCGATGAGGGGTTAGAACGTCAGGTGGCGTGGCAGAAGAAGGTGCTGGCGACAGCCAAAGCGGCGTAAAGCCCGTATGCGATGCTCCGCTGAAGCGGTCACGGGACGTATCCGATCGCGTGGAGCAGATCAGTCGTCGCAACAAAGGTCCTTGGCGGGATGGCAGCAAGATCAAACTGAGGTACCAGTTCCGCCGCCGTCACAGGCGTTGGCTTGGGCTGCCAGCCGCATGACCATGCGAGGAGGCCGACGAGAGACTCGGCCGCGACACCTGCGGTGCGCATGGCGCTAAGCCGCGTGTCGCCGTGCCGCTTGGCGAGCCGTCGTCCATCTGGGCCCACGACCAGCGGAACATGGGCGAATTGTGGGGGCGTGAGACCGAGCGCCTGGTAGAGCAGGACCTGTCGCGGAGTGGACGAGATGAGGTCGTCGCCGCGGACGACATGCGTGATGCCGTTGTCGGCATCGTCGACAACTACGGCGAGCTGGTATGCGGGAGTGTCTTGCGATTTCCAGACGACGAAGTCGCCACCGACCTGATCGCGTGTCAGGGCGATGTTGCCCCGAAACAAGTCGCGGTAGGCGGGCACGTCTCTGACACGAAACCGCCAGGCAAACGGTCGGGCGAGGGACGCGGCGTCAGTGGCTTTGCGGTTCGAACACGTGCCGGGATAGACCGGCTCAGAGCCGTCGGCGTGCGGGGCACTGGCCGACTGCTCGACATCCGAGCGTGTGCAGGAGCAGGGGTAGACGAGTTCGCGAGAACGAAGTTGCTCGAAGGCACGTTCGTAAAGAGCGAGCCGCTGGGTCTGGACGATGGGACCGCTGTCCCAGTTGAGGCCAAGCCAGCGGAGATCGGCGAGAGCCTCCTGGGCGGCTCCGGCCTTGACGCGAGGTGAGTCGATGTCCTCAAGTCGGAGGACAACACGACCGGCACGGCTGCGGGCGAAGAGCCAGGAAATCAGGTACGTCCGCGCATTGCCGAGATGTTGCGCTCCGGTGGGCGATGGTGCGAGGCGCGTGACCAGGGAAGGGACGGATGAATCTGAGATCATTGGTTCGGGACGGAGTCGTCTACGCGACGGTCGTCTTACTCGTTCCTGTCTGGTTGCCAGCGTGGGTCGAGCGGCGGGTGAGTCGTGGTGAGACCTGGTTCGTCTTCGGGGCGGAACTGGTGAGCCTCGTGCCCGGCAAGCCCGGCATCTTCGTTCGACGGGCGTACTATCGGATGACGCTCAACAGTTGCGCGTCGGATGCATCGATCGGCTTTGGGACGCTTTTTGCGCACCCCGACGCTGAGGTGCATCCTGGGGTTTATGTCGGTAGCCGTTGCACGTTTGGCAAGGCGGTTCTGGGTCGGGATGCGACCGTCGGCTCGAACGTGGATGTTCTGAGCGGCCGGCGACAACACGGCTTTGGCCGCTTCGATGTCGCAGTCCAGCGACAGGGCGGCGAGTTCCAGCAAATACAGATCGGTCCGAATTGCTGGCTGGGCAATAGCGCGGTCGTCATGGCGGATGTGGGTGAAGCGAGCGTGATTGGAGCGGGTTCCGTCGTGGTCAAACCAATCCCGCCTCGCTCAGTGGCTGTGGGGAACCCAGCCGTCGTCCTTCGGAGCATCGCGGCATGATCTGGCTGATTCTCGGCTATGTCTACCTTTGTATCCATCGGCCATTCGAGATTTGGCCGGCACTCGGCGACATGCGTATCGAGTTAGTTTATTTCACAACCATGTGCGCCGTCTGGTTCGCGGCCCCGAAGCGGTTGCGGAGCCCAGCCTTGCTGATGGCCGTGGGCGGCATGGCCACAGCGTTCTTGTTGTCGTGGTTGCTCAGCCCATGGGCTGAGAGGGCCGAGCCGGTCGTTAAGAACTTCGCGCTCGTGGTTGTGTTCGCGCTGATCATGGCCACGGCCCTGCGTGACGAGAAGCAGGTGTACCGCGTCTTGACGATGTTCCTTGTCGTCATGGGCTTGTACATGCTGCATTCGGTCTGGGAATACAAGAACGGCCGACATACGTACCGCATGAGCATCGCGCGCTTAATCGGCGTCGATCTGACGCTTGGCGATCCGAATTCGTTTGGTGCGTCGATTGTGTACTCGTTGCCATTCTTGACGTTTTTCTGGCATCATTACGGCCGAGGAGCGAAGCGCATCGTACTCTGCGGAGGCTACCTGCTGCTTTCCGTTGGCTGCGTGCTGCTGACCGGCTCGCGTTCATCTCTGCTTGGTGTTGTCCTCTGGGGAGTTACGCTGCTCCTTCAGACGCGCCAGAAACTTCTGGCTGTTATGGGCCTCGGCGTCCTGGCGTGTGCGAGTTGGTTTGTATTGCCGGAAAGTCTGCAGAATCGGTTCGAGACGATCATTGATCCGTCGAAGGGACCGGCCAATGCACAAGAGTCGGGACAGGGACGCATCGAGGGGTATGTCACGGGTCTGAAACTCTGGAGCGAGTATCCGGTTTCCGGCTGTGGCCCATTGGCGTGGCGACCAGCAAGCGGTTCGAAGATTGAGTCGCACACGCTCTACGGCCAAGTGATGGGCGAAATGGGCACGGCCGGCGTTCTGGCGTTTGGTGCTCTCGTTTCAGCGCTGGGTCTGAATCTGCGCAAGGTGGCAAAACTCACAAAGCCAGGCACTGGGGTCGTTGAGGATCGAAGCCTGTTCCACCTCGCGCGAGCGATGCAAGTGTCGCTGTTCCTCTTGCTCTTCGAGGGCTTATTCGGGCATAACTTGTATCGCTATAACTGGTCGTGGTACTGTGCGTTCACGGCTGTTGCACTTGGAGTCTGTAAGGCCAGGCTCGCAATGCCTTCGCCATCCGAGGATGACGAGTTCGACGACGAGGACGACGGAGACGAGGCCACGGAATGGCACTACTCGATGGCATCCACCGCCGCTTGATCCACCCGCTCTGGGCACGCCGCGAAGACCGCTTCGCTGGCCGGCTTGCCAACGAGCTACGGCGCCGGCAGTTCGATCCGCCGAAAGTCATCGCCGCAAGGCAACTCTCGGCACTCCGTCGCATACTCCGGCATGCCGTGGGAACCGTGCCGTACTACCGCGATCTCTTCCACCGCCTTCGGCTCTCGCCAGAAGATGTGGCATCGTTTGACGAACTACAGCGGCTTCCCCTGCTGACGAAGAGCGACGTGCGTGAACGCGGCGATGAGATGATGTCCGAGGCGTTCTTGGGTCGCGGCCATGCTCCCAGCCGATGCGGCCTCCTGCGCAAGACGACCTCTGGTTCAACCGGTGTCCCATTGGCGATCCGCCTCGACGCCAGTGGCTTGTCGTGGAAACGGGCATGCACATTGCGTTCGGATGAGTGGAGCGGATGGCGACGTGGCGAAGCTGTCGCGAAAGTATGGGGCAACCCGGATTATCGCAGGCACGGTATCAAAGGATGGCTACGCAATTCTGTCTACGAACGAGCGATTCACTTAGACACGTTGCGAATGTCACCCGGCGAGATTCGCGATTTCGCAATGCGGCTATGCCGAGATCGGCCGTCGCTGATCTTCGGCCATGCCCACTCGTTGTTTCTGGTTGCGGACACGATCGAACGCGAGCAACTTCCTCGGCACCGCCCGAACGGAATCATCGCGACGGCCATGGTCTTGCACGACTTTCAGCGGCGCAGGATTGAGGCGGTGTTCGGATGCTCGGTCACCAACCGCTACGGCTGCGAGGAAGTGAGCCTGATTGCCTGTGAATGCGAACGGCACCGCGGTATGCACATCAACGCCGATAGCGTCCTCGTCGAGACCGTCGCAGACGGTCGGCAAGTGTATGGCACGCCCGGCGGCATTGTCGTGACTGACCTCTCGAACTTCGCGATGCCACTCATTCGTTACCAAATTGGCGATGTGGGCATCTTGAGCCGTCGTAGTTGCGAATGCGGCCGCGGGCTTCCGGTACTCGAATCGCTCGAAGGCCGGGAGGCAGACTTCGTAGTCACAGCGAGTGGCGATCTCGTATCTGGCATTTCCCTCACCGAGAACTTCGCCGTCCTGGTGCCAGGCATTGCTCAACTCCAGATCGTACAAGAGGAGCTACGATCGTTTGCCTTTCGTATCGTCCGATCACCGGACTTCAATGCCGCGAGCACTCGCAAGATCGCAGACCTCGTCGTCGAACGCTTTGGTCGCGGGATACGCCATCGATTGGAATTCATTGAGGCGATTCCACAGGAGCCCTCCGGTAAGTACCGGTTCTGCATTTCGCATGTCACTCGGCCCACCTTGGCCGAAGGAGAGCGAGCCGCCGCATGATTCCGCGAATCAGTATCATTGTGGCGTCATACAACTACGGGCGCTACATTGCAGAAGCACTGACTTCCGTTCAGGCGCAGACGTTTGCGGACTTCGAGTGCATCATTCTCGACGACGGCTCGACCGACGATTCACTCGGCGTCATCGAGCGGTTCCTCGAAGACGATCGTTTCCGGCTGATCTGCCAGCGGCACGGCGGCCAGCCGCGAGCCAAGAACCGCGGTATCGAACTCGCACACGGCGATTACCTGGCCTTCCTCGATGCCGACGATATCTGGGAACCGACCAAGATCGCGCGACAGTTGGCACTATTTGACGCCCGCCCCGATCTCGGCGTGGTTTTCACGCAGCGCCGGCTCATCGGTGTGAACGGTGAGGCACGGCCAGGCGGTGATAACCCGCCGCCGGAGCCGGGAGTTGCTGCCATGTATCGGCAGAACTTCATCTGCTTTTCGTCCGCGATGTTGCGAGCTGGTGTGCCAGAACATGTCGGCCGGTTTGACGAACGTATCGGACTTGCGATCGACTATGATTTCTGGCTGCGAGTCGCACGATTCTACCCGATAGCTTGCGTCGATGAACCGCTCGTTCGATATCGAGTGGGGCATGTCAACTTGTCGCGGCGGCAACTCGACCGGCTTCATGTCGCTTTACTCATTATGGAACGCTTTCGTCGTCAATTCGACACTCCAGCTCAACTCGGTCGGGAAACCGTGAGTCGGGCCGAGGCGGAGACCTTCGCCCATTTGGGAGTCGTGAGTCGCGGATACTCAGCACGATCCGCTGTCGGCTGGTATGCAAGGTCCCTCAAAGCGGCTCCATTCTTTGCCGAGGCCTGGCGCGGGTTGGCTTCGACGTTGACCCCCAGTGTCGTACGGCGAGCCGTTCGGCGACTTCGCGGCCGCGATGGCGCGTGGGAAGCCCTGTGCCATTCACCGTTCAACCGGCCAGAGGCCATTCTCTGAGGCCATGTCGATTTCCCCTCGCAAACTTCTGGCTGGCGCGGCCGTCAACGTGCTCGGCTTCGCAGCGCAACTGGTCGTGTCGTTCGCAATGGCCCCGGTCGTGTTGCACGCGCTGGGAAAGACCCGTTACGGCGTATGGAGCTTCGTCGAATCGCTGTTGGCGTACCTGTTGTTGTTCGATCTCGGCGTCGGCGCGTCGCTCGTACGATTCGTGCCACGGTTTGTCGCATCAAACGACGTCGATGCCTTGAACCGCGTCTACTCGGCGTGTTTGACTCTCTTCCTGGCGATTGGCGCTGGGATTGCGGTCGTCGGCTGTGGGCTAGTGGCCGCGCTCGGCGGACACCTCGACGTCCCAACAGAGTTGGCCAGCGAAGCCCAAATCGTGCTGTTCGTCAGCATCGTGAATTTCGCATTGACTTTGGCGTTTAGTGTCTTTCCCGCCGTCCTCGATGGCCTCCATGCGTTTGCAGCCAAGAGCCTGATCCGCACTTCGTTTCTGCTGGCTCGCATTCCTGCCGTTTTGCTCGCCATTGGCACGGCTCGCCCGCTTCTGAACCTGATCTTGGTGTATGCCGCCACGAACCTGATCGAGTCACTGACGCTCGTCGCTGTGGTCTATCGCCAACTTCCCGGCTTACGATTCACGCCGCGTGCCGTCGACCGTGCCACGATTCGAGATGTTCGTGGCTACAGTCTCGATGCCTTTCTGGCCATGATCGCGGGCCGGTTGTCGTTCCAAACGGACGCATTTGTCATTGTCGGGGTCCTTGGCCCCGCGGCGATCACGCCGTTTGCGCTCGCGAACCGGCTCGTGGATATGTCCAAATCTGCATTGAGGCAGGCAACGACGACGCTGACGCCCGCCGCCAGCGCATTACAAGCAGCAGACAACCTGGCCGCGGTACGGACCTACTTCCTACATGGCAGCCGTCTCGCTCTTTACGCGGTCCTACCGATCCAAGCCGGCCTGTACTTGCTCGGCCGGCCCTTCCTGCAACTATGGCTGCGGGCTGACTTCGACGAGTCCTCGGTACCCGTGTTATACGTCCTCGCCGCCACGCTCTCGTTGACAGTCGCACAGTCGGCAGCATCGCGAATTCTGTACGGCCTTGGCAACATCCGACTATTCGCGCGGATGGCGCTAGTTGAAGGTGTTGCCAACGTGTTCCTGAGCGTGGTCTTAGTTAATTCGCTTGGCATCGTCGGCGTGGCGTGGGGTACGACGATTCCGCATGCCGTTTTTTGCATATTCGCGGTCGCAACTGTCCTTCGCCGACTTGACATCGGCATCGCTGAGTATGTGTGGCGGGCGACGATGCTGCCATCTGCGGCCGCTGCGGTCCTCACCGCGCTGTGGCTTACGCAGTCGGCCCCGACGACATGGGGCGAATTCGTCAAAGTTGGTTGCATCGGGACGGTGCCATACGCGTTGATCATTGCCATGGCCGAATGGCGATGCCGGGCGAACCTCGGGGCGTCACCCCGATGCAATTCAAGCCGCGTGAGTCGGCCCAACGCTGCGGCGCTCGTTACGCGCATGAGTTAAGCGCGGATGAATCGAGAGTCGTGGCCACCGAAGCCGTTGTTCAAGTTGGCACATCTCCGCCGTGCAAAACAGTTGGCCTCGTGACAACTTGCTCCGGGAACACCGGGTGCGGACATCCTGGCGCGACTGGCAACGAGTCGATTGCGTTCATTTCGGCCTTCTGTTACACCTTGCTTTTGGACCGGCAGATGTGACTCCTTTGGGCTACGCACGCTCGCCTCGACCACTGCCGGCCACTCGCTAAACTGAAGAGACCCGCCCACCAGCCGTGAGACAGCGCATGAGTGTTCTTGAACAGACGGATCCTGAAATCTTCCGCGCGATCCAAGGTGAGCGCCGCCGGCAACAAGACGGCCTCGAAATGATCGCGTCGGAGAACTACACCAGCCCCGCAGTGATGGCTTGCCAAGGTTCGGCCCTAACCAACAAGTACGCTGAGGGCTACCCCGGTCGACGCTACTACGGCGGCTGTGAGTATGTCGATGTCGTTGAGAAGCTTGCCATCGATCGAGCGCTCCAGTTGTACGGAGCCGAGCGGGCCAATGTGCAGCCACATTCCGGCGCGCAGGCGAACATGTCCGTGTTTCTGGCCGCACTCAACCCCGGCGATGTCGTACTCGGAATGGACTTGGCCCATGGCGGGCACTTGACGCATGGGATGCGCCTGAACTTCTCCGGCAAGTACTTCAAGTTCGTCCACTATGGAGTGGCTCGCGACTCGGAGTACATCGACTACGACGCGGTGGCCGCACTTGCACGCGAACACAAGCCGAAAATGATCCTCGCCGGAGCGAGCGCCTACCCACGCTTCATCGAGTTCGACCGGTTCGGTCAAATCGCGCGCGATGTTGGCGCACTACTCATGGTCGACATGGCCCACGTCTCAGGTCTTGTCGCGGCGAAGATGCATCCGGACCCGGTGCCGGTGTCTGACTTCGTAACTTCGACGACGCACAAGACGCTCCGCGGTCCGCGCGCCGGCTTTATTCTGTGCAAGGAAGCGTGGGGTCAAAAGATTAACTCGGCCGTCTTCCCCGGTGTTCAGGGGGGACCACTGATGCATGTTGTGGCTGCAAAAGCCGTGGCATTCGGCGAAGCGCAGTCACCTTCCTTCAAGACTTACATTCAGGACGTGCTCGCCAATGCGAAGGCTGTGGCCGATGGACTGGCGTCGGCTGGGTTCCGTATCGTGTCGGGGGGCACGGACAACCACATGATCCTGGTCGATGTGATGTCGAAGGGTGTAACCGGCAAGGTTGCGGAAGCAGCACTCGACGCCGCGGGCATCACGGTCAACAAGAATATGATTCCGTTCGATCAGCGTCCGCCACTCGATCCATCGGGCGTCCGCATCGGCACTCCCGCGCTAACGACTCGCGGTATGAAGACATCCGAGATGAAGCAGATCGCCGGGTGGATCGCTGATGTATTGACAGCACCCGACGACGTTGCAATTCGGGAGCGTGTTCGCGGGAAGGTCCACGATATGTGTCGGCAGTTCCCAGCCCCCGCGGAAGGATAAGACCGCGCATCGTCGGGAGTCGCGAATGTCGCACCGCACGATTAGACTGGTCGGATTGACTGTCATCGCCGTCATCGCGGTCGGTGTTGGGTATGTGGCGTACACAGTCTATGGTGTCCCGCCGCTAAAGGACGAGGCTGACTTCTTCAAGGAACGGCCCGAGACGAACGCCCAAGTCTCGCAGGAACAGTTTCAGCTCACCTTCGTCGATTCCGACGGCAAATCGGTCGATCTAATTGAGTACCGCGGCAAGAAGATCGTCATGTTGGTGTTCATGCGTGGCTATCCGGGAGAGATCTGCCCGAATTGCTCGGCGCAAACCTCTCGGCTCATTCGCAACCACGCGGAATTCGTCAAGCGTGATACCGAGGTGCTCATGGTGTTCCCTGGCCCGAAGGAACATCTCGACAAGCTCATTGCAGCCGGTCGTGCTCGCGCGGACAACGCCGTAGTGCCGTTTCGGATCCTGCTCGACCCCGACTTTGTCGCGGTCGACAAGCTCGGTATTCGCGGGTCGCTGGCGAAGCCATCGACTTACATTCTCGACAAGCAGGGCAGGGTCCGTTTCGCCTATGTGGGCGCGTATACGACCGATCGTCCATCAGTCAAAGGGATGCTGGATCAAATCGATCGCTTGAAGGATGAGAGGATCGATTTGTGAGTCGCGGCGACCCAAATCGGGAGACAGTGGCTGGGCCTGTCGCGCCCGTTGGAGTCGGCGATACCCTTGCACCTGGGTTGGCCGTGGCGGGCTATGTGGTCGAAAGTGTACTCGGCAGCGGGGCGATGGGAGTGGTGTACCGCGCCCACCAGACGGCGCTCGACCGCACCGTTGCGTTGAAGACGGTTAAGCTCGGTCGGGCGGACTTCGAATTCGCCATAGGCCGGTTCTTTCGAGAGGCGAAAGCGGTCGCCCGGCTACGTCATCCGAACATTGTGACGGCATTCGATTGCGGACAGCAGAACGATGTCGTGTACTACACGATGGAGTTGCTCGACGGTGAAAGCCTCGACGACTGGCTTCGACGAGGAGAACCGATCGATGAGTCGTTTGGCTGGCACGTGATCCGGCAAGCGGCTGCGGGTCTGGCGCACGCCGCGGCGGCCGGCGTGGTCCATCGGGATGTGAAGCCCGGCAACCTGTTTGTGACGCCACCGCCGACGGGCTACCCCTTGCCAGCCGGCGTGCCCATGGTGAAGGTCACGGATTTTGGCCTCGCGTCGGTCCATGAGTCAGCAGCGCATGACATGCGTCTGACGTCCAGCGGCATGGTCGTGGGAACGCCACTCTACATGGCACCGGAGCAACTCTCCGGCGCACCGGCCGACATTCGGGCCGACATCTACGCACTCGGCATTACAGCGTTTGAGATGCTAGCCGGTCGAACGCCCTTTGTGGCAACAACGGTGTGGGATCTGCTGCGCGAAAAGGCGGTCGGGATCGTCGGTCATGAGGAAAGGATGTCGCCCGCATCCCAGGCACTTATCCGCGACATGACTGCCCCCAATGCGACCGCCCGGCCGAAGGACTATTCTGAACTGATCGCCAGGATCGACGCGGTTCTGGCAACCACAGCGACAACACAGCCTGCCGCCGTCAAGTCGTCCAAGAAGTTGCACAAGAGTCTTTGGTGGCTAGCGGCTGCGGCGCTAGTAACTGGGCTGGCTGTCTACGGCTCGACGGTTCTTGCCAAACGTGCGGGACCCACAGCGCCGCCACCCGGGTATGAAGCAAGCACGCCAATTGGGCTGTTCCGAGGCGTTGTGTTTGGAGACTGGAAGCCGATCGACGGACAGTGGATACCGGTCCCCGACGCAGAGAAGGGCACGACCCTCTCAGGTCGCAATGGGACAATTCGTCGTGTGCTACCAGGCGAGTACCAGAAGGGCGACTTTCGGCTGACGTTGGGGGCCGACCTGTACAGAGCCAAAGCCATTGAACTCCATTTCGCGATCGCGACGATCAAGGGTAGCCGGTTGGTGATCCGAGTGTCGAGTGCCGATGGAGTCGCCTTGGGACGACAGGAGTCGGACGAACCATCGGACGAAACACCATTCAACCGACTTACAAATTGGCGGCCGCTCCGCGCGGGCGATGACGATGGCCCGGCATACCCCGAGCTAAAGGTCGAGCGAGTTGCTGGTCGGTGGTATGCCGCCTACGCCGGCAAGTGGATCGCGGGATCGCTCGACGACGGGGAGCCGACGCTCAATGAGTTTCGACTCCGGGCCGAGGGTGGCGAGGCGCGATTTACCGAGATTGAGGCGGCGACGCTGACGAAGGTGAAGTGATCGTAACGGTGCGCGGTCATTGCATCGCTTCCTCGCACGGGTACAATACTCGCCACGCTCACGCTGGGAGCCACCGAGCACTTCGCTCGCGCTGTCACTGACCCCGGCGCACTTGTCCGACTCACCCGCATGTCTGAATCGAATTCCGCCGCCCCCTCATCGGACGACAGTTCGCGTCGCTCCGGTTCTTTGCGTCGAGCGACGCAGGTAATCGTCGTCGGTAGCGTGATGTTCAGCTTCATCAGCTACTGGCGTACCGCCGCGGTCGTTCTCTGTGATCTCGCCAGTACGGCTTACTACATCGGCGGTATCGCCGAGCAAGCCATTGGGAAGGCCGCACCGTGGTTCATTCTCGGCGTAATGTGCTTTAGCTACTGCGTGCGAAGCGTGTACGTTGAGAGTTGCTCGATGTTTGTTCGCGGCGGAGTCTACAAAGTTGTCCGCGAGGCGATGGGCGGCTTCATGGGCAAACTCGCCGTCGCCGCACTCATTTTCGACTACATCCTCACCGGTCCCATTTCGAGCGTGACGGCGGGGCAGTACCTCTTGAGCCTGGGCATTGAGGCCCGAGAACAGGCCGGCTTCACTCCGCTCGACAAGAGTACGCTGGAGTTCGTCAAGAACTGGGGAAGCGTCGTTTTTGCAATCGCGGTGACGGTCTACTTCTACTGGCAAAACGTCAAGGGCATACACGAATCGAGCGAAAAGGCGTTCACGATTATGAAGTGGACGACCCTGATGGCCGTGGTCGTGGTTGGCTGGTGTGCGGTAACACTCGTCAAGTATCCGGAAAAGCGAGTATTGCCTCCGATCAGTGTGGACCTGGACAAAAAGACCGACATCGACCCCGAGACAAAGCAAGTCGTCCCTCGCATCGACAAGGCGACCGGTCGGCAGGCCGATCCGCTGGGCTTCCTCGGACACTGGTTGCCTGAGGGCTTTCAGGAGAAACTGCGCCACCCAACCGGGTTACTGACAATATTTGGCCTGTTTGGCGTGCTAGTCGCGTTTGGGCATTCAATCCTGGCAATGTCGGGAGAGGAGACGCTGGCGCAGGTTTACCGTGAGGTCGAATCGCCCAAGCTTCCGAACTTTCGCAAAGCAGCATTCGTCGTTTTCGTGTACAGCCTTTGCCTCACTTCGTTGATCTCGTTCCTCGCGGTGATGATTATCCCGGATGACGTGCGGATGTCGAAGTATGCCGACAATCTGATCGGCGGGCTGGCGATGAATGTCTACGGCCCATCGTGGGCTTGCCTGGGACTGAACGCATTTGTGGTCGTCATCGGTAGCCTCATTCTGTCGGGTGCGGTCAACACGGCGATTATCGGCTCAAACGGAGTGCTCAATCGTGTGGCCGAGGATGGTGTGTTACCCGATTGGCTCCAACGACCGCACCCGAAGTATGGCACGACATCACGCATTCTGAAAGTCATTTTGGCCCTCAAGGTGGTGACAATCCTGTTGAGTCAAGGCGATGTCCTGCTGTTGGGCGAGGCATATGCCTTTGGAGTCGTTTGGAGCTTTGTGTTCATGTCACTGGCGATGGTAATCCTGCGATTCAAAAAGCCAGACTTGCCCCGGGAATACCGTGTGCCGCTCAACCTCAGTGTTGGCAAATTCGTTGTGCCGTTCGGGCTAATGTTCGTGTTCCTCGTACTCTTCGCCGCCGCAGTGACGAATCTTCTGACCAAGGAAGTTGCGACTGTTGCCGGCGTGCTCTTCACCGTCGGCTTCCTGATTGTTTTCGCCATTTCGGAAAAGGTCAACGCACACAAGCATCCGGCCACCGGAGGGCAACACCAACACTTAGAGCAGTTCAACGTCAAGACAAGTGATGAGGTGACGGCCACGCAACTTGGCCTCGATAAGCAGTACACCAAGCTCGTTGCAATCCGGTCACCCCACAACTTGTTCATGTTGGAAAAGGCGTTAGCGGAGACTGACCCCGATACGACCGGCGTCGTCGTAATGACCGCGAAGGTTGTGCCGGACGACGGGTCAGACAGCGGTCGGGCTGACCTGGATCGGTACGATCAGGAGCTAATGACGGCAGTCGTCGAGCGGGCCGAGAAGGCTGGCAAGAAGGTCAAACCGATCATTGTGCCCACCAACAATCCGCTACACGCCGTACTGAAGATGGCTCAGGAGTTGAATGCCAATGAACTCGTGCTTGGGGCATCCAACAAGTACGCGGCCGATGTTCAACTCGATCAGATCGCTCTGTACTGGATGAACCTGAGCCTTGGGGAATCGAAGCCGTTGACCGTGCGATTGCTGGGACGCGATCGCGATGTTTACTTGGACCTTTCCGGTGGTTCTCGCATTCCAAAGCTCTCCGAACGCCAGGCGCGTAGCGTCGCGGAGTTGAGAGCTGCCGGCGTTGGCATCGACCGAGTCATGCTTGTCCACGATGGCTCGCGCGCAGGAAGCGATCTGTTCAACGGCGTGTTGACAATGCTCGATCCTCAAGTGGATTTGGACATTGCTTATGTTCCAGGCCCGGACGCTGCCCCATCGGTGCTGCGTACCGACCACGAGCGTGCGAGTAACCTGGGCCGTGAAATCTCGATCCATCCATTGCCAGCCGACCACGCGGCTGAGCTTGTGCAACTGGCCAAGGAATTCAAGATCGACGCGATTATCCTCCCGCGTCAGAACATCGCCGCAAATGCGAAACTCGACGCCGCGACGGAGTTTGTTCTCCACGAAGCGCATTGCCAGGTGTTCCTCGCCAGCCCACCTCCGATTCCCGACGAAGCGGCTGCGGATTGACGTGTCGGTCGACGCTACAATGAGAAGTGAAACAAAACCAACGAGGCTGACATCGCTATGACCCGATTCGTTGCCATCGCCGCGCTTGCCTTTGCCATAACGATCCCCGTCCGCGCTGAAGAAGCGGGTGCGATTCCGCGTATGCGCATCGACCTAACCTTCCTTGCGTCGCCCGAATGTGAGGGGCGTGGCCCAGGCACCGCAGGTATCGACAAGGCGGCAGACTACATCGCTGCTGCATTCAAATCGGCGGGCCTGAAAGGTGCGATGCCGGATGGTTCGTATTTCCAACCTTTCACATTTAAGGGCAGTCCCACGCTCGGGTCGGACGTCTCCGTCGAGCTCTACGGTCCGGCCGGCGCGCAGTCGCTGAAGATTGGCGATGACTTTCAGCCGCTAGGTTTGACCGGCCGCGGAAAAGCCGAGGGTGGTTTGGCATTCGTCGGATACTCTGTCACGGCCGATGCAGCACACTACGACGACTTTGCCGGCATTGATGTTGCCGGCAAAGTGGTGGTGATGATTCGCAAGTGCCCGAGGTATAGTTCCGACAAGCCATTCGTGGACGACCAGACCCAGCAAAAGGTCGCGTCATTGGCCTCGAAGCTCGAAAACGCTCAGAAGCACCGAGCTGCGGCGGTGCTGATGGTCAACGACGCGGCGGAGAAGGATGATGCGCTGGTCGACTTCCGGTTCTCCGTATTCGGGAACCCGGTCGATATTCCGGCCTTTCAGATTAGACGATCGTTGGCAGATGCGATGCTACGGTCGGCTGCCAACAAGTCGCTAGTCGAGGTGGAAGAGGCAATCAACAGGGATCTCAAGCCGACGAGTCAGGTATTGACCGGTTGGACGGCGAAGCTCGCCGTGAGCGTCGAACGAAAAACCATCGGTATCAAGAACGTGGTTGCGACCCTCGAAGGTGCCGGACCGCTGGCCAATCAGACTGTTGTGATTGGGGCGCATTACGACCATCTTGGCCTTGGTGGTGTCAACAGCCTCGACCCGAGTCGCAAACCATCGATCCATTTCGGAGCCGACGACAACGGTTCCGGCACAACCGCGCTGCTTGAACTTGCCCGCCGGTTTGGCGCGATGAGCGACCGCCAGGGCCGACGGCTTGTTTTCCTCGCGTTCTCGGGTGAGGAAGTTAACTTGCTCGGGTCGGCACACTATGTGAAGGAGCCACTCTTTCCCCTCGATAACACGACGGTGATGGTGAATCTCGACATGGTCGGCCGCATGACCCCGGATCCGAAGTCGGGCAAGGGTAAGATCGAGGTTGGTGGTACCGGCTCGGCGAAGGGGTTCGACTGGTTTCTCGAATCGCTCAATCGCAAGTACGATTTCGCACTCAAGAAGAGCCTATCCGGCGTCGGACCGAGCGATCACACGTCGTTCTACATGAAGGGTGTTCCCGTCCTGTTCTTCTTCACTGGAACACACAAAGAGTATCACAAGCCGACGGACACGGTCGACCGCATCAATTTCGATGACATGTCGCGCATCGTGGACATGGTGGAGGACGTCGTGACGATTCAGTCTCGCACGCCCGACCGACCGGAGTACGTCAAGATGGCGTTGCCGTTGATGAGTAGCGGTCGCGGCAATGTTCCGCGAATCGGCATCATGCCCGGCGACTACGCCGAGGATACCGAGGGCGTGCCGATTGCGTCGGTCACGAAGGACGGGCCCGCGGACAAGGGCGGAATCAAGGATGGCGACCGCATTGTTGCTATCGGCGGAAAGCCCATCAAGAACATGACGGCTTACATGCAGGCGATGCAGGCGCAGAAGCGCGGCGAGCCGATTGAGATCGTTGTGGATCGCAAAGGTCAGCGCGTGACGGTGACGGTAACACCGCAGTGATGAGGTGGTTGGCGGTGCTTCGCATAAGTGTCCACGCCCCTGCGAAGCACCGTGAACCAAATGCGGAGCCTTTCCATGTCGCACGCGATGGAATGCAAAGGCTGGCATCAGGAAGCCGCCCTCCGAATGTTGCGCAACAACCTCGACCCGGCCGTCGCCGAGCGGCCCGAGGCGTTAATCGTCTATGGCGGCTCCGGTAAGGCCGCGCGCAATCGGGCATGTCTTGACGCCATCGTCGCCACACTCAAGCGGCTCGGAAATGACGAGACTCTGCTCGTGCAGAGTGGCAAGCCGGTCGGTGTGGTTCGCACCCACGAAGAAGCCCCACGCGTTCTCATCGCGAACTCGAACCTGGTGCCGCGGTGGGCGACGTGGGACGAGTTCCGCCGGCTCGAAGCGCTCGGGCTGACCATGTACGGCCAGATGACGGCGGGATCCTGGATTTACATCGGCACTCAGGGCATCTTGCAGGGCACCTACGAGACGTTTGCGGCGTGCGCCCGCAACCACTTCGGTGGCACGCTCGCCGGCCGGTTGGTCGTGACCGGCGGCCTCGGCGGCATGGGTGGGGCGCAGCCCTTGGCCGCGACGATGAACGGGGCCGCGTTCCTCGGCGTCGATGTCGATGCGTCGCGGATCGAGCGGCGCGTGGCAACCGGGTATTGCGACGTGCTGTCGCGGGATTTGGATGATGCACTGCGGCGAGTCGAGGGCGCGAAACTCGAGCGGCAGTCGCTGTCGGTCGGGCTCGTCGGCAATATCGCGGAGGTGTTGCCGGAACTGTTGCGCCGCGGGGTAGCCATCGACGTGCTGACCGATCAGACGGCGGCGCACGACTTGCGTGTCGGATACATCCCCGCCGGCTATTCGCTCGACGCCGCTTGTGCGTTTCGCGAGCGCGACCCGGCTGGTTACGAGTCGGCGGTCCTCGACTCGATGCAGACGCACGTCGCAGCCATGCTCGAATACCGCAAGCGTGGCGTGGCCGTTTTCGACTACGGCAACAACCTCCGCGGACAGGTTGCGGATCGTCGTGGCATGGCCGAAGCATTTGACATTCCCGGCTTCGTGCCGGAGTACATCCGCCCTTTGTTCTGCCGTGGGTCCGGCCCGTTCCGCTGGGCGGCGCTCTCCGGCGACCCGGCCGACATTGCCGCGACGGACGACGCCATCCTCGAAGTGTTCCCGCACAACGAATCACTCCGCCGTTGGATTACGTTGGCCCGCGAAAAGGTGAAATTCCAGGGTTTGCCGGCCCGCATCTGCTGGCTCGAATACGGAGAGCGGGCCGAGGCTGGCGAGCGGTTCCACTACCTCGTCAAGACCGGCAAGGTGAAGGCTCCGCTCGTGATCGGTCGCGACCACCTGGACTGTGGGTCGGTCGCGTCGCCGAACCGCGAGACGGAGGCCATGAAGGACGGGTCTGACGCTATCGCCGACTGGCCGATCCTCAACGCGCTGACGAACACGGCCTGCGGCGCGAGTTGGGTGTCGCTGCATCATGGCGGCGGCGTCGGCATCGGCTACTCGATTCACGCTGGAATGGTGATCGTCGTGGACGGCACCGACGCCGGCTTGCGGCGGCTGCGGCGGGTGCTGACGGCCGACCCCGGCCTGGGCGTCATGCGGCACGCGGACGCGGGTTATGACGATGCCATTGCGACCGCGCGAAAGCGCGGGGTGGATGTGCCGATGCTCTAAATCCCGTGACGCCGCGACCCGCGTCTGCGAGGGGAGTGGTTGGCCAGCCGTTCCCGCAGACTCGGGTCGCGGTTTCTCAGGGGTCGAACCTTGCCTCGACTGGCGAACATCCGTCTGCTGTACCCGATCTCGGGCGACCCGATCCAGGATGCCGCGATCGAGTGGGACGACGACCGCATCACCTGGGTCGGGCCACGATCCACGGCACCATGGGCTGGTCGATCCGATCCGATTGGATCCGAGACGACCAACGCCAACGGCCTGATCGCGATCCCGGGCCTCGTCGATTGCCATACGCACCTGGCCTTCGGCGGTTCGCGAGCCGACGAATTCGTCGAGCGCTGCCGCGGGGCGACCTACGCCGAGATCGCGGCACGAGGCGGCGGCATCGCGAAAACCGTGCGCCTCACCCGCGAGGCGACGGCGCGCGAGTTAACGAAGCGATGTCTCCGCGTCCTCGACGCGATGCTAAGCCTCGGCGTGACGACCGTCGAATGCAAGAGCGGCTATGGGCTGTCGGTTGAAGACGAACTCAAGTTGTTGCGCGTCTACCGCGACCTGCGGGCAGCCTTTCAGGGCACGTTGGTTAGCACCTTCCTCGGCGCACACGTCGTCCCTCCGGAGTACCGCGACGACCGAACCGCCTACCTACGGCTGTTGACCGACGACATGATCCCGCAGGTGGCCTCGGAAAAGCTGGCGGCGTTTTGTGACGTGTTCGTCGAGGGCGGAGCATTTACGCCGGATGAGGCCCGCGCAGTCTTCGCCGCCGCGACGGCGCATGGCTTGCGGCCGAAACTGCACGCCGACCAACTCGGCGACGGTGGAGGGGCGGCGCTCGCCGCCGAGGTCTCGGCCATCTCCGCCGATCACCTGGAATATGCCAGCGACGACGGGCTGCGAGCGATGGCCGCGACCGACACTGTGGCGGTTTTGCTGCCGATTGCGACGCTTTACCTGCGGCAGCCACCGCTTGACGCCCGCCGCTGCCACGCGGCCGGCGTCGAGGTGGCTGTCGCCACCGACTTCAACCCCGGTAGTGCCCCGAGCTACCATCTGCCACTGGCCATGTCGCTCGCCTGTAGCATGAACCGGCTGACGCCGCAGGAGGCATTGCGAGCGGCGACGCTCGGAGCGGCGAAGGCCATCGGGCTGGACAGCGAAGTCGGCTCGCTCGAAGTCGGCAAGCGGGCCGACATCGTGCTGCTCAACGCCGAGAGCGTGGACGAGTGGCTGTACTACTGCCCACCGGCCTCCCCGGCCGCAGTCTTTGCGGGCGGCGAACTCGTCGCCGGGGGACTGTGATGGACGACGACCCACGGATCGGCCAGTTACTCACTTCGCTGCCGGAGTCGGCCGACGTGGTACTTGTCGGCTTCCCCTCAGACGAGGGTGTCCGCCGCAACGGCGGCCGCGTCGGCGCGGCCCAAGGGCCGGCCGCGATCCGGCAGGCACTCTTCAAGCTGACGCCGGGAATGAACGGCGAACTGGCATCCATCTTGCCGCGCACGGCCGACCTCGGTGACGTGCTGGTTACCGGCGACCTGGAAGCCGACCAGGAGCGACTCGCAGACACGCTCGCACCGTACCTCGCCCGCGGGGCGGTGCCGATCATTTTTGGCGGCGGGCACGAGACGAGCTACGGCCATTTCCTGGCGTACACACGAATCGGCAAGCCGGTGTCGATCCTGAATTGGGATGCCCACCCCGATGTGCGGCCGCTCAAGAACGGAAAAGGGCACAGCGGCTCTCCGTTCCGACAGGCGCTCGAACATCCGTCAGGTTTGTGCAGCGGTTATACGGTCGCTGGACTTAACCTTCCGACGGTCGCGATGGCTCATGTTGCTTACATCGCCAGTATGGGCGGAGTTGGCATCGACACTACGACAGGTTTGGGACTCTTCGTCGATCCCGACATCGCATCCGACACCTTTGTGTCGATTGACCTCGATGTCATCGACCAGTGCTCGGCTCCTGGCGTCAGCGCCCCCGCCGTGGGTGGCCTCGATTGCGGTCAAGTTTTTTGCGACGCTCGGAGAGCCGGAAGCTGCCATAGCATCCGCTCGCTCGATGTCGTCGAACTGTGCCCGCCGCTTGACCTAGACAATCGAACCGCACGGGTCGCTGCTCGCATCGTGTGGGAGTTCCTGCGCGGGTTGCAGGAGCGATTCTCCGAAGCCCTGCGAACCAGCGAGGCTTGACGCCCGTTCGCAATCCGGCGAAGATGTTTGCACCCTACCTCACCTGAGACCACGCCATGCGCCTGCCTGCCGCACTCGTACTCTTCACGTTCACGACTTCGGCGCTCGCGGACGCGCCGCCAGTCGGCACCAAGATTGCCAACCTCAGTTTCAAGGACATCCGCTACGTCGCCCGGTCGCTCGACGATTTTCGGGAGGCAAAGGCCGTCGCACTTGTCTTCGTCGCCAATGGTTGCCCCCTGGCCGAGCGCTACCTGCCGACGTTGCAGAAGCTTCATACCGACTACACCGGGAAGGGGGTCGCCGTCGTCGCCGTGAACGTCGGGTCCGACGACTCGATTCCGGCAATGGCGGCGACAGCCTTGCGGGCCGGGTGCGAGTTCCCGGTCGTACGTGACTTCGACCTGTCGTGCGCTCGAGCCGTGGGCGCCAGCCGCACGCCGGAGGCCGTCATCCTCGACGCAACGCGGGCCATTCGCTACCGTGGACGGATTGACGATCAGTATCGGCATGGCCCAGCGCTGCCGGCCCCGACCCGCAACGACCTGCGGGACGCGCTCGACGCCGTGTTAGCCGGCAAGCCGGTCGCCAGCCCCGAGGTACCGGCCGATGGTTGTCCGATCACAGCCCCGACCGCGCCGGCCCCAGCTAAGCCTCCCGTTTTCGCCAAGGACGTCGCCCCGATTCTGAAGACGCACTGCCAGGAGTGCCACAGGGCCGGCGCGGTCGGGCCGTTCGCGCTTCAGACTTACGAGCAGGTGGCTAAGCGCGCCGGGGCGATCCAGGCGGTCGTGTCCGACGGGCGGATGCCGCCGTGGTTCGCCGACCCGGACCATTCGACCCGATTCGTCAACCGCCGTGGGCTGTCGGAAGCGGAGCGGGACACGTTGTTCGCGTGGCTGCGTTCCACCGATCGGCCGCGCGGCGACGACCGCGACCTGCCAGCCCCGCTGCCACCGGCCACCGAGTGGCGGATCGGCAAGCCGGATCAGATCGTCTCGACGCCGACGCAAGACTTGCCCGCGTCCGGTGACATCCCTTATCGCTACGCCATTCTGCCCACGGCGTTTCTGCACGAGACCTGGGTCCAAGGGGTGGAGATCAAAGCGGATAATGGTCGTGCCCTGCATCATGCCAACCTGGCGTTCGCCAAGCTCGGCGAGAAGTTCAGCGTCGAGAATTTCATCACCGGCCAAGTGCCCGGTGGCGAGGCAATGGCGTTGAGCGACGGAGTGGCGGTGCGTATCCCCGCCGGCTCGGTGTTGGTGCTGCAAATGCACTTCGTCACCAGCGGCAAACCGGAGCAATGCAAGGTATCGGTCGGCATTCGCTACGCGCGCGACACCGTGCAGCAGCGGCTACGGCTCAGCTATCTGGCGACGACCCGCTACGCCATTCCGCCGGGTGCGGCGGCGCACCGCGTGGCGGTGTCAAAGGAATTGCCGTGCGATGCGGTAGGCGTCGGCTTGTTTTCACACATGCACCTGCGCGGCAAGGACATGTCGTTCCGCGCGAAGACACCGGACGGTAAGTCGGAAGAGCTGTTGCTCATTCCCAACTACAGCTTCTCGTGGCAGATGCCGTACCGTTGGGAGTTTGGTGCGAAGCGGTTTCCCAAGGGTACGACGCTTGAATGTGTGGCCCACTACGACAATTCAGCGTTCAACCCGTTTAATCCCGACCCGAAAGTGACTGTCCGCGACGGACCACAGACACACGACGAGATGATGAACGGGTTCGTGTTCTACGTCGATGCCAATGAAAAGCTAAACCTGACGATTGACCCTGCCACCGGGCGGGCAAAGTGAGGGACCGCGCTGGAAGCCGCTTGCGGTTTCCAGCGCGGGAAACCCTACCGCACCTTTGCCTGGAACTTCACCATACCGCTCTGACCGGGCATCAAATCGCCCTTGACCTCCCACCGCAGCAGGGCCGAGTATGACTCGTTCATCTGCAGGGTGAAGACCACTGGTCGATCGGTCTGAGCGCTGCCGGGCACGTATTCGAAACGGCTTGCCAGACTGTCCATGACGACGACATCGCGCATCGGCTTAGTTCCGAGGTTCTCGTACTTGAGAATAAAGGTCACTACATCGCCGACGTTGGGTGCCTTCGGGTCGGCGTATTTCGTCAGCGTCAACGGCTCGCCCTTGTAGCAACCGTTGATCTGAGTCGCAGCAACGGGCTCGATCACGCCCGCCTTCAAGGCGACGCCTTCAACCGACGCATATGCAGCGACGCCCTGTACGCGGTCAACGGAACCCGGCTCGATGCGCGATTGCGTTCCGCGTAATCCAAGCCGCGAATCGAAGCCGCGCACAGCGATGGCATTCCAACGGTCGTCCGTAACCAGCTTGTTCACGACTTGCTGGCTGGGCGTCGCCGACGCCACGCGAATAATCGGAATGACCAGATCGTTGGCGGCCGGACTGTGCTCGGCTCGCAGGACGGCGAAACGCGGTGAGAATAGACAGACGCGGTTGGAGATCGTCACCCGCCGTGGCCCATTGCCGTAGCGGAACTCGGCTGCGGTATCCGTTACGTTCAGGTTGCCAGTTCGGCCATCGGGACCGATTCCGATGCGAGGCCCGACATCACCGCCATCGGGTAGGATCTCCTCCAACGGCTTTTTCGGGCCGAGGATGGGATCAAACCACTGGAACGAGGGCAGTGGCAGTGTCGGCGGACAAGCGGGTTGGCCGAGTGGACCATCACCGAGTGCCAAGACGGTGCCCGGGATGTAGGCTGCGGCCAGTTCTTGTGGCGCGATGTCACGCTCACCGAGCCGAACGATCAGCACGGGGCGGCCGCGGTAGCGGGCTTCCTCAAGCGGATTCTTGCCGGGCGTAACATCGAATTCGATTGGGTGTTCGGGAGTCGAGGTCAGTGCCGGGGCCTGGAACGGATCCTCGAGGTATACGACTTTCGTCACGAGCCCGCCTGCGGCTGCACGCTTGATGTCGTCTTCGGTAAAGCGGATTGTCGCCGGATAGTCCTCAGCCTTGAGCGACGGCGGAACGTGCAGCGTGCTGATGACCTCGAATGAGGGGTAGAGCGTCCGCATCGGATCGCCACCGACGTTGCCGAGGCCAACGCGGTAGTAGTATCCGGGGCGGAACCCGGCGACTGCTGGCTGATCGAACGTCCGTGTCTCTGCCGAACCGGGCCGCACAATGACTTTAGTTCCATCGGGGCCGACGACGCGCACGAACAGGAGCGTCGCGGGCGGCGGCGGTGGCATCGTCCCCTCGGCGCTTGTCAGGGGCAGGAAGGCCGCGAATAGCCAGGCAGCGTTCATGGCTCGCCCTTAAGGAATGAGTCGGAAAGCGGACAAGAGCCGCAAGGGTGAGCGAATGGTTGAGTGTCAACCGCTCGCTCACCGCTTGCGGCTCTTGGGGTCACTTCAAGCCACCGATGCTACCCGGCAGGTCCGGCAGCTTCATCGCGGGCGGTGCCGAGAGCGGCGGCGCGACCGGGCTAATCACAGCCGAGCGACCCGCGTTCGGGTTGGCGCTCAGGCCGGGGGCAGCCGGGGTCACCGGAGTCACGGCCGGCGGCGGCGTGGTCACCGGCGGAGTGCCCGGAGGCGTCATCGGCGGGATCGGCGGATTCGCGGGCGGAACGACACCCGGCGGCAGGTTGCTGGGCGGGATCAGTCCCGGGGCCGGCATTGCGCCCGGAACCGGCATCGGACCCTGCGGCATGACACCCGGTGGGACCACACCCGGTGGTGTCATCATCGGCATTCCGCCGAACGGGCCGGGCAGACCGCCAGTGGCTGGCGGGGCACCCAGCGGCGGCGTGTTCGGCGCTTCCAGGTCGATGTTGCCGATGCGAATGATCGCCAGGATCGCACCGCGCCGCTCAGCTTCGAGGATGGGATCGACACCCGGCTCGAGGCGGGACGACACGACTTCATCCGGACCAGCGACGGCCAGGTCCTGGTACTGCGGGTCCGGCAGGTACACGACCTTGATGACGAAGTTGCCGGCGGCAACTTGCTCGAAGTCTTCTTCGGTAAACCCGATCGGTACAGCACAATGCGCCAGGAAGGTCGCGGTTCGGGCCGTACAAGGCCGGATTTCGAGAGTCGGATACAGATCGAGCGCCGGCCGGTTCGGAATGTCGCTCAGCTTCAACTGGTAGACACCACCCTGGATGAAGTTATAGCGGCCCGGCGCTTCAACCATCGCAGGCGAGAAGCCCTTGTTGGCAGGCGTGCACGAGAGCCACGACACCTTCATGCCGGCGGGGCCGGTAAACCGGACCGAGGTCCGTGCCGCGGCGATGCCAGGGCCGTAGCCGGTTCCACCGGTCGGGACACCCGGCAGCGCACCGAGGGCCGCGACGGCACCCGGAGGCGGCGGTGTCATGCCGGGAGATGTCCCGCGCTTGACCGCGTAGTTCGTTTGCTGGACGCTGCCAGCCGCCGATTTCATGTCGGCGGTGACGACGCCGGAGTCGGCCGCCTTGGCGGTTGCGCTCGCTTGCACGACGGCCGTGTTGGCGGTGGCCGGTCGCGCCGTGGTGGCATTCACCGGCTCGCCCCACGGTCCCTGATAGCCGGGGGCTGTCTGGGCACGCGTGACGCCGCCGAACTGGGCCGGGCCGTTCGGGCCGGCTGGTTGTTTGTCGGCGCTCATGCAGCCGCCCAGGGCGGTCAGCAGCACAAGCGCTCCTGCCTTACGCTTCATACGTTCCCCCTCGCTACGGCTGGCGGCGGTCGGCCGGTTCACAATCGGCCCTCGGCCCGCCGTCGTCGGCCCCGGCAGGCCGCCGCTCATTGGCGACGACTCCCACCGACCGGGGCGCTGGCCGATTAGCCGATTTACCGCCCTTGTTTTCGTCCAGACCGCCGCCGGAACTTGTGTTAAATCCAGAACCGCTGGCTTACTCGGCACCACCGGCCTCCCCGCATTGCCCGGCTTGACCGTCAGCGTGCGACCTGTGCAATTGCAGGGCGAGACATGAAAGCCTGCCTATAGTACCGACATTCGCCAACCGAACTTGGAGGGTCAGAGATGATCGCGATTCGCAGTATTCTCATCGCGGGCATCGTAGCGTGCTTTGGATGTACCGGGTCCGTTACGGACCATGGCAAACCTCAAGCAGGGAAGACGACACCGACGCCAAAGGCTACAGAAACTGACGAGGTCGCAGTCGAGCGCGCGAAACTCAGTCCTGAGGACAAGGCTCTCGTCGATGCGCAAGAGTGGTGCGTCGTGGCTGATGACTCGCGCCTTGGCTCGATGGGCGCTCCGCTCAAACTCATGGTCAAAGACACGCCCGTGTTCGTGTGCTGCAAGAGCTGCGAAAAGAGGGCCTTGTCGGATCCCGACAAGACGCTTGCAAGGCTTGCCGAGCTGAAGGACAAGGCCAAGGCGGGTAAGAAGTGATTTCGAGCGAGCCTGCTGTTGCGAGCAGGCTCGCCTCTCCTGGCACCTAGCCGCATAATGACGCCAGCCCGCCGCGGAGACTGCCTCAAGTGCCCGATCTGTCGTCCGGTGGCCTGTACGCCTACGTCGGCGTCTTTGCGGCGCTCGTCTTAGCCGGCCTCGGCTTTCCGATCCCAGAAGAGATACCTGTCGTCACGGCGGGCGGCCTCGTTGCGCATGCGGCCCGCCAGCACCCCCTGGAACACCCAGTTTGGTGGTTGATGCTGCCGGTGTGCATCCTCGGGGTCATTATTGCCGACAGCTTCCTCTACCTGATTGGCCGAATCGGCGGTCCACATCTGCTCGAACTGGCGTGGGTTCGCAAGTACCTCGTACCACCGGACAAACAACACAAGATCGAAGACAACTTTCATCGGTACGGCATCAAGATCCTGCTCGGAGCGCGATTCTTGCCGGGCATTCGCGCACCGATCTTCGTGATGTCCGGCGTCCTGCGAATGCCGCTCTATCGCTTCCTCTTCGCGGATGGGTTGTATGCCGTTCCGGGCGTCAGCTTGCTGTTTACGCTGGCGTATTGGTTCACCGACCAAGTCAAGGAAGTGGTTACCGATGTCAGCTCATTGAGACCATACCTGGCAATCGGCGGCATCCTCATTGTTGGGTTGTTCTTGTTGTACCAGTTTTGGAAGCGTCGCTCGCAAACGGGCGATCCGCATGAGATTCCGCTCGTTGGCGAAATCGTCATCAAACCGAGCATCAATGGCGACGTCGAGTCGAAACACCAAGACGCACCAGCCGAGAAGCATTGACTCCCTGGATCGCGGCAATCGGCGTACAAGTATCGATGGGTGCATCGCACTGCATTGCATCGCGAACCGCAATTAGGTGGAGATGCGATGGGTCGCATTCTGGTTGTCGATGACGAAATCGAGCTCATGCGAGCGCTCGTCGATACGCTCGCCGATAACGGCCACGAAGCGATTGGTGTTTCCTCGGGAGCCGAAGCGCTGGCCTCATTGGAGCGCGAGCCATTCGATGTCGTCATTTCCGATCTGATGATGCCGGGTATGGATGGCATTCAGCTCCTTAAGGCCGCACGCGAGTTCGATCCGCACCTCGTCTTCGTCATCATGACGGGGCATGGCACGGTTGCAACGGCTGTCGATGCCCTTAAAGGAGGAGCGTTTGATTACCTGCTGAAGCCGTTCAAGCTTCAGTCGTTGCTTCCGGTCCTGGCGCGTGGCGTCGAGTTACGGACGCTGCGAGTTGAGAACGCAGGACTGCGGGCGCGGGCCGACTGGCTCGACCACCTTGCGTACGAGTCACCGCGCTATCAACTCGTCGGCTCCGGAATTGAGATGCAGCGAGTCGTCCGTTTGATCGAGAAGGTCGCGCCGACGAACGCGACGGTCTTGGTCCGCGGCGCGAGCGGCACCGGCAAGGAACTGGTCGCACGAGCGCTGCACGGGAACAGCGCGCGACGGGATCGGCCGCTCGTCGCCGTGAATTGCGCGACACTGCAGGAATCCTTGCTGGAAAGCGAGTTGTTCGGACACGAAAAGGGTGCGTTTACGGGTGCCGTCGCGACCAAGCGAGGGCTGATCGAGGTGGCGGAAGGCGGCACACTATTCGTCGATGAAGTTGCCGAAATGACATCGGCATTGCAGGCCAGACTTCTGCGTGTCCTCGAGGACGGTTCCTACCGACGAGTCGGTAGCACGGAGGAACGCAAGGCCGACGTGCGCGTCGTGGCAGCGACGAACAAGCCATTGGAAGAGGAGCAGAAGGCCGGGCGATTTCGAGAGGATCTGTACTTCCGACTAAATGTGGTCACGATTCCGCTGCCAAGCCTGGCCGAGCGTCGCGGCGACATTCCGGAGTTGGTCGCTCACTTCCTGAAAACGCGACAGGTCGGCACGCGGACATTCCGTGTGACACCGGAGGCGATGGAGCTACTGAAACGATACGATTGGCCCGGAAATGTCCGAGAGTTAGCCAACGTCGTCGAGCGGGCGCAAATTCTGGCGGAGGGCGATGCCATCACGCCTGATGACCTGCCGGAATCCCTCACGCGGGCCACCGCGATTGAGGGTGACGCGAGTCCCTACAACCTGCAGGCCATGGAGCGCCGATTGATGCGAGATGCGCTGGCCCACACGCAAGGTAATCGCCTGGCTGCGGCGCGATTGCTTGGCGTCAGCTCGCGAACCCTCTATCGCATGATGGAGCGATATGGAACGATCTAAATGATCGCGGCCGATTTTGTGAAAAAGTGCTTGCAATCGCTCGGTCGGTGTGGTTTGATACTCCCACCTCTCCCGGCCATACCCAAGGCCACACATGGATACTGGCGACTTGGTCGCCACCTCTCCCGCAGTTTACGAACTGTCCGACGACACTCTCATCTGCCATTGTCGCGGCGTCACGAAAGGCGCCGTCGCGACGGCTGTGCGCGATGGCCACGCCAGCCTTGCTAGCCTGGGTCACGGTACGACTGCCGGGACAGGCTGCACGACCTGCCACGGGCTGCTCGATCGAATCATCGCGGCGTATCGCCCCCGCGGTCCAGGCAACCCTGCGCCGAAAGCGGCCGAGCCGGCCAAGGTCGCGCCGGTCAAGAAGCTCAACCCCGTCGAGATGCTAAAGCAGGAAAAGGACGGCCTCGACGCCTTGGAGGACGTGTACGCCCGCGCCGCGGCCGGCGACTGGGAGGCACTTACCGAGGAGGACAAGCAGCGGTTCAAGTGGCACGGCCTGTTCTTCCGCAAGCAGACGCCGGGCCACTTCATGCTCCGCCTGCGGCTCACCGGCGGGGCGACGAACGCGGTGCAGCTGCGCACCGTCGCCGACCTATGCGACGAGTACGGCAAGGGCTTCTGCGACCTGACCACCCGGCAGCAGATTCAGCTGCGGTGGTTCGGCATCGGCGACGTGCCGGCCCTGTGGGACCGGCTCGCCGCGGTCGGGCTGCACTCGAAGCAGACCGGCATGGACAACGTGCGCGGCGTCTGCGGCTGCCCGCTCGCCGGCGTCGCCGTCAACGAACTGCTCGACGCCACGCCAGTCGCCCGCGCGTTCACCGAGCGCATCCTCGACGACAAGGCGTTCACCAACCTGCCGCGGAAGTTTAACGTCACGATCACCGGCTGCCGCGAGAACTGCTGCCACACCGAGACGCAGGACCTCGCCCTCGTCCCGGCGATCTCCGACGCGAACGACCGGCACACGCCGGGCTTCAACGTGATGGTCGGCGGCAAGCAAGGCTCTGGCGGCTACACGCCGGCCCAATCGCTCGACGTATTCGTGACGCCGGACGAGGCGACCGACGTGTGCGCGGAAATCGTCGGCATCTTCCGCGACCACGGGCCGCGCGAGCAGCGGACGAAGGCCCGGCTGCGCTTCCTCCTCGACGACAAGGGCGTACCGTGGTTCCGCGGCGAGCTGGAGAGCCGGCTCGGCCGGGCGCTCTTGCCGGCCGGCGTGGACCAGCGCCGCCAGGGGCACACCGACCACCTCGGCATCCACCCGCAGGCCGTCCGCGACGACGGCCCGCGGCTGCACTCCGTCGGCCTGCTTGTGCCGGTCGGCCGGATCACGTCGGCGCAACTCCGCGGCGTCGCCGACCTCGCCGAGCGCTACGGCTCCGGCGACGTGCGGGTGACGATCCAGCAGAACCTCGTCGTCCGCGACGTGCCGGAAGACAAGCTCGACGCGCTGAAGCAGGAGCCGATCCTCCAAGAACTGTCGCACGACCCGTCGCCGGTGATGCGCGGGCTGGTGGCGTGCGTCGGCAGCGACTACTGCCACTTCGCGCTGATCGAGACGAAGGGCTGGGCCATCGAGGTGGCCCGCGAGTTGGAGCGGCGTACCGCGGGCCGGAAGCTGTTGCCGCTGACGATTCACTGGAGCGGCTGCCCGGCCGGGTGCGGGCTGCACCAGGCGGCGACCATCGGCTTGCAGGGCTGCCGGACTCGCGTGGACGGCACGGTGACGGACGCGGCCCACGTTTACGTCAACGGCAAGAGCGGCCCGGCGGCGCGGGCGGCGTCGGACCTGATGTACGACGTGCCGTGCGACCAGTTGGCCGACGCGCTCGAACCCTTGGTCCGGCACATGCCGCGGGAGTGACGCACGATGCACCCGCTCCCCGTCAGTGGCGAGACGATCTGCCCGTACTGCGGCGTCGGCTGCCGGCTGCGCCTCGACGGCGCGGGCGCATCCATGAAGGTCCGCGGCGTCGAGTCGGCGGCGGCGAACCTCGGCCGGATTTGCGCCAAGGGGGCGCTGCTCGGCCCGACGGTGGACACGCCGGATCGGCTGCGCCGGCCGCTGGTCCGCCGGTCGATCCGCGACGACTTCCGCGAGGTGGGTTGGGACGAGGCCATCGACCACCTGGCCGAGCGGTTCACCGACATCCTCTTCGAACACGGGCCGGCCGGGGTCGCGTTCTACGGCTCCGGGCAGCTCGACACCGAGGCGGTGTACGCGGCGGTGAAGCTGTTCAAGGGCACGCTCGGCTGCAACAACACGGACTCGAACAGCCGACTGTGCATGGCCGCGGCCGTGACCGGCTACCGCACCAGCCTCGGGGCCGACGGCCCGCCGTGCTGCTACGACGACATCGACCACGCCGACCTCGCGTTCGTCATCGGCTCGAACATGGCCGAGGCCCACCCCGTCACCTTCGACCGGCTCCGTGAGGCGAAGAAGGCCCGGCCGCTGACGCTCGTGGTCGCCGACCCGCGCCGCACCGCCACGGCCGACCTCGCCGACCTGCACATCGCCGTCAAGCCCGGCGGCGACATCGCGCTTCTCAACGCCGTCGGCATCGCACTGCTCCAGCGCGGGGCGGTCGATCGAAAGTTCGTCGAGGACCGCACCAACGGGTTCGACGCCTACCGGCTGTACCTCGAAGGGCTGGACCCGGCCGAGTTGCACGCGGCCGCGGGCGTGTCGGCCGAGACGGTCCATCGGTTCGCATCGATGATCGCGAATGCGTCGGCGTTCCTCAGCTTCTACTGCATGGGGCTGAACCAGAGTACCGTCGGCCTGTGGAAGAACAACAGTCTCATCAACCTGCACCTGCTGACCGGGCAGATCGGCCGGCCGGGGGCCGGGCCGTTCTCGCTGACCGGCCAGCCGAACGCGATGGGCGGCCGCGAGGCCGGCTTGCTCGCGTCGGCGCTGCCCGGCTACCGCACCGTGGACCGGCCGGACCACCGGGCCGAGGTCGAAGCGTACTGGGGCCGCGTCCCCGGCACCATCGCCCCCCAAGCGGGGTTGACCGCCGTCGAGATGTTCCGGGCGATGGAACAAGGCCGACTGCCCGCCGTGTGGATCGCCGCGACCAACCCGGCCGTCAGCTTGCCCGACCTCCATCAAGTGCAGCGCGGCTTCGGCCGGGCGAAGTTGATCGTCGTCTCCGACGCCTACCACCCGACCGAGACGACGCGGCTCGCGCACGTCGTGCTGCCCGCCGCCCAGTGGGGCGAAAAGGAGTGGACCAGCACGAACAGCGAGCGGATGGTGTCGTTCAGCCCGAGGCTGTTCGACCCGCCGGGCGATGCGCTATCCGACTGGCAAATCCTCGCGAAGTTCGCCCGCCGCATCGGCCTGCCCGGTTTTGACTGGCGGACCCGCGATGAGGTGTGGGACGAGTTCGTCGGGCTGACTAATGGCCGGCCGTGCGATATGGCCGGCATGACGGCCGACCGGCTGCGGCGCGACACCAATGTCCAATGGCCCTGCCCGTCGGCCGACCACCCCGGCACTAAGCGGCTCTACGTGGACACGCCGTTCCCGACGGCGGACGGCCGGGCGGTCTTTTTGCCGCGCGACCACCGCGACCCGACCGAGACGCCGGACCACGAGTTCCCGCTGGTGCTGACGACCGGCCGGCTGTACGCCCACTGGCACACGCTGACGCGGACGGCCAAGTGCGACAAGCTGGTCCGCCGCGACCCCGGCCCGTACGTCGAGGTCCACCCGCACGACGCGGCCGCGGCCGGCCTGGCCGACGGCGACCCGGCCCAGCTTTCGACGCGGCGCGGCACCGTCCGGCTGCCGGTGCGGCTGAGCGACCGGGTGTCGCCGGGGTTGCTGTTCGTGCCGTTCCACTGGGGCGACCTGTACGGCGAGGGCAACGCGGCCAACTACCTGACGATCAGCGCCACCGGCCGTGTGGCGAAGCAGCCGGAGTTGAAGTTTTGCGCCGTCGCGCTGGCGAAGGTGCCAACGGCGGACGCCAAGCCACGCCCGTACTTGCCGTATTTGGTTCGCGACGCTTCGCAGAAGCGTTCCGAAGTACGCTTCTGCGAAGCGTCGCGAACCGTGGAGGACGCATGACACTCGCCGAGTTCCGCCGCGCCGGCCACTGGCCGACGCTCCTGTGCGCGTTCCTGTACTTCGACGTGAGCTTCATGATCTGGGTGCTGCTCGGCCCGCTGGCGCCGACCATCGCGTCGGAACTGTGGCCGCGGGCCGACGGCCTCGACCCGGCCGAGTACCAGCGGCAGACGGCCGCCCTCAAGGGGCTGCTCGTCTCGGTGCCGCTGTTGGGCGGGTCGCTCCTGCGGCTCGTCCTCGGGCTGGCCAGCGACAGGTTCGGGTCGCGATGCACCGGCCTCGTCGGCATGGCGCTAACGGCGGTGCCGCTCGCGCTTGGCTGGTTGTGGGCCGACTCGCTCGGCGGGCTGATCGCCGTCGGAGCGATGCTCGGCGTCGCCGGCGCGAGCTTCGCCGTCGCCCTGCCGCTCGCCAGCCGGTGGTATCCGCCGGGACAACAGGGCCTGGCGCTCGGCATCGCCGGCGCGGGTAACAGCGGCACGGCCCTGGCCACGCTGTTCGCGCCGATGCTGGCCGTGGTCGTCGGCTGGCGCGGCGTCTTCGGCTTGGCATTAATCCCGCTCGGCGTCGTGTTCGCGATCTTCCTGCTGACGGCGAAGGAAAGCCCGAACCGACCGCCGCCGCAATCGCTTGGGGCGTATGTCCGCGCCGCGGCGGAGGTGGATGCGTGGTGGTTCTGCTTCCTCTACGCGATCACCTTCGGCGGCTTCGTCGGCCTGGCGAGCTTCCTGACGACGTTCTTCACCGACCAGTACCCGGCGGCGGCCGTCGGCGGGCTGGTGACGTGTTGCGTGGTCGCCGGCTCGTTCCTACGGCCGGTCGGCGGCTCCCTGGCCGACCGCTTCGGCGGGGCGCGGCTGTTGGTCGGCCTGTACGCCGGCATCGCGGTCACGCTGGCGGGAGTCGCGACGCTTCCGCCGGTCGGCGTGGCGACGGTGCTGCTGGCCGCGGCGATGGGCCTGCTCGGCATGGGCAACGGGGCGGTGTTCCAACTGGTGCCGCAACGGTTCCCGGAGCGGATTGGCGTGGTGACGGGGTTGGTCGGCGCGGCCGGCGGCGTCGGCGGCTTCTTCCTGCCGAACGTGCTGGGCCTGCTGAAACGGGCCACCGGCAGTTATGGGCCGGGCTTCCTCACCCTCGCGCTCGTTTGCGTCGGCGGTGCGGTGATGCTGCGGGCGCTCGGCTGGGCGCGCACGTCGACGCCGGCCGTCGAGCCGGCGAAGGCGTAGTCACGGCAACCGCCGCATCTCGACGATCTTGACGGGTGGCTCCAACGTCTGCCCGGCCGCCTTCGACTTCTGGATCGCCCTCACGACGTCCATGCCCTTCGTCACCTTGCCGAACGCGGCGAAGCCTTGGCCGTCGGGGTTCCGCTTGCCGCCGAAGTCGAGTTCCGGCTGGTCGCCGATGCACACGAAGACGTCGGCCTGGGCCGTGTCCGGGCCATCGCGGGCCATCGATAGCGTCCCGTCCTTGTGCGCCAGTTTGGTGTCGCGCGTTCGCTCCAGCTTGATCGCGGGGAATGCGTCCTTCTCGCGCTCCGGGGCGAGGCCGGCCTGGATCACCTCGATCTTGACCTTCTTGTCCGGCTGGTTGCCCGGCGTGACGGTGCGGTGGAAGCGGGCACCGTCGTACATCTTGGCGTCAACGTAGCGCAGGAAGTTCGCGACCGTCGCCGGGGCCTTCGCGGCATCCAGTTCGGCCTCGATGTCGCCCTTGTCAGTCCGGATCACTACACGCACTGGAGTCGGGTCGGCGGCCAACCCCATAGCGGCCAGAGAGCCGAGGATCGCGATTGCAAGCACGCGCATGGAGACGCTCCGACGGAACCGGGCGGGCGCTATTGTACGCCCGTGTGCGTCGCATCCTGTCCCCATCCCGTCGGAACGACGAGTTGCAACTTGCGGTCGGCTAGGCCGATCGTCGCCGTCGTTCCGCTGTCGAATTGCAGGTAGTCGCTCTCCACGCCGTCGCTGAAGATCACGCCGTTCTGCGGCATCTGCGAGACGACTTGCAACGCCTCGCCGGCCTCGATCTGGCCGCACACCAGCTCGGCCTGCGATGCTCGGCTTGCGAACGGCTCGCGGACGTGGAACCACAGGTGGTCGCTGCCCGGGGCGAAGCGGTAGTCGTCGCGCAACCCCCGCGTCGCATCGTCGGCCTCGCAGTGCCCCTCGACAACGCCGGCTGCTCCGGCCAGGATCGACCGCAGCCAGCCCGTCGAGCCGGCCCCGGTCGAGACAATGATGCCGCTCGACGACTGCCGCTCCTCGAACTCCCGCCACCGCAGGAAGTACCGGGCCGAGACGTGCGTCTTCTGCCCGACGAACAGGTCGTTGACCGCGAGCAGCGTCTGCCCATCGGAGAGCGTCGCCTGCGCCATCGTCACTGGCTCGACGGTCGCGATTCCAGTCAACACGCGGGCGAGCGCGGCCTGGGCCGAGTCGAGCGACCATGGCACCAGAATGCCGTCGATGCGGCTCGGGTCCGGGTTGACGCCGACAAGTGGCTGGCCTTCGAGGTACTTGGCTGCGTTCACGACCAGCCCATCCGGCCCGAGCGCGATCACCAGGTCACGCGGGCCGAACAGGAATGTCGGCAGGAAGCCGCGCTCGACGAACTGCGACCGCAGCCCGTCGGGAAGCGCCGCCTTCAGCCGCTTGAGCGCCGCATGGTAGGTGTCGTGGGCGGCCTGGTAGTCCGCAAACGACTGGCCCAGGTGTTCGATGTAGAACCGGGCCTGCTCGCGGGTGTTGAACCGCTCGACGAGTTCTTCCAACGCCGTCTTGCGGGTGACGACGACGATCTTGTCGAACGCGGGCATGGTTAGCACCCTCACCAAGCCCGCAGCGCGAGCAAGGGTGACGACGCACGCCCTTGCTCGCGCTACGGGCTTGTGTCGGCGTCACTCCTTCTTCAGAAGCTCCGCAAGCAGGTCGGTCGTGATCGTCAGGTTGCCGATCTGGCCGGCGTTCGTGCCGATTTCCTTCATGGCGTAGGCCAACAGTTCGCGCGGAGCCAGCTTGCGGTAGACGGCTAACTCCAGTTCGGCGGCTTTGGCCTTCGACTGGGCCTCACGCTCAAGTGCCGCGCCGTGATTCTCGGCCTCCTTCAAGGCGTTCGCGCCCTGGAGGACGATCAGGCCCTCGCGCTGTTGTTCAAGCGTTACGTCGGTGGCCAGCTCCTTCTCCTTGATCTTGCGTTCCTCCTCGACGGCCGCGGCCCTACGGGCGTAGATCGCCTCGTCGGCCTTCCGCAACAACGATTCGCGATACTCGGCCTCAAGCGCCTTGCCGACCTCCGGCGTTGGGCGGGCCGACAAAAAGATAACGTTCTGAATCTCGACACCCAGAGGCGCAAGCTGGCGGCCAGCCCGCAGCTTCTCGGCCACCGCGGCGGCGACGGCCGGGGCGTCGCGCAGGGCGTCCTGCAGCGTCCGACCGGCCAACTCCGCTCGCGTCTCGACCTGCACAAGGTTCGTGACACGGCGGGCGAGCTTCTCGGGGTCTTCGGAGACGTAAGCTTGCGTCTGCGGGTCGACTCGGAAATTGAGTTGCCCGGCGGCCAGCTTCGGCTCGGCGACGCGGTATGTAATCTGTCCCTGCAGCGTGACCTCTTGGAAGTCGCGGGTCACCTCGTTGAACACGAAGTTCGCTTCCAGGCTCGAAGTCGGCACCGCGATGACCTGCGTGCGGTACTTCAGGTAGAAGAACGCCAGCCCCGGCCCTTCGGCTGACACCTTGCCACCGGTATAGCAGATGACGTAGTCGGTCGGCTGACCCTTGAAGAAGCCGATGTTGAACACGGCGACGGCCCCCAGAGACGTGTGTTAGGATGACACTCGATTGTCACCCCGTCAGGTACTTCGGTCAAGGGCGGGGTGGATTTCGATGGGCGAGGTCGTCTCGGACGAGGCGCATGGCCAGCGGTTGCCCGAAGATCACCAACGGAACCGCTCGGGTCGCCAGCACCCGCGAGTGCCCCACAACGGGATCGTGTATGGACCGGGCCCGCACGCGCACCGCGAGAAACTATGTAATACCGTCGGCGGGTTGCGTCGAGTCGTCGCCCGGGGTGGTCGGCGTCTGCGTCGCATCCTCGGGCAGCCCCAGTAGTGCCCGCGGCGTCATCCCGATGTCCCGCGCAATCTGTCGCAACAAACCCGGCGAGATGTCACGACCTTGGTGGAAGGGGACCGTCGTCACCCGACCGTCGGGATGGCGAAACTGCTTGTGGGAGCCGCGCTGCCGAACCTCTGCAAACCCGAGCGATGTCAGCAACCGCGACGATTTCGCGGGGTTTTGGGACCGGCAACTTGGCCAAAGCTAGCCGACCTCCACGGTCTCGGTGCCAACGAATTCGGATTCCAACTTCGCAGGGCCGTCCTCGAGAAGCATCGCTACGACTTCCCGCAATTTCTCACGCAACTCGTCTAGGGTCCCACCCTGAGAATGCGCTCCGGGAAATCCAGGGACGTATCCCACATATAGTCCCGTTTCGGGGCAGCGTTCGACGACTGCGGTGAACTTGGGCATGGCTTGGTTTCTCCTTGGCCGCAGTCATCATAATACCGGACCCTGGCCACGGTGCGAACTCGGCTCTTTGCCGGCTCGCGCGCCGAAGCCAACCGTCTTCCTCACCAAATACGCCGGTCGCTGCTTCACTTCGTCGTAGATGCGGCCGATGTACTCGCCGAGGATGCCGATGCAGATGAGCTGCACGCCACCGAGAAACAGCACGGCCAGGATCGTGGACGTGTAGCCCGGCAGCCGCCACACAGACACGCCGCGGATGTGGATGTCGAATGCCCAGACCACGAGCGAATAGAGGATGGCGAACAGCGACACGCCGGCGGTGAAGAACCCGAGCGTCGTCGCCAGTTGCAGAGGGCGGTACGAGAAATTCGTCAGGCCGTCGAATGCGAGCCGGATCAGCTTGCGGAAGGTGTATTTCACCTCGCCGGCGTGCCGGGCCGAGCGCTCGTACTCGACACCGATCTGCTTGTAGCCCACCCATGTCCGCAGGCCGCGGACGAAGCGGTTGCGCTCCGGCAGCGCGTTCAGGACGTCCACGACCGCCCGGTCCATGACGCAGAAATCGCCAGAGTCGAGCGGAATCGGGATCGATGAAAGCGATGCGAGCAAGCGGTAAAAGAGGAAGTAAGCCGCCCGCTTGATGGCGTTCTCCTTGCGCTTACGGCGGATCGCGTAAACGACGTGGTAGCCCTCGCGCCACTTGGCCAGGAACCGCGGCAACTCCTCCGGTGGGTCCTGCAAGTCGGCATCCATGACGGCGACGACATCGCCCGAAGTGTGCTGCAAGCCGGCGGTGACGGCCGTCTGATGCCCGAAGTTTCGCGAGAATGACACGACCTTCACCCGTGCGTCCTTGCGGTTCAGGTCTTCGAGGATCGGCAGCGTACGGTCGGTGCTTCCGTCGTCTACGAACACAACCTCCCAGTCCAAGCCCCACGCCGGGGCCGCTGCGCTGAGCCGGCGGTATAGTTCGTCGAGGTTCTCTTCCTCGTTCAGAACAGGGATGACGATGCTGAGAAGCTGGCTCATCGGCCCTCCTTGGCGGCCAATCGCTCCGCGAGCCGGCCGTTACGGAGGGTGTAGACCTCCATGCCGGCCACGTCCAACTCCGGGCGGCATTTGTAGCGCTCGAGCAGCCATTCCGACACGCGGTTGGTCTTTGGATCCAGCGGCGTCGGCCGGTCGGCGTATTCGGCCCGTTCGTCGAGCGGGTCGTTGAGGGCGATGACGACCAACTCCGGCGGTGTGGCTCGCAGCTGATCGAGCGTTCGGTCGGTCATGCGCTCGACGAGTGGACCGCGGATGAGCGGATCGGTGAAGAGAACGCCCGCCGCGGGCCGGCGCTGGCTGTAGTAGTAGAGGCCGGGCCGCAGGTCGGCGAAGACGAACAGCGTCTCGTCGGGTTCGAGCAGCGTACCGATGGTGTGGCCGAGTTCCTCAACGCGGTGGTAGAAGGTGCCGTACTTGCGCCGCGCCCACTCGTGGGCCGGACGACGGTAGTTGTGGTAGTCGAAGTAGACCTGTTGCCCGACGACTGCGAGGCCGGCGAACAGCGGGACCACGCGGGCGGCGCTTGCCAACCACGGCCGCAACTGTGGCGAGTAGGTGGCGAACATTTCGCGTAGGAGACCGATGGTCGCACCGGCGGCAATGACGAGCGGCGGCAGTAGCAGTTGGAAGTAATGCGGGAAGCCCTTGCCAGGAGCTTGTGCCGCTGCCCACGCGCCGACGCCGTACGCGGCCAGAAGCCGCCACGGGCGAGCCGGGGCGGCTCGCCAGACGAGCGCGATCGACGCACCGGCGACGGCGAGCATGCCCATCAGCGGAGCGGCGGACGGCAGGTCGCCGAGGAAACGGTAGGGCCGAATCGCGAAGAGCAGGTTCTTGAGCGGGCTGCCCGCGTACGCCTTGTTGTAGAGGACAACGGTGCCGTAGAAGTCGTCCCATCGGCCGTCGGCGTAGAAGTGGTAGCCGAGGGCGACCCAGCCCACGGCGACGACGGCGAACACGCTGATGGCCGTGAGCAGCCGGCGGACGCGCGACGACTCGGCGGGCGGGAATGCGACATCGGCGACGGCCCAAAGGACCGCCGGCGCAAGGATGACCTGCTTGTACATCGATGCGAGGCAGACGAGCGCACCGATGACGAGCGTGCAGACGAAGCCCGGCCCGCGCGGCGCTCGCACCCACAGGGCGAACGCTGTGGCCGTCAGTGCATTCATGAACACTTCGCTGTTTGGCTGATTCGCCTGGAGGATGAGATTGTCCGATATGAGCGCCCACAAGGTAGCGGCCCACAGTCCGGATGAGCGTCCCGGCGGAAAGGCCGATCCCGCGGCGAAGACGGCGAACAGCGTCCAAGTCGAGGCGAGGACGTTCAGCCCGTAAACCGCTCGCGGCCCGTAGCCCAAAAGCGACTCGGCGAGCATGTAGGTCGTGTGGATGGCCGGTGGCTTCTGGTCCCAAATCTCCGAATAGAGCTTGCGGCCTTCGTGCATCTCGTGGCCGACGACCGCGTAAAGGGCGATGTCGAACTCAACCGGTTCGTCGTAAGTGCGCAGCCGCAGTGACGCCATCGTCCCAGCGAGTGCAAAAAGCACGATAGCGGTAACAAGTGGGCTAGGGCGTGCGGCGAGGTCGGTCAAGTTGGGATCCTCGGGCGCAATTGGCGCTCGCGGGGGAATGTAGCACCCGCCGCGCCGTGGGGCAAATGCCCGCACGACGATTCGTGGGCCGCTCCCTAAAATGCCGGCGACCCACCCCCGACTACCCCTATTCCTGGAGCCTCACATGTTCCGACGACCTCTCCTGTCCCTCGCGGCCCTGGCCGCATTGGCCGTCGCTTCGGCGCACGCCGACGACGCCGGCTTTAAACCGCTGTTCAACGGCAAAGACCTGACCGGCTGGACGACATACCTCCAGGGTGGGGCCGATCCCGCGAAAACGTGGACGATCAAGGACGGTGTGATCTATTGCACTGGTAAGCCGAACGGATACCTTCTGACCGACAAGGAATACGGCGACTACATCCTCAAGGTCCAATGGCGCTTCCAACCGGGCAAGGTGGGGAATAGCGGCGTATTTGTCCACGTCAGCGGGCCGGACAAGATATGGCCGAAGGGCGTTGAAGCACAGCTTCAGCACCTGCGAGCTGGAGACTTTTGGCTCGTCGACGGCTTCAAAATGAGCATTCCCAAGGAGCGCAACGACCCATACGGTCCACGCCACTACATCCGTATCGGCGAATCGTGGAAGAAGCTCGACACGAAGGACGCGAAGGGCCGCGACAAGTACGAACTGGTGTCGAAGAACGTCGAGAAGCCACTTGGCGAGTGGAATCAGTACGAAATCACGTGCAAGGGCGACAATATCAAGTTGGTCGTCAACGGGGAGTTCGTCAACGAAGGCACCGGTGCGGAAGCGACTAAGGGCAAGATTCTGCTTCAGTCCGAGGGAGCGCCGATCGAGTTCCGCAACATTGAGATCAAGATGCTGAAGTGACGAATTAGCCACAGATGAACACAGATGAACACGGATAAGACGCGGTTGATGTCTTTTCCGTGTTCATCTGTGTTCATCTGTGGCCAACGTTCCTGGCCTTGGAGGTGTCACCATGTCCGCAACGACCGAGAAGCTCGAATTCAAAACTGAACTCAAGCAGCTTCTGCACCTGATCGCGCACTCGCTCTACTCGAACCGCGAGATCTTCCTGCGTGAACTGATCTCTAACGCCTCCGACGCGATCAACAAACTCAAGTTCAATTCCCTCGATCGTGACGACCTGTTCGGAGACGACAAAGACTGGAAGATCACCATCCGCCCCGACAAGGACGCCGGCACTCTGACGATCTCGGACAACGGCATCGGCCTGACCCGCGACCAGGCCATCGACCAGCTTGGCACCATCGCCAAGTCGGGCACCCGGGCGTTCCTCGAATCGCTGAAGCAGGCCGAGGGGAAGTCGAAGCCGGAGTTGATCGGCCAGTTCGGCGTCGGCTTCTACTCGGCGTTCATGGTCGCCGACAAGGTGACGGTCGTCTCCCGGCCTGCCGGACAGCCGGACGCCGGTGTCCGCTGGGAGTCGGACGGGGAGGGCGAGTTCACAGTCGAGCCGGCAACGCGCGACCGACGTGGGACCGACGTGATCCTGCACCTCAAGGACGACGCCAAGGAGTTCCTCGATGAGTGGCGGCTGCGGGCCGTCGCCAAGAAGTTTTCCGACTTCATCGAACACCCCGTCGCCCTGATCACGACCGACAAGGAAGAGACTCTCAACGACCGCAAGGCGATCTGGCTGCGAAACAAGGCCGAGGTCACGCCCGAGGAGTACAAGACCTTTTACCAGCAGCTCTCGCACGACTCGGCCGAGCCGGCGAAAACTATCCACTACGGCATCGAGGGGGCGCAGGAGTTCAAGGTCCTGGCGTTCATCCCGGCGAAGAAACCGTTCGCGTTTCGTTGGGACGATCGCGAGTACGGCCTCCGGCTCTACGTCCAGCGAGTCCTCATCATGGAACACTGCGACGCCCTGTTGCCACCATACCTGCGGTTCGTGCAGGGGGTCGTCGACTCGTCCGACCTGCCGCTCAATGTCTCGCGCGAGCTGGTGCAGGAGAACCCGCGGCTGGAGAAGATTCGCCGCAACGTTGTCGACAACGTGCTGGGCGGCCTGGCGGCGATGAAGAACGTCGAGAACGACAAGTACGTCGCCTTCTTCAAGGAGTTCGGCCCAATCCTGAAGGAAGGTGTCGGCCGGGACTGGGACCACAAGGACAAGCTCAACGACCTGATCCTCTTCGAGAGCGCCAACACGCCGGCCGGACAGTACATGACGCTCGAAGAGTACGTGGCCAAGATGCCGGAGGGGCAAAAGGAGATCTTCTACCTTGCCGGTGAGTCGCGTGAGGTGCTGGAGCACTCGCCGTATCTGGAAGCGTTCCGCAAGCGTGGCGAGGACGTGCTGTTGCTGACCGACCCAATCGACGAGTTCATGATTCCGTCGCTCTATGAGTACAAGGGCAAGCAATTCCGTGCTGTGGACCAGGGCGACTTGCTCGGCGACGAGGCGGCCCCGGACGTGGGCGACTATGCCGGCCTATTGGCAGCGCTTAAGGCGAAGCTGACGGAAGTCAGCGACGTGCGGCTGTCGAAGCGGTTGACCGACAGTGCCGCGGTGCTGGTCGCCGACAAGGGCGGCATGACAGCGCATATGGAACGGCTAATGCAGCGGATGGGGCGCGGCGACGAGGCGGAACCGGTCAAGCGGGTGCTGGAGTTGAACGGCGAACACCCGGCCGTTTCGGCGGTCAAGACGCTGTACGCGTCGAACGCCAACGATCCCCGTGTCGAGGCGTATGGGCGGCTGTTTTACGAACAGGCGGTGCTGTCCGAAGGCTCGCGGCTCAAAGACCCGGCTGGGTTCGCGAATCGCATCAATGAGCTGATCGCGAAGAGCCTAAAGTAGGTCCATGAGCTGCGAGCCATTCGGTCGCAAATCAGAACCGCCAGTTCAGGTTCACGAGTCCCTCGACGGCGAATAGCTTTGGCCCCGTAACCGGCGTGCCAACCGCGGTTCCGAGGGTAACCCGTTCGCCGAGGTAGAAGTAGCTGCCTAGCGTCAGGTCGACCGAATCTGCGAAGCCTGGTGCGCCACGGTGTCGCAAAGGAGTGTTGACATGGACTTCGAATGTCGGCACGACGCCCGTGACCCAGCCCTCGCCGCGTAACAGCCAGTAACCGACGCCGACATCGTTAAACAGCCACGGGGCATCACGCCAGTCGGTCGGCACCATGACAGACGAGAAGCCGTGAACGAAGAAGTCGTTCGCACTCCAGCTGTAGCCGACGAATGGCTGGATGAGCGTCGCATGAACCTCGTCGAAGCCGTTGGGCTGGAGGATCAGGACCGTCGGAATGTCGCTGGTCGGCATCGTTAGCGCCAGACCCGTTGACAAGACGCGGTTCGGTTCGTTGACCACCGCGTACTTGAAGATCGCGGTCAAGTCGGAGACCTCGGATTCGGTGCCGACGCCGGCGGCGTGGTTCTGAAAGAATGGCAGCCGTAGCCCGATCGAGGCATTACCATCGAGAATCGTCTTCTCGAACCCAATGGTCTCCCGGTGAACCTCGATGGGAACGCCGCGAACGTGGTCGTAGTAGTTGTAGCTGGCTAACAACCGGTCCTGTGGCCTGGGACTTTCGTTCTCGGCGATCTTGAATGCCCCGCGGGCGACGGCGACCGGGGCACCGAAGCCGCCCTGGTTGAACCCGCCTTGAAACCCGCCCGCGTTGAAGCCGCCCTGGTTGAACCCGCCTTGGTTAAATCCGCCCTGGAACCCGCCGGCAAACTGACCGCCGAACTGGCCGAAGCCGCCTTGGAACCCGCCGGCGTTGAACCCGCCTTGGAAGCCGCCGCCGTTGAAGTTGAACCCGAACTGGAACTGGTCGCCGAACATCGGCGGGGCGGGCGGCTTGCACTTGGGCGGACACGGCTCGGCCGGCAGCGGGGCGAAGTTCCACGGTGCCCGCTCGGCGTCGTCGGCCCGCACCGGCGCGACGGCGAGACAACACCCCAATACCGCCAACAGCCCGACCGATTTCGACCGCATGGCTCCCTCCATGACGGAACGCGACCTTCGGCACCGCACACCCGCGGCGCAGCTACGAAGGCCATCGGCCGATGATCGTCGTCCGGATTGTCGCGGCGGCCGCGAAAGTAGGGATGGCTGGGGAGAATAGGGTCCGGTTAGAACGGTGCAACGGGTCGTAGGGCCGGCGTCAGGCCGCCCGTTTCGCCTTTTGGGTGGCCGGGGCCGGCATCGGCGCGACGCGGGCGACGACCCGCCGGATCGCGGACGCGTCCACGAACGACAAGCAGCCGGCGAGCATCGCCCCCCCGAACGCCCCCATGCCCATGAAGAAACCGATGCCCGCGTGCAGCAGCACCGCCAGTCCCAGCAAGGCCGGCCGGGCCTTCGGGTTCCACACCAGGAACGCGAAGCCGATCTCGAAGCCGAGCGTCAGCAACACGCCGACGTTCGACAGTAGTAGGCAAAACGTGTCGCCGAGGTGCCCGAGCCAGGTCACGTCGAACGGGGCGAACTCGTGCATGGCCATCGTCAGCCAAACGGCCGTGCCATCCCACCAGCGGTTGCCTTGCAGCTTGGCCAACCCGGCGCACAGGTAGATGACGCACATATGCACCTGGATGAGCCGCAGCGCGACGTTGGCGGCCCAACTCGTCTGCGGGACGGCGGCGCGGGCGCGCCGGCGGTCGAGCGAGAACGCGGCCCCGCTCGGGGCGAACATCAGGTAGAAGGTGAGCATGGCCAGCACTGTGTCCATGCCGCACCAACTCACGTACGCCCGGTGGATGAAGCTCAGGTGGCCGACCCAGACCGCGACGTTCGCCACGCGCGTGAACAGGCCGAGGGTGAAGCAGACGATGGCCCCGAGGAACGCCGCGTACACAGTTGCAACGGCCGTCCGGCTGGTGGCGTAGAACCAAACGGATTGGCCCCACCACGGCGGCATGGTCGCTGCGTCGGCGTGCCGGAGTTGGTCGATCGTCGTCGCATCGACCCAGGCGTGCGGCCCGAGGTAACTCTGCACGTCGCCGACGCCAGCCCCGTAGACATAGAGCAGCACCACGCCCGTGCAGACGCGGATCATCGCCAGGGGGGCGACGTCGGCCGGCGCGAACCAGAACCGATCCCATGCCTCACACAACGGCTTCATTTGGCGACCCCCGCTCCGTTCGCTGTCAGTGCTTCGACGCGGCGTTTGAGATCGTCGCCCGGCGCGGCGGCGAGCAGTTCGGGATGCCGGATCAGTGCGCCATGGATCGGCTCCGGCAGGCTCAGCGCCGCGAGAACTGCATCCCGGTCGCCGCCCGGCTCGCGCAGCCGAGGCAACACGTCCACCTCGACGATCCCGGCCGTCACGTGGGCGATCGGCTGATCGACCACGGTGGGCCGGAATTCATCGACCCGCTCGCCATCGGCCGTGTACGCGCCGACGAACGTCGGTCGATAGGTTCGCAGGTCGGTCGGCTCCCACCCGGCGCGGGCCTGTTCCGGCAGAACGACACCGTGCAGCACGGCGTAGACGCCCACGGAGCGAACCGGCTGCACGCTCCCGTCGGCCGCGTCCTGGGGGTACGCCCAGGCAACGTGGCGGACTGCCGATTGCAGGAGCGTTTCGCCCACGGGCGCGAGCGTTTTCTTGTCACCGCCGGTGGGGTCGGGCACGACGTACGCGCCGAACTGCACGGCGAGGTTGAGCCGCCGCTGATACGGTGCCCGCACGACCACGTCGGAGCGGCCTGGCACCTCGACCCAGCGAACGCTGCGGTCCTGGTACTGCACGCGGAACCATAGGACGGTCGGCGTGCCGGGGTTCGGGGCGAAGAAGCGGTAGGCGTTGTTGAGGAATGTCGCCTGCAAGTACGGCTGGAGCGGCCCGGCCGCCCGCGCGGCGAGTTGCGGCGCGGGGAAGCCCGGTGACGAGAACGACGTGACCGCAACGCCGATGGCGGCCAGGTGGGCGATGACGAGCGTGCCGACCGCCCGGCGGGCGAGAGGCGAGGGCATGCCCGACACCGCGACGGCTTTCTTTGTGTGCATCCTTGCACCTCGACGCGCGAGAGACCGCAGCTTCCGCCGTGTTTCCAACTGCGAGGGCGGACCGCGAGAATCGGAAGCCTAGCACGAATCGTGTTGAGGGGAAAGGGCGACCGTAACAACGCACGTAGCGATGGCGCCTACCCAAGGGCGCGACTTCAAGGCAGAACCGCAACACGGACGTGTTCGCCCGTCGCCGCGACGTGGAAGGCATCGTCGGCACGGTCGAGCGGAAACGTTGCAGAGACGAGATCGGCGAATGGGTAAGTCAATTGGTTCAGGGCGAGTGTGCTCAGCGCACTTACCAAGTCGGCCGGTCGGTAGTTGTGAACGCCAAAGAGCGATAGCTCCTTACGAACGAGGCTTTCGGCACTGACCGGTACCGGTGGTCCCGGAAAGACGGAGCCGACCCACGCGATCCGGCCTCCGGTGCGGACGTGCGTAAGCCCTGCCTTCAAGGCCGGTTCGGCCCCGCTCATGTCGATCACACAATCAAAGCCGTGTGGCCCGGCGATGTCGCGGGCGGACACGTCCAGGTTCTCCGGTAGTTCCGCGCGATTGGCCCCGAAAAGCCTGGCTCGTCGCCGTCGCCCTTCGTCCGGATCGATCACGAGGACGGCTCCCGACCAACTAGCCTTCGCGTACGCGCTGGCCGTCAAGCCGAGCATGCCCGCGCCAAAGATCAACATGGATTCGTCTTGGCTCGGCCCGAGGCGGGCAAACGTCGCGGCGACCGTGGCGGTGGCGCACCCAGCGGGGCAGGCCACGCCGGCCGGCATCCGCTCGGGCACACGGCAGATCGTGGTTCCGGCTCGTAGCAGACAATGGGTCGCTAGCCCGCCAGATAGCTCGCTGACCGCGAAGGCCGTGTGGCCGTATTTCGACCCGCGTTCACACTTCTGCGGCAAGTCATGTCGGCAGAAGAAGCAGTTGCTGCATGACGTCGCGATCGACCAAATGACACGATCACCCAGGCTGAGTCGTTCCTTGGTGTAACTCAGCGGAATGTCTTGTTCTGGTAACCGTTCAATTTGCCCAATGATCTCGTGACCTAGTACCACGGGTGTCGGTCCGCTGCGCCGCCCGAAGTATGTGTGCAGGTCGCTGCCGCAGAGCGTACACATCTCGACGCGGACCAGCACCTCGCCCGGCCCCGGCGTCGGCAACGGCACCTCGACCGGTCGCAGCGGCTTCCCGGGGCCGTCGAAAACCATCGCACGCCCGATACCGCTCACGGCCTCTCTCCGCGGCGCATCAGCGAGTTGATCTCGTCCATCAAGTCCGGCAATTCGGCCACCGACGGAATAACGGCATGGGCTCCTGCGGCCTTGAGCTTGGTCGCGGCCGGCTCTGTCTTCGTCCGTCGCTCTGCCCTGTCGAGGGCGTCCCACTCGCGTTCGGTCAACCCGACCTCGCTGCCGGTGCGGGTCACGCCAACGCTCCAACAGCCAGCGTTCCGCCCCTCGTCGATGTCCGGCACCGTGTCGCCGATCTTGAGGACAGCCGACGGCGGATAGATGCCCGTCTCCTGCATGATGTGGTAGATCATCCACGGCGCGGGCCGGCCGGTCGGCACGTCGTCGGGGCACATTGTCACGTCCGGCGCGTAGCCCTGCCGCCGCGCGGCAATCGCCACGGCTTCTGCGGATGCCCGGAAATAGCCGGTTGTGCCACCCATTTTGATGCCGCGGCGTTTCAATTCTGCGACTGTTGTCAACAGGCCAGGGACCAGATCGCTATAGCGCTCGATCACGTTCATCTGGAGCGGAATGAACGTCTGGAAGATGGCTTCGACATCGCCTTCGGTCCAATTGGAACCATGTGCCGTTCGCCAACGCTGCCCGACTCCGGGCATTCGAAGGAGTTCGCGGATGTGGTCCTTTTTGTGTAACCCCATCGGCCCCCGTGCTTCGGCCGGCGAGACCTCGACGCCGTGCGTCCGAAATGCCTCGACGAACGATGCGACCGGGGCAAAGCAACCGTGGTCCACGGTCGTGCCAGCCCAATCGAACACGACCAATCGAATCTCGCTCACGCTTCGTCTCTCCGTGGGTGTCGCCCTAAACGCGCAGGAACAGCTTGTTGCGGTACAGCAGATACAGTAGGAGCCATTCGGCTGCAATTGCACCGGCAGCGGCGACAACTGGGCCAAAGTCGCCGGCGTGGCGGATCGTGCCGCCGAAGAAAAACTGAGCCACATGCTCGAAATCGATGAACCGCGGCACGACGTAGATCGCAATCGCGTTCGCACCGATCACAACGAAGAAGAACGACCAGGCTTGCCACTTCAGGCCATCGATAACGCCGTAAAAGAGAGCCAGGAGAAGAAGACTCCATCCGCCCGCCCACAATACGAACGAGCTTGTCCACAAAATCTTGTTGATGGGAAACGTTTGCCCCCAGAGCCAACCCCCAGCCAGGCATGCCACTCCAGCGCTAGCGAGTCCGAGCGTTGTGATTGCAGGCGTTCGGCCCGAGCGGAGCCAATGGCCGGCCAAGACACCCAATAGGGCCGTACCAACAGCGGGAAGCGTCGATAGTAGACCTTCATTGTCGCCAAAACCGTAATACGGCTTCTTAATCTTGCCCGGCAGGTAATGGCGGTCGAGCCAGCCGGCCAGGCTTCCTTCCGGCGTAAGGTCGCCGGCCGTTCCACCGGGCGGTGGGACATAAGTCATGATCGCCCAGTAGCCGACCAGGGCGACGACCAGCGCGACGAGTTGGCCGCGCCAGTTGGTGTGCAGGGCGATCATCGCTGCAATTCCATAGCAAACGGCAATGCGCTGTAGGACGCCTGCAATCCGTAGCTCGGACCAATGGAAATCGAGTACGCGATTGCATAGCAGGCCTAGGAGGAACAGAAGAACAACACGACGTCCGATCCGCCAGTATGCTTCGATTCGGGAGGCTCCGCGTCGTGCAAGTGAGGCCAAGGAAAACGGAATCGCGACGCCGACGAGGAACAGAAACAAAGGGAAGATCAGGTCGTAGAACCGAAAGCCGTGCCAGGCGACGTGTTCGAGTTGCGTGTGGACCCAGTTCTCATCGGATCCCGTCCACCACTTGGCGATCGCCGTAAACAGGGCCTCGCCACCCATGATCCAGAACATGTCGAAGCCGCGCAGGGCATCAAGCGAGCGGAGTCGCTCAGACGATGGGGTTTGTACTGTCCCGTTGACCATGCGCCGGCTCCGAGGGAGGTGGGCCGCGGTAGTGTACGACCCGAAAACGAGTCTGGCGTGGCCGATCGCAACGGTTCTGTCAAACGTAGTGATCGTGACAGGCGCTCCGGGCACACTGCCCACGGACTCTGGGCCGATCGGCTAAAGAATGCGAGTCCGCCGGTCGCGGGAGGGTGTGCTAGAGTAGAGAGAACTCTATCGTCTGACGTGAGTCGGTACGGTCCTCGGAGGTCTGTCGGTGGCGATCCACGAACTGCATGTCGCGGGATACCGCTCGATCCGCCATCTCAAAGTGCCGCTCGGCGCGCTCAACGTCATCGTCGGGCCAAACGGGTGCGGCAAGACGAATCTCTACCGTTCGATGTATTTGTTGGCCGTTGCTGCTCAGGGGCAGTTCTCACGTACGCTGGCCGATGAGGGCGGCATGCCATCGGTCCTCTGGGCCGGCGAGCGCACCGCGAAGACGATTCGGATGCACCTGGGCGTAACGTTCGACCAGCTGCGCTACGATTTGCAAATGGGTCCACCCGATGCGGCCAGGTCGTCGCTGTTCTACCTCGATCCCGAGGTCAAGGAAGAGACGATCACATTCCGCGAGGGACAGCACGATGTTCCCTTGTTGACGCGGCAGGCGGCCAATGTCTGGACGCTCGATGACGATAGCCAGTGGATTCCCTACCCGTTCGCTCTGGAACCGTCGGAATCGGTCTTGGCCCAGATCAGCGAGCCACATCGCTTCCCGCAATTGAGCGCGGTTCGCATGGAGTTCTCGAACTGGCGCTTTTATCACCAGTTCCGAGTCGATGCTGATTCGCCAATTCGCCAGCCGCAGATAGGCGTCCGAACGTCGGTCCTTGCCCACGATGGCCGAGACCTTGCCGCCGCGCTGCAGACGATTCTCGAAATTGGCGACTCGAAGCTGCTCCGTGATGGCATCGGCGAAGCATTCCCTGGCTCACAACTCCGTATCGACGGTCCCGATGCGCGTTTTCGCCTGGCTCTGCAAATGCCGATGTTTCAACGCCCATTTACCGCGGCCGAGCTATCGGATGGGACACTGCGCTACCTTTGCCTGATGGCGTCGCTTCTCAGCCCACGTCCGCCGGCCGTCCTCGCGCTCAATGAGCCGGAGACTCACCTGCACCCAGACCTTCTGAGGCCGCTGGCAAAGCTGATCGTTAATGCCTCGAAGAGCTCGCAGTTGTGGGTGACGACACATTCGGAAATCCTGGCGGGCCATATTAAGGACATGGGCGGCTGCGACCTCATCCAGCTCGAAAAGCGCAACGGCGAGACTCGCGTCGTCGGGCAGGACAAGTAGGCATCGCAACCGTGCGCGAACGACAGAATGGGCACATAGCTTCACTCATGGCTCCTATTGACATCAGTGCTATAGTGACGCCATGAACGCCAGTACCTTTGAAGCCGTCGCTGCCATCTTGCGCGAACACCCCAACGCCATGACGATGCAGATCGCCCGGCAACTCGGTGTGCCCGAGGCGGATGTGATTCGGTCCTTGCCAGACGGCCGAGCCGTCGAACTCGATGTGTCGCGCTGGGAAGAGCTAATCCGAACACTTGAGCCGATGGGTAATGTCCATGTGATCGTATCGAATGGTGCGGTGACGCTGGAATCCACGGGCACGTTTGGCAACTTTAGCACCTGGGGCGAGTTCTTTAACGTCCAAACGAAGCTAGACATGCACATCCGTTGGGCCCAACTCGGGAGCGCCTTCGCGGTCGAGAAGCCGGGGCATCTCGATGGCGTCAATACCCTGAGCGTGCAGTTCTACGACAAGACTGGCGTGGCAGCGTTCAAGGTCTTCCTGACGTTTGGCGGCTCACATCCCTCGGCGGAGAAGTCGGCGGCATTCGCGGCCTTGCGAGAGCGTTTCCGTAAAGGGGCTTAGGAGTCTCTACCGGCCCTTCGCCGTACGGCGCGGTCCGATCCGCTCCGGATCGCCCCAAACCTGGCGCATGAGCGCGTAGCCGACCGAGTCATACTCTTTCAACTGCTGGCGATCGAAGGGATAGTAGCCGCAGTGATCCAAGTACGCGGACGATAGCTCGGCAAAGTACTCGTGCTCGTTCTTGGCAGCATATGCGCGGCCACGTTTGCCCATGAGATTCTCGACGTCCCGATACAACCCGCGAGCCATGGCCTGGTCGTACGCATTCTGGATGAATGGGTTGTCCATGCCGAGTGCGTAGTAGTGAACGGCATGGGCCAATTCGTGTAACAGGACGACCCGCTTTTTCCGATCTCCCGGCAGGTCTTTCTCCTCGGCGATCTTTTTCATCGAGAAGACGGTAATGTGACCGGCCTTTTGTGGAAGCACACCTGTCAGCAGCAGGAATTCGCCGCGGCCACCGTAGAATACAGCCAAGACGCCCGGCACTTCGGGTTCAACGTGATCCCACTCGACAAAGATCTTGATGGTTCGTAACGCCTTGAGCAAGCGCGCCGGGGAGACCTTACAAACGTCGGCCAGTTCTTGTTGGAGCACCTCCAGAGGCTTGCCTCCGGCCTTCTCGCTCTCCTCGAAAGTCGTCTGACTGACATAAACGTTGAATCCTTCGATCGATTGCTTGCGATAGTCCCCATAGACGAGTTTCCCCGGTTCGAGCGGCGTTCGCGACTCCGACTTTGCTTCGATGTGATTGTCCGAAGACCCGCCGCTCGTCTTCGGCGCGATGGGCTTAAATGGCGATTCACTTCGACGGGAAACCGGCGGGAGCGCCGAAACGCCGGGAGTCACCGGAGGAGCGACGATAGTCTGTGTCGGCGATAGCCACGCTTCCGTCAGAGGTGACGTGTCTTCGACCTCGGCCGGTGGTGTCGGCAGGGGGGCCTGCGATGGGCTGCGGTAGGGCGGGATTGCGTCAGTAACTTGCGCTACCGTCGATGGGTTGGCCGACGACACCGCCTTGGGCGAGCGAGTTGCCGCGACGCCGATAATGCCAGCGACAACCAAAGCAGCAACAGCCAGCGCGGCAGCGAAACCGGTGCGGAGTGTGGACGACATCGAGGACAACCTCGGGACACATGTGTACCGTATTTTGCCCGAGCTAACGACAAGAATCAACGCGCACGGCCAGAATCGCGCCGCGGCTCATGCACGGCGCGATTCTCATTGGCTGTCAAAACACAGGAATTGCGATCCGTTCTCCGCCCTTCAGGGCCGACTGATGGGCACAGATGCCAACCATCGTCCAGTTGACGCTCGTTGCGACATCGGGCAGTGCTGGCTGCCGCCCCAACACAGCCTGAAGGAAATTGTGGACCAGGTGCGGGTGAGAGCCGCCGTGGCCACCGCCCTGGATGAAGGACAGATGCTCGGCATCCTGAATCGTGCCGGTGAACTTGCGGATCGGCTCCGGTAACCGGCTTGCGTAATCGGGTACTTTGACTCGTGTGGGGATCTTCGGCTCGGGTAAGCCGCGGGTGTGAATTACCGGATCTTCGCCCTCGACTTGCTGCCATTCGAAACTCTTCTTGTCCCCGGTCGCGTCGAACGACTCGCGGTACTGCCTCGCCGTGTTGAACAGACTCCGGGTCACTTCGGCACACACGTCCGAGTCCTTGATCTTGAACGTGGCCGTCTCGATGGCGAACGGCGAGCCGTACTTGGAGATCAGCTTCTCGTCGATGCGACCAGACCCGTGGCAGACGACGCTTTCGGCGTGCTTGCCGAGGAGCGCGAGGCAAGGGCTGACACAATGCGTGGCGTAGTGCATGGGTGGGAATCCTTCCCAATAGCCCGGCCAGCCCTCCATGTCTTGTTGGTGGCTCCCCCGTAGGAACTGAATACGCCCTAATTCGCCCTTGTCGTACAGGTCCTTCACGAACAGGTATTCACGGCTATAGACGACGGTCTCCATCATCATGTAGACCTTACCACTCGCACGCTGTGCTTCGACGAGTTGCCGGCATTCATCGACTGTCGTCGCCGCCGGTACCGTGCTGGCAACGTGTTTGCCGGCCTTGAGTGCCGCGATCGATTGTGGGGCGTGATCGCCGATCGGACTGTTGATGTGAACCGCATCGACGTTCGGATCCTTCAGAAGGTCTTCGTAGCTCGTATAGCGGACCTTGACGCCGAACTTGTCACCAACTTCATCGAGCTTGGATTTGGTGCGTTGGCAGATGGCGTACATTTCGGCATCGGGATGTGCTTGGAAGATTGGGATAAACTCGGCCCCGAAGCCGAGGCCGACGATAGCAACGCGGACCTTTTGTGACATAGGAGAGTCTCCGGGTGGAATGCGGGGATTCGGTCACGGGCAAGGTACTGCTCGGCCGCGGCGGAAGCAACACCCGGCTGAATAAGTGTCTATCTCGACCGCAGCGCCAACTTAGCCGATTGGGTTGACCCGTCCGACGACGTGTCCAAGCGACTTCTCTCAGTCGGGGCTGGGCAATCCCTGGTCCTACTGGCATCTTTGAGCGTGTAAGTCGTGATGGACTGCACTTGGCCGAACGTCATTTCCGAGCAACGGGGTTGGCCGTCGTAAGGGTCGTTCTCGCTCCCTAAGCGGGGACGTGGAAGGTCGGACGGCTAATCGCTGACTAGACTCTCGACATGGATACTCTCCCGCTGCTTCCAGCCACCGTGATCGGGAGCTGGGCATTTCCCAGTTGGTACGCTCACTTCTGTGAAGCGGTTGCCAAGACGCCCGAGGCATTTGGCGTGGACGACCGAGCCGAGGCCGTCCGCGATGCCACGCGCCTTGCAATCGACGATCAGTTGAAGGCTGGAGCTGACTTGATCGCAGACGGCGAAATGACCCGCGTCGATTTTAACCTAGGCTTCTACGACTTTCTGGGTGGTCTCGAACCAATTCCGCCAGCCCGACGATTCGGTGCGCCGGCTCACGATCAGCGATCGCGATTTCGTTGTGTATCGCCGCTTGTCGCACCACACGGGTTGGGATGTGTCGCCGAGTTCCATCGCCTTCGCCAACTGACGCAGGCTCCTGCCAAGGTGCCGGTACCTGGCCCGTTCACGTTGGCTGGCTGCATCGACGGCGGCAACGTGTATCGTGATCGCGATGCCGTCGCCGAAGCGCTATTGCCAATCGTTAATCGCGAGATGCGGGATCTGGAGGCGGCCGGCGTTCAGTTCCTTCAACTCGATGAACCGAGTTTCGCGTGTCGGCCGGATCGACCCGAGCGGTTTCTCGACATCATCGAACGAACGACCGAAGGCGTGACTGTGTTCGTGAGTATGCACATGTGCTTCGGCAACTACCGCGGCCGGGCCGTAGGGCATCGCAGCTACCGGCCGTTGTTTCCACACCTTGGACGGGCGGCCGTCGATCAGTTGGCTCTTGAGTTCGCCAGTCGCGAGATGGCCGAGGTCGAGTTGCTTGCTGACCTTCCCAAGGCGATGGGGGTAGCGGTTGGCTTGGTCGATGTCAAAAACACATGGATCGAGCCGCCGCTGTTGGTTGCGGAACGGTTAAGGACCGTACTCAACCACATCGAACCGGAGCGAGTTCACGTCACGCCAGACTGTGGGTTTTCGCAGACGGCCCGTTACGTGGCGACTGGCAAACTTGCGGCGATGGTGGAAGGAGTGCAAATCGTACGGCGCGAGTTAAGGGTCGTTTGAAATAACCACCAACTCATGAGCCGCCATCGCCGTTATAAAAAAATCCTGCCGGTACTTCCTCGGCGTCGCCCAATCACCGAAGTCGTAACCGGCAGGATGTAGTTTGAAGTCTCACTGACGTCACCACGGCGTCGCCCAATCACCGGATCACGATCAGTGAGACACCCACATAATAACAGCACGTGAAGCGTGTTCAAGAGGAAAAGCAAAAAAAGTCAACATTGTGCATTATTTTGTATAGTGATCAAAAGATCACTATATCGGGCTGAGAGAACATAGACATTGATAACGTCGTAAGATGTTTTGGAAAAACACTTTGTGATATGTGAAGCCACGTCGGCGACTCGGTGAACCGGCCACGAGCGACCACGTCTGCGAGGGTTTTGTGCGGCCAAACGCACCGCGGGATACGAATGTCAGCAAAAACTGACGGCATACGTGCCCGTCGCCGGATGTCGTCGCAAGCAAATGGCGATGCAGCGGTCGACGTGAAAAAAGGCTACGGTTTCGTACCCCGTCGAAATGGAGTGCGCATGCAACCGCAGCATTCTACCAGGCACAAAGCACTTCCAGAGCCAACGACACTCCGGGCTATCGCGTTTTCGGGATTTGTAATCGCGGGGACCAGTCTGCTCTTCCACGGGTTCAGCGGAACCGTCGATAGCACGCAGGCCGATCAGCGCTTCCAGAAGGCCCTGGAAGGCGTCAATAATCCGGCCACCCAAGCAATGGCCAAGTCTCTCTACCGTTCGATTGAAATCCGGGATGGGCTACGCGAACATCTGAGTCGTCGACTGCCGATGAGCCGTTGGCACGGGCAGGTCGATCAGACGATTGACTTTGTCACGTCGATTCTGCTTGTCGCAGGGGGTGTTGCGATACTCAAGCGTAGACCGGCTGCGATCCCGATCCTGCTCGGATACGCGGGCCTAAGCGTGACGCAAAAACTGTTCAACGCGGCCTATTTGGGCCTTTACGAGATCCCAATCAGCCGAACCTATTTGGAATCGCTAATTCGCCTCTATCCAACGGACACGACCCTTATCCGTGCCGTCCTCGATCCTCTCACGACCGGCGTGCTTTACCAGATCCTCTTCATTGCTTATCCAGCGTTTGTCGCCACCGCGATGTTGCGGTCAACGACTCGATCCCTACTCCATCCGGCCGAACTGCCACCTGAGGAGGCATCCGCGACACCGTCTGGGGCGGACAACGAAAGTGACGCGGTTATTCACACTCGCCAAAGCGCCTGGTCGTCCTTCGACAATCCAGCTTTTTGAAAGCACTCTCACGCCCGGCCAACGGTCTCGGCCGTTCGCCTTGACAGTCAATTCGTAGCTGGCTATTGCGGCCACTTCCCAGTCTCAATCGATCAATCCGGTCACGGTCCGGTCCGCGCGGGGGCGCGGCTGGTCGATGGCCGGGCGGGGGGTGGACCGATGAAACGACGCTGGCTCCTGCCGGCCGCGCTGGCCGTTATCGTGGGCTGCACCCACCCTCAAGCGCGGCTTCAGTCCGAAGACGATGGCGATCGCGAACGCGATGTGAGCGCTGAGGTCAAGACCATCGGGGACTTGACCGAGGTCGCCGACGTCAATGCGATTCCCGTCATCGGTATCGGCCTTGTGACGCAACTCGACGGAACTGGCGGCGGTGTGCCACCCGGCCCGGAGCGGACGACGCTCGAAGAGGCCCTCCGTAAACGAGGTTGTGAAAACATCAAGGAGCTATTTGGCTCCAAGACAACGTCGCTGGTGCGGATTGCAGCGAGCATTCCGCCGGGTGCCAAGAAGGGCGACCCGATCGATCTGTTCCTCAGTGTTCCAGAGAACAGCCGAACCACGAGCCTGCGGGGCGGCAAACTCGAAGAGTGCTTGCTGTACAACTTCGATAGTACCGGCCGCATCTCCGCAGCGGTCAATCCAAACGGTGCCGAAGGGCGCCCGGACCAGATGTTGCGTGGACACGCCCTCGTCAAGTGCGAAGGCCCGGTCATCGCGGGCGTCAGCACCGATGCGGAAAACGACGATCCGCCGTCGCTCAAGCGAGGCGTCGTCTGGGGCGGCGGTCGTTCGTTGAAGCCCGATGGTACATTCACGTTGACGATCAACCCCGACCAGCAATATGCGCGAGTGGCGATGCGAATCGCCGAGCGGATCAACGATACCTTCCATGCACCGGGTGCGGGTGCGGGTTCTGGCGAAATCGCAACCGCCAAACACAAGTCGTATCTGATGCTGACTGTGCCGGGAGCCTATCGGCTCAACATGGCTCGGTACTTGCGCGTTGTACGGCTAGTTCCGCTCAATGAAACGCCACCATCCGACAGCGAATACGTTCGCAAGCTGAGTCGGCAGTTGCTCGACCCGGCCACGACCATTACGGCAGCCTTACGGCTCGAAGCACTCGGCACACAGAGCATTTCCGTTCTGAAGGTCGGCTTGAATAGTGATGTGCCGCTCGTCCGCTTTGCGGCCGCGGAATCGTTAGCGTACCTTGGCAGTCCGTCGTGCGGCGAGGAACTGGGCAAGCAGGTGGCCGAGCAACCATTCGTTCAGGCGTTTGCCCTGACCGCCCTGGCATCGCTCAACGAATCGGTCTGTCGCGTCAAGCTCCAGGAGCTTCTGTCGGCATCGAACCCGGAGACTCGCTTCGGGGCATTCCGGGCATTGCGGGCGCGCGACGAACGCGACCCGTTGGTCGTCGGGGAACCGTGCGGTTCGTTTACGCTGCACCGCGTTGCGCCCGGAAGCGCCCCCCAGGTCCACCTGGCTACGACGAAGAAGCCGGAGGTTGTTCTGTTCGGGGACGGACCGAAGCTCGTCGCGCCCTTAACGTTGGTCGTCGGCCCAGAATTCACGCTCCGAGCGGAGGAAGGCAAGAGCACGTGCACCATAAGCCGCTTCACCACACGTCGGGGCAAGCAGACCAAGGAGTGCTCGCTGGATGTTGGCGACGCGATCCAGGCCCTGGCGGCGCTCGGGGGTAATTTCGCCGATGCAGCCGAATTGCTACGTCAGGCGGACTCAAGCCGCGGCCTGAATTGCGCTCTCAAGGTGGATGCGCTGCCGAAGGCACCTACGGTGTACGACCTGGCTCGCGCGGGTGTCAAACTTGCGGGCGGTCGCAATGAGAGCCTGTCGGCCGTGTCTTCGGATATCGGTGTTACACCGACGCTCTACGAGAAGTCGGCGACTCCGAAGGCGGCCGGGCCGACCGGTGCCGAGTAAGGACGAGCGTCGCCCGCATACTTCGCCGCCGACGTCG
>JAXMAS010000013.1:0-180446 GCA_046350275.1 Gemmataceae bacterium
GTGGCGCTCGACATCCACCCATCCGATGCGAAGGATCGGGAGGCGCTTGCGGCGAACAACTGGCGGCTCGTTGACCCCCGTGCGGTGGCCGGCGATGCGGAAGCGTTTCGCGCCTACGTGCAAGCGTCGCCAGCCGAATTCTCAGTGGCGCAGGGAGTCTACGTCGGGACCCGCTGCGGTTGGTTCAGCGATCGAACCGTGCGTTACCTCGCCTCGGGCCGACCGGCCCTTGTGCAGGACACCGGCTTCGGCCGCTGGCTACTTGTGGGTGAGGGGGTCATCACATTCCGGACGCCGGCGGAAGCGGCCGCCGGCGCAACGCGCATCGTCGCCGACTACCCGAAGCATGCGCGGGCGGCACGGGCACTGGCGGAGGAGTACTTCGATTCGGACAAGGTGATCGGACAGTTCTTACAGGACGTACTGTAGGAGAGTGTGTGGGCAAACTCACCGTGCTCGTGAGCGGCATGATCGCGGGTGTCCCCGGCCAAGGTGGGGCCACCTGGGCAGTGCTGCAATACGTACTTGGCTTGCGCCGTCTCGGGCACGATGTTGTCCTTGCCGAGCCAGTGAAGGAACTGACGCCGGCGAGCGTCGCATACTTCCACCAGGTCGCTACGGACTTTCAACTCGAACGTTCGGCCGCGCTCGTCAAGGTCGGTACACGCGAAACGGTCGGCCTCGATTATCGCGAATTGGTGACCAAGCGACCCGATGTTCTGCTCAACGTTTCCGGCATGTTGACCGACCCGGAGTTAATCGGCCAGGCCGCACGGCGTGTCTATCTCGACCTCGACCCCGGCTTTGTGCAACTGTGGCACGACCAGGGCATCGACATGCGGTTCGCCGGGCACACGCACTTTGTCACGCTCGGTCAACGCATCGGTCAACCCGACTGCCCGATCCCGACGTGCGACATCGACTGGATTCCGACGGCTCAGCCGGTCGTCCTCGACCGTTGGCCGGTCGCAACAGGGCCGTACACACGCAACGCCCTCACCGCGATCGGCAACTGGCGAGGCTACGGGTCGGTCGAGCGCAACGGCGTGTTCTACGGCCAGAAGTGTCACTCGCTGCGGCCGCTCCTCGACCTGCCGACGCGGGCGCGCGAGCGGTTCCAGCTGGCCTTGGCAATCCACTCCGGCGAAGTCCGCGACCTCGAAGCGCTCGCTGCGAACGGTTGGGAATTGCTCGATTCCGTTGACACCGCCGGCACACCCGCTCGCTATCGCGACTTCATCCGATCCTCCAAGGCCGAATTCGGGTTGGCCAAGTCCGGATACGTTGCAGCGCGGTGCGGCTGGTTCAGCGATCGTAGTTGTTGCTACCTCGCGTCGGGCCGGCCGGTCATCGCCCAGGACACCGCCTTCGGCCGCTGGCTTCCGACCGGTGAGGGACTGTTCGCATTCTCCACGGCCGACGATGTCCTCGCGGCGACGGAAGCGCTGAACGCCGACTATCCGCGGCACGCTCGTGCCGCGCGGCGGATCGCGGAAGAATTGTTCGATTCGGACAAGGTGCTGGCGCTGCTACTCGAACGGATCGGTGTGACGTGACGCCGAGCGACGCCGAGATCGTCGCTGCCCTGGAACCCGCGCTCGGCCGAGTCGAGCGCCTGGAGCGCCGTCCGTACGAGTACGCTTCGAGTTACGCGCTTGAAGCGATCGATGTCGCTGCCCGCGGGGTGACGGTACCGCTGGTATTCAAGAACGTTGGCTCCGCGGCGCTGTCGCCGGCGGGGCGGGCGGCAAAGGCGGGTGACCCAACCGACCCGGGGCGTGAGATTGCCGCGTATCGGCACCTGCTGGGGCCGCGCGGCCTCGGCACTGCGCGGTGCTACGCCGCTGTGGACGACGCAGCGATCGGCCATCACTGGCTGTTCCTGGAGCGCGTTGCCGGCCGTGAGTTGTACCAAGTCGGCGAATTCGCTCTGTGGCAGGCGGCCGCGCGGTGGCTAGGACGACTTCACGCCGGTGGGCCGGCCGAGGGGTGTCGCGCGATCCGGCACGACGCGGCGTACTACTACCGTTGGCCGGGCCGGACCGTTCTGTCGGAGCGAGCATTCGCTGTACTCGTCGAATGGCTGACTTCGCTACCGACGACCGCGATCCACGGCGAGTTTTACGCCTCGAACGTATTGGTGCAGGACACGCCGGCTGGCGTCCGCATCTGTCCGGTCGATTGGGAGACACTGGGTCACGGGCCGGGATTGATCGACCTCGCCGCATTGACCGCGGGCCGCTGGACCGACGCCCAACGCACCGCCATTGCCGAGGCGTACCTTGGCACAACGCAGAGCAGTGACCTTGAGACCCTGCTCGTACAACTCGATTGGTGTCGATTGCACCTCGCCTTGCGGTGGCTCGACGGGCCGGCCAACTGGCAGGCTCCGCCGCAGCAAGCGTTCGACTGGCACAACGAAGTGCGGCGGCTGGCGGCGAAACTCGGTCTGGAATAAAGGCAGCCGGCGTGACGGTACCGAACCCGACGCGATGGTTGGTGGTGAACGCCGATGACTTCGGCCAGACAGCCGGAGTCAACCGCGGCATCATGGAGGGGCACGAGCACGGCATCGTGACCAGCGCGAGCCTCATGGTCCACTGGCCGGCGGCAACCGCAGCAGCAGAGTACGCGCGATCGCATCCGTCGCTCGGCGTCGGCCTGCACATCGATCTCGGTGAATGGGCCTACCGAGGTGGCGAGTGGGTCGCCCTGTACGAAGTCGTGCCCCGCGACGACGCTACGGCGGCTGCGGCTGAGATCGCACGGCAACTGGATGCCTTTCGCCGATTGGTAGGCCGTGACCCGACCCACCTCGATTCGCACCAGCACGTCCATCGCGATCCGCCAGTGCGAGAGATCGCTTTGGCGATGGCCGAGCAATTGGGCGTGCCACTCCGGCATTTCACCCGCGGCGTGACGTATTGCGGTCAATTCTACGGCCAGACAGGCAAGGGCGAGTCGTACCCGGAGGCAATCCGGCCGGAAGCGCTCATTGACCTCATTCGCGGGCTGCCGGTCGGCCTCACGGAACTGGCGTGTCACCCGGCCCGCGGTAGCGATGTCGATTCGATGTATCGGACGGAACGCGAAATCGAGCTGGTGGCCCTGTGCGACCCGCGCGTCCGGGCCGAGGTCGAAGACGCAGAGATTGAACTCGTTTCGTTCGGCCGCTGGAAGATGCCAACACCCCGGCGTTTGCCGGGGTGTTGACAGCGATCGACTTCACGCCGTTCGGTCGGCGGTCATGGGAACAGACCGCGCCGTGCCTTCTCGGCGGCGACCTTCATGACACCGAGACTCAGCGCCGCTGTGCGCATCGTCAGGTTGCGGTCTCGCGACTCCTTCCGCACATGAGCGAAGGATCGCAGCATCAACTCGCGTAGCTTCTGGTTGACCTGCTCCTCGCTCCACATGAGTTGCTGGATATCTTGCACCCACTCGAAATAGCTGACGGTCACACCGCCCGCATTGCAGAGTACGTCTGGGATGATGAAGATGTCACTGTTGGCCAGGATATCGTCTGCTTCCGGCGTCGTCGGTCCGTTCGCACCTTCCGCCAGGATCCGGCAGCGCAGGCGGTTTGCGTTGCCGGCGTGGATCACCCGTTCGAGGGCGGCCGGCAGAAGCACCGTACACGGAAGCGTCAGCAATTCCTCGGCGTCAATCGCCTCCGCGCCGGGGAAATCGGTCAGCGCCATCGTCAGACCGGAAGGGCCACCGGCCATGTGCTTGATCAGGGCCGGGATATCCAGGCCGTTCGCGTTGCGGACCGCACCGTAGCGGTCGCCGACCGCGATCACCTTGACGCCGAGGTTGTAGAGTTCGAGGGCCGCCACGCTGCCGACGTTACCGAAGCCTTGGACCACGGCCGTCGCCTTGTCGGGGGCGATCTTCAACTCCTTGAACGCCTCGACGACGCAGTAGACGACGCCGCGGCCTGTGGCCTCGCGCCGGCCGATGCAGCCGCCGATCTCGATCGGCTTGCCGGTGACGATCTCCGGGCAGGCATAGCCGACCTTGGTCGAGTAGGTGTCCATGATCCACGCCATCGTCTGTTCGTCCGTCCCCATATCCGGAGCCATCACATCTTGGCGAGGACCGATGATCTGCTGGACCTCTTCGGTGTAGCGGCGCGTTAGCCGCTCCTTTTCACCGCGTGAGAGAGTGTGCGGATCGCAGGCGATGCCGCCTTTCGCCCCGCCGAATGGCAGTCCCATAATGCCGCACTTCCACGACATCCACATCGCGAGCGCCGCGACTTCGCCCAGATCGACGGATGGATGATAGCGCAATCCCCCTTTGGCCGGTCCGCTCGTCAGTGAGTGCTGGACGCGAAAGCCAATGAAGCCCTCCGTGCGGCCGTCGTCCATGCGGATGGGTACGCTCACGACGAGAGCACGCTTGGGTTTGGTGAGGCGTTCGAGGACACCGGCGTCAAGATCGACGTGAGCCGCCACGGCTTCAAGTTGACGAATGGCCATCTGAAACGTGGGCGAGTTCTCGAACAACGGGATCGGCGTGTGCGGCTTCCGAGCCGGAGGACGGGGCTTGGTCGCCCCATCGCGCAGCTCAGTCGGCTCGCCGACGACTGTCACGGGCATGAATCAGACTCCTTGCACCGGGGTGGAGAGGATAGTACCCTGGGGGCGACAGAATATACCATTGTAGGGCGCAGTTGGTAGGCAGGATGCGCTGGATTGCTACGCCCCAATCGGGGTAACGGGCGTGAGTCGTCGATCCTTGACGGTATTCGTCGCCGGTCTAACGGCGTTGGCCGCTTTCGCGCCCGCGCAAGATACCGGAATCCGGCGGGGGATGACGCCCGCTGAGGTCCGGGACCGACTCGGCCCCCCCATCCGTGTTACCCGGCAGATACTTTACCGCCGCCATATTGAACAGTGGGTGTACGATACTCCAGCACCGTGGCGCATCGAATTCAACTGCGTTCGTGGGCAGGAACCATATGTCCTGCACGTCGTACCGGCTGCACCGGGTCGTCCGTGACGGAAATCCCGGCCTTTTTGCCGTTCGAAGCCTTGACAATTGTTTCTCGGCTATAATTGGGCAACTTAATCCACTGGGATTCGTTGCCTGATTGGCACCTGGATTGCTACTAGCTCCAAACTTTTATGAACCCTGGACGATTTGGCTGCGTCCAACCTTGCAGAACCGGATTGTCCGGACGACCCTAGTGACTGCCAACATTGTGCTCCCGGGGCCCCACCCGGCACGGAAGACGATGCAACTTGTTGACGAAAGGTGGTGAGCCATGGCCCGACGCGATGCTCTGCTCCGCTTGCACCAGGCCCTCTCCGGCCGGCGCACCGAACTGCGCCGTCGGCTCGGCCGTGAGTTGAACGACCTCGGCGGTGGCAGCGCCGGCAAGACCACTGGCGACGCCGCCGACGCCGCATTCGGTTCGGGTAGCGAGGAAATCGCCTCGCAACTCGCCGAATTGGAAGCCAAGGAGTTGCGGCAGGTCGAATGGGCGATCAAAAAGATCAAGGCCGGAACATACGGAAGCTGTGAAAGCTGTCAGGCGAAGATTCCCGTCGCCCGGCTCAACGCTCTGCCGTACTGCACGCTGTGCGTGAACTGCCAGCGCGAGCACGAGATCGATGCGCGTTGGGGTGGCGGTCGGCTCGGCGCGAGCTGGGAGCAGGTGGCCGAGCTCGACGCGAAGGAGACGACCCACGTCGATCTCTCCGAGCTGGAGATGGACTTCTCGAAATAACGCCGGTAACGGCGGTAAGGACCACAAGCAAGGCCCGCGGTGGAGAACCGCGGGCCTTGTGCGTTTTGTGACGCGCTGGACTTCGAGGCGACTCACGTCGCGGACCACTTTTCTTCAAGTCGCACGTCCCGCCGCGCTAGAATTGTCCGTCGCCGCATGCCCACCGATGGCAATCGGAGGCATGCCGGTATCCCATTTCCCGTCCCCAGGTCTGAACTATGAAACGAGCCATGTCGGTTTTGGCGCTCGGGGCCTGTTCTTTTTTGGGCGGCGCGGTCGCGGTTCGCTTCGGGCCGGACGCGATGCCGCGCGTCTTCGCCGACGCGACTCCGCCACCGCCGTCCTTCGGCACATCCGATCTCGACGCCCTCGCCACTCGCTTTGAGGCCGTCGCGCGCAAGGCGGGCCCGTCCACTGTATCGATCGAAGCCATCAAGACTTCCACCGGCCGCGACGGTAAGTCGAAGACGACGGAAGACTCCGGCTCCGGCATTCTCGCCCCGGCCGACGATGGTAAGGGCGTCCTGGTCTTCACCAATAATCACGTCATCGCCACGGCCAAGCCGGAGCAGATTACCGTCAACCTGGCCGATGGCCGGCTTCTCCGACCAACGCAAGTCCTCGCCGATCCCGAGTCGGACATTGCCGTACTTCGGCTCGACGCGACAGGGCTGCCCACGGCGACCCTTGGCGACAGCGATCGCGCCCGCATCGGGCAGTGGGTATTGGCCCTGGGCAGTCCGTTCGGCCTGAACCAATCGCTGACGCACGGCATCATCTCGGCCCGAGAACGCGGCAGTGTCAGCCTCGGGGCGACAATCCGGATCAAGGACTTTCTTCAGACCGATGCGGCGATCAATCCGGGTTCGTCCGGTGGGCCGCTCTTGAACCTCGACGGCGAGGTCATCGGCATCAATACGGCCATCGCGTCGCAGTCCGGGTCGAACAGCGGGATCGCCTTTGCCATTCCGATCAATCTGGTGAAGCGCATCTCGAAACAGCTTCAGGAACGCGGTGCGGTGTCGCGTGGCTATTTGGGCGTGCTGCTCGCACAGACATTTGAGCCGGCCGACGCGATAAAGCTGGGGCTGGATCGTTCGCGCGGAGCGCGCGTCGATCAAGTCTACCCCGGCACTCCGGCCGAAGCGGCTGGGCTCAAGGTCAATGACGTGGTGCTGGCCGTCGGCGATGTGTCGGTCAAAAGCGATACGCACCTGATCAATCTCATCAGCGCGCTGCCGGCCGGACAGAAGGTGCGCCTTCAGGTATGGCGCGAGCGGCAAGCAATGTCGCTGGATGCGACCGTCGGCGATTGGGCCGCCGGGCAGGCACGGTTCCGCGCGTCGTCAGGGCAGTGATGCCATACGCATACCGCAGGGTGGGCCGTTCTTCGAGGCCCACCCTACGGGTCTGTCGTCATTCTTGCGGCCGTGTGCGCAGGAAAATCATCAGGCCGATGAGGGCTACCAGGACGACGCCCATGCCGATCATCGTGCTGGTCTGGGAAAAGAAATCCAACATCGGAACGACCCTTTCGTGACGTGGGTATTCGTGTGCCCATGCGAGCCATCCGGGCCGGAGTACCGTCCGATCCCGGTTTCAGCAACCATGTTCTACCGACGCGCCGCTCGGATGCAAGCGCTTCACTTCGCAAAAAAGTGCCGGAATTCCCGTGACGCTCGTCCCTTGAGATGGTAGAAGTAACCGCTCGCCGTATGGACACGTCTAGCCGAGGAGCCGCATGACGTCTGTTGCGCTGGTTGCCCTTCTGCTTTCGTCCGATCCCGAACCCCAACGCCTGCTCGACGACGCCTCTTTGGCCGTCGCGGCGGCCCGCTGCGTCGAGATCAGCAACAAGCTGCTCGCCGGCATCCCCGAAGCCCGTAGCAAGTCGCTGCGACCGCGGGCCGAGGCACTTGCCGCCGATGCGAGGACCGACCAGAGCCGAATCAGTCGCGGCGGCCCCTTCTCGCCGCTCGATGAATCGACCATCCTGTTCAATTACGGCGAGCTGTGCAAGCTCGCGACCGAGGTCTTCGGTTACGAGAAATTCGCATTCGCGCCGAACCCCAACAAGGAAACGTTTGTCGAAGATACGACCCGCATTGGCTTTACCAAGATCAACCGTCAGTCGTTCGCGCAGACGCTCCAGAACCCAGACGAGATCGCGGTCGCGGCCGCAAAGACGAACGAGCTCTACAAGCAGTTGGAGGCGACGTCTCAGCGAAACACGCTGCGTTCCGCTCGGTGGAAGCGCGATATGGCCAAGCTCAAGAAGGAACTGGCCCAGGCCGAGTACGACCTGAAAGAACCGGGCAAGTCGAGCAAGGTATCGGCCGAGGCCATCATCTACGCCGCCCATGCACGGGCTGTCGGGATGCTGTCGGCCGCGGGCCGGTGACCTTCCGGTGACCAGTGATCGGTGATCGATGATCGGTTAAGATAGAACGACAACGACGCTGTTCCCTGCCTGAGGCGCGGAGAACGCCCGGCGTATCGGTTGTCTGATTAACTGCGGCGTCCGCGCTCACCGATCACTGGTCACCGATCACAATGATCATTGGCATCGACCTCGGCACCACGTTTTCGGCCGTTGCGGCCCTCGACGGCGCTGGCCGGCCTGTTACCCTGCCTAACCGCGACGGCGACCTGCTCACGCCCAGCGCCGTTTACATTGCTGGCGACGAGGCCGTCGTTGGGCAGGCCGCGCTCGACGTGTCGTTGGAACAGCCCGAAAGCGTCGCGACTCTCATCAAGCGCCGCATGGGCCAACCGGATTACGGCCGACTTGTCGCGGGCCGCTCATTTCGTCCGGAGACGCTTTCCGCACTCATCCTCCGCAAACTGGCCCAGGACGCCAGTCTTCAGATCGGTCCGGTGACGCAGGCCGTCATCACGGTGCCGGCGTACTTCGACGACACCCGCCGCCGGGCCACCCACGACGCCGGCCGCATCGCCGGGCTGGATGTCCTCGACATCCTCGATGAGCCGGTCGCCGCTGCTCTCGCTTATGCCAAGCAAAGCCCACCGATTGCTATTGGTGGGTCTTCGACGGTGATGGTCTACGATCTCGGCGGTGGTACTTTCGACGCCACCCTGGTGCGGCTCGGTCACCGACATTTCCAGACGCTCGCGATTGAGGGCGATGTGCGGCTCGGTGGCAGGGACTGGGACGACCGCATCGTCGATCATGTCGCGGCTAAATTCCTCAGCGAGTACGGCAGCGATCCGCGCACCAATCCGCAGTCGCTGGCACTGCTCCATGCCGCGGCCGAGCGGGCCAAGCGTACGCTCAGCAAGCTGCCGCAGACGAGCGTCACCGCCACGCATGCCGGCCGTACCTTGAGCGTCCCGCTAACCCGCACCGACTTCGAGACGCTGACCCGCGACTTGCTCACCCGCACGCGACTGACGGTGCAGCAACTTCATCGTCAGGCCGGACTGACCTGGGATCAGATCGATCACGTGTTGCTCGTCGGCGGAGCAACGCACATGCCGATGACGCGGCAGATGTTGCGTGACCTGAGCGGCAAAGAACCGGACCACTCATTGGCCGTCAGCGAGGTGGTGGCCCGTGGAGCCGCGCTCCACGCCGGTGTTCTGGCCGCCCGCCGCGGCGATACCGCGGATGACGATCTCGGGCAGGTCGTCGAGGTGAACGTAACGGCCCACAGTCTCGGCGTTGAAGTCCGGCACCAAGGCGAGTTGCTGAGCGATGTGTTGATCCCGAAAAACACGCAGCTCCCGGCCTCGGCCGCGCGCACCTACGTCACCGTCGCGGACAGCCAGCAAAGGGTACGGGTCAAGCTGTTGCAGGGCGAAGCGAAGCAAGCCGAGGCGTGTATCGCCGTGGGTGAATGTTGGATCGAAGGGCTACCGTCGGGACTGCCGGCCGGGTCGCCTGTGGAGGTCCGTTGCGGCTGCGCGGCGAACGGCCTGGTCGAGGTCGTCGCCCGCGATGCGACTAGCGGCAAGGCAGCACGAGCCGAGTTCCACCGTACCGGCGGGCTGTCCGAGGCAGAGCTGGAGCGCGAGGCAGCGCTCGTGCGTCGAATGCGAGTGCAATAACAGATCCTTCTGCAGAGCGCTCTGCTTTCAGAATCTGTGAATCCATCCTTCCTACTTCGACTGGACGAACGGCCCCAGGTCTTGGATGAGTGCCCCTAGGTCTTTGTTGACCTGCTCGGCTTTGCGCAGAGTCAGCTTCGCATCGTCGCTCTGGAGCTTCGACGCTTCCTCCGTCACCTGCGAGACGATGTTGGTGGCGCCCGTCGCTACCAGGAACATCTTGAGGGCCGTCAGCCGGTCTTGTGCCTGGCGCAGCGCCTCCAATGCCTGTCGCGCTTTCGGCAACGCCGTGTACAGTTCGTCGAGCGTCTTCACTTTCGCCCACGGACCGTAGGTGAATTCGCGCGCCGCCTTATGTTCCGGGCCTTTGAGCTTCCATTCCTCCTGCAGGTTCTTCAGCCGCGTGCGGACCTCTGGACGCTCACCGTGTTTCGCCAGCACTTCCTCGTAGGTCGCGATCGCGCCCTCGATGTCGGCGTCCTTTCGTTGCGATTCCGCTTTGAGCATTAGCGACAGGTAATTCTCTTTCTTTTCCTTGGCTTCGGGGCTCGATTCCTTTTCGACCTCTTTTTGCAACTCGGCCTCGGCCCGACTGTGGGTGTCGCGCCAGGTCCGTACCTGAGTCAGGAAGGTACCGCATTGTTCCAGGATCGCGCCGACGTTGGCATCCGCTTCTTTGCCAGCATCGCGCACGCGCTGCATCTCGGCCGTCAGGGCCGTCAACTCACCATCGAGAATCCGGACGCTCGCTTGCACTCGCTCCAACGCCTCAGCGTTTTTGGTGGCCGTCAGGAGAACCGCCAGTTGCTTGTGTTGCTCGCCGAGCCGTCGCAAAATGTCCACGAACCGTTGCTGCAAGCTTCGGGCGTCCATCTCAACCTGTTGGCGGGCTTCATCGCCGACGGCCGTTCGCACCTCGTGGATGGCCACGCGGTCATCGACGACAGCCACCGGAATCGGAATACCTCGGCCTCCGGCATCGACGCGGACGAAGGCCAATCGGTCATAGGGGCCCGACGCCAGGAAGTTGCCATCGCGAATGGCTCCCGCGTCCTTGACCGGGTCGGCGGAGCCAAAGCCGACGGCACTGACGCTGACGGTCAGGCTCTGGTGCGGTAGACCGTCCGCATCGACGAATCGCAGTCGGACGGGGCCGCTCGTCGCACCCAACGCCAACGCCCGGTACGGCACGCCGCCGGTCAACGGGTTGACGTAACGGGTCACCAGCCGGCCCTCGCATCCGCCATTCGACGCAGCCTCGGTCGCCTGCACATACGTCGCCGCCAGGGCCTTGCCTCGCGCCGGTGAGCCAACGATTCCCGATACGGCGAAGACCGTTCCCTTCGGCACCCGCCGCGCCCAATCAACCCCGGGCAGAGCACCACCCCGGAATGTGAGTCGCACGCGATCGGCCTCGGATTTGGCGATGGCCGCCGTAACACCGAAATCGAGATCGATAAACTGAAGGGCCAATCGACCGACGTACGCGCGGTCCGATGTCTGGGCCCGCCGCACGACCGGGCTGGCTAACCCTGTGGGGCCATCCAACTGACGGGCCGCGACCAGGTAACGCCCATCCACAAACTCGACGCGCACGAAATGACGCTTGATCGGACCGACGGTCGATTGGCCGTCGAGAGACTCGGGTTCGAGCCAGTGCTCGGGCTTCTCGGCCGCATCCATGACCTCGACCGCGGCGAGAGGTCCGAAACCGGCTTGCAAGCCGTCGTGCAGTTCGGTGACGAGCTGCCGACGAAATCCCGCGGTAAGCAGCCGATGGGGCGCAATGCGAACGATCACCTGCAATTCGTAGGGTCGCGTGGCATCATCCTCGGCGAACCCAGGTGCAGTAAGGGCGAGAAGCAGGCATAGAGTCGTTCGCATGACCGATGGCTCCCGGAGGCGTGCGGACCAGGGAGTCGAAGTCACGAGGTCGTGACCCGTCGGTCCTTGCGCCCCGGCTTCTGCTCCTAGGTTTCCGGATTCTACCACAGGCTTATAAATGGGGCGACCCCGCGGTGACCCGGTTCCGGTCACCGCGGGGTCGAGAAGGGCACCGGCGGAAGCCGGCGTCTTCTTAGTGGCAGCAAGCCGTAGCGCCGCAGGACGAGCCGCAGCTCGACCCGCAACCGCAACCGTGGCTGTGGCCGCGGAACAGACCGCCGAACCCGCCGGAGTGGCTCGAGCAGCAGCTCGTGACGCAGCAGCTCGGCTGGCAGACGGCGACTTCCTTCTGCACGCACACCGGCACCCGCTTGCAGCACATGACGGTTTCCGTGCAGGGCACGCAAACCGGCACCTTGACGCAGTAGGTGGTCGGCACGCAGCGCGGCGTGCAGACGGTGTACGTGAAGGAGACGCACTCCGGAATGCAGCGGGTGCGGCAAACCGGGACGCACTCGGTGCGGGTCTCACACCGGTAGCACGTCACGCAGTAGGTCGTCGGAACCTGCACGCACTCGCGTACGCACTTCGTAACGCAGCGCGGCTCGCAGGTGATGCACGGAACCCAAACCTTCTTGCATTCCATCGGCACGCACTCGCAGGCGCACGCGCACGGATCACAGCAATCGCCGTGGCCCTTGCCGAAGCCCTTGAGCCGGTTGCCGAACTTCGCGAAGCTGGCGCGGATGCCCGTCACGGGAACCATGACGTTCTCGTAGTGGCCGTGATCGACGGAGACGTTGATCGTCTCAGTGACCTGACGGCTGACCCAACGAGTCTCGAAGCCCTGGCGCTGTTCCGTGTACGGAACGCGGACGGTGTACGTCCGGTTCACGTTCTCGGTCTCGGTGACAGTCCGGTAGACCGTCTTCGTCCCGGTGCGCGTCTCGGGAACCCACTCGGTCCGTGTGCCGGTGCGGGTCTCTTCACGCCACTCGGTCTTGTAGATGGTCCGGGTCACCGGAACCTGAACGGTCTGCCACTCAGTCACGTTGACTTTGATCGTGGCCGGACCACAGCCATTCGCAACCGCGCCACAGCCCGCGCCGCAATCGTTCGCAGCCACCCGCCCGGACGCGGCCATGAAGGCCACGCCGGCGAGGAGGCTCTTACAGACACGTTGCCACATCATGACCACACTCTCCTTGGGACCGGAGACCCATCGGATCCGTACTCCCGGTCTCGACGGGTACTGACCTGGGGGGGTATCACCACCACACAAAGCGAGTATGCCCAACGTGCAAAATCCAGGTCGTCTGGCGAGGCGAGAGAAATCGGAAAATGTGAGGCGAGTGTTCGACGTGGCGCGGTTCGTCCATACCGGGCGGTCGTGCCGACGTTGCGTGAGTTGGAACCCCCGTACTTGGGTAAAAAAGAAGCGAGCGAGGTTGAACCCTCGCTCGCCGTGCGCTTCAGATGACCGCTCAAGCCCCAAGATGGGACTTAAACGCGGATCGTATCGATCTTAGTGGCAACCACCGCAGCCGCCGCAGCTCGAGCCACAGCCGCCGCACCCGCCACCGCACCCGCCGCCGACGCCGCCGTAGCTACCACAGCCGGCGTTGACGTATTGATAGGTGGTGACCGGAACCTGCTTCTGGACCCACTGGGCCTTGTACTGCGTCACCTGGATCGTCTCCTGGTAAGGCACGCAGACGGCCACCTGAGCGGTCGCTTCGTACGGCACGCAGACGGCCACCTGAGCGGTCGCTTCGTACGGCACGGTCTTGCAGACGTTGACGGTGTAGGTGTTAGTCTTCGGCACCCACTTGTAAACGCATCGGGTGACGGGGACGTTCTTCGGCACCCACTTGTAGACGCATCGGGTGACCGGAGCCGTGACCTGCTCGGGCTTGCACTCGTAGGTCGTGACGTTCGTGGTGACAGGCTCGGTGACGTAGTTATACTTCGTGACCTGGACCTGGTACGGCTCCTGGACGTAGTTCGGGACCCAAACCTGGACCGTGGTCATGACCGGGCCGCAACCGCCAACGCCGCCAACGCCACAGCCGCCCGTGCCGCAACCGCCGCACGACGAACCGCAAGCGCTGCCGCAGCCGTGACCGCAACCGCCGCACGACGAACCACAAGCACTGCCGCAGCCGCCCATGCCGTAACCGTAGCTCGCAACCTGACGGGCCTGGTAGCCACCCTTATCGACGCAGCGATAGTAGGTGACCATCTCCTGCACCGGCACGCACTTCGTCACGTTGTAGGTGACCGGCTTCGTGACCGGGACCATCGTGTACTTGGTGTAGGTGACGTTTTCGGTGACGTTTTCAGCTACACACTCGTTGATCGTGACGTTTTCGGTGACCTGCTCAGCGACGCACTCGTTGTAGGTGACCGTCTTCTGCTCCGGCACCCACTCGTTCTTGTACGCGGTGTACTTCTGCTCCTTGTACTCGGTCTTGTAGGCCGTGTACTTCTGCTCGCGCATCTCGGTCTTGTACTTCGTGACCGTGACCGGAACCTGCGTCGGAACGTATTCGCAGACGTTGACCGTCGTCATCGTCGTGACCGGCACGACTTGCGTTCCGCAACCACCAACGTACCCACCGTAACCTGCCCCGCAACCACCAGCGCACCCACCGCCGACATAGCCGTAACCAGCGCCGCATCCGCCGGTCGAGCAGCCACCCTTGTGATTCGCCTGGGCCGCGGTCGTACACAGAGCAACCACGGCAACCGCCATCAACACGCGCTTCATTGCCTCGAACCTCCAAACTCAGAGAAAACATCCCTCTGCGTTTGGCGCACGACGGCCAAAGGCTAGGGACTTGTGATAGACAGGATACGCAATCTACAAAGACTGCGAGTAAGGAAATGAGTATATCAATTGGGGTAGATAAGCAATAGTGCAAGATAGTAAAAATCGGCTGTCTGAGGATTCCGAGTTACACTCGTGTCGGTTGTAGTGACATCGATTACATCAGTGATGCAATTTGTGCAGATTGATAAGAATGCGGGAAATGGGATGACAGGCTAAGATTCCGAGAACCCTTCAAACAGACCCAGATAACTGATGTAGCGTCGTTCGGCGATCTGCCGTCGTACGACCGCTTGCTTCACGGCACAGTCGGCTTCGTGGGTGTGAGTACAGTCTGGAAACGGACACAGCGCGACGAACGGTCGAAACTCGGGAAAGAAGCCTTCGACCTCTTCCGGTCGGACGTTCCATAGCTGAAGCTGCCGCACCCCCGGCGTATCGACGACGTAGCCACCAAAGTCGAGCTTGAGCAACTGAGCAGTCGTCGTCGTGTGCTTGCCTTTCTGATTGACGTCGCTCACCTCGCGGACGCGCAATCCCAACCCCGGCTGGAGGGCGTTGAGAAGTGACGACTTGCCCACGCCACTCTGCCCGGAGAAGACGGTCGCCCGCCCCATCAGGATTCGGCGCAACCGATCGAGCCCTTGACCGGTCGTGGCGCTGGTGAGAAACGTCGTAATGCCGAGCTGGCAGTACGCTCCGATAAGCGGTTGAAGCATCGCGGCCTCGACGAGGTCTGCCTTGTTGAGGCAGACAACCGGCGTTAGCTCGCCGAGTTGGGCGCACGCAATGTAGCGATCGATGAGGTGAGGCTTCAGGTCCGGCTCGACCAGCGACATCACGATGACGAGTTGATCGACGTTCGCAACAAGGACGTGTTCGCGGCGTCGCGAGGCGCGGGTGAGGACGCCGTGGCGCGGCTCGACTCGCTCGATCACGCCTTCGGGCAAGTCATCGCGACTCGGTTCGTCCGAGCCGGATGCGTCCGCACCATCACCGCCGCGCTCAGGGCGGTCGCGGGCACTTCCGGCTGGAAGGTCGGGCGTCACCGGAAGAAACCACACCCGATCGCCTGTCGTCACGACGCTGCGTTCATCCATGGCGAGGCTCTTGAGCAGCCGGCGCACGGCACAGCGGTAAAGTGGACCATCGTCGGCCTCGACGATGCTGAATAGACCGTGGACCCGTAGCACGCGGCCGGGGCGACATACGGCTTCGTCGGCCGCCGGCATCGTCGTCGCGTCGGCTTCGGTCTGGACAATCGTGCGTTTCCGCGAGAGTTCTCCCTTGGCGCGGACGCGCTCACCGCCGATGGTCGCTTCCTCGGCGTAACCATGTTCCTGAAACCCGCGCGTCCAGGCATTGTCGCGCGGCGGCTTTGAGCGGTTCTTACGAAGGTCCACGCGGACCTTTTTCTTCTTGGCCATCGGGGTAGTATACCGAACGCCCACCTTCTCCACACGAGCCGACGACCATGACCCGCGCTGCTTGGATCATCGCTATCGCTTTCGCGACACCGCTGTGCGCGGCCGAGCCGCGCGTCGAAGTCAAAGCCGATGTGGCCGAGTTCCGCTTTGGTCCGGAACTCGTCGGTCGTTATCTCTTCGATGCGAAACAGCCCAAGCCGTACCTCTGGCCGCTCAATGCGCCCGGCGGCATCGGCGTCACCCGGCCCTTCCCCATGGAGCCAGCCGCGAAGGGCGGCACGGCCGACCACATTCACCATAAGTCGGCGTGGTTCAGCCACGGTGACATCCTTGTCGACGGAATTGAACCCGCGAAGAAGGTCCGCGGCGTCGAGGGCTTTGACTTCTGGGATGAGGCTCCCGGCCATTCGACCGTCGTGTGTGTGGGAGCGAGCAAAGCCGGCGATGCGAAGTTGACCCTGCGTAACGAATGGCGTAGCCCCGAAGGTCGCAAGCTCCTGGACGAGACGCGCACCGTGACGCTCTACGATCGTGGTGGCGATCGAATGTTCGTCTTCGACATCGATATCCACGCGAGTGTTGCGGCTCTGACATTCGCCGACACCAAGGAAGGTGCATTCGCGATCCGCGTCCGCGACGACTTGCGCGTGGGCGAGAAGGACAAGATCAACCCGAAGAGCAAGATCACCAACGCCGAAGGGAAGATCAATCAAGCGGGCTGTTGGGGCCAACTCTCAGCATGGTGCGATTACTCCGGCGAAGTCGAAGGCAAGACCGTTGGTGTGGCGATCCTGGCCGATCCCACGAATCCGCAGCCCAGTTGCTGGCACTCACGCGATTACGGCCTGATGGCCGCGAACCCGTTCGGCCGGTCGAAGTCGGGCTTTCCGGCCATGAAGGGCCGCACTGACGCGGTCAAGGTCGCGAAGGGCGATCATCTGAAGATGCGCTTTGGCCTGCTCGTCCACGCTGGCGATGCGTCGAACGTGGCTGGCGTGTACGAGTGGTTCGCCAAGTTACCTCATTGATGCCCGGTCGCAACAATGAGGAGATGCGGGCGATCCGCGACGGAGTGCGTTGACCGTCGTACCCCTGGGCGTAATGTAAACTGCTGTTGGAGATCGCACGCCGCGAGGACGGATGGATGCCGCAGGTGATGCCGTGGCCGCTTTCGCCGGACGAGCGCGCCGTCGTCGTCTCGGCGGCCCGCGACATCCTGGCAAGCGGTGGACTGGTTGGATTGCCGACCGAATCGACTTACGTGGTCGCCGCGGCCAGCGCTGAGGCGCTGGCGCAGCTCAATGGGCCGATCGCTCGTTTCACGCGCGACCCGGCGTTACCCGGCATTGCCGGTCGGCTGGCGCGACGTGCCTGGCCCGGCCCGCTGGTTCTGCGGCTTGGAACCGACGCCGTTGGCCTGGTGCAACCGCACCACGAGTGCATTCAGTCGATTGTGGATCGCCCGTTGTGGCTGGCAGAACCAGGGCCGTTCGTAACCGTCGATGAGCTAGCTGCCGTGCCGCACCTGGCGATGCGAGTCGACGCTGGGCGGACTCAGTTGGCCCAACCGGCCACATGGGTCGCGCTCGATGGGGATGCCTGGCGGGTCGAGCGGCCGGGCGTTTGGGAGGCCGACGAGATCGCCCGGCTCGCGGCACGGTGGACCGTATTCGTTTGCACTGGCAACACGTGCCGTAGCCCAATGGCGGAGGCGATCTGCAAAGCGCTCCTGGCCGAGCGGCTTGGCTGTTCGGTCGCGGAGCTTCCCGCGAAGGGCCATGTTGTCCTCTCGGCCGGCGTGGTCGCGGGGCGTGGTGATCCGGCGACGCCGGAGGCGGTCGAAGCCGTGCGACGGTTTGGCGGCGATCTCTCCGAGCACGCCAGTCGGCCGGCAACGCCCGACTTGTTGGCCGAGGCCGACGACGTGATCGCAATGACCGCGAGTCACCTATACGCGGTGGCCCGGTTCGAGCCGATCTTCGCCCAACCGCGACTGTTGTGCGGCTCGGCCGATCTGCCGGATCCCATTGGTGGCCGGCGGGAAGTGTACGAAGAATGTGCCCGGACGATTCGGGACCATCTGGTGGCGTTCGTATCGGACATTGTTGGCTGATGCGCCGGACGGCGCGTCCCTGGATGTGAGTTATGAAGATTGCCATCGGCAGCGACCACCGAGGTGTGGGCGTGAAGCAGCGGGTCGTGCCGTTTCTCCAGCAACAGGGTCACGACGTCGTAGACTGTGGCCCCGAGCCGGGCGGCAGTGTGGATTACGTCGACTACGCTCTGAAAGTGGCGTGCGAGGTCGGTGAAGGCCGAGCGGAACGCGGCATCCTGATCTGTGGCACCGGCATCGGCATGGCCATCGCCGCGAACAAAGTCCGCGGCGTGCGAGCCGCTCCATGCCACGACAGCATTACGGCCGAATTGAGCCGGAGCCATAACAACTCGAATGTGCTATGCCTCTCGGGCGACTTGCTCGGCGAGGAGCTGATTGAACGAATGGTGCGCATCTGGCTGGAGACGCCGTTCGACGGCGGCCGCCACGCTCGCCGTGTCGACAAGATCATGCGATTTGAGGAGGGGATGGGGATTTAGCCGGGCTGCCGTCCGAGCGGGAAGCACCTGCAACGGTCACGTCGGCTGGCCGTAGGTGCTTCCCGCTCGGCGAAATCGATCCTCGACCCGCCACGCTGCCAGCGTAAGCACCCCAAACGCTAATGCCGCTCCCCATTGCACCGTGCTGATCCACAGGTACGTTCGATGCCACGGACGAAACTCGTGCCGATCGAGAACGCCTGCACCGAAGTCGAACATCGCATCGAGCCGCGGGTGCATCCACGCCAGTACGCATAAGCACGCGAACATAATGAGCCACAAGCCCGCACGGATTCGACCGCGCATCGCGAGCCATTCGAGTAAGAAAACACCGAGTGCGATGCCGCACGTCAGATTCAGGTACCACGATACGACGCGAGTCACAAGTGCCTGCTCGGCTCGACCGCCGAGGACATCGGTGCCAAGGGGCACGACGACGCCGGCATAGAACGTGAAGCCGCCGACCCAGAAGGCATAGGCGGCCAGGAACAGGAAGCGGCGCGGCAGGGTCATGGTGGCGCTGCGAAAAGCCCATCCGTTGTCATGAGGGCGCTCTTACGCAGAGCTATTTCTCCACCACGTGGATCTGTCCCACGTCCTCGACGACGATTTGCGGCGCGTCGCGGAACGTTGAGACGACGCCCGTCACCAGGATGGTTTTGCCCTTGTAGTGGGCGGCGGGATCTTTGATGCCGGCGGCTGCCAGCTTCTCGCTCACCTTCTTCATGTCCAGGACGACGGTGAAGTTCTCCTTCGAGTCGCGGGCGGCGGAGTTAAGGAACACGCGCGAGTTGTCGCGCGCCTTGCCCGACGCGGCGACGAGTAACTCGACCGTCACCGATTGACCGACCTTGGCCGCGGCGTCGATCGGACTAATCGCGCCGGCCGTCTTTGGCCCGGCGACGACGGGTTGAGCGGCCGATGGTGAGATCGTGCCCGGCTTCAAGGTCGCGATGTCGATCTTCTGCTTGGCGATAATGTCGCCTTCCACGTCACGAATTTGCAGCTCGACGCGCGGTGACTTTCGCGCCCAATCGATGGCAATGACGCCGAAGTTGTCGCCCTGGGCTAGTGCGGCGATGCGGTGCGCGGCCTTCTCGGGCGGGTGCCAGAACTGGTTGCCCATGTTTAGCCCGCTGGCGGTCAGCTCGTAGAGCGGGTAACCGAGCCCTGCATCCGTCACCGAAAGCTCGGCCGTCAGCCGATTGCCACTCAAGAGCACGACACCGGCCGCCTTGGTATCACGCAACAGCTTGTACAGCCGCTCGCGCTCGGCCGGAAAGTTCGCCCACTTCTCGCCGGCCGGCTCGTCGGCGATCACGGGAATCGCCGAGCCAATGAGCCGTAGCTCCGCTGGCTTGCGTAACTCTTCGGCGAGCCATTTCCATTGGGCATCGCCGAGCAGGGTCGCTCCGGCGTCCGTATTCGGAGCAATGGCTGGGCCGGACTTCTTGAGCGGGCTGCGGAACGTTCGACCGTCGAGCAAGATCACTTGGACGCGCTTCTCAGGTGGACCGAAGACTCGGGCATCGTACACGCCGGGGCGCTTCCAGCGTGGGGAGAACTTCGGCTCCTGGAAGAACTCGAGGAACAGCTTCTGCGATGCCTCTTTGCTGGGGAACTCCGCCCCACCTTGGATCGCACCGTAGTCGTGATCGTCCCAGGTGGCGACGACAGGACAGGTGCTTCGGAGTTTGGTGAAGCCGGGTTCGGAACCGAACTGAGCATACTTGGCTTTGAGGACGGCCGGGTTGTCACTGTCGAGGAAGACGCTGTTGCCGAGCAGCACGGCGAGTTCGGGCTTGGCCGCGAGGACGGCGTCCCAGATCAACTGCGGCTTTTCCTGGCTGGCTCCGGACCCGACGACGATCCGCTTGAGCGGCTCCTGAGCGGCGAGCGGAGCGGACGCAACGAGGGCAATGAGACAAATGCAACGCACGGGAAGGCACCTCCGGGCGGCGGAGTGGGTCGGACCGGGGTGTTATAGCAGGCGGAAAAAGAATCGGAGCCGGAGCGCTCGCGATCGTGCGAGCGCTCCGGCTCCGATTTCAGGCCAATCAGAAGTCGGGCGACAGCGGCTGTTCGCCTCGTCCCAACGCGCGACGAGCCATTTGATCGAGCAGTGCGGTGTACGTCACATCGCCCGAGAATGGCAAGTGTTTGACGCTGCCATCGGCCAGCGCGAAGGTCGCGCCGGCGGGGTGGGCGCTACCGAACATGCGCTCAAAGCCAGCACCAGTGAAGTTCGCATCCTTCTGGAGGCCGATACCATCCTTATTGATGCACTTCGACCACGAGCCAGCGGCCGGTGGGGTTGGACCAGCCCCTTGCCGGGAGCCGTTGAAGACTGAGTTGTCGATGTACGGCCCTTGGCCGATGGCATAAGTGATGGCAATGTGCTTCTCGCCGATCATCAGTGTATTGCTGGCCCCTCGTCCGATGGCCGACATCTTGGTTCGACTCTTCGGCTTGACGACGACTTCGTCGCGTCCCGAAGCGGTGATCGCCGATTCGGCCGCGACGATGACACCGCCGCCATCGCCATCCGTCTGATGGAGCGAATAGGTATTGCCGTCACAAACGACATAGTCGGAAAGGGCCCCGCGTCGTCCGCCATCGTAATTCGTCGAGGCGGCAAAGTCGCTGACGCTAACCGGGTTCCGCCGGCTCGGGCAGAACCAAGCCGGGATCGAAACGGCGCGGGCAGCGTCTGTCTGAGAACTGTACCGTTTGGTAATGTCCCAGGCGCGGTAGATATTCTCCTGATCGATGTGTGGCAGAATCAGCACGGCCCAGGTGGCCCAGCCGTCGTTTTGGACCGAAGTGTCGAAGTGCACGACGCTCGGCGGCAGAGAACCGACCTGGGTCTGGTAGCTCAAAAACGCCTTGCCGAGTTGGCCCAGGTTGTTCGTGCACTGCGTCTTGAAGGCCGCTTCACGGACCTTCTGTACGGCTGGCACGAGCAGGCCGACCAGCACGGCAATGATGCCCATGACGATGAGTAGCTCGATGAGCGTGAACGCCGACCGCGATCGGCTCCGATGACACAACATGACCGGCACCCTCGGGGCGAGATGATAATGCGACGGGAGCGCGTACTAACTCAACTATGATTCGTAACCGATGAGAGGGGGCGAGTCAAGTAGTTCGACGATGGTAGGGACGCGGTTATCGGACTAGGCGCGGCGGCGATGGGAGCCGGGTGCTAAGCCGGCAGTGGCTTAGCACCCGGCGTTTTCGTGCAAGGATCGCCCATTACCTGCACTTCCAACTCTACCGGCTCCCATTCGGACTCACCCTCAGCCCGGAGCAACCGCGTGATCTCAACGCCGCACTACCTTCAAGACGGCGGGGCCAACGCCGGGTACCGTAAGGCCGACGTGTTTGGCAGGCACGTCGGCCTTACGGCTCGACGCTCGCCGACGAATCGAAGGGGGATTTTGAAGCGTCGCTCACGCTGCTGGAACGCCTGGGTGCGTCGTCCGCGGACGACGCCTGGCGGGCGGCTGTGCTCGCCATATGAGCCGCTGCATGCGTTGGGCGAGCGTGAGTCCGACCTGTCGCGGCTGTGGGACCGGAAAGGCGGAATTGCGCGGGGTGGTGACGTGAGCGGCCGGCGAAGTCGCGACCCGAGGCGGCGATGGGACCTTACGGTACTCGGTACTGAGTACTCAGTACCGAGTACACAGCACCGAGTACACAGCACCGAGTTCACAGTACCGAGTACACAGTACTGAGTACTCAATACTCAGTACCGAGTACTCGGTACCGGAAGGCTCGCGTCGCCTCGGGACGCGTTGGCTACACCTCTCGCCGGTCCGCCGCTGGGATTGGAATGTCCGCCTCCGGGCGGTAGAAGATGCGGTACGTCGCCACGGGGTACGGGTATGTATCCACTTGGATGCGGACCGTCGGATTCCGCTTTGCGCCGCCGGCCTTGGTGCCGGGCATGGGGCCCGTGGCGATGCCCTTGTTCGGCGATTCATCGCCCCGCATCTTCTGGGCGTACACGATGGCCGTGATTGCGCCGATATCGTCTACGCCGCCGACCGACCCGGCGATCGAGTCGCGCCCCTCCGCCAAAGTGAAAGTCAGAGACGTGTTCGGATCCTTCTGGAAGCCCGGCACGTCCGTCACGGAGTTGCCTGTGCCGGGGGCCGGGTCGGAGCGATAGTCGATCGGTCGGGGGCCGGTCATGACGATCCTCAGGCCCGGCCCCGTCAGCACCCATTTGCGAGCATGCCGCGGATCCACCATCACCGGGCCGATCTGCCCATCGCCGCGGTCTTGGTACAGGCTATTGACGCCATCGATGGCCAGGGCCACGGTGAACAGCCGTTGCTTCTCGCGCTCGATAGTCGGCTGCACCATGTCGCAGCCAGCGCCGCCCTCGCCGGTGTTGATGAGTCGAATCTTGTACTGCGCCGCCTTCGTGCCGAGTGCCAGCCCCGCCGGTAGGGCACAGAACAGGATGCCCGAGTAGGGCGAGTCGAAGCCTTTGGCCGTGACGATCGGCAGTTTGCGCGGTTGCTCACCTTCAGGCGTGAGCCAGATTTCGGGGCGGACGCGCGGGAGGAGCGACGATCGCTCGCGCGGAAATTCCGTGTGCGACACCTGACCCGCGATTGGCCGGGCGGAGCCGTCCTTGAACACCAGTTGCAGCTTGGCGTCGATCTCCGTGCCGCCCGAATCCTCGAACGTGCCGAGCAGTGCCGCGTCGAGACCGAGCTTCGTCAGGACCGTGCCCGTCTTTTGCGGGTTGGCTCGATCGATCTCTTCGGGCTTCGCCTCGGCCTTGGCAAACGCTTGGGCCAGGGCCGCCTTGTCCAGGACAGCAAACCGGCCGCGGGCCAGGTTGATGAGGCTGTAGATCATCTCGCCCTGAAGGATGCGGCTCGCCTCGTGCATCGCGAGCGTGAGCTTGCCGGCCTTGTCGCCCGGGGCGAAGACGGCGACGCGGCCAGCGGTTTGCAGTTTCCCGGTCAGGAAGCCGAAGGCCGTCCGTGCGGCCTTCTCGGCCAGCTCGGGCAGGTCATCGCCGGCTGGGCGGAACTGCCCGAGGGCCGGCCCGGCGAGGGCGGCGCTCGCGGTCGTCAACAAGAATCGGCGGCGGTTCATAGCAGTGACTCCGTTAGAGGGTCGCGACCGACCACGCATCAACGCGATCGGCCGGCGGGATCGGCACCTGGGACGATGGGCGGTAAATGATCCGGTACTGAGCGAACTCGTCCGGATACGTGTCAACCTGGAAGCGGACCACGGGATTGAGCACGGGCGCGCCAGCCTTGGTCCCTGGCATGTCTCCCCTCATCGCGAAGCGCGTTTGTTTGTCGCCGGGTAGCTTCTGCGATCGCGCGCTGATCGAGATGACGCCGACCTCGCCCGTCACACCCACCGCCTCGGCGATGGATTCTTGCGGCTTGGCGAAGGTGAACGCGAGCGCCGTCTGAGCATCGCGCTGAAACCCGGGCACATCAACGACCGATTGGCCTGGCCCGCTGTTTGGAGCCGGGTCGAAGCGAAAGTCCGTCGGCTTCGGGCCGCTCTTGACCATCACGAGGCCCGGTCCGGTGACGATCCAGCGAGCCGCGTTGCGCGGGTGGAGCATCACGGGGCCGACCGTCCCATCGCCGCGATCCTGGTAGATGCTGTTCACGCCGTCGATCGCGAGGGCGACCGTAAGAAGCCGCTGCTTTTCGCGGATGGCGTCGGGATGCGTGAAGTCGCCGGTTCGGTCTTGCCCGGAGTTCAGGAGTCGAATGATGTAGCGAGCCGTGTCGGTGCCGAGAGCCAGACCGTCGGGCAGCACGGCGTAGAAGACACGGTGCTGCGGCGACGCGGCCCGGCGGTCGGTGACGATCGGCACGCGGCGCGGCGTTTGCCCCGGCGGGGCGAGCCAGATCTGAGCCCGCAGCCGCGGCACGGCATCGGAGGACGCCGAGCCGACGGCCGACGCCGGCGTGCGGCCGGCGAGTTGCTGAGCCGAGCCGTCCTTGAAGACGATTTGCAACGTCGTGTCGGCTGTGGCCTGGAACTGATCGGCCGCCTTCGCATCGATCGTTCCGAATACGACCGCATCGAGTTCGAGTTTGGCCAACGCACTGGCGGTCTTCCGTGGGTTCGAGCGGTCGAGGGCATCCGGCTTAACGCTCGCCTTGGCAAATGCCTGTGCGAGCGCGGCCTTGTCGAGGACGAAGTAGCGGCCCTTGGCCAAGTTGATGAGGTGGTAGATCAGTTCGCCCTGGAGGATGCGGGCACCCTCCTGCATTTGCACCGTGAGCTTACCTGTAGCGTCGCCGGGGGCGAAAACGGCGACGCGCCCATCGCTCGATAGCTTGCCGGCGATCATCCCCGACGCCTTGGCGGCGACGGTGTGGGCCAGGTCGGCGAAGGTGGCTTCGACATCGCCGGCCGGACGCTGCGCGAGCGCCGGAACGGCGGTAGCCGCGGTGGAAGCGACCAGGAACTGACGGCGGTTCATGGACGAAGCGTCCGGCGAGCGTCGGGGCGTAAGCCCGACGTGCTTGGGGATGGATGCCACGCCGGGCTAACGCCCCGACGCTCACCAGTCATTGCTTCGTCACCTCACACACCACGCGGAATCCCAGGTTGCTCTTCCGCTCGTCGACACCAAATCCACGGACGCGGGCAGAACGGCAGTCCGCCGGCGGTGAGTCCCATCCACCGCCGCGGGCAACCCGGCCGTCGCCGAGAGCATCGGCGGTCCACTGCCAGACGTTGCCGTGCATGTCGGACAGTCCCCAGCCGTTGGCCCTTTTTCGCCCGACTGGTTGGGTATGGTCGGCGCTATTGCGCATGAACCAACCGTGTTCGTCGAGCCGTTTTGGATCGTCGCCCCACGGATAGGCTGTCTCCGTTCCGGCCCGAGCCGCATACTCCCATTCGTCCGAAGTCGGCAATCGGTAACGGCGGTTCGGCTCGCGCTTCGTCAACAATTCGCAGAACTTCCGCGCGTCGTCCCAACTGACTTGCTCGACCGGGTGTCCGCCGGTATCGAGACCGGCCACTTCGCTGCGGCCACTGCCAGTCGCGCTGTACCAACTCGGCGATTCGGCCGTCACGGCTTGGTATTGCTTCTGCGTCACCGGCGTCACCGACAGGTAAAACGGCTTCGCAATGTGAATCTTCCGGCGTTCCTCGTCGCCGGCCACACGTCCCCGCTCGCCCGGCGGTGAGCCGACGATGCCATCGCCGTCGGGGATGCGGACCAGCGTCATCTCGATGGAATTGACAAATTCGCTTGCCCCGGTCGCCCGCATGAGCACCGGCGACTGGCCCTCAAAGAATAGCTCGGGCTTCTGCACGGAATTTGGGTTTTGGAACCGCCTTTGGACCGCGAGCGGCACTTCCCGCTGGACGTAGGTGGCGAGACTGAGCAGATTCACGTTACCGGCCGCGTCTGCTGCTTTGCCACTCAGCCCGTCGAGGACACTGCGGAAGAAGAACCCGTGCTTCGATTCCTCGTCCTCGAACGCGCGCTCGCCGGCCGAGCAACTGAACAGGGCCGCGACGCCTCCCGGCGGCTTCGGCACCTCCGGCCGCGTCAGGCTCTGCAAGTTGTCCACGGTCTTCGCGCGCGAGGTCAACGGGTCGTTGCGACAGGCGTCCACGAGCAACAGGCGGAACCCGGCGGGCTTCGCTTGCAGAGTGCGATACACGGAGTCGAGGGCGACGAGCGTGTCGGGCTTCGTGAGGTCGGCCTTCTTCGGGCAGAAGAACATACCGGCCGGCTTCTGAAGCTGGACGCCGTGGCCGGCAAAAGCGACAAGGAGCGTATCCGCGGGCCCGACCAGTTTGAGCAGGGCGTCGAGTTGCTGGCGAATGTTCGGTGCCGTGGGGAAGAGCGCCTCGTTTTCCTTGGCGAACGCCTCTTTGTCCGAGAGAAGGACAACCTGGTCGAACTTCGCGTCATCGCGGAGCAGGGTGGCCAACTTGACGGCGTCATTTTCGGCGAAGCGCAGGCTGGCAAACTCGGTGCCATCGTATTTCTGTACGCCAGCGACTAGCGCGAACCGCCGCGGCGGTTCAGCGACGCCGGCGCTTGCCACCGCCAGGACGAGTGCGAACGCAATTCGGGTCGGAGTCAACATGGGAACCACCTCCGGCAACTTGTATTGCCCAGCATGAAGCTAATGCGACGACCCGTCAACGACTTTTTCTTCTCACGAACAACTCAGAGCATCCTCATGAGTTGCGAAGTATAAGTACTGAGTCAAAGTGAACGCATTGTCGCACGATAATTAGAAAAATATGATAATATCTTCACTGCAACTTGCGACCATCCTGGCGGCGATGGGAATCGGTCTCATCGCAGCTGCGATCAGTTACCGCTACTGGTTCGTGCCGTTGCGGCGATTCGCCGGTCGCCTGACGTTGCCACTCTGCACACCGCGAGTCGCTCTGGTTGTCGTCGGCGTCCTTGGCTCGGGACTCGTAACGACCGGCGGATTGATGGCCGTTGCCTATGATCCGGTGCCGCCCATGGAGCTGGCATCGGTCCTCGACGAGTCGCCGATGCCGGAGGTTGCCGTCGAGACGGCCGTTCGCGCGACGACCGACCGCGGCCGGCCGATCACGATGCTGAAGCCGGTTGTCCCGCGCGACGCCGCCACACTGCTCGACATGGAGCGCCGCCAGCTCGCCAACCGCTTCCGCAATGAGTGCCTATTGCGCGAAAGCCAGCCCGACGACGCAAGCAATTGCTTCGGCTGGGTATTTACCGGCGGCCGCTACTGGGTCGATGCGAGCGAAGTACCGCACATTCTCGCCGATAATGGCTACCGCATCGTGCGCACACCATGGCCGGGCGACGTGACGGTCTACCGAAACAGCGACGGTGAGCCTCTCCATATCGCGGTCGTGCGCGCGGCCAGCCGCAACGGACCCGTCCTGGTCGCTGGCAAGATCGGCTGGATGGGCGTATTCACGCACAAGGTCGAGGAGACGCCTTACGGGCAGGCGTTCGTCTACTACCGCAGCACCCGCCGTAGCCACACGCTCGCCGGGCTGCCGATCACCGTAGGGTCGCCAGATATGCCACGAGGTCCGCGGCCTGTTGGGCCGTCAAATCCCGGACAAGGCCCTCGGGCATCATAGACGTCCGCAGAGGAGTCAGCTTGTCCACGTCGGTCGCTGTCAGCCGGATGTCCTGCCCCTGGGCGTCCCGGATGACGACGACGTTTGCGTCGCGCTTCACCAGCACTCCGGTCGCGGTCCGTCCGCTGTGCGTCGTCACCGAGTAGTTGACGTACTGCGGCTCGATCCGTCGCGATGGGTCGACGATGCTCTCCAACAGCTCGACCGGTTTTCGCGTCTTCCCAATCTGCGTCAACTCTGGGCCGACGGCTTTGCCCTCTTTGCCAACGACGTGGCAGTTGAGGCACTGCAAGTTTGCGGTCGCGAGTACCGCGCGACCCTTCGCTGCGTCGCCGGCACGGCCGAGGATGACGGCCGGCCTTGGGTTCGGGCCGAGCTTGCGTTCGCCGGTTTGCGGCAAATAGCCGTCGAACAGGTCGCGAACCGGTCCTGCCGGCAGTGCCGCCGCCTTGGCCATGAGCGACGAGTCGCCCTTGCCGCGGCCAAGGCGGCGGGCGAGCGATAGGGCCGCGCCGGGCGATTCGAGCGACTCGTCCGGCGTCGCCGCCGGCGACTCGGCGAGCGAGCGAATCCAATCGTGGACGAGGGCAAGGCCCGCCTCGTCGGGCAGTTCCGAACCGAGGTGCGGCATCCGCCCGCGGCCGAACTTGGCCATGCGGTAGTACAGCACACTGCGGCACGGATCGCCGGGGGCGACGATCTTCGCGTCGGCCAACTCGAAGCCGCCGCGAGCGGGCAGCATGTCCACGACCTTCATCTTGTCTTGCCCGATGTCGGCATGAAGAAACATGTCCACCGCCCCGCCGCCACCATTGCGGTGACAGTGGCCGCAGTTGACGTGCAGGTAACTGCGGGCGCGGAGGGCCAGGTCGGCGGTCGCGTCAGTGGGATCCGTGAGTGCGAATACCTTGCGATACGCGTCCGGCTTACCGCTCTTCCGCAGCAGGCCCGATTCGACGAACGCATCGAGTTGGCCGTTATGGCCGAGCTGCGCGACATTGAATGCGAGGGCCGACTCGGCCCACGGCGTATGGCACTGCAAGCACTGGGCGCGAGCGCTGAACGTCCACGTTTGTTCACGGACGCCGCCAGGGTGGGCAACGTCCTTGACGCGGATAACCCGCTCGGCCCCGTCGGCAGGCACGAGTTCCGCGTCGGTCTGCGCGTCGTTCCAGGCGTAGCTGTAGCCGTACCAGTACGTGCCGTCGGTGTGCAGGATTTGTGTCTCGATGCGCCGCCGGCTCGCCGGGTTGCCGCGCTCCGTCTCCAGCGAGAGTGTCTTGACGAGGACTCCATTCTCGGGGAACGCGAGAACGCGCTGGAACATGCTGCCCTGCATCTGCACCGCCCGCGGCTGCCAGAGGATCGACGAGTCGCCGGGCATCGCCACGAACCGCTCGGCCGTCGTGTAGTCCTGCCACTGTGTCGCCGTCGGGTTGAATGGCACCACACCCGGCGCGACGCGGTGTTCGGGCACAGATGCGAACAGCCCCGTCGCCGAGAGCGTGCGCGGGAACGCGGCCGTGCGGTCGGGGGCGTCGTTCCGCTCCAGCCGGTTGATGATGCCGGTGTCGTAATCGACGAGGAATAGCTCCCCGGCCGCGTCTTGCCCGAACGCCGCGACGCGAACTGTGAGGTCGGTCAGATCTGTCAGGGATTTGAGCCGGTCGTTCTCGATCCGGGCCGCCCAAATCCGCTTTGTCTCGTAGTCGCCGAAGACGTACGCTCCGACGAGTTCCGGGAACTTGGTGCCGCGGTAGACGTACCCGCCAGTGACGCTGGCCGAGATGGTGTGCGGCAGCTCGATGACTGGCGGGCGGATCGGCCCCGGCCCCTGCGGGAAGTCCACGTTGATCGGCTGTCGGGCCTCCATGATCGACCAACCGTAGTTACCGCCGCGCTCGACGCGGTGGACCATCTCCCACAGTTCCCAACCGACGTCGCCGGCCCACAGATCGCCGGTCTTTTTGTCGAAGCTCATCCGCCACGGGTTGCGGAAGCCGAACGCCCACACCTCGGGCCGGGCGTCCTTCTCCGCCAGGAACGGGTTGTCCTTCGGCACGGCATATGGCTTGTTGTTCTCGCTGCGGTCCACGTCGATGCGGAGGATGGAGGAGAGTAGATCGCTAATGTCCTGCCCGGTCTTGAACAGGTCGGGCGGGTTGGGGTCGGTGGCGTCGCCGGTCGAGATATAGAGGTAGCCGTCGGGGCCGAAGTGCAGGTCACCGCCATTGTGCCCGCCTTCGAGGAAGGTGAGCAGGATGACCTCGCTTTCCGGCTCGACCCGTGGTGGGTCGGTGCGGGTGACGGTGAACCGCGAAAGCCGGGTGCCGTCCGACGTGTTTTTCTTCCCCTTTTGCTTGACGGTGTAGCAGACGTAGACGAAGCGGTTGTCGGCGAACTTCGGGTGGAACTCGATGCCGTAGACGGTGTCGATCTCGTCGGCCGTCGGGTGCTCCTTCAGTGTCTTGAGGTCGGCCTTGAGGTCGAAGAAGACGTCAGCGGTGGCGTCCGGCCGGTGTGGGAACGACCAAACCTTGCCCTGGTGCTCGGCGACGACCAGGCGAGGCTCGCCGGGAATTTGTCGCAGGACGAGCGGCTTCTTGAGGTGCACGTGGGGGAAGGCGTTGACGACCTTGTACGGCGGCGGCGGCTCCGGTGACCCGACGACGTGCGAAGTCGTCCACGGTGTGCGCTTCGGCGACTCCCCCGGCCCGGCGAGGGCAGCGAGGGCAACGAGCGGGGCGGCCAGCGCGGCGAGTCGCTTCGACATGGTGCGAGTTCCGAGAGGGGACGGGGTCACTCTGATTATGGCGGCGGTATGGCCGCGCGGCGACGTGGGAACCGCCTGGGGCCGCCCGGAGTGGCTGTCATGAGAACAAGCACACGATCCGCAACTCGTCGTCGCGGCCGAACCGCCGGAGGTTGCGGAACTCGGCGGTTCGCCATCCGCCGAGGAAGCCGGCGATGCTGACCCGCCACGTCACGCCGACGCCCCAGTCCGGCCCCACGCCCGCCAACTCGTGCCGCCTCTTGCCGTGGTTCCAGTCCACGGGTTCCCCGACGAGGGCCGCGTCCGAAACGTAGTAGGACGTGGCCTCCAACTTATCGATGGCCGCTGCCGCAAGCCCGGCCGACAGCAGGTGCGACCGCGGGAACGACTGCCCTCCGTCGCCGAAGTGTAGTGCGTACCGGGCCGCGACGCGCTTGCACACCAACACGTCGAACTGGTCCCAGAGGTCGAGGGCCAACTCCTCCATCGGCAGCCAACTGTGGTACCAGTCGGCGAAGGCGTCCGGGCCGGCCTCCTGAAAGACGGCCATCTCCTCAACGCCCGGCGGGCGGTCACGGCGCATCGGGAACAGCGGGTTGGCCCCCCAGAACGCCTCCCGCACGGAATCCTTGTCGTCGATCCAGGTGAAGTAGCCCAACTCGCTCCGCTCGCCGCGGGCGGTGACGAAGTCGGCGGGGACGGCCCAGCCTGGCCCCGTGCGCTTCTGGACGTAGAAGTCGTAGCCGAGTCCCACGGGCGGCCCCCCGGCATTCGCCTCACGGCCCCGCGGCCGCCGCGGCCGCGAGCAGGTGTTGGCTCAGCGCGCGGATGCTCGTCAGCGACCGACCGCGGCCCCACGGGTCGTCGAATGCCACCGGGTCCACGTCGGCGAAGATGAAGTCCTCCTTCATCCGCTGGCCGCGCACAACAATCTCACCGTTTGGGTCGAGAACATAGCTGTCGCCGTAGCCTTGACCGTCGGCCGGGCCGAAGCCGTCCGGCTTGCCCAGGACCACGTTGTTGCCGCGGACGAAGAAGACCTGGTTCTCGACGGCTCGCGCCACGTGGTCGGAGCGAACCTTCTGGAAGTGGTAGATCAGCCGCTGGGTGCCGATGTAGTTGAAGTGTGGGGCGAAGATGATCCGCGCACCCTTCAGGGCCAGGATGCGGGTCGGCTCGATGTAGCCGCCGTCGGCGCAGATGATGACGCCGAACTTCACGCCGGATCGCTCGAACACCGGGAACTCCCGGCCCTGCTTGTGGAACTTCATGTAGGCGAAACACTTGCTGTACGTCCCCAGGATGTGCCCCTTCTGGACGACGACGGCCGTGTTGTACAGGTCCGGCCCCCGCACCTCATTGAAGCCGACGATGTATGTCGCCTCGAACCGACTCGTCTTATCGAGCAGTGTCCGCATCTGCGGCGAATCGACGGCGAAGGCCGATCGGCGCACAACCTCTTCTTTGTCCGGATATCCCGTCAGGAAGCACTCCGGAAAGCTCACGACCTCGACGCGCTCCTTGTCGGCACGTTCCATGCCTTTAACGACCTTGCCGAGGTTCGTCTCGAAGTCGCCGGTCTTCGACTCCAGTTGCCAATGTCCGATGCGCATGGGAGAGTCCCTCGGTTTGGCGGTCTCGCGCGGAGGTAGAGCATCGATCCTCAACGATGAGGGTGTATCGGTTTTCTAGCCCGGCGTTCCACGAAGAAGACGGCCGCGTTACCACCGTCGAGCGCACGCCACCACCCCGGCGGCCGCGAGCAGGTGGACCGCCATGCCGAACAGGTCGATAGCGAAGTGCTTGTACGCCCCATGCGAGTCCGCGTCCGGCCCCCACAGTTCGCGGTACGATATCCGGATCACCCCGAGGGCAGCAGCCGTCAGGGCCACCATGACCGCGGCAAGTGCGACGGCGTAACGCCACCGCCGGCCTGGGGACCACAGCCGCGGAACCAGTACTCGATGGTTGACGAAGGCCGCCGCCGCGTATGCCGCAACCAGGACGGTGGTCACGATTGCGGCGAGGGTGCGGGTCGGGTGGAAGTTTTGTGTGGTGGCGAACCAAAACGCCCACACCGCGGCCCATGCCAAGAGCCACAGGGCGAAGGGAGAAAGTCGTCTCACCTTCGTCCCCTTCCCGCGACCCGCTTCGGAGCCGCGGCAAACCCGCCGACCGATGACACGCGACCACCCGGCACCACGTCTGCCACCGCAGTCACGGCACGAGCCAGTAGTAGATGGCACCTGCCAACGCGCCGCCGAGTATCATGGCGGCCGCGCCCCACTTGCCGCGGGCCTTCAGCGACCACCACAACACCAGCCCCGTCGTCGAGATCGCCAAAAGCAGGCCGCAGACGCCGTCGATCACCAGGCCCCACGCTCGGCCAGCAGATTTGCCCTTGTGCAAGTCGGTCAGAACGCCGGCCCATCCACGAGTCTCGAAGGTGACGACTGCCACCCCGGTCTCGCGTCGGACCTCGGCCACTGTCCGCCCGCCGGGACGGAGGAACTCGACCTCGACCGACTCGTCATCCGCCCGGAACGTGTTGACTGCCCCCGCGATGGCGAACTCGCGGCGCAGCGCCTCAACGACCTCGAACTTGTCGACCGGGTTGAGGACGCCCGTCGGCAACGTCTGCTCGGCTGTCCGCGTGTGCGGTTCCGTCGGGAGGAACCAGTCCTCGTGGTTGAGCATGAACCCGGTGACCGCGAAGAGCAGGATCAGCACCAGCCCAAACAGGGTCAGGTAAACGTGAACGATCCGGGATACCTTCAGTAGCCGGCGGTAAGCGGGGGTCATGGCTGCTTCTTCTTGTAGTCCACCGCGGTCTCGCCCGACTCGCTGGTCTTCTCCATTTTGATCGACGCGGCCTCGACTCCGCAATTGATCTTCCCCGCCTGGCGCACGTGCTCGCCGTGTTCGCGGGTGACCTCGACCCGTACCGTGTACGTCCCCTGGCCCAGTGGGTGGCCTTTGTCGTCTTTGCCGTCCCAGACGAGGTCGTACTTGCCCGGCCCGCGTGTCGCCCGAGTCACCGCCTTCACCAAGTCACGATCGTCCCGGCCGAACTTCCACCACGACGCCAGGTCTTTGAGATACTTCGGCGAGTTGCCCCACACGCCCAGTGTGCGAATGGCCTTGCCATTTGCGTCCTCGATCCAGACGGCTGTGTACGGTCGGCGGTAGCGGCGGGCGTTGTCGAACTTGAGCAACTCGACAGCGACCGTAACCTGAAAACCCGCCGGCCAGGGGTCGGCCTTCGGCGGCTTGTCGTCGGCTTTTTTCCCGTCGGCCTTTTTGTTGTCGCCTTTCGTCTCGTCGTCTGAGGGCGACACCGGATGCAGTCGCAGGCTGGGGCTAGCCACGTGCCGTCCGTCGGCGGTCACGATGAGGCACGCCGCACCGGGTACCGTTGCCACGAGCCGAACGCCCTCGTCCGGCCCGAGGACGCACAGCGTTGTCGCCAGGACGTTGGCCGTCATGCTGTCGGCGGCGACGACAGTTGCGGATGCCACACCGTCGGTGGGCCGACCGATGCGCGGGTCGATCAGGTGTGAGTAGCGAATGCCGTCGATAGTGAAGAACCGCTGGTAACCACCGCTGGTGGCGACCGCCGCGTCGCGCAGCCACAGCCCGCCCAGCGGCGGGGCGTTGTCGAACGGGGTGAATGGGTCCTGGATGGCCACCGGCCAAGCGGTGCCCCACGCCGTCAGGTCGCCACCGAGGTTCACGAGCCCCGCGGCGACGCCCGGCACCGCCGCCCGCACAGCCGCGGCCGCCCGGCCGATGATGTAGCCCTTCGCAGCCGCGTTGAGATCCAGCGGGTACGGCGTGCAACGGGCGACGGTTGACGCCGCGGCATCCCAACGCCATCCCGGTCGATCGATCAGGCGGGCAAGCTCGTGGCAGTCGTTGGCATCTGGCACCTGACCGGCGCGCTCGGCCTGCGTCCACAACCGGACGAACGTGCCGACAAGTGGATTGCACGCACCACCGGCACGCGGCCACCATCGTTCGTATTCGCGCAGGACGGCCCGCAAGTCTGGTGACGGCCGAACGGGTTCGGAAGACGCGTTCAGCCGGCTCAACTCGCTAGTTGGGTCGTAGAGGCTGAAGACCTGCCGCAGCCGCTCGATCTCCGCCAGTGCGACGCGTTCGGCGTGCTCGGCCATGCCTGCATCGGGAGCGATGAAGCGCAGATCGAGTGAGGTGCCGAGGACGTGGTCGTGATGGAAGGCGAACGCGGAAGCGTCCGCTCGGCCCGAGAACGCCGCCGTATCGGACGTGACTGTGGCGGCTCCGAGGCCCACAGCCCCGGCCTTGAGCCAGTCGCGTCGAGTGATTCGGTTCACGAAACCTCTCCGGTCGAACAAAGATAGGGGAACTCCGTCACCCAGAACGGGTCGATCCTGGTGCGGCCACGCGATTGTCCGTTCGCGACGGTCTGGCGAGGTGGTGCGGCCGCGCACTTTGGCGAGTACGCGACGGGTGCTATGGGTAGCGTCGAGCTAGGCACATGGCAATGAGAACGCGATGAACACTCGCCGTGCCGGCGGCGATCAAACCGGCCTCTCGTAGAACCGGCTGAGTGGGTCGTCGCGATACGGTCCGAACGGGCCGACGCGTGCGAACCCCATCCGCTCGTATAGGCCGATTGCCTCGATCTGGTGAATGCCCGTCTCGAGCCGGAGCAGCGCCACACCTCGCTCGCGGACATACACCGCCAGATGTTCCACCATCTGCTTGCCCAGTCCCAGGCCGCGAAACGCCGGTCGTACGTACATTCGCTTGAGTTCCCCGTATTCCCCGCCGACGAGCTGAACACCGCCGCAGCCCGCCGGGTGGCCGTCGTGCCGAATCACGAAGAAGGCCACGCCTTCGCGGAGGAGTTTCTCGACGCTGTATCCGTGGCGGCTTTCGGCCGGGTACAGCGCGCTCAGATGGTTTTCGAGCTCGGCGATGAGTTCGCTCGCGGCTTTGGAATCGGGTCGTTCGCTGGTGATGACGGCCGACATGGTTCACCCCAATCATTGCGGCAAGGATGGACCACCGCGGCTGTACACCGATGAATCCAGGACGGCCAACCCGTCGAAGTCGGTCACGCTCTGTGGCGTGAGCGGGAAGTAGGTCATGTTCTTGACGCTGCCCGAGCGCGTCGGCAGCGCGGCGACTTCCGCGGCTGGGAGCCGTTGGCCTCGGCGCGTCGGGATAAAGCGGGCCGGCCCCGGCGAGTCTGTAAGCCGGGCCTCCAAAGTGCCGGCCTCAGGTGCGGCGATTCCATTCGCGTCCGAGATGCCGATGCCCGAGCCGATGACGGCGTATCGCGGCCCAAGGATCTCCTTCAGGTGCGATCCCGCCGGCCACCACGTCAACAAGTCCGGCCCGAGTTGCCATTGGGCGGTGCCGTATTTCAGATGGCTGTTGTGAGCGAAGGCTAGCACTCTCCCTCGGCCTCGCTCGCGGGACACGGCGTAGGCCAGGTTGTCCGCCATCATCGCGTCGCGGATACCGAGAAGCTCAGCGATCCGGTTCGTCGACGTTCGCGCGAGCGCGGCGTGGTAGTTCAGTAACTGCCGGGCCACCGAGGCGTGCTGCCTGGCGTCCAAGTAACGGCCCGCATCACTCTTCGCTACCAGTTCGGGACGACGCGTGCGCAGTTCGGAAATGATCTCTTCTGCCTCGATCCGTAGCGCGTTCGCATTAGGTGACAGGCCGATCGACTTCGTCGGGTCGAACGACGCGGCGGCGTTTTCCCAATCTGCGTCTCGGCCAAGAAGCCTATCAATGCGGTCGCGCCGCTCCTGGCGGCCCGCACCGTCGATCGCGGCGAGGTAGTCGAGAACGAAATGCAGGAGCTGCCGCGGGCTGTCGCTGCCGACCATCTCGGTCGGGCTATCGAAGCCGTAGAACTGCAGCTGGATGCGATGATTTGGGTCAGCGTTGTACCTCCGCATCCATTCGACGAGTTCGCGGTTCGCGGCGAGCCGGCCGCCGCCGTGGCTGAACCCGCTCTCCTGCACCGCCTCGTATGACGTTGGGCCGCGGCCAGCCACGTACTCGTTCACGATGCGTGCCCGCGGAAAACTACTCTCGATGGCGATCGCGCTATAGCCGTGTACCTCCACCAAGCGATGAAACATCTGATTGCGAAGGACGAGGAGATCCTCGCTTCCGTGGAGAGCTTCGCCAAAGCCGAGCAATTCGACCGCATTGCCGAGCGCCGTCATCATCTGATCGACGGCCGCGGAAATCGTGTCGGGCGAATCGACAGCGAACGGAATTGCATCGCGGGTGGTCCAGTCGTTGAGCGTGGCGTGGACGCCGGCGGCTTGCGACATGCGGACTTCCTTGGAGTCGGACGATGCAATCATGGCCTGTCTTGAACCGCGACAACCTGTGACACCGTATGACCTACCTGGTTGGCTAAGTACGCGGTCTGAGACGCGAATCCCCTGAACGGACATGAGGCGGCGACCTCGATGCCCTACCGTTCGGCCTCCGTTAATTGAACCAGGCAGCGAACCCGATGAAATCGCCTCCGAAGACACGCAGCAGTTGGTCCCACACGGCTGGCTGAGTCAACGGACCCTCCTCCAAGTACGGGGTCGCTGCCGTTCCCTGGACCCACAGAACGAGGTCGAGGGCCCGCGGCTCCGTGAACACACGTCGAAGGTTGATGCCTCGCTTCTCTGTTCCGCGCCAGAACGGCACCAGTCGTTTGCCCGCCAGAACCGCTTCCGCCTCGTCCACGGCCCCCAGCCAGCGGTCGATCATCTCCCGGCGGATCGGGACACCGAGCACGCCTTTCTGGTTGGGGTTTGGCAACCACTCGTGGTCATCGTCCTTCTCGGCCAGGATGTACTTCCACGATTCCTTGCTCAGCGCTAGCATTCGTTCCAGGTGCGTCAGGGCCGATTTCATCCGGTCCGTCTCCTTGACCGGCAGGCGGATCAGGTGAACGAAGGCGATCAGGTCGACAATGTTGAGCCCTTCTATGTTGAACGGCCCGGCTTCGCGTTCCGGGAGGGCGGTCAGGAAGGTGTGGTGCGTCCGCGGTTTGCCAAAGAACAAATGGGCGGTGCAGTCGAACAACTCCTGACCATCGTGGGCCAGGATGACCTCCGACAAGGCCATGAGCAGGTGGCAATAGCCGCGCAGCCAGGCAACGTCTCCCCGGTCGAAAACGACCAGCCAGTCCGAGTCCTTGGCGGCGTTCCCTGCCCGGCCCATGTAGCGGGAGACGATGGTCTCGAAGCGGTCACCAGCCGTACCGCCTCCTGTCAGGTCGAGGCGAATCAGGCCAACGCGCAGCGGCAGCCGGATTTCGTCGCCGTGGACCTCGGCCAGGGTGGCCTCGGCTTTCCGTAGGTCGTCGACCAGGTCCTGAAAGACCTTTCGAAAGTCCGCGTAGCCGATGAGCTCCGGTTTTGCGTTCGGCGGGACGGGCAGTCGCAAGAACGGAACGTTCATCGCCTGTCCACGATCGCTTCGCAGGCCGTACCGGTGAAGCGATTGCCCGAGGTGTTCGACGGCCCGAACGAACTGCAGCACTCCAAGGCCGAAGCGGGCCTGGTCGTCCTTGGGGTTGTCCCGGATGGCCAAGACCAGGGCCTTCTCTCCATCGGCGAATTTGCCGCCATGCAGATACTGCTCTACCAATGGTGGCTCGGCTGCGGAACTCGGCATGACACCCAACCACGCGACCCCAACTAGCGCGGTTAACCAGTAACGCCACATGGACTGGTCCCTCCCTCAGGTCGATGCGGCCGTCGGGTCATCGACACGCGGTCGCTGGCAGACGAAACGACGCCCTCGAGTTCTGCCATTGTATCCCGGACGATTCCCGGCCTGCGGCGAACGTCTCAGCACATTGGGCTAGTGAGCGATGAGGGCGTTCGGATAGGCCCTCGACAAAGGCGATCGAATGTCACCTTCAACGAGGTAACCCTGGCCGGCTCGGACGGTTTACCGTGACCCCGTAAATGAGTGTGAAAGCCGCCCCGCCCCTGGTCGCCCGCCTCGGGGAGAGCGACAATGCGACCGTCACCTGTCGGAGATACCTACATGGTTGCCGCTTTGCTCGCGCTGATGATCGCTGCCGACCCAGCCGATGCCCCGAAGGGCAAGCTCGTGCCGGTTGGTGGCGGCAGCACACAGCCCGTCCGCGCACACATCCTGAAACTGGCTGGCGGCAGCGACGCTCGCGTTCTCGTTTTGCCGCAAGCGTCGTCGTCGGCCGACGGCGGCAAGGAACTCGCCCAGATGTGGCGAGACCTTGGTGCCAAGTCGGCCACGTCACTCGACCTCGCCGACCCGGCTGCTGCCGTCAAAGCTGTCGAGGCAGCCGACCTGATCTGGATGGGTGGCGGCGACCAGAATCGGCTCATGAAGGCATTGCCGTCGGAAGTGATCGCGGCCATCAAGAATCGCTACCGTGCCGGCGCGGTCGTCGGCGGTACCAGCGCTGGGGCCGCCGTCATCTCCGGCGTGATGCTGACCGGCGACGCCGACCTGGAGCGCGTCCGCCGCGGGGCGACGAAGACGGCCGAGGGGCTGGGGCTGTGGACGGACGTCATCGTGGACCAGCACTTTGTCAAGCGCGACCGCTTCAACCGTCTTCTGTCGGCGGTGCTGGACCGGCCAACGCTCGTCGGCGTCGGCATCGATGAGGGAACCGGGGTGATCGTGTCCGGCAAATCGTTCGAGGTGATCGGCGTCGGCCAAGTGACGGTGATCGACGGCCGCAAGTCGTCGGTCGGCCCGTCGAAGCCGGGCGAGCCGCACACGGCCGTCAACGTCGCCGTCCACGTGCTGCGGCCCGGCATGACGTGGGAGCTGAAATGACCGGCCTGACGCGGGCGCAGGTGCGCGAGATTGACCGTCGGGCGACAGAGGAGTACGGCGTCCCGAGCATCGTGCTGATGGAGAACGCCGGCCGCGGCGCCGCCGAGGTGCTGATGTGGCTGAACCCGGAGCGGAAACAAGTTCAAGTGCTTTGTGGAAAGGGCAACAACGGCGGCGACGGGTTCGTGATTGCCCGGCACCTGGACAACGCGGGTTGGCCCGTCATCGTCCTCCTGTTCGCCGACCCGAATGAGTTAACCGGCGACGCCGCAGCGAACCACCGTACGATTGCCGGCTCGTTAAGGTCGGTGATCGTCGTGCCGCCATCCAAGATGGAGCAGGTTGCGGCAACCTTGACCGAAACCTTGCCGAACGTCGATGACTGGTTCGTCGATGCAGTCTTCGGGACAGGACTAACGGGACCGATCCGCCCGCCGCTCGACGGCGTCGTCGCCGCACTCTGTTCCAGTCCGGTGAACGTCCTCGCCGTGGACATTCCGAGCGGCCTCGACTGCGACACCGGCGAGCCGCTCGGTGCGTGTGTACGGGCGACGCACACGGTCACGTTCGTCGCCCCGAAGGCCGGGTTCGCGAACCCGGCGGCCGCGCGGTGGCTCGGCACCGTCCACGTCGCCGGTATCGGAGCGCCGCGCAAGCTGCTTGAAGAGTACGGTGTCACCCCCTAAAGCCCACCGATGGCAATCGGTGGGAAAGACTCCCCACCGATTGCCATCAGTGGGCTTTGCGCGGCCCATAGGTTAACCGCATGGACGCACTCGCCTTCCTCGACAAGGCCGCGAAGTCGAAGCCGCAACCGGTCTACGCCCTGGCCGGTGACGAAGCCTTCCTCAAACGCCAAGTCGTCGCCGCCCTTGAACGGCTCCTGCTCGGCGATGCCGACCCGGCGTTCGCCCTTTCCAGTGTCCCCGGCGACAAGGCCGAGTGGTCCACGATCCGCGGCGAGTTGGAGACGATGCCGTTCCTCGGCCCCCGGCGGGTTGTGGTCATCGACGCGGCCGACCCGTTCGTGACGAAGTACCGACCGCAACTCGAAAAGTACGTCGCGGCTCCGGCCAAGCACGGCGTCCTCATCCTCGACGTGAAGAGCTGGCCGTCGAACACCAAACTCGCGAAGGCACTTCCCGACGATGCGACAGTCCTCTGCAAGTCACCGCAATCGCACCGCATCGCCCCGTGGTGCGTGAGTTGGGCGAAGGCTGGCCACGGCAAGAAGCTGGACGCCGACGCGGCCGGGTGGCTCGTCGAACTCGTCGGCCCCGAGATGGGCCTGCTCGACCAGGAACTCGCCAAGCTCGCGTCCTACGTCGGCGACCGCCCTACCATCACGCGGCCCGACGTGGACGCCCTGGTCGGCCGCAGCCGGGCGGCGGAGACGTTCAAGATCTTCGACGCCATCGGCGGCAACAAACCGGCCGAGGCGCTCGCCATCCTGGGTCGGCTGCTCGATGCTGGGGAGGAGCCGCTCAAGGTTCTCGGCGCGTTTAGTTGGCAATTGCAGCGGCTGGCGAAGGTTGGCCGGCTCGCACGGCTCGGCCGGTCGGTGTCGGCCGCGTTCGACGAAGTCGGCGTCCCACCGTTCGCCCGCACCGGCATGGAGCAGCAGTTGCGCCACCTCGGCCAGCCGCGGGTCGCGAAGTTGCTCGATTGGCTCATCGAAACCGACCTGGCGATGAAATCGACCGACGACCTGCCGGAGCGGCTGCTGCTCGAACGGCTCGTCGTGCGGATGGCCCGGCCGAAGTGACGCCCGCCTCACCCACGAGATCGATCAATGACCTCCGACCCCGACACACTGCCCTCCGGCCGTCCGGCCGGCATCCTGATCGTCACCGCCGCGGTCGTGTCCGTGGCGTTCATGGCCCACCACCCGCACGGCCATGGGCATACGCCGGCTGAGTTCTTCGCGTCGACGGTGCACGGGGCTACACTGAACGGCGTCGTCCACGGCACACTGATCGCGTGCATGGCCGCGTTTGTCGGCGGCTTCTCGGTATTCACGGCCCGGCTCGGCCCGCACTCGCTGATGGCCCGCCTCGGCTTCGTCGCCTATGCCCTCGGAGCGTTCGTCGCGAGCCTGGCCGCGCTGACCGGCGGGTTTGTCGTTCCGGCCATCGCGCAGCACTACGTCGGCCGCTCGGAAGCCGATCAGGCGGTAGCGATGACCGTCGTCTCGGCGTTCGGCCTAGCCCAGCATGTCGCCGCGCAGGCGTGGGTCCTCGCGACTTCTGTGGCGCTTGTCGCCTGGTCGGTGGATTTGCTCGGCCGAGCGCGTTTAACTGGGGCGTTGGGCCTCGCCGTGGGCGGAGCGTCCGCCGCGGCGCTTCTGTCCGGCCACCTGCCGATGAACGTCCACGGCGTCCTGGGGTTCGTCGTCGGCCAGGCGCTTTGGAGCTTGGCCGTGGCGACGCTCCTGATCCGCGGCCGCGTCTGAGCCGGAAGCGTGAGCGACGGTCGCGCGGGCAGGGACCGTCGCTCACGCTTCCGGCTCGGACCGGTCCTAATCCAGTCCTTCGCCCTTGAGCTTCGACTTCGCCGCCTGGGCGAGCTTCGACTTCGGCGACCGCTGCCCAACCAGCTTGAGCGCGTGGGCCCCCACCGCCTTGGCCCGGCCGATTTGCTCAGCGAGGTGGAAGCCAGCGTAGTACAGATCCTCGGGGTCGAGCCACTTCGTCTTGTCGAGCAGTTCCATCAACTCCGGCTCGTAATTCTGCGCCAGGTTGACGAGCGTCCGCAAACCAGGGTGCGCGGCCCGGACGTCGTGGCCAAGTTCGTGGGGCGACACTTTCAATTCGCATGCCGCCGCCTCGAAGCGGGTCGCGAAGCCGCAAGCGGGGTCGCGGGTTAGCAGCCGCAGGTAGCGAAGGGCCGATTCGTAGTCCTTCTTCTTGCGGAACGCCGCGGCTTTCGCCTCGACACGCTCACGCAGGTCGTTTGCATCCGCCTCGCGCAACAGGAAGAAGAACGCCTCGTTGCGGCGGTCGCCGGCGTCGAGGTACTTCGCCGCCTGCGCGAACACCTTGTCGGCCCACCCCTTCGGCTGCTCCTTCACGACCAATGCCTGAGCGCGAGCTAACGCCCACGCGCGGTCGGGCGTATCGGAATCGAACAACCACTGCGTCAGCACGGCCCGGCCGTGGGTCAGCGTGCGCAGACGGACCAGGGCGTCCTCGCGCAAGGCGCGGTCGGAGTGGTCGAACTGGTTCATGAGCGCCTCGGCCACCTTAGGCTCGTCACGGTCGCCGAGTTTCGACACGGCCAAGCGGCGCACGGCCGAATCGGGGGCTTGCAGGAGCGCGAGCCAGTCGCCGAGATTCTTGTCCGTCGCGGTCAGGCCGTTGAGGGTGATGAGGGCTGGCCCGGCCACCCGGCCGTCGCGGTCGGCGGCGCACTCGAAGAGCCGCTGTAACTGCTCTTTGCCAGGCGAGGTCACCCAGCGGCCGAGGGCCGTCAGCGCCATGACGCGCAACTCGAACGGCTTACCGGGGGCGGTGCGGTCCCAGAACACGGCCGCTGCCTTCGCGTCGTCGAGCGTCGAGAGTAGCCGCACGGCTGCGGCCTCCGTGGCTGGCGACGGCGCGGCCTTCTTGTCCTTCAGCACATCGATGAGTTCGCCGACGAGAGTCGCCTTCTTGGCCGGTGTCAGCGTCGGCAGTTGGGCCATGACCGACCGCATGGTCGCGTCCACAACGCCGGGGTCTTTGTCACGGAGCAGGTCGGTCGGGTCGGCCGCGCCGGCTCCGTGAGCGGCGAGTGCGGCGGCGATGTAGCGCCGCAGACCCGGGGCGACCTTTGGCATCAGGCCGTGCAGGCCTTTGACGCCCTTGGCCCCGAGCATCGCCGCGGCGTGTGCGGCGGCTTCCGCCTCCTCGCCGCCATCCTTGATGCGTTCGAGCAGTTGCGGCAATGCCGCATCAACCCTGAGCTTGCCGGCCGCGCGGATCGCTTCGAGGCGGACGCCGGGACTTTCGTCGGCGAGTGCTTCGCCGATTGCGCTGGCCAGCCCCGCGTCCTTGCCGCCGACTTCGCCGAGGACCACCGCCGCGGCCCGGCGGACGCCCTCCGGTTGCTTGGCGTCGAGCAGGGACAGCAGCTTTTTCAGCGGGATTTGCATGCCGTCGTTGTAGCAACCATGCCGGTTCGCGACGCTTCACAGAAGCGTCCTCGCGTCGAAACGCTTCTGCGAAGCGTCGCGAACCTGTTACGTTCGCGTCAACCGGTAGAAGACGTGCGGCAATGCCGCCCAGGTGCCATCACGCTCGTAGGTGAAGCCGACCTTCTCCATGACCCGACGCGACGCAAGGTTGGTCGGCATCGTGAAGCAGACCAACGACGGTACCTTTAACGACTCGAACCCGATGCGGATGCTCTCGCGGGCCAACTCTGTCGCCAAACCACGGTTCCACACGTCGGCCATGAAGCCGTAGCCGATCTCGACCTCCGGCACGCCGTCGAGCAGCATCAGCCGCAAGCCGCCGCGGCCGAGGAACGCGCCGGTGGCCCGGTCGCGGGCAATCCACCAGCCGAAGTTGTTCGGCAGCCAATGGGCGGCCATGCGGTCAAAGATGGCCCTTGACTCGTCCGGGCCGCGGACGCCGTTGAGCGTGGCCATCACCCGCGGATCGGCGTGGAAGCGAGCGAGGTCCGGCCGGTCGGCATCCGTCGGCCGCGTCAGCCGCATCCGCGGCGTCAGTACCTCTTCGAGCGGGTTCATGTGCGCGGCTCCGTGCGCTCGACCGATAGGGCGACCCACAGGGCGATCAATACGCCAAGTACCGGTCCCCACCAGCAAGTCCCCAGTAAGCGGTACACGGCGAACAGGCCGGTACTGTCGGACGATTCCGGCCCCAGCCCGTCGCGCAGAATCCAACACAGCGGGCCGACAATCACGACCCACGTCATGGTCAACAGTTGGACGAGCAAGAGCGCCTCGGCGCGGAGAACCAGCCGCCTCATAGCACCACTGGCTCGAACTCGGCGAACAGGTCTTGTGCCTCCGGCAGCGAGCCGAGCGTCACGTAATCGCACGCGTCGTTGAACTTCGCCCATAGCGCGGTCACAACGGGGTTGGTGTGCGCTCCGGCGATGGCTTCCTCGGATACCCACTCGAACACCTCGACCAGCGTGCCGTCCTTCGCCCGCAGCGCGAAGCCGGGCCGGTCGGTGACCAACCACTCGCTGCGTAACGTCGGTAGATGGTCTTTGACCAGGGCGAGCAACTCGGCGTCTTTGCCCGGCTTCGGCCGGTATGCAACGATCACGACGCGGCCCATCGGTTCTCCTCCGAAACGGGTGCGCTTATCATCGCACGCTGGCCGGGCGGTTTCCAGGTCTGTGGCCGCGGCATACGATGCTCATGCCCGACCTCCAACCCCTCTCCCGCCATGAAACGCACTGCGACCCTTGCTTCCCTCCTCTTGACCGCCATCGCCGTCACCCCAGACATACCGAGCCACGCCGCCGACGCGCCGGGCCGCTGGCCGACCGCGCGGGCCAACAAGTGGCTCGACGACCGTGGCTGGCTCGTTGGCAGCAACTTCCTGCCGTCATCGGCCATCAACCAGCTCGAAATGTGGCAGGCCGACAGCTTCGACCCGGCGACCATCGACCGCGAACTCGGCTGGGCCGAGTCGCTCGGCTTCAACAGCATGCGCGTCTTCCTGCACGACCTTCTTTGGCAACAGGACAAGGACGGCTTCCTCAAGCGTATGGACCAGTTCCTCGCGATCGCGGACAAGCACAAGATTGGCGCTGTGCTCGTGTTGTTCGATTCGGTCTGGGACCCAGAGCCGAAGCTCGGCCCGCAGCGGGCACCGAAGCCGGGGCTGCACAATTCCGGCTGGGTGCAGTCGCCCGGCAGAGCTGCGCTCACAGACTCGGCGAAGCACGAGGCCCTAAAGGCGTACGTCGTCGGTGTCGTCGGCCACTTCAAGGACGACAAGCGCATCCACGCCTGGGACGTGTGGAACGAGCCGGACAACATCAACCGACCGGCCTACGAGAGGCTGGAGCCGAAGGACAAGCCGAAACTCGTGCTACCGCTGCTCGTCCAGACGTTCCAATGGGCGCGAAGCGCGAACCCGTCGCAGCCGTTGACCTCCGGCGTCTGGATCGGGACCTGGAAGGACCCAGCCAAGCTCAACCCGACAGAGAAGGTGCAGATCGAGAACTCGGATGTCATCAGTTTTCACAACTACGACAAGGCCGAGCGGCTGATGGAATGTGTCCAGAACCTTCGCCGCGAAGGTCGGCCGATCCTCTGCACGGAGTACATGGCCCGGCCAAACGGCAGCCGGTTCGAACCGCACTTGGCGAAGATGAAGGCGGAGAAGGTGGCAGCGTACAACTGGGGGTTTGTCGACGGCAAGTCGCAGACGATCTACCCCTGGGACTCGTGGAAGAAGCCGTACGCCGCGGAGCCGCCGGAGTGGTTCCACGACATCTTCCGCCGCGACGGCACGCCGTACAAGGCCGACGAAGTCGCGTACATCCGGTCAGTGACGCGGAAGTAAAGGAGGTTGATCCGCAGATTTCGCAGATTTGGAAGACAGAAAGACGTTAGGATGTATTAATCTGTCTTTCTGTCTTCCAAATCTGCGAAATCTGCGGATCAACCTCTTCCGGCTTAATAGTCCGCCCGCACGAATCGCCAGCACGCGAGGCCGAGCATAACGGCGATGAACGCACCGGTCACGCCGAATGCTTCGCCCCACAGCGGCTTCTCGGCCTGGTCGAGCTTGCGCTCCTTGATCTCCGCCTCGGTCAAGACACCGCGTGCGATCCAATGGGTCGTCAACTTGTTCAAGTCGCCCGTCCGGGGCAACGCCTTGTACAGGAAGTCCGACGTAGCGTAGACCCACGGCGGCACGTCAAGCCGGCTGCGGCCGCTCTGCCGCTCTTCCTCTTCGACCGCTTTCTCCTCGGGGTCTTTCGCCTTCTCATCGGCCTTCGGCAGCCCAGCCTGCTTGCGAAGCTGCGACTCGACCTCCGTCTTCGCCTTGCGCACGCCGTCGAGGAAGTTGTGCACCGTGCCATTGAGCCAAAGGCCGAACCACACGGCGCACGTCATCAGGATCGCGACGACGGCACTACGCGTCAGTACTGCGGCCAGGGTGGACACGGCGTACAGAAGCGCGAAGTAAAAGGTCACGGCCGGAATGATGAGCAAGAACTCCGGTGACCAGACGCCAGTGCGTAGGCCGATCGCCGTCCACACACCCAGGACGCTAGCGGCCGTCAACAGAAGCACAAAAATCAGCCCACCAATGTACTTGTAAATGAGGAGGCCAACCCGTCGCACGGGTTTCGCGAGGATCAGATCAACCGATCCCTTCTGCAACATGTTGGGGATGAACGACGCTGTGCAGATCACACCGACCAGCACGGCCACCCACGCCCCAAGGCCACCGACCAGCGTGTCCTCGATGAAGTACACGCCTTCGCGCAACGAGGTGTGGATGAACGGCACCGGCACCGCGAACAGGACGCTCGGCTCGTGCCGCCAAGCAAGACGGTCGGGGACCTTGGTACCACGTGTCGTGACGGTGAAGCGGGCTTCGGTCGGCTCTTTCGACGAGTTCTCGCTGACCTCGACGCTATTCAGGTAGTTCATCCCGTCGCGGATCATCTTCTTGACCTGGTAGCGGGTCGCCAGTGGCACACGCTTGAGCTTGTCGGCGTCGTTGACCGTGATGACCCAGTCGAAGCTGTAGTCGCCCTTCCACGGCTCCGCAGCGTCGTTGGTTTGCCGAAAGTTCTCGATGGCGAACGTCGGTTTCCCGAGGTTCGGATCCATCCGCATGAAGTAGCTGATCTGACCCGTCGTCGATTTCAGCTCGTCTTCGAGTGAGATTTGACGGAAGGAGATGCTGGCTACGAATAGCGTCACCAGCCCACTCAGGACGAGCATGGCGGCGAAGATCTTGCGGTCGATCGCCTCGCGGCACGAGTCCTTCAGCAGTGCAACCAGCTTCACGGGCGTGCCCCTTCTTTATCGAGTAAGAGGTCTGTCCGCAGATTTCTCAGATTCCGCAGATGAAATCCGAAGACTCAAGGCGCTAACCACAGAGGACACAGAGAAGGCCGACCATCCGATTTCTCCTTCGGCCTTCTCTGTGCCCTCTGTGTGGTTAGCGCTTCTGCCTTTCATCTGCGGAATCTGCGAAATCTGCGGATAACCTCTTCGTCATTTCACCGCATCGACGGTCTTCAGGAAGGCGTCTTCGAGCGTCTGTCGCTTCTCGACGAGGTGCCGCAATCGTAGACCGCGGCTACGCAGCATGTCCACGACGGGATCGATCGACTGACCGTCCCGCAACACGGCTTCCCAGTGTTCCCCGGCCGGCATGACCTGGTAGCCGGCCGATTGCAGTTCGTTCGTCGGGAACGCCTCGCCGTCGGCCAGGCCGAGGACGTAGCGGTTCTCTTGTCGGGTCAGGTCAGCGACGGTCCCCTCGCGGGCCAACAGCCCACGCTCCATGATCGCGACGCGGTCACACAACAACTCAACTTCGCTCAGGAGGTGCGAGTTGAGGAATACGGCCACGCCCCGCTCTTTGAGCCGTTCGAGAATCGCGCGGATTTCACGGCGGCCGACGGGATCGACGCCATCAGTCGGCTCGTCGAGGAAAACGAGTTCCGGGTCATGGAACAGCGCCTGGGCGATGCCGAGTCGCTGCTTCATGCCCTTCGAGTAGGTGCGGATTTTCGAATCCATCCGATCCTTGAGACCGACGCTCTCGAGCGCGGCCGCGGCCCGGCGGCGTCGGTCGGCCCGGCGAAGGCCGTAGAGATCGCCGTAGAAATCGAGCAGGCTGGCTGCGGAATGGTATTCGGGGAACCGATGATCTTCCGGCAGGTAGCCGACGCGGCGGCGCACCTTCGAGTCGCCGACGACATGGCCGAGGAGCTGGGCATCGCCATCGGTTCGTTTGACAATCCCGAGAAGAATCTTCACCAGGGTTGTCTTTCCCGCCCCGTTTCGCCCCAGCAGGCCGTACACTTCGCCCGGCTCGACGCGGATTGAGACTCCTCGGAGGGCTTCGACGCCTTTGTAGTGCTTGCGCAGGTCGCGCGTCTCGATAACGGGCACGCTCGCCCTCCCCAGCGGTGGTGGTCGCGGCTTCAGGAGCATTCTACAGACGCCGGGCAGTTATTCGGTTCGGCGACTGCGCCATTTCGCCGGGCGATGCTTTGCCGAAGCATCGCGAGCGGATGCCTAATTCGTGAGAAAATGCTGAGATGCTGGCGTTTTCGCGCCGTTCGTGGTAATCCAAATGGTGGTCCTCTACAGCCTTCCCCGCCGCGACTCGACCGGAGTCCTTCCAGTGATGCGTCCATACCACATTAGCTTCGCCGCTGTTACCACGATCGCCGGCCTCGCCGTCGCGGCCGACACCGACTTCTCCGAGTACCTGCCGCCCGGAAAGGCCGTCGCGGCGAAGATTGCTGCAACCACGACGACGACAACCACGGCCAAGCCCGGGTTCCTGGGCGTCCACGTCGCGCCGGACGCCCAGGGCCAGTTGGCGATCGCTTCCGTCGCCGCCGACTCACCGGCCGCCAAGGCGGGCGTCAAGGTCGGTGACCTGATTGTGGAAGTGGACGGCACGCCCATCAAGGACGAGGACGCCTTTCGCGACGCGGTGCGCGGCAAAATGGTCGGCGACAGCGTGGCACTGGCGCTGAAGCGAGGGAGCGGCACGATCGGCGTGCGGACGAAGCTGGAGGCCCCGACGCGGACGTTGCCGCCGGCCAAACCGAAAGCCATTCTGGGCGTGCAGGTGGTGCCGGCCAAGGACCGCGAGGGTGTCGTCATCGACGAGGTGTCGAGCGACACGCCGGCCGAGCGGGCCAAGCTCAAGGTCGGTGAAACCCTCCTCAAGATCGACGACGCGGCCGTCACCAGTGCCGAGAAGCTGAGCGAAGTCCTCGCTGCCAAAAAGCCCGACGACACGGTGACGCTGACCTTGTTCCTGTCCGAAAAGGCCGTTGAGCTGAAGCTGAAGCTCGGGTCCGACCGACCGACGGAGCGTGGCGGCTTCGGTGGCGGTGGCGGTGGTGGTGGCGGCCGGTTTGGCGGCGGCCGGCCTGGTGGCGGCGACCAGCCGCGGCCCGGCGGCGATGGCCGCCCGGGTGGCTTTGCCGGCGGTGGCGGTATGCGCGCCTGGACGAAGCCGACGTTCCGTCTCGGCATCATCGGTGTCGAGTATCCGGATGTGAAGCATAACCCCAAGATCACGCCTGAGGCTTGGGAAGAGTCGATGTTCAGCGAGGGCGTGTACACGAAGAAGAGCGTGACCGGGCAGACCGTCTATGGCAGCTTGCGCGACTACTACATCGAGCAATCGTTCGGCGCGCTCAAGGTCGAGGGGAAGGCGTTTCCATTTGTCGAGGTGAGCAAGAAGCGAGCGGAGTATAACACCGGCCCGAAGGCGACGCTCCTGACGGAAGCGCTCGACAAGCTGATCGCTCGTGACGGGGAGGATGCACTCAAGGATCTCGACGGTGTGTTCTTCATCTATGCCGGTGCCAACTTTCAGGTGCCGCGCGGCAGCCTCTATTGGCCGCACCGCTCGACCGTGCGATACAAGGGCAAGGCGTGGCCGTACTTCATCTGCCCGGAGGGTGGCGAGCGGATGGGGTCGATCAGCGTCTTCTGCCACGAGTTCGGCCATATGATCGGCCTGCCCGACCTGTACGCCCAGCCGGAGAACCCTGGCATGGAAGGCTCCGGCGTCTGGAGCGCGATGGCCAACCAGGTCGGCAATGGCCGGCCGCAGCACTTCTGTGCGTGGTCGAAGGAGAAGCTTGGCTGGGTCAAGCCCACGGTCATCGACCCGGCTGTGAAGCAGAAGCTCATCCTGCCGCCAGTCGAGGACTCGCCGGCGAACTGCTACAAGGTCCTATGCAAGCCGGATGGCAGCGAGTATCTACTGCTCGAAAACCGCAAGAAGACAGGCTTCGACGTGAGTCTGCCCGCTGACGGCCTCCTGATCTGGCGGGTGGTCGGCGGTCGGCCGTTCTTGCAGGAGTCGCACGGCGTCGAGGGGCCGCGGGGGCCAGCGGTGTTCCTCGACAAGGTGCCGTACCCGTCGGTGGCCAACGATGCGTACACGCCGTTCACCACGCCGTCGAGCCGGTCGCCCTTGGGCGGCGGGCTGCCGGTGTACATCACCAACATCCGCCGGCTGCCGGACGACCGCATCACGTTCCACGTTGGGTACGAGTATCATTGACCGGTGAGCGTCGCAACGTCAGCGCGACGTGGCTGACACTTCCACGTCGCGCTGACGTTGCGACGCTCGACTTTTGATGTTGGGAATTGCCATGGCATCCGCTGCACGCACCCTCGCTTGTCTCGCCTTCGCCGGCACCATCACGCTAGCCGCCGAGCCGACGCTGGAATTGGCCGACTACCGTACCGTCGCGACAGCCGTCACGGCCCAGGTCCGCCCCACCTCGGCCTCCGGACAGACTGGCTACCTCGGTGCATTCGTGCAGCGCGACGCGAAGGGCCGGCTCGCCGTCGAGGCGGTGCAGCCCGGCTCGCCGGCCGACGCCGCGGGGCTGAAGGCCGGTGATGTCGTCACCCGCGTGGGCGATCAGCCCGTGAAGACGCCGGATGCCTTTCGCGAGTGGCTGCAAGCCCGCGGTGCCGGCGAGTCCGTCAAGCTCGGCGTCACCCGCGATGACCAACCCGTCGAGGTCACGGCCGTGCTTGCGGCCACCAGCCGGCCGATGAGGCTCGGCACGCAACAGGTTGTCTTCGGGGCCGAGTTGGCCGATGGCAAAGAGGGCGAAGGCGCGAAAGTCGAGCGGGTCATCCCCGATCTGCCGGCCGCGAAGGCGGGGCTAAAGGCCGGCGATCACATCATCAAGCTTAACGGCGACGACTTCAGCCGCACCGGCCGACTCGCCGACCTGCTCTATGAGAAGAAGCCGGGCGACGTCCTCACCGTCGTCGTCCGCCGTGAGGACAAGGAGGTCGAGTTAAAGGTGACGCTCGCTTACGAGCGCACCGAGGGCGGCCCTGGCGGCGGTCGTGGCCGCGGCGGCTTCATCCGCGCCGGCGGCGGCGAGCCGCCCGCGACGCCGTGGAAGAAGGACGTGTTCCGCCTCGCCGTCGTGCCGATCGAGTTCACCGACATCAAGCACAGCGCCAAGGTGCCGACAAAGGAGTGGGAGGACGCCCTGTTTAGCCGCGACACCTACCGGAAAAAATCGAGCGCGACGGGCCAACCGGTCCACGGCAGCCTGAACGACTACTTCGCGGAACAGTCCGGTGGGGCCTTCCGCATCGAGGGCAAGGTGTTCGAGTGGGTCGCCGTCGGCAAGAAGCGGGCCGACTACTCGCAGGGGTCGGGCGTCACCAACAAGACGGCCGTCATGGTCGAGGCGCTCGACAAGCTGGCCGCCCGCGACACCAAGGAGGCGGTGAAAGGCTTTGACGGCTTCCTGTTCCTGTACGCTGGCGACCGGGTGCAGACGAACGCCGGGGCGGTGTACTACCCGCACTTCGGATCGCTCGGCTGGCAGAACAATCGCTACTTCTACGTCCTCGGCCCCGAAGGCGGCCCGCGGATGGCATCGATCGGTGTCTTCGCCAAGGAAGTCGCCCGCATGTTGGGCCTACCCGACCTGGCCGCGCAGCGGCGGAACGCCGGTTCCGAAGGGCTAGGCGTCTGGTGCGCCCTGTCGGACACGTTCACGAATGGCCGGCCGCAACACCTGAGCGCGTGGGCCAAGGAGAAGATGGGCTGGCTCAAGCCCGCCGTCATCGACCCGACGGTCAAACAGAAGCTCATCCTGGCGCCGATCGAGGATTCGCCGAAGGAGTGCTTCAAAGTGCTGGTCCGGCCCGACGGCAGCGAGTACTTCCTGCTGGAGAACCGCAAGAAGAAGGGCTTCGACGCCGACCTGCCGGGCGAGGGGTTGCTGATCTGGCGGGTCGTGAACGACCGGCCGATCCTGGAGGAGTCGCACGGTGTGGAGGGGCCGACGGGGCCGACGGTCCACCTGAGCGCGGTGCCGTACCCCAGCCCGGCGTCGAACGCCTTCACTCCGGACACCACGCCGTCGAGCGTGTCGCCCGTGGGCGGCGGGCTGCCGGTCCATATCACCGACGTGCGCCGGCTACCGGACGGGCGGGTGACGTTCCATGTCGGGTACGAGTATCGGTGACACTGGTGGGACCAGCTTATGCGTAGCAATCCACCCGAGGCACCGGCTCGCCGCTCGCGCGGACCTGAGTTGCCGGCGGTTGTGCATGAGTGACCCTGGTAGCCTGCTGATGCGTGCTTGTCCTACCGAAGCGCGTGTCAATCACCCAGTCGGCGGGTGAGGTAACGTCCGTGAAGGCATCGCAACTCTTTCAGCCAGGATGGACGATGTTCGGGCTACCTGATTTGCGGCCCAGCAAGCGTACCTACGAGCGGACTGACTACGATTCGCTTCCTAGCGTCCCGCCCATTGAGGGCCGACTCGCATGGCTAACGCCTCTTCATCCCAAGATTGAATTGGAAATGCGCATCTATCGGCCGGACGAGGAGGCGCGGAGAACCTACATAGCGAGTCGGAAAAGGATAATGGCGGAGGCTCGGGCACTCGGTTTAGTCCTGCCCAACACGTTCGTGCTGCTCACGGCGTCGTTCGAGTTGCAGGACCGTATTCCGTCCTGTACTGCTTGTTACTTCGACCTACCAGAGACGATCATCGAAAGCCCGTTTCGTCCTGGCGACCGCATCATTCGATTTCTGAACGACCAACAGGCGTGCGTTTGCTGGTACTTGTACTTGCCCACGGATGAGCCACCTTTTGTGATCTCGTCATCGGGCGATGGTAACGCCCCATTCCTCGATGCAATCGACTTTACAACGCGACCCGAATTGGTCGCCACCGCGAAGAGATTTACCGCGCTAGCCGCCAAGTCATTCGATGAGTTCATCTATCGATTCTGGATCGAGAATTGCATCTGGTTTCACCTCGACATGGGAATGCCTTTGACGCCAATCCAACTGAAGTACGTTCGAGCGATCGATCCGACCTACGAAGATCCAAACGCTACGTAGGAGGTAAGTTTACGCGACTGACAGCCAAGTCATGACACTGTTGATCGCCGGTGCGAGTACCCGCTCCGCGGCGTTCTCCGCGCTGCGGGCCGGCCTGTCGCCGGTGTGCATCGACCTGTTCGCCGACCGCGACCTCGCCGCCGCCTGTCCGGTGACGGAGATTCCGCCCGGCGGCTACCCCGACGCGATCGCGGACATTGCGGACACGCTGCCGCCGGGGCCGTGGATGTACACCGGGGCGATCGAGAATTACCCCGATCTCGTCGCCCGCATCTCTGAGCGGCGTGAGTTGTGGGGCAACGTTGCCGCTGCGCTGCGGAAGGTGCGCGACCCATTCGCGCTGGCCAACGCGCTGATCGTCGCGGGTTTGCCGGCGCTCGATGTCCGAAGAAGCGATGACACACTGCCGCCAGGGCGCTGGCTCGCGAAGCCACGAGCGGGGGCTGGGGGGGGCGGCATTCGGTTTGCCGGCTGTGAGCCGTCGCGGGCCGGGACGTACCTCCAGCGATACATCGACGGGGTGCCGCACGCGGCGATCTACGTCGCCGACGCAGGCGGCGTGCGGCTCGTCGGCGTGACGCGGATGCTCGTCGGCCGCGACTGGTTGCACGCGCCGCCGTTCCGCTACTGCGGCAGCGTCGGGCCGGTCGAGGCCGACGACGGATGGCAGCGGCTCGGCGAGGTCGTGGCGGCGTTCGCGGGCTTGCACGGCGTATTCGGCATCGACGCGGTTGTCGCGGACGGCGTGCCGTGGCTCGTCGAGGTGAACCCGCGGTATACGGCGTCGGTCGAGGTGCTGGAGTACGCGACGGGGGCGAGCGTCTTTGGTTCGCGACGCTTCGCAGAAGCGTCCAACGCTTCTGCGAAGCGTCGCGAACCGGAGGCGCTTGCGAAAGCGATTTACTACGCCCCCGCCGACATCGCCTTCCCCGCCGCGGGGCCGTGGGACGACGACATCGGCGCGCCGCCCGACCGTCTGCCGCGGTATGCCGACGTGCCGTGGTCCGGCGAGCGGATCGCCGCGGGCCGGCCGGTGATGTCACTATTCGCCGCCGACGAGGCCGGCCTCCGCGCCGCCGCTGCCGACCTGGACCGACGACTCTTCCCATGACCGAGGTGCCATGACGCTGAACGAACGGGCCAACGCCTTGGCCGACGCCCTGACTGCCGACCCGCGGGTCGCCGTGCAAACCGTCGCCGGGGCGCGAGTGATCGATTGTGGCGTGCAAGCCGCTGGCGGACTGGGGGCCGGGCTGACGCTTGCCCGCGTGTGCCTCGCCGGCCTTGCGGATGTCGTGCTGGTGCCGGGCGAGTTCGGCCTGTCGGTGCAGGTCCACGGCGATGAACCGGTGCGGGCGTGTCTGGCGTCGCAGTACGCCGGCTGGCAGGTGGCCGTCGGCAAGTTCTTCGCCATGGGATCCGGCCCGATGCGCGCCCTGTACGGCAAGGAAACCGTGTTCGACGACATCGGTGGCCGCGAGTCATCGCCGGTCGCCGTCGGCGTCTTGGAGTCGCGTAAGCTGCCGACGGCCGAGGTGATCGAGTACCTCGTCGGCAAGCTCGGCCTCGCTGCTGAGAAGTTGACGCTCCTGGTCGCGCCGACGGCGAGCATTGCCGGCACGGTGCAGGTCGTCGCCCGGTCGCTCGAAACGCGCTACACAAGCTGCACGAGTTGAAGTTCGACGTTCGGCCGGTGACGAGCGGCTACGGCATCGCCCGCTCCCGCCGGTGGCGGCGGACGATCTGACCGGCATCGGCCGGACCAACGACGCGATCCTCTACGGCGGGCGCGTGGAATTGTGGGGCCGCTTCGACGACACGGCGATCGCTGACGTCGGCCCGAAGGTTCCGGCTGGCGCATCGCCGGACTACGGGCGCGCCGTTCGCCGAGGTGTTCGAGCAGGCCGGCCGCGATTTCTACAAGATCGACCCGCTCCTGTTCTCGCCGGCCGTGGTGACGTTCAACAACTTGGCAACGGGCCGGTCGATGACGTTCGGCAGGACGAACGAGGCCGTGTTGCGGCGGTCGTTCGGCAGATCGGGAGGCTAACGGATGCGCCTCGCCCTCTTGGCCGGCGGCGACGGTTGGCACGTCCGCGACGTGCGGCAGGCCGCGACCGACCTCGGCCACACCGCCGAGTTGCTCGACTTCCGCAAGCTCGCCGCTGGCGTCGCCGCGGCCGGCGACCCGTTCGCCGGGTTCGACGCCGTTCTCGTCCGTACCATGCCGCCGGGGTCGTTGGAGCAGGTCGTCTTCCGCATGGACCTGTTGCACCGGGCCGCGGCCCGCGGGCTGCGGGTCGTCAACCCGGCTCCGGCCATTGAGGCGTGCGTGGACAAGTACCTGGCGACGGCGAAGCTCGCGGCCGCGGGGCTGCCGGTGCCGCCGACCGTCGCCTGCCAGACGGCCGACGCGGCGATGGACGCATTCCACGCCCTCGGCGGCGACGTGGTGGTCAAGCCGCTGTTCGGCTCCGAGGGCCGCGGCATGGTCCGCGTCGGCGACCCGGAGCTGGCGTGGGCGCAGCTTCCGCACGCTGGAGCGGTTGCAGTGCGTGCTGTACGTGCAGCGGTTCGTGCGGCACCCCGGCTGGGACGTGCGGCTGTTCGTCGTCGGCGGCCGGGTGCTGGCGGCGATGCGGCGGCACGCGGCCGGCGGCTGGCGGACGAACGTCGCCCAAGGCGGCCGGGCGGAGGCCGTGACGCCGACGCCGGCCGAGGCGGACTTGGCCGTGCGGGCCGCGGCCGCGGTCGGCTGTCCGGTGGCCGGCGTCGATCTCTTGCCGACGCCGGACGGGGGTGGGCGGTGTTGGAGGTGAACGCGGTTCCCGGTTGGCGGGCGCTCGCGCCGGCGTGCGGCGTCGATGTCGCGGCGGCGGTGGTACGGTACGCCGTGGGGGACGACGATGCCTGACCCGCTGCCCGTCGGCCTGAGCGCCCAACTCGCGTGCGTCCTCGAAGCGACGGCCCGCAAGCCCGGCAACGTCCACCGCACCGCCGACTTCGCCGACTGCACCTTCCTCGACTTCCTCCTCAGCGCCGCTGCGATAGGGCCGGCGATGAACCAAGCCGTCGGCCGGCCCGTCGGCGAGACGGTTCTCGACGCCATCCGGGCCACCCGCCGCGTCACGACCGTTAACACCAACCTCGGCATCGTCCTCTTACTCGCACCGCTCGCGGCGGTGCCGGACGGCGGATCGGTCCGCGACGTGCTGCGGGCGACGACGGTCGCCGACGCAAGGGCCGTGTACGACGCGATCCGGCTCGCCACGCCCGGCGGTCTGGGCCGGGCCGGCGAGCAAGACGTGGCCGACGAGCCGACGGTTACGCTGCTCGACGCGATGCGGCTCGCGGCCGACCGTGACGGCGTGGCCCGGCAGTACGCCACCGACTTCGCCGACGTGGTCGCCGCAACGCTCGCCACGGATCGGCCGCTCGAAGACGCGATCGTTCGGCTGCACCTGGAGTTGCTCGCGGCGCGTCCCGATACGCTGATCGCGCGGAAGTGTGGTCGTGAGGTGGCAGCGGAGGCGTCGGCGCGCGCGGCGGGGGTGCTGAGCGGCAAGCCGCTGGCGGAGTTCGACGACTGGTTGCGAGCGGATGGGCATCGGCGCAACCCCGGGACGACCGCCGACCTCGTGACCGCCGCCTTGTTCGTCGCCCTGCGGCGGGGTATCATCCAACTGCCGCTGCCCGCCCCGTTCTCCACCGCGATGTTCCGATGACCGCCGAGACTTACACCGTCCGCGTCGCGAAGGACTACCTCGTCTTCAGCGCCGGCCACTTCATCACCTACCGCGGCGGCGACTGCGAGCGGCTGCACGGGCACAACTACCGCGCCGCCGTCGAGGTCGATGCCCCGCTCGGCCCCGACCACTACGCCTTCGACTTCATCGCACTGCGGGACGAGACCCGCGCCCTGTGCGACGAACTCGACCACCGGATGCTGCTGCCGGCCGAGAGCGAATTGATCCGCGTCGAGGAGCGAGACGGCAGCGTCGTCGCCCGGTACAAGGACCGCACCTGGATGTTCCCGCGCGACGAGTGCGTCTTGCTGCCGCTCGCGAACACGACGGCGGAGTTGCTCGGCCGCTACCTCGGCCAACGGCTGCTCGGCGTGCTGCGGACGAAGCACGGCTTCACGCCGCTGCGGCTGCGGGTCGAGGTCGAGGAGTGCTTCGGCCAGGCCGCGACCTACTCCTGGTCCGCCAGCTGACCGGGCGGCTCTCAAGTCGAAGGCGGTCTTCCGTAGGGTGGTACGAGCAGCGAGTACCCGCCAGACCATCGAGTCGCTGGACGGGTTGGCGGTACTCGCTGCGGCCGTACCGCCCTACGGGAATCCGCCGGCTGACCGCCGGACTTGCGGGCGCGCCTCCAACCGGCGGCGCATCTCGGCCTCGAAGCCGCGGTCGGTCGGCTCGTAGTACCGCCGCTCTTCCGGCAGGTACGCCTGATCGACCCAGCCGCCCTCGCCGTCGTGGGCGTACTGGTAGTCGGTCCCGTGGCCGAACTGCTTCGCGCCCTTGTAATGGCTGTCGCGGAGGTGCTTCGGCACCGCCAGTGTGCGGCCCTCGCGCACGTCCTTGCGGGCCGCGCCGGCCACCGTCGCCGCGTTCGACTTCGGGGCACACGCGATGTACGTCACCGCCTGCGACAGCGCGAGTTGGGCTTCCGGCAGGCCGACGAACTCGACCGCCTGCAAGGCCGCGGCCGCGACCACCAGCGCCTGCGGGTCGGCGTTGCCCACGTCCTCGCTGGCGCAGATGACGACGCGGCGGGCGATGAACCGCACGTCCTCGCCGGATTCCAGTAGGCGGGCGAGCCAGTAAACGGCCGCGTCCGGGCTCGCTGCCGCGCATGCTCTTGATGAAGGCGCTGGCCAGGTCGTAGTGGGTGTCGCCGGTCGGGTCGAAGTCGAGTTGCTTGCGTTGCACCGAGTCCTGGGCGACGGCCAGGGTGAAATGAACCCGTGTGACGCCGCGACCCGAGTCTGCGGGGAGCGGGGAAGGGCCTGCCCGCTCGCAGACTCGGGTCGCGGCGTCACGGGGTCTTTGGGAAGAGCTCGACATCACCCCGACTTCCAGCGCCCCGTCAGCGCCGCCGGGCGTCGCCGTCGCAGATCTCGGCGAGGAAGTCGAGCGCCGCGTCGTCGGCCTCGACCGGGACCGCGCCCAGGCCGCGCTCGACGTCGGTCAAGGCTCGTCGCAGGAGTGCCTTGATGTCGTTGCGTGTCAGCGGCTCGAACGTGAAGATGGTGCTGCGCGACAAGAGTGGCGCGTTGACGGCGAAGAACGGGTTCTGGGTCGTCGCCCCGATCAGCGTGACGACGCCGCTCTCGACGTCGGGCAGCAGCACGTCCTGCTGGGCCTTGTTGAAGCGGTGCAACTCGTCGAGGAACAGGACGGTCTTCCGGCCCTCGGCTTCCAGGTCGTCGGTCGCCTGCTGAAGAACCTCGCGGACCTCCTTGATGCCGGTGTTGGTGGCGTTGAGGCTGGCGAAGTTCGACGCGGTGTGACGGGCGATGACGTGGGCGAGGGCGGTCTTGCCGCAGCCGGGCGGGCCGTAGAAGACGAGCGAGCCGAGGCGGTCGGCGTCGAGCATCCGCCGGAGCAGCTTGCCGGGGCCGAGGAAGTGCTGTTGGCCGACGAACTCGTCGAGCGTCCGCGGCCGCAGCCGGCTGGCGAGCGGCTCGGCGGTGCGGCGGTTGGCCGCCCGGCTCTCGGCGAACAGGTCGATGGTTCACTCCTCTTCCGGCGATGCCCTGACTACACGCTGCCCGACCCACCCGTCGGCACGTATGCCTGCGTGATGCCGCCCGGCTCATCCAACTCGCGTAGGGCCGGTACGGGGACGAAGGCACCGCTATCGCTACTCCACAGCAGCTTCCGCGACTCGTAACTGGCGAGGTCTTCGAGGATGACACCAACATCCTGGTAGCGCTCTTCTGGGGCGCGTGCCATCATTCGCGCGACGATCACATTGAGCGGCGTGGGCAGGTGCGGCGCGGCGTCCGTCAAGCGTGGTGCGTCGGCGGTGGCCACGGTTAGCAGCAGGTCAGCCGCATTGGCCTCGTCGGCGAACGGCCGTTGCCCACTGAAGAGGTGATAAAACGTCGCGCCGAGCGAAAAGATGTCGGATCGTTCGTCGAGATGTTCGCCGCGAGCTTGCTCCGGAGCCATGTAATGCGGGGTGCCCTGAACGGCTGGGGCTGCCCGACCCGGGTCAAATAGCCGCATTCGGCGGAACAGGCCGAAGTCGCAGACCTTCACGTTGCCGTCGGCGTTGAGGAGCAGGTTGTGGGGCTTCAGATCGCGGTGGAGCACATTGTTACGGTGAGCATAGCGCAGCGCTTCGAGTGCTTGCTTAAACCAGCGCAAGCCGAGTTCGAGCGGGGGCGGTCCTTGGGTGTCGAGCCAGTTGGCCAGGTCACCGCCGGCCTGGTATTCCATCGCGAGCCAACCGAGAATCGCGCCGCCGCTCGGGTACGTCCCGGCCGCCAGGACTGGCACAATGTACGGGCAGTTGAACTGCGCGAGCAATGACGCTTCGCGAGTAAATCGAGACGCCTGTTCCGCGTCTTGCTCGCCCTCCGGCCGCGAGATCTTAACGGCAACCGTGCGATCGAGGCTCTCCTGCGTCGCCAGATAGATTTCGCTCATGCCGCCGCTGGCCAGCCGGCGTTCGAGGCGGTAATCGCCACCCAGGACCAGACCGACGGCCGGTCGTGCCGGCAGTGGCTCGTCGGCAATGACGGCGGTCGAGGCCGGCGCGAGTCGTGCCGCAGCCGCCACGGCTTGAGCGTTGAGGAATTCCCCGGCTGCCAGGTGCAGGAATGCAGGCTTCAGTCGCGAATGGAGTTGCGATGCCAACTCCGCGGCCGGCTTCCCTTCACCACCGCTGGCCCGCAGCACGATCACGGCCAGATTGGCCTCGGGTCCGGCATCGCCGGCGTCGTCGTAGGGGTTGATTTGCAGGTCCGAGAGATCGAAATCGTCGGCTGCGAGCGCGGTCGTTATGCAGGCGACGGAGCCCGAGTAATTCTCGCACCCGACCGTGATTTCCACGACCGGCCCGCCAAGCGGCCGCGCTTCCACGGCGACGGGGTCGGCGACCGAGACGTGCGCGAGCAAACGCAAATGCCGAGCAATCTCGGCCATCGCATAGCGCTCGAAGTACGCGGCCGGCATGCGCCGAAGGTGGCGTTCGACGAGCGCCGGATCGAGCGTGGCGCAGAGGTTCCGAATCGAATCCAACGGGTTCAGCATCGGGGAATTGTACTCACGACGCCAAATCGCCGCGACCCGAGTTAATGCGCCCGAGCCAGCCCCGGATCGATGCCAGGACGTAGACGCCGAAGAGGATGGGGCCGAGGAGGACACCGACGTCGCGGCCAGGAAGCCCGCGTCTCCCCGGTGCGGTCGTCGGTGCATAACGATACGACGGCACCCACCATGCCGCCGAGCAGCATGCCGAACAGCGCACCGGCCGCTCCCAGGACCATGGCGACCACGACGGCCGCGACGACGATCCGCATGGCCATGGCCAGACCGCACCCCGGCGAGATGTGCAGCGTGGTGCGGCGGTGCATAGCCGTGCGGTCGGGTGAGTGTCGATAATAGTATGGCTTCGGCGATGGCGCCGCGGATCTTTCGTCTCGCGGCACGACGACCCCCATCAAGCAGGCAGAAATGAGGTTGCCAGCAGCGCGCGGACCTTCCAGCCGGGGTTGTCGGCCAGCCACGCACGGGCGTCGGCGTCGAAGGCACGGCCGTACGCGGGCTTCGGTCCCGAGGCCGCCGGTTTGAGCAGGTATCGCCGCGAACGCTCGGTCGCCGCGGACGCGCAGGCCCGCGCCGAGCAGGCGATCGAGCAGGCAACGTGGCTCCAAGGTGAAGGCCGGTAGCCCACAAGCGTGCCAAGCAATGCGATGACCGTCGCGAAGCCGGCGTAGCGGCCGTCGTCATCCGCATCCCACCCCGCGATGTCGAAAACAGCAATGTCGAACGCGTCGGCACGACCCGGTCAAACAAGTGAGCCGTCCGTTGCCTCCGAGTGGCTCGCCGTTGCCATAGCCTGCTCAAGCCGTTCGGCCGGGATCGCGTCGGTGGAGACGAGTGGTAGGCACGCGTACACCCGCGACTTGCTCACGCCGTTCGATCATCTCGAGCTGGGACGGCAGTGTGTCGCGCGATCCGTCAGTTGCGATGCGTGAACACCACAATCCCGCACTGGTCGCCGCGACGGTGGTCCAAAAATGCCGACATCCGGGATGGGCACATCCCACACCAGAATCGCTGAAAGACGCGGCCTGTGACGATGGCGTAGTGAGCAAGCAACCACGCCGCGCACCCGCCGGCGAACGCGGCCGCGGCGCACTCCAGGACAATGCCGACAGCAGATCGCATGGGTTGCATCCCACCACGCCGCCGCCGTACAATCGGCGGCATGGAGCCAACGAACGAAACCAAGGCAAGTCGCCGTGGCCGACGCTGATTTCGTTGGGGCCCTCGTGTTCGCTGCGTCGCTCGCCTGTTCTCATTGGGCACCACCGTCACCGGCTGGACGTTCGTCGTCAACGGCAAATCGGTGACGCTGATTAGCAGAAAATCACCGTGGGTCGTCGAGTTGCCGGACGCGCCAGCGGCCTCGTGACGTACTACGGGCTGTCGCTGCTCACGAGTCTGCACGGCACCGGTACTGCCCGCGTCGTTGATGGCTACCCGGAGCCCCGAATACTGTAGCGGCCTCGGCGTCCTGCACCGCGAGCAGAAGGTCGAGTTGTTCGATGTCGGCGAGGTGCGGCTCGAGTTTACGATCAACAGCCGACCGTTCGTGCTGACGACGACCGAACTCAAAGGTGGCGATCGCACCTGGCCGCTAACCCACGCGCCGACCGAAGTCGATGTGGACGCCCTACAGTGAACGACCGGCTATTCTTCTATGGCACGCTGTTGCCAGACCTGGCGCGACCGCCGGTTTCAGCCGTCATCGCTCGGCTAACGCCGCTCGGCCCGGCGACGGTGTCGGGGCTGCTCTACGATCTCGGCCCCTATCCAGGCCTGGTGGCAGGTGACGGCATTGTGTGCGGTGAGCTGTTCGCCGGGGCCGACGTCGCGGTACTTACGATCCTCGACGCGTACGAAGGCTACGACCCGCACGATGTCGCGGGAAGCTTGTTCCGCCGCGAACGGGCCACGACGCTCGATGCGTGGGTGTACATGTACAATCGTGACATGCGAGGCGCGGAATGGATACCGAGCGGTGGACTACCGGGCGTGGCCCAGCTGCCGTGACGCCGCGACCCGAGCGTAGCGAGGAGCGGTTGAGTTCTCCGCCCTCGCTACGCTCGGGTCGCGGCGTCACCGTCACGTCAGGGCGTTGGCTCGTAGCGCGACCCACGACCAGCGTTGTCGGGGCTTGCCTTCCTTAAGCGGGTTGTCCTCAACGTAGACGATGCGGCCGCGGACTTCACTGGGCGTGTCCAGGAATGGGAACCACGCTCCGCGCTGCCAACATTTCGGGGGTCGGCCGTTCTTGAGTCGGATGTGGCCAAACGGGTGCGAACCAACCTTCAACAACTCGCGAGTCGCTGCGGCCTTCAGTTGCTCGATCACAAGTTCCACGTCGAAGGTGTGCCGGGCGACGACAAGATGAACGTGCTCTGGCAAGATGCTGCACGCCCACACCGTCACGCCGTTCTTGCGGACGTAGGTGCCGAAGCCTTCGCCGATGGTCTTGGCCTGGGTGCCGGTGAACTTTACCGCGGGATACTTCAATTGCCGCTTCGCTTCGAGCCGCAGTGTCCGGTCGTGACCCTTGCGGGCGACGGAGCGAGAACGGTCTTGCAACCCCGTGGCCGGGCCGAACGGCTTCAGATGTTCGGCCCATACGTGCGTCGAGCCGGAGCCCTCGGGGATCGTTCGGCAACCAAAACCCGTAGGCACCGAAACAAATGTGGTAGCCCAAGACCACGGTTCCATCCCCTCGCTGCGTGTGACGCCGCGACCGAGCGTAGCGAGGGAGCGGTTGAGCCTTCTCCCGTCCTCCTCGCTACGCTCGGGTCGCGGCGTCACAGGGCGCGGCTACTCCTCGTCCGCCACATGCCGCCGCGCCATGTCTTCATCAGCTCGCGGACATCGTCGACGTGTTCGGCGCGCGTCTTGCGGTCCCACGGCGTGAAGGTGCTAAACGTGTCGCCAGCCGCCTGGATCGTCGGCTGGTCTCGCGGAGAAACGGACCGGCCACGCCGGCGATCCATCCGTAACGGGCCGCCCAGTGTAAGGCGTCGGAGCGGAATCGAAAAGGTAGTAGTCCACCCAGCCGGCATCCGTCTCCGTGTCGAACGGCACCGTCTGCACGAGTTCGATCTGGTCGGGGGCACGGCCCAATTCGGTCGGATGGATCAGCCAGTTGACGAGGTCGGATCCCGGCCAGAGCGGCTTGAGTTCTTCAGCTCATCGGGTAGAGGTGGAAGCGTTCGAGCTTCTGCAAACCGTCGAAGAGCCACTTGCGCGATTCGGCATTCGCTGCAATCTCGGCGACGGCGCCGGCATCGACATCGGCGTCGAGCCGCAGGAGCGACAGAGCGGCATTCATTCGTAGTCGAGCATCGGAATACTCGGCGAGTGCCCGACGCAGCTCAACTTCGACGGCCGGCGCGGCGACATGGCCCAGCAAATCGAGCAGAATGCCGGCCTGCCAGCGCTGTCGGTTATACGAGGCTTCCCACTGCCATGCCGTTCCAGTCGGGCGCTGAGCCGGGACGAGCATCGTCCGTCGCTTGGCATAGAGTGCAAGCAATTGCTCAGCGAATGGTTCGAGGATCCCTGGTTCGAGCTGCGTCGTCGACGCAAACGATAACGCCAAGGCCGCGATCGAGAAGCCGAGTTTTGGCACGTCGAGATAGTGGAGCAACTCCGGGAAGAACACGTCGGCGTGTTGCGGCAATGTGGCGTAGAGTCCTTGAGGCAACTTCGGCACGTCGCCGGCTCGGCCGTGCCGGCGCACGATCTCGACGGCCGTCTCCGCCGCGCGGCGGTCGTCGATCCGCATGAGCAAAGTCAGGGCTTCGCGCGGGCCCGCTTGCTCCAATGCGGATAGCGACTGACGACATGCGGCAAGTATTCGGGAAACGGAACGGCGAGGGCGGCTCGGACCAGATCCACAGCGGTATCATCGGTCGGACGCGCCGCGGATACGGCAGGCTCGATGCCTTAAGGACGAGGAGATCCCTTGCTCAGGCGTGAACCCGGCGCGGCCAGCGCACCACTCGCCGCACGGCCTGCTCCGCGCGTGCGCGCGTCGGAGTCGTGAAGCTGATCGAGCAGGTCATCCAGACGGGTCAGTTTGGCACGGTGGCACTTGGCGGGGCAGGCAAGCAACAGTGTACCACGCCACCCCCGGGGAATGCCACCGCTTCACAGTTCTTCTCAACTTTTGTCGACGTACGTCCGATAAGGACGCCGACTACTACTGCTCATCGTACGCACGTTTCGCCGACTCGAAGCGCGCGGAAGTTTGCGGGCTGTATGGGTGCCGCGCGGAACTTTTCTCGATTTGACGGAAGATTCGAGCGGGGATGCTCTTGTAATTTGGGAAAGCGAAGGTACGATGCGCCCTTTATACGGGTCCGCCCCTCGACATGATGCGACAGCCGCCACGCCCCGGCTAGCGCGGTCGGTCGAGGCCGACCTAGATTCTGAGTCCCTGGAGGCACATCGAGTCATGAGTGAGTCCGAGCAGCGGCCGGGGTTGGTCCCGCGACCGCTGGCGGCGGCCACCAACGGGTTCGACGACGAGGAACCCCCTGGCCGACCGCGACGCCATCCCCTCTGGCAGCACATCCCCGATCACCAATGGGACGACTGGCGTTGGCAGTCGCAGAATGCCATTCGCTCCGTCCGCCAACTCCGCGATTTGCTGCCGTTCACCGATGACGAACTCGAAGCCATCGGTGCTCTCGAAGGCGACTACAAGCTCGCCATCCCGCCGTACTATTTTTCGCTCATCGACTGCGACGATCCGAACGATCCGATTCGGTTGCAGTCGGTCACCAGCCCTCTCGAAGCGGAGAACCCCAGCGGCTACGAGCTGGAAGACCCGCTCGAAGAAGACAAAGACATGCCTGTTCCGGGCCTGACGCACCGCTACCCGGATCGCGCCCTGGTGCAGACCACGCACGTCTGTTCGATGTACTGCCGCTTCTGCACCCGCAAGCGCGCCACCATGGTGCGCGGCGGCTGGGATGCCGTCAGTCGCGACGACGAGCGGATGGTCGAATATGTCGCCGCCCACCCGGAGATTCGAGACGTCATCGTCTCTGGAGGCGACCCCCTAACGCTCCCGTACACCAAACTCAAGTTCTTCCTCGATAGCTTTGCGGCAATCTCGCACGTCGATGTGATTCGCATCGGAACCCGCGTGCCGGTGACCTTGCCGCAGAAGCTCTACGACCAAAGCCTGATCGATCTGCTTGCTTCGGCCGGCAAGGTCTGGATTCAGACGCACTTCAACCACCCGCGTGAAGTCACGCCGGAAGCCGAGCGCGTCTGCAAAGCCCTCCTCCGGGCCGGGATGCCCGTCAACAACCACTCCGTCCTCCTCAAGGGCGTCAACGACGACCTGGAGACGATGCGGCTGTTGATGCGGGCCTTGTTGCGGATCAAAGTGCGGCCGTACTACCTTTTCCACTGCGACCCAGTGATCGGGGCCGGCCACTTCCGCACCTCGGTGTGGAAAGGGTTGGAGATCATCGAAGGGCTTCGCGGCCACATGAGCGGACTGGGGATTCCAACCTACGTCGTGGACAGCCCGCACGGCGGCGGCAAGATTCCCCTGATGCCGAACTACCTGGTCAGCGCCTCGGACGACGCCGTCATCCTCCGCAACTACGAGGGGATGTTGGTGCGGTACCAGGCGGAGGACAAGCCGGCGACCAGCCACCCGACGAAGACCCGCGGTGTCAGCGCCCTGCTGACCGGGTCGAAGTCGGCGCTGATCCCGGACGGCACCGAGCGGATGGCCCGCCGCGAGGCGCATGGCCATGGCTGTTGCGGCGAGGAACGCCCGGAGGTCATCCCGCTGGCCGCCACGGGGACCAACGGCCGTGTGCCGCTCTACGTCACCAATGACTGACGCTCGGTCACGTTGACCGAGCCTCAATGGCCACGGGCCAGGGCAGAAGGAGCAACCAGCGCTCCCTGCCCTGGCCCCAGCCATTTCTATCGTTCCCCAACAGTCTCAATCGCGATGCCGCGAACCTCGGCCGCGTGGGATGGCGCTAGTCGAGGACTTGTCGATGAGCGACGAACGCACCGAGACATACACACCGGGACACTCGCCAAACGCCGTCCAGTTCATGGCTCGTCGTTCGGCGACGAGTCACGCGGCATTCCTGTTACCTCACCTTCGGCCCGGCTTGCGGTTACTCGACATCGGCCCCGGCCCTGGCACCATCACCCTTGACCTCGCAGCCCTCGTTGCTCCTGGACCGGTGGTTGGCATCGATCGAGCCGACTCCCAGGTGCATCAGGCACGACAGGCCGCGGCCGATCGCGGCATGGTGAATGTCGAGTTCGCAGTGGGATCCGTCTACGGGCTGGGGTTTGCGGACGGGTCGTTCGATGTGGTGTTTGCCCACGCCGTCTTCGAGCATCTGTCCCGGCCCTTGGACGCACTCGCGGAGCTACGCCGCGTTGTCGCACCGGGCGGGCTCGTCGCCTTGCGGTCGCCCGACTGGGGCGGTTTCCTAATCAACCCCGAGACGCGGGAAGTGCGGGCCGCGATCGCTGCCTACGAGGGGCTTCAAACGCGAAACGGTGGGAACCCGCACGTCGGAAGGACGCTACGATCGCTTGCGCGACAAGCTGGGTTGACCGACGTCCGGTTTTCAGCCAGCTACGAAATCTACGACGGCCAGCCAGCCGTCATCGCGGAGTTCCTCGCGCTCAAGCTGGAGTCCGTGGGCGACACCGCGTCAGCCAATGCACTGAGGCACTGGGCGGGCGATCCCGAGGCACTGTTTGCACAATCCTGGTGCGAAGTGCTGGCCAAAAAGTAGTTGCTAGCGCGTGTTTCGAGTATCCGTAGCGAGTCATCATTGTGTAGGTACACTCCGTGTGCCGTAAGAGACGGCACACGGAGTGTGCCTACCATAATGACGGCCCCAACATCAAGCACGCTCTAGTCGCTGTCCCCTAAACACAGCGTGGCGTCAAATGACTGGCGGTCGATCCGATAACGAGCCAGTCAACGACCCGGATTTGGCACCATCGGTTGTTGAGTCGTGCGATCAGGCCGCTCGGGCGACGCAGAGATCGGCAAACAGCCGGTCCAGGCACCGCCCGCTCTTGCCCCAATCGAATAGTTGGCCGGGAATCGTTGTCACTGCTTGTAATCGCGTTTTCGTCGCCACGCGCTCGATGGTGACGACGAGCTTGCCCTCGAACGACCAAAGGTCCGATGGCAGCTTGGCCTCGAATACGCAACCGGCGTCTCCCTGGTGGATGTCGGTTATCGTGATACCGGCACGGGCCAGTGAACACAGGACTTCGACAATCGCTTCGCCGATGGGTGTGACGAAACTCTCGGTTCGCGCTTTGCCGGTCTGAACGCCCATCTTTGCGTAGATGGGTGCGGCGATGGTCGCCACGGTTTTGAGGGATACGCCGGTCATCGGCGAGAACGCTTTGTCGAACAGTCCCAGCCACTCTTCCCCGGTCATCCCGGCTTTTCCGCTGCCGGCTGCGCTTCTGGCGATCCGATCCCGGACTTCGGGATGTTGGACGAGCACGTCATACCGGACCTCGTGTCGCCAATCGCCGGACGGAATGCCATCGGGACCCGCTTGGAATCGGGTGCCACACGCGGTGCAGAAATTGCCCGCGCCCTTCAGCCCGCAATTCGAGCAGTACATTCCGTGGCCCTCACGCCGAACGTGACGCAATCCCACCATTCGGCCATAGCCGATTCGATGATTGCGTCAACGTCAACGTGAGGTCATTGGACTTGCGCAAATGTCCGGGCGTCCAACCAAACTGGAAGCGCTTAGCACATCCACATCGGGTTGACGTCCGGACGCTCGCTACGACACATGGTCACGCCATTCGACGACGCCGCCAGCGGTACAGGCCGCCGACGCCCGCCGCGATCAGCAGCACGTGGGCCGGCTCCGGCACCGGCTGGAACCCGGTTAGCACAATCGCCGTCGGCGAGTACTGGATGACCGCCGTGTACGGTGTGCCACCGAACGATCCGACCAGGAACGATGCGTTATTGGCCAGGCCGGCGAATGTGCCGGCGTTGCCGCCCGAGCCGGCCGTCACGATGGTCAGCGAATCCGTTGCCGCCGGGGCGTAGCCGAGCGAAGTCGAAAGAGTCGCAACGCCGGAGCCGAGCGCGAGTGCACCACCGACGGCCAACTGATCGTACCCCGTGCCGGCCGTTGTGCCGTTCAGCCGGAACGACATCGTGCCGCCTGTGAATGTGGCACTGCCGCCAATCGTTAGCTTGCCGGGGGCAGTCAAGCCGGGAGCGACGAAGCCACCTGCGGCGACCGTCAGATTGCCCCCGACGGTGCCGGTGCCACCAAGCGTGCCACCCGAGTTGACGGCTACGAGTCCGGTGCCGGTCGCGGAGCCGGTCGTGTTGGTGACGAGCAGTCGGCCGCCGTTGACATTGGTCTGGCCGGTGTAGGTGCCGGCTGCGGACAAGATCAGTGTGCCAGCCCCAGCCTTGGTCAACGGACCTGTGCCGCTGACCGCGCCGAAGGTCAACGTGCCGATGCCCGTGCCGTTGTTGGCCACGGTGATCGTGTGGGTTCCCGCCAGCGTCACCGCGCCGAAGGTCAGACCGAAGCTCTGGTTGGCCGGCGTGCTGGCCGCTGGGCCAACGGTGAGGTTGGCGTTCGCCGCCAGAGACAGTGCTCCCATCGTGATGGTCGGGACTGCCGCTGAGGCGATGACGTTGATGGTGCCTGTCTGCGAAGCCGCAACGTTCACGGCATTGGCGTACGTGGAGACGGCCGGTGCGGAGAACGCGAAGTTACTGATCTCTTGCTGGGCAAGTTCACCACCCGTGCCGCCCGTGAAGCCGATGAGGGCTGTGGATCCGCCCACCACACTCGCCAGGTTGACGGCGATGGGGCCGAAGGCGAAGTTATTCGTCCCATCGTTGAGCGTCGCGCTGAGGTTGGTGCCATCGTAGGTGATGGTGACAGCGACGTTGGTGTTGTAGAGCTCGACCGGCGTGACTGCCGTGTACGGGCCACCCGTGACACCGTTGGTGGTGACTCCGACGCCGCGTGTGTTCGGGTTGTAGAGGTTGAGGATGAAGGCTGCGCTGGGCGTGATGGGTGCCCCACCGCCGTAGCCGAGAGCCCCGCCCGTATCGCCGAGGGCTGCCGCGCCGCGTGGGTCGTTCTGAAACGTAATCGTCGCCCCGTCGGCCGGGTTGGTGCTGCCGTTCGAGGCGTTGTAGGTGAAGCTGGCGGTAAAGGCACTGACTGGCACACGGGTGTTGTTGAATGCACTCCGCGCCTGGCCGCCGGTGGCGTCGGTGAGTCGCAGCACGTTGTTAAGGACAGTCGCGCCGCCGTTGAGCGTGTAGCCGGTGCCGTCGTTGCCAAACCCGGTGATGGAAACGGGGGAAGTCCCGCCGACGGCCAGCGTGCCGCCCATCAGCGTGACGGCCCCGGCACCCAGTGCCCCAGGGGCTGTCGCCACCAAAGTACCGCTGGCGACTGTAACACCTCCCGTGAAACTGTTACCACCCGCAAGCGTTTGAGTGCCAGCTCCAGACTTGACCAGCGATCCGGCCGCCGAACCGTCAACAATCGAGCCAGCGTAGGTCGCCGTGCCACTGCCGAGCGTCAGAGTGTTGCCGTTCAAGCGAACCACGCCTCCGGTTCCGCCCAAGGAGGCGAACGTCGGGCTGACGCCAGTGCCAAAGTTGAGGGAGCCGGCGTTTACGGTGACGTTGGACGACGCGCCGAGAGCGGTGGCATTGTTCAAGTTGACGGTGCCCGCCGATACGACAGCATTTGCTCCCGCGGACAGCCCTGGCGACGGGGCGGTCAAGGTGAGCGTCCCGGCACCCGCCTTGGTGAAGGTGCGAACGGTGCCGCCGTCGCTAAGCGCCCCGGCCGTCACGATCACGCCTGTGTCCGGGCTGACGGTCGCGTTCCCGGTCATGGTGATGGCCCCGAGGCCAAGCGTTGCGCCCGTGATGCCGGTGATGCTCAGCGTGTTGGTGCCAATCGACACATTGCCGAGCGTTGCGCCTGCGACCGTTCGGATGTCGATCGTCGAGTCCGCCGTGACGACCACGTTGTTGGTGAAGTTCTGCGCGGGGTCACCGTTCAGCACTGGAGTGCTGACGGCGAAGATCGCGGTGTGCGTGTTGGTACCGCCGGTCCAGGACAAGTCGATGCTGCTGATCGGGTTGGTGGGATTCGGGTTGGCGATCGTAGCGTCATAGAGTCGGGGGTTACCGCCGTTGACGTTGTTGTAACCGCCCGCAGCAATACGGCCGTTGGCATTGATGGCGATCGGCGTGTTATTGAACCAGTCTGCCGAGGTAAAGGTTAGGCCGGTCGCGTCGGGAGTGCCGTCAGCGTAGTGGAGGGTCGCCGTCACGGTACCGGCTCCGTTGCCGGAGGAGGTCAGAAACGACACATTGGTCAGCGCCGTGGGCGTGGCGAGGGTAAAGCGGCCCGTCGTGTTCCCGCCCGCGTTATCGAGCATGAGAGCGTTGCGGCTGGTGGCCGACTGGAGGGTGTACATAATCGAGGGGTCGGCCAGGCTGGCAACCGTCTGACCCATCGGCAGGCCGGTCGTGGGCGCTGCGGTGTTTTGTCCCAGTTCGTACCAGGTGTTGCCGCCGAGGGTGGTGCCGCCGTCCATCGTCGCTGTGATGCCGCTGGTGGCGAACGTCGTGCCTACGGGGACGACCATGCGCTGGTTGAAACCCCCGCCGCTTCCAAGGCGAAGTGTGCCACCGCCCAGCGTGACCACGTTCGATCCGAGCGGATTGATGGTCGCGCTGCCGGTGACGGTAAAGATGCCCTGGGAAACGGTAATGCCACCCGTCAGGCCGGTATTGTTGGCGGTGAGCGATAGGGTACCCGGACCGCTCTTGATGAACCCCTGTGTGCCTGCCAGAGTCGCTGTCAACGTGGCCGACATGTTCGCGTTGTTGACGGTGATCGTCGGCGTGGTCGTGTTGCTCAACGTCAGCGTCGGACTGCCGCGGAGCGTCCAGCCGAAGTTGTTCGTCGTGTTGTCGAATAGCAGGTTGCCGATGGTGCGGTTGATGTCGAGCGTGACGGTGACCGGAGTCGTCAGGTTGGCCGTCGCAAACGTGGCCGTATTGTTGGCACCGTTGGCGATGATGCCGCCCGTCCAGTTCGTAGTCGTGCCCCAGCTACCGCTGGCCGTGTTACTCCATGAGCCGGACTGGGCGAGGCCTCGACTTGGTGCCCCAACTCCGATGATGGCCAACGAAACGACGACAATGAGGTGAAAGTACGACCGAAACATGGTGTAGACCTCGAGGTGCGGCGAGCAGCCTTGCCTGAGCGAACCAGCGATGCGGATACTATGCAAACCAACGACATATGTCGATAGACCGTCCGCATTTTCCCGCAAGAAATACACCGGCGCGCGAAGCGGTATGGGTCAGGGTGTGGCGAAGGGGATTAATTCGCGCGCGGAGCGGTCAGTTGCTTCTCGAACGCCGTGTTCGCGTTGGCCGCTTGCAGCAGCGGCGCGGCCGCTTGGAGGTCTGCGTCCTTGAAGCCTGCTCGCAGCAGGTAATTGCGAGAAAGCGCTGCCGCGTTCGGTGGGGCCAGGCGGTGCGGTTGGTCGCGGCGGGCGCGATCGTAATCCGCCAACTCGCGCATCCGCGTCATGTCCGGGGCCATTCCGAGCAAGCTATCGGTCCCGACTCGCACGTCCGGCGGCGGTCCTACCGCGGGCTGCCGGGCTGCCGTCGGAGCCACGGCTTCGCGCTCGGCCACCATCTTGCCGAGTTCGTGGCACAGCACGGCCGCCAGTTGTCCATCGGTCTGGCACTGACGCACCAGTCCCTCCGTGATGAACACGTCCGACGTTCCGCGATGGAAGATTTCCGGCTGCAGCGACCCGATGGTGCGGAACAGCGACTTGGCGCCAATTTGCGGGTTGGCGGCTAGGATGCCTCGACCGACGGCATCGACCCGAGCGGCGACTTCCGTCGATGCCGGCGTCGCATTGACCGGTGGCAAGGTGCGAACGGCCTCTCCGCCCAAACGTGCGTCATCGGACAGGCAACCCGCCACTACGAATGCAACGGGCACGAGCAGGTAGACGGTGCGCATGGGCGCGGGCATACCGCCCAACGAGCCCGCGGTCAAGACGAGCCTGGCTCAGTCATGCGCCCGTCTTCTTCACCCGCGGCTTTCGAAGAGGCGCGGCTTGCGGTGCCCCGCCACGAAGGATGGCTCGTCGCACCAGATCGGCGACGAACTGCTCGTGCTTGCGGCCGATCGCAATGAACCCGTCCGACATGGCGATGCTGTTGATGAACGGGTTCGGGTTCACTTCCAGCACGCTCGGCCGGCCGTCGGTCGTCAGCCGCACATCGATGCGGGCGAAATCGCGACAGCCGAACAGCCGGTACACGCGCACCGTCAGATCCGCGATTTCCGCCGTGGTGCCGGGCGGGAGCTTGACCGCCGTCTCCAATGGAGTCGACTTGTACTCGACGGAGTCCTCACGCCACTTCGCGTCGAACGAGTAGACGGGCCAGACACCGGGCCTGCGGTTCCCAAACACAACTTCCATCGCCGGCAGTACCGTCAACGATCCGTCTAACTCTTCGACCGCGTTGACGTGAAGTTCCCGCCCCGCGATGAACTCCTCGACCAGCACGGGCGGGCCGAAGGCCTGGAGCATTTCCGCGACGCGGGCTTCGAGGGCTGCCTGTTCGGTGACGACGCTGGCCTGGGTGATCCCGACGCTGGCGTCCTGGTTCGACGGCTTGACGATGACGGGCCAGCCGAGCGAATTGGCCGGCATGGGCAGACTCTCGACCAACTGAAATCGCGGCGTCGCCAGTCCGGCCCCGAGCAAAACGTACTTCGAAAGTGGCTTGTTGCGAGCTAGGGTAATCGGCTGAACCGGACAGCCGGTGAACGGCACGCCCAGCCATTCGAGCACCCCGGCTGCGCACGCCTCCGTCTCGCCCCAGTCGGCCAACCCTTCGAAGAGATTGAACACCGCATCGGGCCGGGCTTTCTTGACGCCGCGAATAAGGGCCATCGGATCGCGACCGACGCCGAGTCGATCCACGGCGAAGCCCGCGTCCTTGAGGACGTTACACACATCATCGACTGTGTCGAGGATGTCGTGTTCGGACAATGCGTCGGGATGATCTTTTGGGAGGAGTGGCTCGTTGTAGAGAACCAGGACGCGGGTCGATCGCTTCGGCATGGCGACAATCTCGGGTGCGCGTCGGGGGGCGGCTAATCGAGCATACGATTTGATCGGCACGGTGGGAACGGAATGTTCAGAAGAATTGCCGCGAAAAGCCTCTCGATTGCAATCGTTGGACCTTTACGTGCGGGTTTGCCGTGCCAGCGCCGCATCGACGACCTGATTGACGATGTCTGCGTGCGAGACGCCGACGCCTTTTCCAAGGATGATGAGGTCGCTCGTCTCCGGATTGAGCCCCGGCAACGGGTTCGCCTCGATGAAGTACGGCACGCCCGCGCGGATGCGGAAATCGATCCGGCACAAGTCGCGGCAGCCAAGTGCCGCATATGCCCGCAGTGCCTCGTGCTCAAGCGCTGTCTGAACGGTCGGTGCGAGCTTCGCGGGCGACTCGTACCGCACGCGATTCTCCCAGTCGCGCTTCACTTCCAGGCTGTAGACGAAATGCTCCTCTTTCGTCTTGGGCACGACCCCGAGTGCTCCGATGACGCGAGGCGGGTCATTGCCCCAGACGCCGACTGTCACTTCATCGCCTGTAACGAATTCTTCCACGAGCATCGGCTGTCCGTAGTCGCTGCGCTCGGCGACAGCCGCGGCCAACTCGTCGACCGACGATACGACGCATTTGCCGCGGATGCCTTTGCTGGAGCCTTCCCAGGCGGGTTTGACGATGGCCGGGAACGGTACCGTCGCCGGATAGAGGCCACCCGCGGGCACCCGAACGCCGGCCGCCGCGACGATCGTGCGGGCCGCGTCTTTGTCCAGAGCGACGGCCAAGGTCAGCGGGTCGCTGCCGGTGTACGGGATGCCAAGCATTTCGCAGACGGCTGGCACGCGCGCCTCGCGGCTACGGCTCGTGCCGACTCCCTCGGCGATGTTGAACACGAGGTCCGGCGGGTCGGCGAGCAGCTTCTCAACGAGGGGTCGGCCGTCGCCCAGTTCGCTGACACGCCAGCCGCGGGCACGCAAGACATCGCCGATGGCGCGCACAGTGATGGGGCTATCGAACTCCTCGTACCAATCGTCGGGCCGACCCGGCGCAGGCGGGGCGTCGGCTTTCAGATTAAACGCGATGCCGACGTGCATCAACGGCCTCCTCCGTGGCTTCGCACGTTTGCGACCACGCGCCAACACCGAGGGCTAAACTAACTATCGCAAGTTCTTCGGTCAATCGACGCCGAACGACTGGCATCAGCACATTGGGCGAAACCCGCAATATTGGTGGCCGAGGCACAATCGGGTGCGTAACCTTGCGCCGCCCAACTGCGGCCTGCGAGGGTAGTCCCATGTTCGAGCTGATCTATCGCTACGACCCCGACCGTCCGTCGACCCGAGCGGCACCGGTCGATGCAGCCGAGGCCCGCGATCAACTCGAAGAGGGCAATCGCACATTCGCGCGGCTCGGAACTGCGCCCCACGGAACTCATGTCGTCGAGTTTGATCTCGAAGACATCGGTGTGACCGCAGAAGGCAAGGCTCCGAAGCAGCAACCGTTTGCCGTCGTCCTGGGCTGTGCCGATGCGCGAGTGCCGATCGAACTGATCTTCGATCGTGCTTGCAACGAACTATTCGTCGTTCGCGTCGCTGGCAACATCCTTGGCCCGCGACAGATTGGCAGCGTCGAGTACGCCGTCGAACACCTTGGCGCGAACCTCAAGTTGCTCGTCGTTCTCGGCCACAGTCATTGCGGGGCCGTTACTGCGGCCGTGGATGCGTTTCTGAAGCCGGGCGACTACCTCGACCTGCTGGGGAGCCATCACATTCGCAGTATCGTCAACGACCTGTTCCCGTCCGTGCGAGGTGCCGCAGCGGCGTTGACGGGGCGTTGGGGCGACGACGTGGTGAAACGGCCGGGCTATCGGGCGGCTTTGATTGAGGCCGCCGTTGTCGTCAATGCGGCACTTGTCGCTGCAACGTTGTACGAGGAGTTCGTTCGTCCGAATCACGACCTTCGCGTCGTCTTCGGCGTCTTCGATCTGGCGACGCGCCGCGTCCAGGTGCCGCTGGCGACGAAGGATGGGCACGCTGCCGGCGTCCGACTGCTGGACGCCCCGACGGACCGTGAGGACTTCCGCGCCCTGGCGTTGGCACTCGCCGACGGACAGCTGGTGCGACAACTGCTCGGTGTATGACGCCTGGTGCCGAGCCGGAAGCGTGAGCGACGGCCACGTGCGGAAGTGGCCGTCGCTCACGCTTCCGGCTCCGACAGACGACGAATGACGCGAAACGTCAGGTTCACGCGAGGCCCATGCGGCCGCGTCTCCTTGGGGACGCGGTGCTTCCAATGGTGCTGCGTCGGGCCGGCCATGACGAGCAGGCTGCCGTGCGACAGTTCGATCGTCCGCACCGCCCGCGTAACGTTGTGACGCAACTGGAACCGCCGCGCCGCCCCAAGGCTCACCGACGCGATAAGCGGGTTCATGCCCAACTCCGGCTCGTCGTCGGCGTGCCAGGCCATGCTCTCGCGCTCGCCGCGGTAGAGGTTCAGCAGCACGCTGTTGAACGCCGTCTCGCTCGCCAGTTCGACGGCCCGCTTGATCGCCAGCAGTTCGGCCGTCCACGGCCGCGGCTCGAACGTCCGCCGCGAGTACGTGTAGCTCGCGCCCGGGTCGCCGTACCACGCCGTCAGCCGCGGCATCGGGATCGACTTGCCGAACAGAGTGATGTGCTGTTGCTCCCACGCGATCGAGCGCTGCAACGATTCGAGGAGTGCGTCGGCGGCGGCCCGCGGGAAGAAATCGCGGTGAAGCGTCACGTCGGCGTCCGGCAGGTCGAGGCGTTCGGCGGTCATCTCACCATCTCGATCCGGCGAGCGTCGAGGCGTCAGCCCGACGTGCTGCGAAACCACGTCGGGCTGACGCCTCGACGCCTCGCCGGACTACCTCTTGAGAACGCCGCCTTGAACTCGGCCCGGTCGCGCAGCGGGTCCAGGTCCGGGTCGGTCGCATAGTGGGCCAGGTCCTTGCGGGCCGGATCGACGGCCGGCTTGAGCGCAGCCAGCGCCGACTCCGCGTACCGCTCCTTCGTCGCCGCGTCGGCGTCCGGTGCCGCCGAGCAAAGGGCGTACGTCGCCGCGATGTGCAACTGGTTGCCGGTCGTCGGCTTCACCCGCGGTCGCAGTTTCTCGACAGCCTCCGCCGCATCGGCGTGCCGGCCGCAGCGGGCCAGCGTCAACACGAACAGCGCTTGCCGCGACCGATTGTCGGGGGCCGCCTTCGCCGACTCCTCGCGGATCGCCAGGCACTCGCGAAAGTCGGCGAGGGCCGCGGCCGGGTCGAGCGTCGCCAAGGCACAGCCGCGGCGGTAAAGCGTGCCGGCGAGGATGCCCTTCGCCTCGCCGCCGAGCGCGGCCGCCAGCTTGTGAGCCAGTTCCAGCGCCCGGTCGTAGTACGGCTTCGCCGCGGCCGGGTCGCCGGTGCGCAGGCTCAGGTCGCCGCGCAGGCCGCAGGTGCGGATCAGGTCGCGGGCGACATCCGCCCGCAGCGGCGGCGTTGCGGCCAACGCATCCAGAATCGTCAGGGCGTCGGCGAACGCCGTCGCGGCCGCCTTGGCGTCGCCCTGCCGGAAGTCGGCTTCGCCGTCGACGGTGTGGAAGAACGCGAGCGCCAGCTTCATCGGTACACCGTCGCGGTCCGCCTTGTACAGCTCGTCGCGCTCGGCCAGTGCGGCGCGGAAGGCGTCGCGGGCCGCGGCGGGGTCGCCGGCGGACAGGCACGCCCAGCCGAGCTTGTCGAGCGACTTCGCCCGGCCGTCGCGCATCCGCTCTCGGCTCGGGTCGTTGACCGACGCATCGATGTACGGTGCCCGCCGGGCGCACTCCTCCCATGCCGCGACCGACTTTTGGTAGTGCCCGCGGGCCGCGGCGTGGTCGTTCGTGAGGTCGGCGATGGCATCGCCCAGCGCTTCGAGCATGACGCCGTGGTTGCCGGCCGCCTTTGGACTCTTCGGGTTCGCAGCCGCGGCCTTCTCGGCCAGCGCGACGGCCCGTGTGTACTCGCGGATCGCCTCGTCCGCCGCCCACAGCTGTTTGAGGATCGGAGCCAGGGCCAGGTGCGCCCGGATCATGCCGAACGGCGACACGCCGGTCTGCTCGGCGATGTCGCTGGTTCGCTGCACGCTGTCGATGACGGTGTTCAGCACGTCGTTCCGCAGGGCGATGACGGCCGGGTCACGGCGCTTGTCGTCCGGCAGCTTCTCGACGGCCGCGTGCGTCCGGGCGGCGAGGGCCAACAGCGGGTCGACGGCCTTGGCGTGCTGGTCGAGCGCGGCCCGGTGCTTCTCGTCGGCCACCCTGCGGGCCGCCTCGGCGTCCGCCCGCTCGCGCTCGGCAACGGCGAGGGCCTTGTCGGCCGCGATCTTCGCCACCTCGGCGTCGCGGCGGGCGGCGTCGATTTTGACCAGAGCCACCAGCGACCCGATGGCCGCGGCCAACAGAAGCGCGAGCGCAGCCGCACTCGGGACGGCGACGCGCGGGTTGCGCCGGCACCACCGCCACGCCCGTTCGACGGCCCCGACCGGCCGGGCACGGATCGGCTCCCCGGCGAGGAACCGAGCCAGGTCGTCGGCCAATTCGCCGCCGCTCGCATACCGCTTGGCCGGCTCCTTCTGCAAGCACTTCAGACAGATGGTTTCGAGATCGCGCGGGATGCCGGGCTGGAGCCGCGTGGGCGGCACCGGCTCGCGGGCCTGAACCTGTTCGAGAATCTCTGCCGTGCTGCCCCCGTGGAACGGCGGCCGACCTGTCAGCAGGTCGTACAGCACCGCCCCGAGCGAGTACAGGTCGGCGGCGGGGCCGACGTCTTTTCCCCCACGGGCCTGCTCCGGGGCCATGTAGAACGGCGTGCCAACGACCGCGCCAGTGGTGGTGTGTGAGCCGAAGTCGTCGGCCTTGGCCAAACCGAAGTCGGCGATCTTCGGTGAGCCGTCGGGCGTCAGCAGCACGTTCGCTGGCTTGAGGTCGCGGTGAGTGACGCCCTGGGCGTGCGCGTACGCCACGGCGCGGGCAACGGCCTCGACAAGCCGGGCGACTTCGTGCGGCGGCTGCGGCTGCCGGCCGATCTTACGTTCGAGCGACCCTCCGGCGACGTATTCGAGTGCCAGATAGGGGAAATCGTCGGCCTCGCCGACCTCGAACACCTGCACGACGTTTGGGTGCTGGAGCTTGGCGACGGCGTGCGCTTCGGCTCGAAAGCGGGTCCGCTGATCGCGACCGGCGTGAATGCCGGCGAGGATCACCTTGAGCGCGACGACGCGGTCCAGCGAGACTTGCGTGGCGCGATAAACGACGCCCATACCACCGCGGCCAATCTCCTCGGCGATGTCGTATCCAGCGATCTCCGGCCGGGGCCGGGCGGCGGTCGTCGGCGGCAGCGTCTCGGCCGTGGCGTCGCCGCCGGGCCGCGGCGTGTACTCGACGGTCCGCGACGGCGGTCGGGTGCCGGGGAGGTCGACGGTGACGGCCTCGGGACGGTCAGACTCGTTCGGCTCGGTCATGGTCGACCTCGGGCTGCGAGGGGAGCGGCGTGGCCATTATCCCGCGCCGGGTCGCGGCCGCAAGCGCGGTCGCACTTTCGACGGGGCGGTGGTACACTAATGAGGACGCGCAATTGCGGAAGGAGCGTACCGATGTCGGAGGCCTTCGAACGCATTAAGGCACAGGTCGATCAACTGTCCGAGGAAGAGCGGCAGGACCTGGCGAGCTATCTCGTCGGCCTTGAGTGTCCCAACGGGGAGGCTGCCGAGGACGACGACCCGGCGTTCGACTCTGAGTTAAGCCGCCGATTCGAGGACATTCGCAGCGGCAGGGCGAAGGGAACGCCCGCGTTCGAGTTCCTCGACGAGATGCGGCGGAAGTACTTGCAATGAAGCTCCTCGACCTCAACGACGAGGCAAAGTACGAGTTTGAGGACGCGATCCGCTATTACGCGCGGGCGAACCGGGCGAAGGCGGACGAGTTCGAGCAGGCGGTCCGCGATGCCTTTACCACGATCGCCCGTTCGCCCCGGCGTTTCGCGGTCGACAGGGGCGGCCCCACCCGCCGGCTCATCATGAGGAAGTGGCCTTACATCATTTACTACCCGGACCTCGACGACCGTGTATGGATCGGGGCGGTCGCCCACAACAAGCGCCGACCGGACTATTGGGCGCACCGCAACCCGGAGACTCCATGATCTGGTCCGACCGGCACGCCGACCGGCCGCACGCCCGCCTCGACGGCGGCGATCTCGATTGCGGCACGGGATTGCTCCTCGCCATCCGCCGCCACCTCGACAACTTGCCGCGCGGGCACCTGCTCGAAGTCGTCACCACTGCGGCCAGCGCTGAGGAGGACCTGCCCGCATGGTGCCGGCTCACCGGCAACGCGCTGGTCTCCTGCGTTCGCCGCGACGGGGAGTTCAGCTTCCTCATGTGCAAGGGAGCGCTCACAGGCCGTAGCGGCCGCCGGCTGCCGAAGCCACCGAGCGTAAACGGCTCCACTCCCCACGGCCCCGTGCCCGCTCCGCTCCCCGCGCCGCCATTGCCACCCTTGGCAGTCCTGGCACCGGGAAGTTGGCCGAGGCCGCGTTGGCTCCTCCGTGCCTTGTACGACCACCTCGATGGGCATACGACCGAAGCCGAGTTCCACGAGATCGCCGACGATGCTGTGCGCCTCGCCGTCGCGGCCCAACTGCGGGCCGGGGCCGATGTCGTCACCGACGGCGAGCAGCGGCGCGATCATACATTCACGGGTGTCGCGTGTCGGATCGACAACTGCCAGGCCGTTCCCGTTGCCGATTTGTTGCCGTATGCCGCCAATGCGGAGGCGTTCGAGGCGGAACTCGCGGCACTCGGCGTCGATCCCGCGCGCGTCCGTCAACCGGTGACGCTTTCGGCTTTGAAGCGCGTCCAACCGTTGGCGACGCACGAGTGCGACTATCTCCGCAAGATCACGCCGCGGCCGATGACAGTCCATCTGCCGGGACCGTACTTGCTGACGCGGTTGTTGAGCCTCGAATTCGCGACGGGATTGGAGTCGCCACCGCGAGAGGATTTGTCCGATGAGGTGGTGACCGTCCTACGCGAGGAACTGGCGCACTTATTGGCTGCCGGCACGGCGTTGGTGCAATTCGACGAGCCGGGGTTGGCCGATGTCGCTGCTCGGCGTCCGCACGCTGACCGGAGTTTCCCGGGTGCCGGTTTGGCTCCGTGGCGAGACACCGACGGCGAATTGACCTTCGTTGGCTCGCTGCTCAATCGTGTCGTGGCCGGGATGCCGCGCGAGCGCGTGGCCGTGCGCCTGGGGCCGCCAGCGCGTGACGACCGTGGACCGGGCGGAGACTATGTCGGCATGGTGCCGCTGCTCCGGACGATCCAGGTGGGCACATTCTTCTTCCAGATGAGCGATGTTCGACCGGGAGCGATGGCTGGCTTGCGAGCGCTTCCGGATTGCTATCGCATCGGCGTCGGCGTCGTGCGGGCGGACTCCGCGGAGTCGGTCGCAGCCGCATTTGCACGGGCCGAGGAGGCGATCGCTCACTTCGGCTTGGAGCGCGTGTTACTCGCGCCGGATGCGGGTTTCGCCCCACACGCCCACGGTTCGCTGACGACGGCCACTGCAGAGTCGAAGTTGGCGGTCGTCTCCCAGGCAGCACGGCTCCTGCGAAAGCGATACGGAGTGTCGAGCGAACCTCGGTCGTGAGACCTGTGTTCGCCCGACACTCCGTATGCCGGCTACTGCGACCCGACCGGCCTTACGACCGGGGTTCGCCCGTTAGTAGTCCGAAGGGATGACCTGGCCGTCGTTGCGGCAGGCGAGCAGGGCCAGGGTGGTTTCGGGGGTCGAGTTCTTGATCGCCTTGACGCTGCCATCGGCGAAGCAGAACTGGCACACGCCGCTGTGCCAACTGCCGAACTTCTTGGCCCAAACGCCGTCCGAGCCAGGCCGCCAAGTGCCGCTGGTATAGCCCGCCGGCGCTGGCAGTGCGGGGGTCGGGGTTACGTCGCCCGGCCCTTGCCCCAGCGGAACGCCCGTCCCGGCGATCCGCGCCGAATAGAGCGTCCAGACACCGTTGTAGATCGACCCGTCGCCGACCTTGCCGTAGCCGAACATGTCGGCCGGGATGTGCTTCTCGCCAACCAGGAACGTGTTGCTGGTCCCGTCGGAGATGCTCAGAAGCGTCGTGTTGCTCTTGAACGCCTGGGTGGTAGTATTGACGACTTTGCCCTGGCACATGGCACCGTTGGCGCCCTGGCCGGCCCACACTTCGACCGGCGGGTTATTCAGGTAGCCGTACTCGCCAGCGCACGCAGCGTAATCGCCGAGCGCCCCAGGCAGGTTGTCGTTGAACCGGAGGTTGCCCGTCGTGGTGGCAGCCACGACGTTCGGCGGCGGCGTCAAGTCGCTGGGCTCGACACCTTGGACGAGGCTCAGCAGATTATCGCTCGCGCTACGCCGCGACGGGCAATAGAAGATCTTCACCTGGGACTGGATGTTCTGCGGGTCCTGGTTGGCGTACGGTGCAGAGAAGCTCCAGAGCCGCGAGATGTTGCCCTGCTCAACGTACGGCATGACCAGCACGAACCACGTCGCGTAGTTGCTGTTGATGCGGGTCGGCGGCAGCTCGTTGAGTGCATCGTGGTAGTTGTGGACCGCCAAGCCAAGCTGTTTGAGGTTGTTCTGGCAACTGGACCGCTGGGCCGCCTCACGCACCTTTTGCACGGCGGGCAGCAGCAGGCCAATCAGCACCGCGATGATCGCGATGACGACCAGTAGCTCGATGAGCGTGAAGCCGCGCGGCCGCTGCCGCGGGTCGAATCGGGAGAGGACCATCGTCGCAAGCTCCTACAGACCTTCGGGACATGACGTTCGGCATTCGATGAATCCGAGTGCTGCTGAGGTTAACACGAACGTCGGCTGAAGTCTTGGCGTTGCGGGCAATCTTCGATTTGCAAATCGGGCAATCCGATGATGGAAGCATGAGAGGCGCCGGCTCGACTCACGGGAATTCCCGTTACCCTGCCCCGTCGCGCCAGGCGCGCGGTGGAACGCCTTTGAGGCGCTTAAACGCGCGGTAGAAGCTTGACACGTCTTCGTAGCCGCACTCGAACGCCGTTGCCGCAGCACTGCGATTCGTTTCTCGGAGCAGTTGCCCGGCATAATCGATCCGCAACCGGGTGACGACATCGCCCCAGGATTCGCCCGCGACCTGCCGGAAGAGCTGTGTGAAGCGTCGTCGGCTCACACCGAGTTCGGCTGCCGCCGTATCGAGGTCCGTGGCTTCGAAGAACCGTTGGGGCAACTCGGCCAGATAGCGTTCGATGGCGACTCGGCTATCGAGAACCGGCGCGGGAAGCGGCTGGTCGTCCGCCGATTCGCGGGCGAGCCGGGCGAGCAGTTGCAGCGTCAGCCCGACGGCCAGCGCTCGACCGCCCGGTTGCGGGGACGTTTGCTCGAATAACAGCCGTCGCAGGATACCGCGGACCCGGGATGCGAGCGACCGGCCGACGGGCTGCCGTCCGGCGGGCAGACGGGCGACGACATCCGGTTCGGCCTCCCAGACGCGCGGCGCGACGCAGACGCCATAGAGCGACAGCGGCTCGTCGGGATCATCTTCGATGTGGTGGAGAAGGCCGACTGGCACAGCCACGAGGTCGCCCCGGCGGCAGGGATATTCTCCACCGTCGATGTGAAACGCGCCGCGGCCGTGGAGGACGTAGAAGAGTTCGAGGAAGTCGTGCCGTTCCGGCTTCATGCGAAAGCCGGGGCCATGGTGGCTTTCGAGGACGAACACGCCCTCGGGCGGCAGCGCAACATCGATCGGTCGGCGACGCGTGGCGGTCATGGCGGACTCGATGCGTGATTTGCTCGCCATTCTAGCCCATTGTGGGCCGAGGCCCCAGTCCACGTATCAGTTCGCCGTCTTGGCGCGGACCAACATCTCGTCGACGGATTCCCAAAACTGCACCCAGGCTTCACGCTCGTCCTCGGGTAGCGCGGCTAGCTTTTCGGCAGTGCGGATGCCGGCCAGGTCGCGATCCTGTTGCCAGTGGCGCAATTGTCGGCGAACCGATGCGCGGTCTCGGGCGTTCTTGGTCTCCAGTCGCTTGGCCCAACCGAGGCGTTCGGCGGTCAACCAGGTGAGTGCCAACGGTCGCCGGTCCGCCAGCGCGGCCGTACACGCGGCGTTGTAGCGATGAGCCGCGGCCAGCTTCGGCTCCGCCGTGAATGCCGCTGCATACAGACGGGCTGCGTCGTCGGGATACCCGCGGGCCTGGCACAACTGAGCGAAGGCCAGTTGCTCGGTCGCGTTCGCCGGTGAGTCCGTACCTTGGCGGACGGCCGTCAGCCGTGGCGCGAGGGCTGCGAGCCGCCGCGCGTCGGCGATCGCCGGACCGAAATCGCGAGCGAACCGAGGCCGTCGCCCCGGCTGCCACAGGTGGCTGATCAGCTCGTCGGCCTTTCGATAGCGGATAATGGCATCCTCATAACGCCCCGCAGCGAATAACAGGTCGCCGAGTTCCGCGTGTGCCCGGGCGTTGTCTGGAATGGCGCGGGCCAGTGCCACGAGTTCCGCGTCGGCCTGGTCACCACCCGTACGGGCGAGGGCGACGCCGAGAGTGAGCCACGGGTCGGGCCAGTCAGGCTTCAAGGCAAGGGCCTGCCGGGCGGCATTGGCCGCGGCCACGTACTCGCCTTCACCTAGCAGCACGCGTGCGAGAGTCGCAACGGCCGTTGCGTCGGTCGGGCGCAGTTTCGTGACCTCTTGCAAGATGGCCACGGCTTCATCGCCGTGGCCGCGGGCATCGAGAGCGTCGGCCAACGCGGTACCCACTTCCGGTCGCAGCGCCCGGGCCGCCGTGTAGAAGCGAATGGCCTCGTCGAGTCGCCCCAGCATCTCGAACCGCTCGCCGAGATTGAAATTGAGCCAGAGGTCACTCGGATGCGCTTGCTGTGCCGCGAGCAGGGCCGCGACTCCTGCCGTCGATTCGCCTTTGCGGTCGAGGGCAAGCGCAAGCAGCACAGCAGTGGCCGGGGGCAGGCGGCCGGCGTTCCCAGCCTGGGCCAGTAGGACCTTTCGGTCGGCATCGCGCGGCTGGTCGATAGCGAGGCGCAGAGCGTCACGCTCGGGGTCGGGGTCGGCGAGCCGAGCCACAGCGATCAACCGATGCCACGGCTGTTCGGCATCCGGGAACAAGCGACTCAAGCGTGAGAATCGGTCGACGGAATCTTGGACCCAATCGTCGAGGGCGGCGGTCAGTGGAGCCGAGATGGGACGGGCGCGAATCTGACGAGCCGCCTCCTCGATTGTCAGTTTGAGCACGTTGATGCCGTAGTCTCGGAACGCAGCGTCGTACTCGGCGGCGATCCCGGCGTTAAACGTGGGCGACAAGTCATCCGGCCGCGAGGCTCTGCGAACGCGGGTTTCGACCAAGCGGTCGATCATGTCTTGGTCGCGCTTCGCATCGACGGCTCGCCGGTCCAATTCGTCGCGGGTCCGAGCAGCGCGGTATCGGAGGCCGTCGGAGATCAATCGGCCACCGGCCAGTGCTTCGGCCCGGCCGGCGGCACTGGCGGCATCGGCCCATCGTTCCTGGCCGCTCAGGACGTCGGCCTCGCCCAATGCGACAATGACCTGTCCCTCGGCGTCGCCGCGAAGCCGGCCGAGCGTCCACGCCACCGTGCCGCCGCCGGCCGCCAAGGCTAACACGGCGGTCGCTAGGCCCGCGGTCAGCCTTCGGGCACGTCGTTCGCCAGCGGCACGCACCTGCGCTGCGGCACGCTCCACTTCGGCTTCTTGCAATCGTCGCTCGACACCGGCCAGGTGGTCTTCGATTTCGGCCGCGACCGCGCCCGCGTCCGCGGGCCGATCGGCCGGCTCAGCGGCAAGACATCGACGGGTCAGGTCGGTCAGGTTCTCGCCGGCCTCGCAGGCATCGAGCCGGGCGAATGCCGCCGCCAGGTCCGCTCGGCGGGCTCGCCGCAGGATGGCCTCGCTCGATTCACCGTCGTAAGGCGGCTCACCGGTCAGGATCTGACAGAGGATGGCCCCGAGACCGAACACGTCCGTACGCGCATCGATCTGGTCGAGTTCGCCACAGGCTTGTTCGGGGGCCATATAAGCTGGCGTGCCGGCGATCGTGCCGGCTTGCGAGGCCTCGCCACTGGCGGTCGTACGGACGACGGTCTCGGTGCCTGGTGGCGCACTGTCGTCAGCGCGGGCCAACACTTTCGCCAGGCCCCAATCCATGACCTGGACCTCGCCGAAGCTGCCGACCATCACGTTCGACGGCTTGAGGTCGCGGTGGATGACACCGCGGGCATGGGCGTAAGCGATCGTTTGGCAAATCTGTGCGAAGGTACGAAGCAACCGCTGACGCTCGTCGGCCGGGCAGACTCGCTCGTTTAAGAGGGCCGCGAGAGTGCGACCTTTGACGAGCTTCATGGTGAAGTACGGTCGGCCGTCGTCGAAACGACCGAGCTCGTAGATGGGCACGACGCCGGGGTGCTGAAGCTGGCCGGCGATCTGGGCCTCTTCGACGAACCGACGCAGCATGGCCGGGTCGGCGGCGTGTTCGCTGAGCAGCAACTTGACGGCTAACTCGCGGCCCAGGATGACGTCGCGGCCGCGAACGACCGACCCCATCCCACCGCGAGCGATCTCACCGTAAAACTGGTAACGTCCCGGTGCCGAAGGCGGCGGTTCGGGCGCACCGCCCGTACCGCCGGGCACGTCGGTGATCGGCCAAACGTCAGAGGATCGCGTCGGATCCGAGGGCGGCTGCGTCATGGCCGCGATTATTGCACACTCGACGGGCCGACGGAAGAGGGTGGTCCGTTGCAGTGTGCGAATCGGCTCGTTACCCCTCCCGGAACGCCTGGACGTGTATCGGCGTATCTTCGACGATCAGCCCGGCCCCGATGAGGCCTGGTGACTCGAAGCGAACGTCCTGCCCCAGCGCCGGCGACGGAAACGACTTCACCACCGCGTCGCGCGACTGGCCGAGCCACGCTGCGACCTCGGCCGGTGTCACGGCCTTCTTGGCGGCGTCCGGCGCCTCCAGGGCGTCGAGCGCGTACGCCCGCACCAGCTTTGGCCAGAGCTTCTTGAACGTGTCCGGCCGGTCAAACAGGTCGGCCCCGACGACCTTGCCGCGGAGGGCAAAGACGGCTCCGTTACACCCTTCGGGTGTGGCAAGCGACTGAACCGCAGCGTCGAGGTCGGTGCGCTTGTCCTCGTAAACCTGCTCCAGAGCGTGCGACCCGGACACCGAGCCGTGGCTCGACAGCGCGCGCGACACCTCTTGCCAGACCTCGCCCTGATGCGAAAGCGGCGCGGAGAAGCGGACGTAGCTACCGCTGACCTGTCGGGTCATCAGCTTGCGCAGGTTGCCGTGCGACGCCGTGCCGACGGAACCAAAGTTCTGCGACCGGTACGCCCAGCGGCCCTGCTCGACGCAGCTCACCGGCACCGGCAACTCGGCCCCGACTTCGACGAGCAGACTCGTGTTCAGGACGCGGTTCTGCTTCGCGCCGACCAGTTGCTCGCCGGCCATCAGGAAGACGCGCTTCCCGGTGGCATTGGTTAGCTTGAGGGTCGGCACGCTGCCGCTCTCGCTGACTTCGCTGACGGTAAGCGACTTCGTGGCCAGCGCCTCGTCGAGCGTGACGTAGTCGTGGGGCTTTGGCGGTGTGAAGCGTAACCCGAACACTTGCAATCCGCCGGCCTCCTGCGGCTCAACGACATCGACGGATGCGAACAGATCGGTCACAACTTGCGACATGACGGGCGTCTCCGCGGGAAATGGGGCGTTAAGTTGTCGGATGTGAACAGCATCATTTTACGCGGCGCGGTCAACCCCCGTTGGGACGCTCAATGCTGCTAGGGGCCTTGCGATCCTCGCCGTCGTGGCGGAGCCATCGCGAACGTGGCCAACACGGTCATCGCAAACGCGATGTAAGTCGCGGTGAACGCCCATGCTGGCGCGGTGACGAAAATGAGGCTATGGAGCAGTCGGCCCACAAACGATTCGCCGGACGAACTTTGCCCTGCGGCGACGCGAAGCTGATGTTCCCAGACCGTAAGTGGGCAAGGAATGTCGAGCAGGGACTCGCCAGCGACGATGAGGATCGCCAGGAGGTGAGCGAGTCGGAACCACAGATTCCGCACCCACCGCCAGCCGCGCCACAGGCCGACGAGAATACCGAGTTGACCGAAGACGACGAACGCCACGTATCCAACGTGGATCGCGACGACGACATCGGCAAGCAGAGCGCGCCAATCCATATCCGCATGAACCGCGACGCCAGCGAATATTCCCGGCTATCGTCGCCCGCCGACGGCGTGCTGCTGTTGCGCCAGATAACCGAACCGCTCCTTGAATTTGGCCGGCGTCATGCCCGCGGCGGCGGCGTATCGCTCCAGGGCCGTGCCTTCGAAGTCGTGCGGCTCCAGGCGGATCATGTAGCGACGGGCGCACTCGAACGTCTCGCTCTTCACGTCCACCTTCCGCGGCAACATGCGGCCGGTGGCGGGGTTGATCATCTTCTCGAACGGTTGCGGCACCATCTTGCCGTCGACGAAGCTGATGACCGCGCCGAACTCCGACGCTGCCGGCGAGAGCAGGAACTTCACGGCTCCGTAGCCGAGGTCGCGAGTGTATTCCGCGTCAAAGGGGATCGGCTCCGCGCAGCGCAGCTCGTAGCCGAGGTCCTTGTCGATCAAGGTCGTCTTGATCTTCATCTCATCGAGCGTCGCGGCGAGGCGGTCCTTGACCATACGGCCGAACTCGATCTCGCCCAGTCGCAGGTGTCCGTGGGGATCGCGCTCGAGCGAGCCGTAGCGTTCGAGCTTGTCGCCGAGCGCAGCCAGGCCTTTTTCGCCGATCGACTCGATCAACCCCTCGGCCAGCACGACGATACCGTAACTCTTGCCCGACGCCTTGCGCTTCAGGACGGTGCCGGCGATGGTATCGACGAGTTCATCGAGCGTCAGCGACCGGCCAACGAACTCCTCTGGGATGAGCGTGAGCGTAGCCGCGGCCGCCTTGCCAATGCCGAGAGCCAGGTGCCCCGCGGCCCGGCCCATGCTGACAATGATGTACCAGCGGCCCGTCGTCTTTGCGTCCTCGGCGAGGCTGCGGACGATAAAGACGCCGTGGTGCCGGGCTGTCTCGAACCCAAACGTTGGTACCGAAGGGGGCAGCGGCAGGTCGTTGTCGATGGTCTTCGGCACGTGCGCGACATGAATTGCCCCACCGGCGCGCTTGTAGACCTGGCTGGCCGAAAACGCCGTATCGTCACCGCCAATCGAGACGAGGGCGGTGACACCGAGAGCGCGGAAGGCGTCGAGGACGCGGTTCATATCCTCGTCCTTCTTGGCCGGGTTCGTGCGCGAGGTGCCGAGGATCGACCCGCCGGTCAGTTGCAATCGGCTCACGTCCGCGATCGAGAGGTCGCGGATGTGGTCCGTCTTCCCCTCGACGAGCCACTTGTAGCCGTCTTGCACGCCCAGAACTTTCATGCCGTGGTTGATGGCCTCGATCGTCACGGCGCTGATCACGCCGTTGATGCCAGGGGCGGGGCCGCCGCCGACCACGAGCGCTAAGGTTCCGCCGTCCTTCGCCGTCCCCATCCGCAACCTCCTGAGACCGGGCGCGTCGCGCATAAATACCGGAGAGGGTATAGCTTTGCATATACGCTCTTCAAGGGATCGTCTTCGGATGTGGTGTTCCAGGCCACTGGGCGGCTGACGCTCGCGGTTGATCCGAACTCAGCGGCCGTCGCTTCGCCCCGCCCCTTGCATTGGTCTACGGTTTGCACGACAATGCGGCGGCATGACAGTGACACCACTTGCCTTTGGCCGGGTGCCGCGCGCGACGTATCGCCTGCAACTCACGCGAGCGTTTACGTTTCGCGATGCCGCAACCATCGCCGATTACCTTGCCGAACTCGGGATCAGTGACGCTTATGCATCGCCCGTCCTCCAGGCCCGGCCAGGCAGTACACACGGCTACGACGTGACCGATCACGGCCAACTGTCGGCCGATCTCGGTGGGGAGGAAGCGTTCGAGGTATTCTCGGCGGCACTGCAAAAGGCCGGGCTTGGACTAATCCTCGATACCGTGCCCAACCATATGGGCATTGGCGATCCCACCAATGGCTGGTGGGCCGATGTCCTCGAAAACGGCCCGTCGAGCGCGTTCGCCAGCCACTTCGACATCGACTGGCACCCCGTCAAACCGGAGATGGCGGACAAGGTGCTTTTGCCGATTCTCGAAGACCAATACGGCACGGTGCTCGAAAAGGGTAAATTCCACCTGACCTTCGATGATGGGCGGTTCCTGCTGCACGTCGGATCGGTGCAACTGCCGGTCGGACCGCGAAGCTATGCCACAATTCTCGGCCGACGGCGCGATGCTCTGTTGGAGTCGCTCGATGCTCAGGATCCCTGTGCCCTCGAGTATCTGAGCATCCTGACCGCCATCGGTCACTTGCCTCCGCGCGGAACGCGCGAGCCGGAGAAGATCGCAGAACGACAGCGCGAGTCGTCCGTCGTCCGCCGGCGGCTCGCGGCCCTGTACCGCGACAGCGCCGCCTTCCGCGCCTTTGTCGACGGCACCCTCGCGGACTTCAACGGCAATCCCGCCGACCCGAACAGTTTCGAGGCCATGCACGAGCTGATCGACGCGCAAGCCTACCGACCTGCATTTTGGCGCGTGGCCGGCGAAGAGATCAACTACCGCCGGTTCTTCGACATTAACGATCTCGCCGCCATCCGCGTCGAACTGCCCGAAGTGTTCGAGGCCACCCATGCGATTGCCTTCAAGCTGCTTGCCGAGGGAAAGGCCACGGGGTTGCGCATCGACCATCCCGATGGACTGCGCGACCCCGTCGGCTACTTCCGGCAATTGCAGGAGAGGTTCGTCGCCGGCGTGCCGGACGCGCCGCCGCTCGACGACTGGTTCACGCAGGCCAGCGGCGGCGACGGCCGGCCGGCGTGGCCGCTCTACGTCGTTGCCGAGAAGATCCTGGCGGAAGGCGAGCCGTTGCCGGCCGATTGGGCTGTCGCCGGCACTGTCGGCTACGACTTCCTGACGGCGGTCAATGGCCTGTTCGTGGATCGTCGCTACCGCCGGACATTCGACCGGCTGTACGGTCAGTTCTGCGGCCACGAGTACGACTTTGGCCCCCTCGTCGCCGCCAGCAAGCGGGTCGTGATGATGTCGTCCATGGCCGGCGAATTGAATTCCCTGGCGTACCAACTCGACCGGCTCGCGAACCGCAACCGCCGGTACCGCGACTTCACCCTCAACCTGTTGACGCGGGCGTTGCGCGAGGTGATCGCGTTCCTGCCGGTTTACCGCACTTACATCACTGCGCCCGGGACGGTGCTGCCCCGGGATGCGGCGTACATCGAGCAGGCCGTGGCCGAGGCGAAGCGGCGGAACGCCCGCGTTGCCGCATCGATCTTCGACTTTCTGCGCGACACGCTGCTACTCGAAAACGTCGTAACGTTCCGGGCCGAGGATCAGCCGGGGGTGGTGAACTTCGTGCGGCGGTTTCAGCAGGTGACGGGGCCGGTGATGGCCAAGGGCGTCGAGGACACGGCGTTCTATGTGTTCAACCGGCTGGTGTCGCTCAACGAAGTGGGCGGCAGCCCGGAGGAGTTCGGCGTCATCCCGGCCGCGTTCCACCGTCGCAGCCTGGCCCGACTCCAAAGCTGGCCGCATACCATGCTCGGCACTGCGACACACGACACCAAGCGCGGTGAAGACACGCGGGCGCGCATCAACGTGTTGAGTGAGGTGCCCGAGGAATGGCGGCAAGCGATCCTGCGTTGGACGCGGATGAACACGTCCCGCAAGAGCATCGTCAAGGGCGAGTTCGCCCCCGACCGTAACGATGAGTACCTGTTCTACCAGGTCATGCTCGGCGCATGGCCGAACGATCCCACGCCGGAGGAGTTCACCACGTTCCGCGGACGGCTGGCGAACTACATGCTCAAGGCGATCAAGGAGGCCGAGGTCCACACGAGTTGGGTCAATCCGAACGCCGACTACGAGGAGGCGACGAAGACCTTTGTGGAACAAGTCCTGAGCGACGATCCGAGCGACCCATTTCGCCGCGACCTCGACGCCTTGCAGAAGCGAGTCGCGTTCTTCGGCCAGGTCAACAGCTTGTCGCAAACGCTGCTCAAACTCACGTCGCCGGGCGTGCCGGACTTCTATCAAGGGTCGGAGCTGTGGGACCTGACGCTGGTGGACCCAGACAACCGCCGGCCGGTCGATTACGTGAGGCGGCGCGAATTGCTCGCGGGGCTGAAATCGCGCGAGCCATCGCCGGAGTTGGCGGCGGAACTGTTGGCGGCGAGCAACGACGGCCGGGTGAAGATGTACCTCACGCAACGGGCGCTACAGTTCCGCGCGGCTCATGAAGATCTGTTCTGTCGTGGCGAATACCGTCCGCTGCGGACGGTCGGCCGGCGGCGCAAGCATACGGTCGCCTTCGCGCGATTGCTCGGCGAAGCGTTGGTGACGGTCGTGGTGCCGCGACTGGCGGTCGGACTGACGGGTGGTGCTGCGGTGTGGCCGCTCGGCCGGCACACGTGGCGCGACACGTGGCTGGTGCTGCCGCGCGAGGCGATGGGGCGGACGTACCGCGACGTGTTCACCGGGATCGAGGTCGCGGTGCGCGAGGCCGACGGCATCGCCGGGCTGCCGCTGAGCGAGGTGCTGCGAGCGTTCCCGGTGGCACTGCTGGAGCGGGTATAGGCAGCGCGAGGTTATTCGCCAGTCATCACCGCGTCGAGCTTCCGTGCGCTCAAGAACAGTCGGTACGGGTGTCCGGGCATCTCTTCGAAATCGAACCTCTGGTAGAATGCCTTCGCGACATCGGTAAGGCAATCGAGGACGACCGCGACGAACGCAAACGTTCGGCCGGCGTCGTGGCAGTCGCGGAGCGATTGAGCCAACAAGCGCTGGCCCAAACCCTGCCCCTGGTGCGCGTAGCTCACACCGAGCCAAGCCAACACGGCGACCGGCAGGAATCGCTTCGGCAACTTCTTCGTCTCCGCGGCGGGCAGATCGCCGAAATCGACCTGTCCGGTCGCCAGCGTGTAGAAGCCAGCGACAGCGTCGTCGCCGTCGAGCAAGACCTTTGTGACAGACAATCGCTTGTCCTGGTGTTGGAGCGCCCGGGCCGTAAGCCAATCGTTGACGGCTTGCTCGCGGCAGTCGAATGCCTTGCGCGGGTGGCCCTTGGCCAAGCGTTCCAACCGCCAACCGTCCGGGAAGCGGGGGTCGTTCACTCCTCGCCTCGCATCATGGCCCCGAGGCGGCGCTGCGCGGGTGTCAGCTTGACCGGCGCGTTCAAGGCATTCCAGAACGCCAGTTGCTCCTCCGGCGTCATGACGATGGTCTGCTCGCGGGCCGCCTCGACTTCTTTACGGGCCTGGGCGACCGTCACGGTGCGAACGTAATCGCTGACGCTCACGCGCCGCAGTGCTGCCGCCGCGGCGAGGAACGCCTTACTAGGCGCGTCGAGGCGGACCATGAGCGGCGAGGTCGGTGCGGGTTTCTGGGTCGGAAGACGTTTTGTCGACATCGTTCACCTCCTCCCGGAAACTGTATATCAATTGGCAATACACGCAACCCCGGCGTTCTCTCACCAATCCACCACCGACCCGTCGTCCTCGTCGTAGCTCTCGGTGCTCCGCCAGTCGTGGCCGACCTTCTGCGCCACCGCGTCCTCGTCCAGTTCGATGCCGAGGCCCGGCCCCGTCGGGATGTCCACGAAGCCCTTCTTCAACACGAACGGCTTCTTCAAATAACCCTCGCCGAGCGTGCGATGTTCCTGGCACAAGAAGTTCGGGATCGACGCCGCCAGTTGCAGGCCCGCGGCGAGCGAGATCGGGCCGAGCGGGTTGTGCGGGGCGATGGTCGCGTAGTACGACTCGGCCAACCCCGCGATCAGCCGGCATTCGGTGATGCCGCCGGCGTGGCACAGGTCCGGCTGTAGCACCGTCGCGGCCTTCTTCTCCAGCACCTCGCGGAAGCCCCACTTGGTGAAGACCCGCTCGCCGGTCGCGATCGGCAGGTGGGTGCCGCGGGCGATCTCGGCCATGATGTCGTGGTTCTGGCAGTTGATCGGCTCCTCGATAAACATCGGGTGGTACGGCTCCAGCCCCTTGATGAGGACCTTCGCCAGCGCCGGGCCGACCTTGCCGTGGAAGTCGATGGCGATGTCCGCGTCGTCGCCGCCGGCCTCGCGCAACGCCGCGAACCGCTCGACGGCGTACTTCACCTGGGCCGGCGACTCGATGGCCCGCGGGTACCGCCGCTTGAACGCCGGGCCGGTCTTGAACGCGGTGAAGCCCTCGCCGAGCCGCCGCTTGATGTCGGCCGGCGACCCCACGGCCGCGTACACCCGCACCTTGTCCCGCGTCGGCCCGCCGAGCAACTCGTACACCGGCACGCCGAGCGCCTTGCCCTTGATGTCCCACAGGGCCATGTCGATGCCGCTCAGGGCGCTGGTCAGCACCGGCCCGCCGCGGTAGAAGGCGTGGCGGTAGATCGCCTGCCAGTGGTGGGCCACCCGCCGCGGGTCCTTGCCGATCAGGTACGGCTCGATCTCCTTGATCGCCGTCTGCACCGTCAGCGCCCGGCCCTCGACGACCGGCTCGCCGAGGCCGACGATGCCAGCGTTGGTGTGGACCTTGAGGAACAGCCACCGCGGCTGGACGAGGTAGGTTTCGAGCTTGGTGACCTTGAGCGGGTCGCGGGCCTTGATCGGGGCGTCCTTGTCCTGGCCCATGGCGACGGCGGTCAGGCTGGCGGCGGTGGCGGCGGCGATCACTTCGCGGCGGTTCATGGCGGGGTTCCGGGAGGGTACTAACCACAGAGACACAAAGGCACAGAGAAGACAGGGGACAATGTACTCGGTTTTCCCTGTGCCTCTGGGTCTCTGTGGTTCGCAACTCCTGCGACTCCCGTGGACACGCCCGCCGCCGTCCGGTAGATTTCACCCATTCGGGAAATTCACGACCGCCGCCGGCCCTCTCCCCCGGCCGACTCGAAACGGTGGTCCGGCCATGCAAACCCTCCGCCGCCCGCCGGCGACGACCGACTTGTTCGATTCGTACTCGCTGACGGGATTCGATGAGATGTTCGCTGCCCCCGGCGAGCCGCGGGCGCACTACGCACCGCTTTTCGACCGGCTTGCGTCGCTCACGGCCGCCGACCTCCACAGCCGCGACCGTCTGGCCGACCAGTTGATGCGAAACCAAGGCATCACGTTCACGGTCTACGGCCGAGGTCGCGGCGTCGAGCGCATCATGCCGTTCGACCCCATTCCGCGCCTCGTGCCAGCCAACGAGTGGACTCGCATCGAGCGGGGCCTGCAACAACGGATGCGTGCCCTCAATCTGTTCATCCACGATGTCTACCACGATCGCACCATCCTCCGCGACAAGCGCGTGCCGGCGGAGTTGGTGCTGAGCGCCTCCGGCTACCGCCGCGAGTTTGCCGGGCTGCGGGTGCCGAAGGATGTCTACGTTCACGTCTGTGGCACCGACCTGATCCGCGATCCGGCCGGCAATTACCTTGTTCTCGAAGACAACGCGCGCACGCCCTCGGGCGTTAGCTACGTTCTGAAGAACCGGCAGGTCATGAAGCAGGCATTCCCTTCTTTTTTTGAGGGGTACAACGTCCGACCCGTGGACGACTATGCCGCCAATCTGCTTGCAACCCTACGGCACATCGCTCCGCCGGGCTGCGACGATCCCAAGATCGTCGTGCTGACGCCCGGCGTCTATAACTCGGCGTACTACGAACACAGCTTCCTCGCTCGCCAGATGGGTGTGCAACTCGTTGAGGGCCGCGATCTCGTCATCGATAACGGGGCGTTACACATGCGTACGACCCGTGGCCTGGAGCGCGTCGATGTCGTGTACCGACGGGTGGACGACGACTTCCTCGATCCGTTGACGTTCCGCCGCGACACACAGCTCGGCGTGGCCGGCCTCGTCGGCGCGTATCGGGCCGGGCAGCTTGGTCTGGCGAACGCCATCGGTACCGGTGTGGCGGACGACAAGGCCGTGTACCCCTACGTCCCCGACATCATCCGTTACTACCTCGGCGAAGAGCCCGTCCTCGAAAACGTCGAGACGTTCCGTCCGACGGTCCCGAGTCATCGGCAGCACGTCCTCGCGAACCTCGACAAGCTGGTCGTCAAGGCGGTGGATGCGTCGGGCGGTTACGGCATGTTGATCGGCCCGGCGTCGACAGCGGCTGAGCGAGACGAGTTCGCCCGCAAGGTCTCGGACAATCCGCGCGGCTACATCGCGCAGCCGACGATCACGCTCTCGCAGCATCCGACGCTGGTGGGCGACCAGATCGATGGCCGGCACGTAGACCTGCGGCCATTTGTCCTGTATGGCGAAGAAATCAAAGTGCTGCCCGGCGGCCTAACGCGCGTGGCCCTGCCGAAGGGGAGCCTCGTCGTCAACAGCTCGCAGGGCGGTGGGTCGAAGGATACCTGGGTGTTGAGGGAATAAAGCCCACCGATGGCAATCGGAGGGATGGATTCGCATGCTTTCCCGCGTCGCCGAGAACCTGTACTGGATCGCTCGCTACGTTGAGCGGGCCGACAATGTTGCGCGTCTCCTCGACGATGCGTACCATCGCGAACTCGATGTCGGCGCAACGGGCGGTCGGCCGCTCGCTGCCGTCGTACGGATGCTCGGCTGCCACGAGACGCTGCCGGATGACGATCGCGGCCGGGCGATGTCGTATCTTTCGTTCGATCGTGCCGGCTCCTCGTCGATTCGCTCGATGATCGCTCGGGCCCGCGAGAACGCCCGCGGGACGCAGGAAGCGCTCTCGAGCGAAGCCTGGAGCCACCTCAACCAACTGCACCTCTACCTCAACGGCCCGAAGGCCCGCGCCCGGTTGGAGTCGAGTCCGCTGCGGTTTCTGGATCGCGTGCGTCGCGATTGCTTGTTGTTCGAGGCCTTGGTGGACGGTACGCTCCCGCGCACCGAGGTGTTCCATTTCCTGCAACTCGGCCGCTATCTCGAACGCGTGGATATGACCAGCCGCATCTTGCAGGCCCGATTCCAAGGCGGCGCGCCGGGCGAAGGTATCGCCACGTGGGTCGGCTTACTCCGGAGTTGCTCGGCTCACGAGGCCTACTTGCAGCAAGCCCGTGAACGGATCGACCCCGTGGGCGTGGTAGGCTTCCTCGTGCTACGGCCCGATTTCCCGCGATCCTTGCGGTTTGGCGTCGCCCGGGGCCTGGAGTCGCTGCGAGCGATCGCTGGCGATGGGGCGTGGGGTGCGCCGGCCGAGCGGCAATTGGGTCGCCTCGATGGCGATCTTCGCTACGCCGACGCCGACGAGCTATTCGTCCGTGGTGTCGGTGAATTCCTGGTGGACGTGCAGGAAGCGTGCGCGCTGGCGGCCAGCGAGATTCATCGGGCCTACTTCTTGAACTGAAGTCAAGTTGCCGTACGAGTCGTACCGGGGCGGTCCATGCGAATCGTTCGGCTCACCGCGTTTCACATCCGCCTGACGCTGAAGCGGCCGATCCGTCACGCCCTCTACGAACGTACCGCGACTGACAATGTCCTCGTCCGCTGTGAGCTTGCCGACGGCACCGTTGGCTATGGGGAAGGCCTGCCGCGCGAGTACGTCACGGGCGAGACCATCGACACCTGTCTCGAACGCCTGACTCAAACCGATCTCGCCGCACAACTGGATGATTGCCGCGACTGGTCGGCCGCCGTCCACCTGGCCGACCGGCTGACGCTGGCCGGCGACCGCTCGGCCAACGCCGCTCGCTGCGCCGTCGAACTGGCGATTCTCGATGCGTTCGGCCAGCATTTCACTCGTCCCCTCAGCGATGTCGTGCCGATCCTTGCCCCGTCGCTGTATCGGCCGCGACAGCGGGTCCGATACTCCGGCGCGATCATGGGGGCCGACGGCCGGAAGTTACGCATCGCTGCCGCGGCCATGCGCATTGCCGGCTTTCGCTCGGTCAAGGTGAAGGTCGGCATCGCCGGGCACGACGACGCCACGCGGCTCCGCGGTGTGCGGCGGTATCTGACGTACCCGGCCGTGTGCGTCTATGTCGATGCGAACGAGGCCTGGCGCCGCGGCGACATCGTCGATCGGCTCGCAGAGTTACAGCCGTTCCAGTTAGCGGTTGTCGAGCAACCGGTGCCGCACGCGGAGTTGGACTGCCTCGCCGCGGTGCGCCGGCGGTTCGGCATCCGCATTGCGCTCGATGAATCGGCCTGCACGCCCGACGACATCGAGCGGGCGGTCGCGCTCGGGGCCATTGACGTGGCGAACGTAAAGATGTCGAAATGCGGCGGCTTCACCGGAGCGCTGCGCATGGCGGCCGCGGCTCGGCGGCACGGGCTGACGCTACAAGTGAGCTGCCAGGTGGGCGAGTCGGCACTGTCGTCCTTGGCCGGCCGGCAATTCGCGGCCGCGGTCGATGGCGTCGAGTTCGTCGAAGGCTCCTACGACCGCTTTCTGCTGCGCCAGAACCTCGCGCCGAACGCCGGCTTCGGCTGGGGCGGCTGGGCTGCGGTGCCGCGGCGGCCGGGCGTTGGCGTCGCGGTCGATCCGCGACGGCTGACCGCGGTGACCGTGCGGCAGGTCGATCTGCGGTAGCCGGAATGGTCGTACGGTCGCGCGGTTCTGGGGGTGGGGCGCAACCTTACTTTGGTCGCGCTACACATGCGCCCTTTGCACCCTTTTTGGCGAGAAACCTCACGCCCGGCCTGAGCCGGCCGCGGTGCATCCGCAAGGAGATGACAGAGGAAGTCGAGTGTCCGGCTGGCGCGATCCAAGGGGGGGAAGCGGCTTGTCGGCAGTTCGCGCAACCTCGGCGAGGAAGCGAGCCAAGTCGGTGGCCGTCAGGTCGTCCGGGTGACGAACGCCGTGGAACAGAATGTACCGACGACCTCACTGCATGATGTCGTCGGCGACGGCGCCAGGCATCGTGTCGGCGAAGGCAGTGGCTCGGAGGCGGTCGAGGAGTTTCAGGGGTTGGGGCATGACCGATCCGGGCTGCCTTGCGTCGGCATCAATCGTATCCCTCCTGACGCCCAACGTGGATTATCGGCAAATGGGTGTGCAAATAGCCACGTTCGGTTGCAAGTAGAAAATCGAGAAAGTCGATTGCGGGTGATTGCAACCCATCGGTGGCCGTGCTTCAATGGGGCCGGTATGGCACAACTGGCGAACGGAATGGGTCAACCGGCGAACGGAATGAGTCAACCGGCCGGTTAGGTGAATCACCAGTTCGGCCAAGATGAGGGGGAAGTATTATGCTTCGACAGGTGGCGCGCCTGGCCCTGCTTGGCCTGCTGCTGCTCGCCTGCGCTTGTAGCTCGGCACCGCAACCGCCTCCGACGAATTACGCGAGCTTTAATGCGACCAAGGGCCAGTGGGTAATCGAGGTAAAGGGCATCGACCCAACTCAAACTGAAAAGGTTCGGACAGCCATCGAGGAAGTGTCCGGGGTTGAGAAGGGATCGGCTCTCGTCCATCCGGTGGGCCAGTATGTGGCGTTCAGGACCACCGTGTCGACAAGTGACGGGAAAGCCCACGGCGCGGTGAGGAGCGACGTTGAGAAAAAGCTCGAAGGATTGGGCCTGAAGCCAGGTGAATCGAAGACCTGCCTTTGATGATCGTCGCAGCCTGAGTAGCGGCATTCCTGCGTGCGGCTAGCAAAAGGTTTTTAGCCTAACCCCGCGTTGCAGCAGACGGCGGACTCGTCAGTCGCATCCAGGAATGAAAGTCGTAGCAGGCCGCCGCTGCTGAACCTGATGTTCGGCTACAGAGGAACAACACATGGACCGCCGAAGAGTCGGATTCGTAATTTGCGCGGCGTGCATCGGCGTGCTGGGATTGACGACAGCCCAGTTTGCGTGGTCGCAGAAGCCACCCCGCGCCGAATCGTCTCCGGCGTATGGCAAAGGGAACAAACAAAAAATCGAGGCCTATGTCGTCCTCTTGCGACTCCGTCACGACCTTTACCTTCGATGGAAGGAGTCAGGGAAATGGCCGGACGATAAAGAGGCGAACGCCGCGCTGGCCGCGCATGGCGAGTACTGGGCGAAACAACTCGGGGAGGGGCGCGCGGTTCTCGCCGGCGGGATGAAAGGGGACTACTGGGACAACGTAGCGCTCATCGTGTTCGAAGCGGAGTCGGAAGAGCAGGCCCAGAAAATCGTGAAAGCGGATCCGGCGGTCAAGGCCTATGTATTCCAAGCGCAGGTGCGGCCGTTCGACGTGAGTTTTGTCACGGACAAGTACGGCCGCAAGGAGTGATCGTCGCTCGGGGAGTCGGGTCAGTGCAAGTGGGAGCAATGAGGTCATGTTCACTTCTCGCTGACGGTCGTCGGCGCTGACCCCGGACGATGTAAGCCGATCTCGAGCCGCGATTAGTCGGCGACCCGCATTCGGCGGCCCGCCCGGCGTTCCCGCACGCCTCGACGACGACGACCGCGGCAGGGTAGCGGGCGAACAACCGCGCTAAGTTGCCGTGGCCGGTGTCGGGGGTGTTGTGGGTCGCAGCGCGGATGGCACGGGAACAGACGCAGGCAATGCTCTTGAATCGACCCAGGCTGATGGCCAAAAATGAGGTCGGCACCCGCCGCCGTGAGATCTCCGCCAGGCTCGGGCCGTCGAGACCCGCCGAACCGCTCGATGGCCTCGAAAGTCAAGCCACGTTCCTTCCACCATATCGTGAGTCGCACTCGCCTTAACGCTCGTCGGGGTCGCTGCGCTGCGACCGACGTCCCTGCTTCACGCATCGATACATGCGAATGCGTGTGTCCCAGAATATCCGCCATCCGCCGAAACTCGCTATCACCCCTTGACAACATCTTAGTCATCGTGTCTAATCGAACCTAGTCGCCATGTCTATGGAAGGCTGCCGATGCGAGATGAATACGCCGATGTGACCGACGCTGAGCTGGCGGTGCTGCGCTGCCTCTGGGACGCCGGCACGCAGACGCGGCGCGATCTGGCCGACACGCTCTATCCCGACGGCACGCCGGCCCATTACACCACCGTGCAAAAGCTGCTCGAACGGCTCGAAGCGAAAGGCTACGTGTCGTCGCGCCGCGATGGGCCGCGGCGGGAGTTCACGGCCGTGGTACCACGCGAAGCACTGATCGCTCGTCGCGTCCGGGCCGTGGCCGACGACTTGTGCGATGGTTCGTTGACGCCGCTTCTGTCGAGCCTCGTCGAGGCGGGGCCATTGTCCGAGGACGATCTTCGCGAACTGCGAGCGCTGGTGCGCCGGCTATCGCGCCCACAGAACTAGGAGTACGGCCGTGGACCTGTTGCTCCTCAATGCCGGTTTGGCCACCGTGCTGGCCCTGCTCGTCGCGGCAGCCGTTGCCCTCGTTCGTCGCCCGGCGTTTGTCAGCCGGGCCTGGCTGCTCGTGCTCGTCAAGCTGCTCTTGCCACCGCTGGTGTTCGTGCCGCTCGTTCGGCCAACGCCAGCCGCCGTCCCGACGCTGCCGACCGTTCTGCCCGTCATCGAGTCGGTGACTGTACCGCCGACGGTCGCAATTCCCGACGAGGCGCCCGAGGAGGTCGCATCGCCAATACTCGTCGCCGAGGACGCGACGGTTGCCCAATCGGTGTGGTCGTGGCCTGCCGTCGGGCTGGGGGTCTGGCTGGCCGGGTCGGGCGCGTATTGGGCGCTCGCAGTCGTCCGGCTCACGCGGTTTCATCGCACCGTTCGCACCGCGCGGGATGCGACCGCGGAGCTTGCCGACGACATGGCGGAAGCAGCGCGTGCCATGAAGGTCCGGTGGCCCGTGCAAGTGCGCTGGCTCGACGCGGCGGTGTCGCCGTTTGCCCTGGGCCGCTCGACGGTGTTCCTGCCGCGCGGCTTGTGGGCGACGCTTTCGCCTGCGGGGCGGCTATCCGTCCTGGCTCACGAATTCGCGCACTTGGCCCGCGGCGATGTCTGGGCGCGGCGGCTGGAGTTGGCTGCTGTCGGCCTGTACTGGTGGCTGCCGATCGCCTGGTGGGCGCGGCGGCGACGCCGGCGGGCCGAAGAAGCGTGCTGTGACGAACGTGTGATTCGCGCACTGCCACACCTGGCGAACGACTATGCGTCCGCTCTGGTGGAGGCGGCTGCTTTTGTCTCGCGCCCGTTGGCCGTGCCGCTCGCGTGTGGGGGCGCGGCCCGGGGGACCGAATTGCGAAGGAGAGTGACCATGATCCTGACGCCGACGACTGAGCACCGCCGTCCGTGGACTGCGGCGATCCTGCTGATTTCGCTGGCAGCGCTTGCGCTGCCGTGGCGGCCGGGCTGGGCGGACGACCCACCACCGGAACCGCCGACACCACCCGCCATTCCGACGGCTCCCGCGCCCGTCGCGCCGCCGGCCAAGGTCCGGGCTGTGACCTCGGTGGCCTCGGTGGCACGCGTTGCCGAAGACGTCCAGGCGCTGCGAGACGAGGTCGAGTTGCTTGAGGTGCAACTGGAGCTGCGCGATGCCGAGTTGCGTGGTGCCAAGGCCAAGATCGAACTGGCCAAGCACGAGTTGGACCTGGCGGCCAAGCTTCGCCAGAACGGCACCGGCTCGGAAACGGAATATCGCCGCGCGGCGACCGTCGTCGCGTCAACCGAGGCCGAGCTGATGAGCACGATGGCCCGGCGCAAGGAAGCCGAAATCAAGTTGCGACAGGGGAAGCGACGGCTTGATTCCCGCATGGCTGCGGCCCACGAAGTGACAGGCGTTCCGATCCGCCCCACAACTCCCGCGATTGCGAGTGCCCCTCTCGCCCCGGCAATTCCAGTTCCGCCGATCGAAAGTCCGACTCCGAGTCCGGCTCGATCCGCAACCGGACGCATGATCCGAGTCCCGGTAACCCAGGCCGAACTGGAGCGGCGGATCGATCAGTTGCAGACGGAACTCGACGAGTTGAAGAGGCAACTCGCGCGGACGAAATCGTCCGAGCCGCAGTCGAGGCCGAAGTGACTCGCCGAGCGGGGCCGCGTCCGCGCCGCGTGCTTGCGTTCGCCAAGCACGGAGCGCGGACGCGGTCCGTTCGCCGACGCTTCTCCGAAGCGTTGCGAACCGATAGTCATAGGTGCGAGTCGCCTACTCTCCCATGGGGTCGCACCGATGTTCCGATCATTGATTGTCGTCGCACTTGCCGCGTCGCTTGCCGCCGCGCAGGAGCCGAAACCCAAGGCCAAGGCGCAGGACAAGCCGAAGAACAAGTCGGCCGCCGAGGTCATTCCGCCGACGGCCGCCGACTACAGCTACGGGCCGCACGTCCGCAACAAGTTCGACTTCTGGCAAGCGAAGTCGGATACGCCGACGCCGCTCGTTCTCATCATCCACGGTGGTGGCTGGGTCAACGGCGATAAATCCGGAACGGGCGCGGCCGCCGTTAAGGCGTACCTCGATGCCGGCATCTCGGTCGCCGCACTCAACTACCGCTTCATCAAGCACGGCATGGAGGAGAACGTCGAACCACCCGTGAAGGCTCCGCTCCACGATGCCGCACGGGCGCTTCAGACGCTCCGCTCGAAAGCCAAGGAATGGAACATCGACAAAACGCGGGTCGGCTCGACAGGCGGTTCGGCCGGAGCTTGCACTTCGCTGTGGCTCGCGTTCCACGATGACCTGGCGGATCCCAAGAGTACCGATCCCATCGCCCGGGAATCGACCCGGCTGACCTGCGCGGCCGTCAACGGGGCCCAAACGTCGCTCGATCCCAAGCAGGTGCAAGAATGGATGCCGAATGCCGTCTATGCGGGTCATGCGTTCGGCTATGCCGCCCAGGGCCGGCAGCGATCCGACGAGTTCCGCCTTGCACTAGAGAATCGCGACAAGATTCTGCCGTGGATTCGCGAGTATTCGCCCATCGAACTCGTGACGAAGGACGACCCGCCGGTGTTCCTGGAATACGGCGCACAGGACAAGCCACCGGTCGTGGGTGAACCGCAAAAAGACCCGACGCATTCGCCGATCTATGGGATGGAACTGGAGAAGGTGACGAAGAAGGTCGGCGTGGAGTGCATTGTGGCGTGGCCGGGGCACACCCATGAGAAGTACAAGAACGTCCGCGAGTTCCTCGTGACGAAGCTGAAAGCGAATTGACGGTCCCGACTCTGCGACGCTGGCGCGGCGCGGCCGGTGGCATCCCGCCGGGGCCGACGCCGCGTCGTTCGTTGGGGTCTGAACGAGCCTATGGTCAATTCGGCACCGTGAGTAAAAACTCCTGCCCGGTTGCTCTTGACACGTGGGGGCGCGACTTTTACCCTGCCCTTAATAGCGTGCTCCCACTCGCCTGCCGTCATTGTCCCTATCCCATAGTCCCGCTGCGAACGCACGACGGTCCCCGGTTCGTTACCGCTCGACCTTAGCGCCAAGTCGCGGCCCCGGCCGACGCGGGAGCGTGCCGCCCTCGGTGCGGAATTGACCCCCGACGGTCCGTGATGGCCGTCGCACCTCGGTCCTCCCTCCGTGGCGACCACGCCGACCGATTGAACGACCCGGTCCCTCCTTGGTGGCTCATTCATGGCCCCCGCCGGCGCACCCGAAATCGTCGTTCTGGTGGATGCGCATGCGCTGATCTACCAGGTCTTTCACGCCATCCCAGAAATGACCGGCCCCGACGGCCGACCAGTCAACGCCCTCTATGGCTTCACCCGCGACCTGTTCTTCCTCCGTGAGCAGATCAAGCCAACTTACCTGCTCTGCGCGTTCGACCGAGCTGAACCGACCTTCCGCAGCGACATCGCGCCGGACTACAAAGCCACGCGCAAGGAACCGCCCGACGACCTCATCAGCCAGGTGCCGCGCATCCAGGCCGTCATCGAAGCGTTCAATATGCCGGTTCTGACGAAAGAGCGCTTCGAGGCCGACGATATTCTTGCCACCGTCGCTGTCGCCGCGGAGAAGCGTGGGTGTGATGTGCTGCTGGCCACCAGCGACAAGGACTGCCGGCAACTCATCAGCGATCGCGTCAAGATCTTCAACCTGCGCAAACAATTGAAGTACGACCGCGAATCGCTGAAGACCGATTGGGGCATCGCCCCGGAGCAGGTCGTCGATTTCCAGTCCCTCGTTGGCGACTCGGTGGACAACGTGAAAGGCGTCCCCGGCATTGGTCCCAAGACGGCGGCGAAGCTGTTACAGCAGTTCGGCACGCTCGACAACCTGTTGACGAAGGTGGACGAGTTGCCGAAGGGCAAGATGAAGCAGAACCTGATCGCCCACCGCGAGGCGGCGCTGACCGCCCGCAAACTCGTCAAACTCGATACTAACGTCGATATCCCGCTCGATTGGCAAGCGTGGCAAGTGCGCGACTACGACGGCCCGCGGCTCCTGGCCCTCTTCGAGGAAGCGGGCTTCCGCACGTTCGCGAACAAGGTGCGTAACCAGCCCGCAGCGCCAGCAAGGTCCGACGGCGAACCCGCGCTGGCACCGCGGACGGGCGGGAGTTTGTTCCCCGAAGACGAATCGGTCGGCGACTTCGCGTTTGGGGCCAACGCGCCGGCCACCCCGCCCGCCGATGCATGGAGTTACGACGGCTACGAACTGGTCGATACAAAGGCGAAGTTCGACAAGTTCCTCAAGGCGCTCAAGAAGCAAAAGCGGTTCGCCGTCGACTTGGAAACGACCGACCTCGACCCACTGCGGGCCGATGTCGTCGGCTTGGCGTTCTCGTGGAAGGAAGGCGAGGGACACTACCTCGCGATCCGTGGCCCCGAGGGTGCGAAGTTGCTCGACGAGGCGACGACGCTCGGCGCGCTCAAGCCGATCTTGGAAGACCCAAAGGTCGCCAAGGTCAATCAGAACATCAAGTACGATGCGCTCTGCCTTGGTCGGCACGGCATTCCCCTCGCCGGGATCGCCGGTGACTCAATGGTGGCCGACTACCTGCTGCGGGCCGGCGAGCGCAGCCACGGCCTCGACGAACTCGCCCGGCGGCAACTGGGCCACGAGAACATCCACATTGAGGAACTGATCGGAAAGAAAGGCAAAAAGCAGATCCGCATGGACCAGGTGCCGACGGAAAAGGTCGCGCGCTATGCCGCCGAGGACGCCGACGTGGCGTGGCGGCTCACAAACATGCTGGAAGCCGAGTTGGATCGCGAGGGCTTGCGCAAGCTATACGACGAGGTGGAAGTCCCGCTCATCGCGACACTGATCGAGATCGAGTCGTACGGCATTCGGCTCGACGTGCCGTTTCTCGAGCGGCTGAGCGCTCAGATGGAGACGCAGCTCGCCGTGGTCGAAAAGGAGATTCACGGTCTGGCCGGGTATGAGTTCAACATCGCATCCTTGAAGCAACTGCGGGTCGTCCTGTTCGATGAGTTGAAGCTGCCCATCGTGAAGCGGACAGGGCTGACCGGGGAGCCGAGTACCGATCAGGAGTCGTTGGAAAAGCTCGCCGAACTCGGGCATGCGCTGCCGCAAAAGATCATCGAACACCGGCAGATCAGCAAACTCAAGGGCACCTATGTCGATGCGTTGCCGGCGCTCGTGAATCCCTACACGGGCCGCCTACACACGTCGTTCAACCAGACGGTGGCGGCGACCGGCCGGCTGAGCTCGTCGGACCCGAACCTGCAGAACATCCCGACGCGCACCGATATGGGCCGGGAAATCCGCCAGGCTTTCTTGCCCGCCGAGGGCTGGCAGCTCGTCGCGGCCGACTATTCGCAGATCGAGCTGCGCCTGCTCGCCCACTTCTGTGGTGACGAGAACCTGCGGCGGGCGTTCGCCGAGGACCGCGACATTCACGCATCTGTGGCCGCCGAGATCTTCAAGGTGCCGGAGGCGAAGGTCACGACCGAGCAGCGGCGGATGGCGAAGACTGTGAACTTCGGCGTGATCTACGGCATGAGCGCGTTCGGCCTGGCGACGCGACTCGGCATTCTGCAGAAGGAAGCCACGACGTTCATCGACGACTATTTTGCACGGTTCCCGGCGGTGCAAGCGTATCAAGAGGAGCTATTGCGGAAGGCGGCGAAGACGAAGTTCGTCAGCACGCTCCTGGGCCGTCGGCGGCACATCGAGGGCATCCGCCCGAACGCGAGCGTGAAGGGGCTGAACCAGCCGGAGCGCGAGGCCGTTAACATGGAGGTGCAAGGCTCGGCCGCGGACCTGATGAAGCTGGCGATGCTGGCCGTCCGACGCGAATTAGCCGCGTCAGGTCTGAAATCGCGGATGTTGCTGACAGTTCACGACGAGCTGGTGTTTGAAGCGCCGCCGGAGGAGGTAATCCCATTGGCGGCACTCGCCCGGCGGACAATGAGCGAGGCGATGTCGTTGACGGTACCGCTGGCAGTGGACGTGGCCGCGGGGCCGAACTGGCTCGAGGTGGAGGAGATCGCGTGATCGCCTACCCGGCCAAGCCCGACTGGTACATCGTCTCCGACGAGGAGGACGGCGTTCACTATCCGTCGAGCGACGGCAAGCCGATGGGCGAAACCGGCTTCCACGTCAACGCGCTGATGTTCCTGATCGACTCGATGGAGGTGTTCTTCGGCGATCGACCCGACGTACTCGTGACCGCCACGCAGTTCTGGTATCGAGAAAAGGGCAACCCGAAGGCCGGTTGGGCTCCCGACATGATGATCGTTCCCGGCGTCGGGTGTGAGCCGCGGCGGTCGTACCGAACGTGGGTCGAAGGCGGCGCGATCCCGGCCGCGATCATCGAGTTGACGTCCAACGATACGGTTCGACGCGACCTGAAGGTGAAGTACGAGACCTATGAATCGTTGGGCGTCCACGAGTACTTCGTATTCGATCCGGAGGGCCGAGCGCTCCGTCCCTCGTTGCAAGGGTTCCGTTTGTCCGAAGGCCGGTATCGGCGTATCGACCCGGTGCGAGGGCGGGTCGATAGCCAACTCGGTTTCGGACTGCGCCGAGAGGATCGGCGAATTCGGCTACTCGACGCAAAAACGGGCAGCATGGTACTGACCCCAGGCGAATGGCTCGACCAGTGTCGCTGGTGGTCCGAGCGAGGCCGGTCGCGAACCGACCGACTCAAAGCCCAAGGCGATCGATTGGACCGACTGTTCGCCGAACGAAGGGAAGGCCAACCGTGACCCGCGTCCCCGTCATCGGCCTGGTCGGCGGCGTCGGCAGCGGCAAGAGTGCCGTCGCTGCGGCCCTGGCGCGCCGTGGCGGGTGCGTTGTGGATGCGGATGCACTGGGCCACCGGGCATTGCGACAACCGGAACTGATGGCCCGTATCCTGGCCCGTTGGCCGCAGGTCCATGCCGACGATGGCATCGACCGGCGCAAGTTGGGGTCCATCGTCTTCGGTGACGCCGCTGCGCGACGGGAGTTGGAGAGTATCGTCCATCCGTGGATCGTCCAACGCATCCGCGACGAGCTGGCGGCCTGCAACGGACCGTTTGCCGTCGTGGACGCCCCACTCTTGCTCGAAGCGGGGTTGCGCGGCGACTGCGACCTCGTCGCCTTCGTGGACGTGCCGGCCGCGGAGCGAGCGCGCCGAGTCGCCACCCGTGGCTGGTCGGCTGACGAACTCGCCCGGCGCGAGGCGGCTCAGATGCCGCTCGCCGAGAAGCGCCGGCTCGCCGATATCGTCGTGAATAATGCCGGGTCGCCGCAAGAACTCGACGCCCAGGTCGAACGACTGCTGGAACGGTTGCCCGAACGCTTCTGCGAAGCGTCGCGGACCGGGACTGAAGGGGGACGCGATGCCTGACACCAAGGACCACCCGACCAACGGTACCCGCACCGATGGAGCTGCGCCGTCCGAGGACTTCCCCCACGGCTTCGACGCTGAGACGAATAGTCGGTACGAGGAAATCAAGCGCGGCGGCACGTACATCACGGAGCTGCAACAGCAGACGATGCCGCAGCTCCTTAAGGCGGCCAAGGATGAGGGGCTGAACAAGGACGAATACGCCGGCCTCAAGAAGCAAGACTTGATCTTCCAGATCCTCAAGGCTCGCGTGAAGCAGAATGGCCTGATGTTCGGCGAAGGCACGCTCGAGGTGCTGCCCGACGGCTTTGGCTTCCTCCGCAGTCCCGATTACAACTACCTGCCGTGCCCCGACGACATCTACATCTCCCCGAGTCAGATCCGCCGGTTCGGCCTGCGCACCGGAGCCGTCGTGGCCGGGCAGATTCGACCGCCGAAGGAGAACGAGCGTTACTTTGCCCTGCTGCGCGTCGAGGCGATCAACTTCCAGGATCCCAACTCACTGACCCAGAAGGCCGTCTTCGAGGATCTGACGCCGCTGCATCCGACCGAGCGGCTCATGCTGGAAACGGAGCCGACTGAGATCAACATGCGGGTGATGGACCTCATCACGCCGATCGGCAAAGGCCAGCGTGGTCTCATCGTCGCACCACCGCGCACCGGCAAGACGGTTCTGCTCCAGAAGCTGGCTCAGGCGGCCATCAGGAACCACCCGGAATGCTACGTGATCGTGCTCCTGATCGACGAGCGACCCGAAGAAGTGACCGAAATGGAGCGCACGGTCAAAGGACCGAAGACCGAGGTTGTCTCGTCCACGTTCGACGAGCCGTCCAGCCGGCACGTCCAGGTGAGCGAGATGGTCATCGAGAAGGCCAAACGAATGGTCGAGTATGGCACGGACGTGGTCATCCTGCTTGACTCGATCACGCGCCTGGCCCGTGCCTACAACACAGAGGTCCCGCATTCCGGCAAGATCCTCTCGGGCGGTCTGGACGCCAATGCCATGCACAAGCCAAAGCGGTTTTTCGGCGCGGCCCGGAACGTCGAAGAAGGCGGCTCCCTGACGATCCTGGCGACGGCCCTGATCGACACCGGCAGCCGGATGGACGACGTGATCTTCGAGGAGTTCAAGGGTACCGGCAACATGGAGTTGCACCTGGACCGCCGCCTGGTCGATAAGCGTGTGTGGCCGGCGATCGACGTCAACAAGTCCGGCACCCGCAAAGAGGAACTTCTGCTTGACCCGGAGGAGTATCGCCGGATCATCATCCTGCATAAAGTCCTGGCCGACATGAACCCGGTCGAGGCGATGGAGCTGCTGACGAGCCGGATGAGTCGCACGAAGTCGAACGCCGAGTTCCTCATGAGCATGAATATGGGCTAAGCTTCTTGAGTCGCTGCGTCGTAATCGAGCTTCGGGGGGGGGCCCCCCCCACCCCCCCGCGTTGTCGGTGGGCCTCGCCCGAGCTCGACACCCTACGGAAAACCGATGGCCATACCCCTCGACGCCCTGCAACGAGCCAAGCCGTGGCCCGCCGACCGCCGAGCTGCCCTGCCGACACTGCCGCTCGAGAAGCGTTTCGCGGGGCCGCTCGACGGTGTGCCACGCGTCTACTTTAACGCCGCGAAGAATGCCGCGACTGAGATGCCGGAGGAGGTCGTTCGGAGCTACCTCGCCGACCCGTGGCTCTACAACGATTGGGTCTGGTGTACCGGAGCCAACGACAACGTACGCCAGTCGGACCTCGTCTGGGCCGATACGGGCGAGACGCTCAGCGACTATTTCGCGCGGCTGAAGGCCGAGAAGCCGCGACCGGGGCCGGCCGGCTGGCAAGCGATTGTTCCTCCGGTCGTACTAACGCTGATCGGCGGACTCGTCGGCCAATTCACGATGAACTCATCGCCGAACGGGGGCGTCATCGGGGCGGGTATCGGTTTGTTGCTGGGGTTGATGCTGGTCTTGATCTTGCGGGCAGGAGTTCGCTGATGCCGACCGTTTACGAGGGCGATTTCGCAACGCCGCCGGGCCGCTTCGGGATCATCGCGGCTCGGTTCAACGCCGTCGTCGTGGACGATCTGCTCGCCGGGGCACTCGACGCGTTCAAGCGTCACGGTGTCCGGGACGATGCGATCGATGTCGTGCGGGTGCCCGGTTCGTTTGAGATTCCGCTCACGGCCAAGACGATGGCCGAGACGAAGAAGTACGCCGCCGTCGTATGCCTGGGGGCTGTCATCCAGGGCGATACGACTCATTACGACCACGTGTGCTCGGCCGCAACGAGTGGGGTCCTGCAAGCCGGCCTGTCCACGGGCGTGCCGGTGATCTTCGGCGTACTGACATGCGCGACGATGGAGCAGGCCGTCAACCGCGCTGGGGGCAAGGCCGGCAATAAGGGCTTCGAGGCGGCCGTCGTCGCCGTCGAAATGGCCAACCTGATGCAGCGCCTGCGCGGCTGACGCGGCCCGCCATCACTTCTCGAACGCCGCGTCGGTCAGGCCAACATTGAACTTCACGTTCACGTAGCTGTACACCTCGAGCTTTTCGCCTTTCGGATTGCCGCCCGGCGTCGGCCAATCGTACGCTTCAAAGCGCATCGGCAGCTTCGTCTCCTTGTCGAAGAACACGAGCGTCCGGTAGGCGTAGAACTGGCCGTTGTTGGTGAGGTGCGTCGTTTCCATGCAGGTGTGGGTCTTTCCCTGGAACGCATAGTCGGCGTACTTGACCTGCACGACATTCGCCGGGAAGCGTCGCTCCAGCTCGTAGTTCTTCCACACCGTCTCGATGAGATAGCCGATGCCGGTGTCCGTGATGACGTGCCGGCTCTGGGCCATCGCTCGCGGGTCGCGCGGGTCGAGCGAGACGTAGCCGGCAATGGCGGCCAGGCCCGTGCCTTTCGCCCGCAACCGGTTATCGTTTTTGCCGCTGACGAACATCGCCTCCTGGCCGACGAACTGCTTCGGCCCCTGCCACTTCAGGTAGACACTAAATGGCTGCTGACGGACGCGCAGCTCGATGTACTGTTCCGGTTGGAGCATGCCGTTGACCCGCTCCTCTTTGACCAGCGTACCCATGTAGTCGCGCACGCGCGCGAAGCTGGCCTTCGCCTCCTGGATGAGCGTGAGCGCCTGGTCGGGGGCCGGAGTCGGTGTCGGGGCCGGGGGAGTTTGAGCGCGGGCAAAGCCGGCGAGGCCAAGGGCAGCGAGGCGAGCGAGAGCGGTGCGTCGGTCGGTCATGGCGCGTGCGATCCTCCTTGATCGGCGGGGCCAGCGGAACGTATATGCACGTGGCGTACCACGGGCGCGATCCGCTTGGGGATCAGTAGATATCGGCACGCGACTGCGGCAGACTTGTAAAAATGACCTCATCGGATGTGTCGAAATTACAACCGATGGGAGTCGGTCGTGGAAGTCTGTACTATCGAATCGATGCCGTTTGCGGAAAACAGCTACGTCATCCATCATGGCGACCGGACTGACGCAATCGTCGTCGATCCTGGCTTCGAACCGGATCGCATTCTGCGAGTTCTAAAGAACCGTGGCCTGACGCTCGCGGCGATCCTTTGCACGCATGGCCATGTCGATCACATCGTCGGCAACGCGGCATTGAAGGAGATGTATCCCGATGCTCCGTTGGTCATCGGTATTGGCGATGCCGCGGCGCTGACGGATGCTCGGCTCAACTTGAGTGGCTACTTTGGCCCCGCGCTGACAAGTCCGCCCGCAGATCGCACCGTGACCGCGGGGGAAGTCATCGAGTACGCCGGAATCCGCATGGAAGTGCTCGAGATTCCCGGCCATTCTCCGGGACACGTGGTCTTCCTTGTGCGCGACGAACCACCGGTGGTGTTTGGTGGCGATGTCCTGTTCGCGGGCAGCATCGGTCGGACGGACTTTCCCGGCGGCAGCCTCGAGCAATTGCTCGGCGGCATTCGCGAAAAGCTGTGGCCACTACCGGATGCCACGATCGTCTATCCCGGCCACGGCGAGCCGACGACCATTGGTGACGAGAAGGCGACGAACCCGTTCTTAACGGGCGGGTGACGCAATCGCTGTGAACGCGAACGACACTCGCGATCGACTATCGGCCTAGTTGGCGAGATTCCATGACTCGTCCCCAGCCGATTGTGCGGCCGTCTTCCCGCACGCGGAACGCCAGGCCGGGGTAAACCGCCACCGGGCGGTCCGGCGGCAAGTCGAATTGCACGCAGCACACTTCATCCGGCGCGAACGATTTGCGCCCATCGAGTAGCGTCCACCGCGAGGGCCATTCGGCGTTGCGCAGATGGAAGGAGAGCTGATCGCCCGTCACGACCGGCGCGGTGCGGCCATCGTCGCTGGTAGGACGCAGGTGAACCACGGCGTCGAACGACTGGGTCGCGCGGATCGTGCCTGGAGTCGCGAGGACTTGGCCCGGAGCCAGGTCCTCGCGACGGACGTACTGCACTCCGACGCAGGGGAACTTCTCGGGGTTCATCGTCATCCCGAAAAACTCCAGAGCGGCGATTCGAGCCGCCAGCGGATCGGGCCGGAGGCCGATGACTTCGACTTCACTCGGAACGCGCACGCGCCCGCGCTCGACAGCCCCGGCCACGATAATCCGCTGCTGGACTTGAAAGACAAACGCGATGGCCTGTACATACGGCGCTTCGCTTGGCATCGCGACCGGCAGCCGTTCCAGGGCGGCGAGCAGTTCAGACGGCGAGTCGCCATGGATGACCGGCACGTCGTCGGCTGGGTAACCGCATTCGGCCAACCGCAGCCGGAGCGATTGCTCGACAAACTCCGCGTGTGGGCCGGGTCGAGTCAGCACGACTGCCGGCACCGGCACCCCGAGTCGCGAAGCGGCAAAGAGCTGTTCGCGCAGCCCGATCGTCACGCCGATGTCGCTTGCGACGACTGGCACGACGGCGTCGGGCACCGACTCTTGTTGGAAGACGACTCGCATGACATCGGCGTGATCCTGACCGTGAACGATGCGGAATTGTCGTCCCGGAGTGCGGACGCTGGCGGCCCGCACATCATGGGCGGCGCGCGCATCGGGTCCGCGGAGCGCGTCGAACAGGGCCGAGCGCCCATGCCCGGCGACGCCGAGCAGTGCAACGTAGGTCCACGGCGGCTCCGTCGTCCCCATGTCCTCAATTTAGCAGGTGTGTCGCAATACCAGCGTGACGCTCGTGGCCGATTTCGGCCCGCGCATTCCTGGTCCCCGCGTGTCGGCATACGATGACGGGCAACGCCAATGGAGCGAACTCATGTCGAAGGCTCGACTTGTCGTTAGCATCGTCCTGGCCGGCATCGCGGTGGTGACGCCGGCCGCGTTCGGGCAGTTGACCTTCAACGTCACAAATCAGGGCGGAGCCACGCCACAGATGCTCGCGGGCGTCGCCGAGGCGGGAGCGATGTGGTCAGCACTGATTTCCGATCCGATCACCATCAATGTCCGCATCAACGCGGCCGCCTTGCCGTCGGGGCAAATCGCGGGGACGAGCAACTTCTTCGACCCCTACTCCTACACCAGCGTTCGCAACGCGCTCCTGGCCGATCGGCGGAGTGCCGACGACATTACGAGCACGAACAACCTCCAAGCCGGCGCGGCCATCTCGATGTTGATTAACCGCACGGCCAACAATCCGAATGGCGTGGTCAGTGGGACGCCCTATTTCGACACAGGCTTGGGCGGCGCGGGGCAGGCTGGCCCCGAGAACAACAGCACCATTCGGATCGCGTCTGCCAATGCCAAAGCGATGGGCCTGATTCCCGGAAACGGGGCGGGCCTGGACGGCACAATTACGTTCAGCACCTCGGTGAATTTCGATTTCGATCGGATCAATGGCATCAATTCGACGCAGGTCGATTTCGTCGGCGTGGCGGCTCACGAGATCGGCCACCTGCTGGGCTTCATCAGTGGCGTCGACAATCTCGACCGCAACGGCGCTGCGCCGGGGCTGAACGACAATCAGCTGCAGTTTGTGACACCGCTCGACCTGTTCCGATTCTCATCCCGGAGCATTGGCGCCGGGGGTGGTCTCGGTGTCATCGACTGGACGGCCGACAACACTGCGAAGTACTTTTCCGTCGACGGTGGCACGACCGCCATCGCTCCGTTCGCCAACGGGGCGAACTTCGGAGAGGGACACGAACCCCATCACTGGAAGAATGGCCTGAATATCGGTTTGATGGACCCAACCGCGGCCGCAGGCGAACTGCTGACGTTCAGCAACATCGACTTGCGGGCGTTCGATGTGATTGGCTACAACCTTGTCGGGGTACCGGAACCCTCGTCGTTCGGCTTCGTGGCCGCGGCAAGTCTGCTCGCCACCACGGTGATTCGGGCCCGACGACGCCGTCGCTCGGAGAAAGCGGAAGGTCGTCGGGACGCAGCCGCTTAAATCGCGTCGAGGGCCGCAACGGACATGGGCTTGCATTCGGCGATGTGGTTGGATACTCCCGCCGCGGAATGCCAAACCCGATAGGAGACTTTCTCGTGCTCGATACGCCACAGATCGTTCAGACGACCGCTCAGACGACCGCCGTCATCCATCTGACCATTCCCCGTGCGGAGATTCAGAAGGTGATGGGGCCGGGTATCGGTGAACTGATGGCCGCGATTGCTGCCCAGGGCATTGCTCCGACGGGGGCGCTGTACAGCTATCACTTCCGAATGGTCCCGGACATTTTCGACTTCGAGATCGGCGTGCCGGTGGCAGCACCCGTGACAGCGGCCGGTCGTATGAAGCCAGGCCAGCTTCCGGCGACGAAAGTAGCACGGACGGTCTATCGCGGCCCGTATGAAGGTCTCGGGGCCGCGTGGGGCGAATTCGATGCCTGGATCGCCGCACAAGGGTTCAAGGCCGGCCCCGACTTATGGGAATGCTATGTCACGGGTCCGGAATCCGGTCCCGACCCGGCCAACTGGCGGACCGAGTTCAACCGGCCCCTCATTGGCTAAGGCGAGTCTCACGTCCCTGTTCTGACGCCCTTTTCAGCATTGGAGCAAACGGTATGAGTCGCAATGGGATCGGCGTAACGGCAGCGTTCTCGGTCTGGATGGGGATTGTGTCCCCGGCTTGTGCAGCGGACATCCAGCCCGGCTTGTACCTGCGGACGACCTACGCTTTCGGCAATCTAGCGCTGAACACCATCTATATTGGCACGGGCAACAGGATTGCCATCGACCCGAAGAACGGAATCGACCCATTTGACTTCGACGCCGCGGCCAAGGAGTCGCCGTCCAAGGTGGGCACATTCCGCATCGAGGGAAACAAGATCGTCGTGACGTGGACAGGCGGGAAAAAGGTGGAAAAGCTCGATGTCGAATTTGAGAAAGGAGTATTCTCGGCCTACGATGGGGGACTGGTCACGAAGGCCGAGTCTTACCCCAAGAATAAGACTCTGGCGGCAACCTTCGCTGGGTCCGGGCAAACCGCCAACGTCAGTGCGGCGCGCACACTGACGCTGTCGGCGGATGGTAAGTACACCATGACCCTACTCGGCGGTATCCGCGGGATTCCGGGCAAACCGGGTGTCGCCGAAACGACCGTCCAGGGCACTTACAAGCTCAATGGCAACACGCTCGCACTGACGGCATCCAATGGCCAGGTCACCAAGCACACGGTCATGCCATTCAACACCGCGCTCGACCCCAAGAAGGCGAAGCTCAGCGATGAACACATGATCTTCGACGGGGCCAACCTCAAGCGCGAGAAGTAGTCGATTCGAAACTTCGCTGCGCCGAGCGTTGGGCCCCGGTGTGACGTGATGTCGCGTTAGGCAATCCGCGGGAACAGCGGCTTAACCTTTCCGCCGTCCAGGGCCGCGAGGACGCGCAGATCATCGACCGGCGCAGCTGGCATCACAGCGTCGGCGTAGCTCACTGCGTCCCACGGCTTGGCGAAGTTGAAGCTGGCGTAGATCGTCCCGGCCGAGCGCGGCAGGAATGGCTTGAGCAAGATCGTCGCCGCCCGTAGCGGTTCGAGCAGATCGAACAGCACCTTCGCCGCCGCGTCCTTGTCGGCCTTCACGAGCTTCCACGGGGCCGTCTTTTCGGCGTACTGGTTGGCCGGGTCCAGTACTTGCCGCCAGATTGCCTCGAGCGCCTGGTTGTACCGGCACGCTTCAACGTGGCCGCGGACGGCTTCGACGGTCGCCGCAAGATTCGTCCCTTCGACCTGTGTCGGCGTTCGACCGGCTGTGCCGGGCAGTACGCCATCGTAGTTCTTCGTCACCAGCGTAATGAGTCGGCTCGCGAGGTTGCCTAGATTGTTCGCCAGGTCGGCGTTGAAGACTTCCGTGAATCGCTCCCACGTGAAGTCGCCGTCGCCGGGGAATGGACACTCGCGCAGGAAGTAGTAACGGAACGCATCGACGTTGAACTTCGTGATGATATCCATCGGCTCGACGACGTTGCCGAGCGATTTGCCGATCTTCGAGCCGCGGTTGTAGACGAACCCGTGCCCGAAGACACTTTTCGGCACCTCCAGCCCCGCGGCCATCAACATCGCCGGCCACGTCGCGCAGTGGAAGCGCGTGATGTCCTTGCCGATGAAGTGGACCGCCGCCGGCCACCATTTGGCGAATTCAGCGCCGTCGGTGCCGTAACCGATGCCCGTGATGTAGGTCAGCAAGGCGTCGAACCAGACGTAGATCGTGAACCGCTCGTCGAACGGCAGGCGGATGCCCCACTCCTCGCCGGTGCGGGTGATGTTCAGGTCTTGCAGCCCGTCCTTGACCAGCGCGACGATCTCGTTCCGCCGGCTCTCCGGCTGGATGAAGTCGGGCCGGTCTTCGTACAGCTTCAGCAGCCGATCCGCGAACTTCGACTGTTCGAAGAAGTAGCAGTCTTCGCTGCGACGGATCAGTTGTTGGTTCGGGTGCAGCGGGCAGACGCCGTTATTGTCCTTGTGCTCCTGCTCGGTCTTGAACGCTTCGCAACCGTTGCAATACCAGCCTTCGAACTTGTCTTTGCGGATGTAGCCGTTGTCGTAGACCTTCTGCACGAACGCCCGCGCGCAAGCGTGGTGCCGCGGCTCGCTCGTCTGTACGAACTCGTCGTAAGAGATGTCGAGGGCGTCCCAGACCTCGCGGAACTGTTTCGCCATGTCGTCGCAGTATGCCTGCACGTCCTGGCCGAGTTCCGCGGCCCGCCGGGCAACCTTGACCGTGTTTTCGTCGTTGCCCATCAGGAAGCGAACATCGTAGCCTTCCATGCGGCGGTAGCGGGCCTGGACATCGGCCCCGAGCTTCTCGAACGCGGTACCGATGTGCGGCCGGCTGTTCGGGTAGTCGATGGCGGCGGTCTGAAACCAACGGGGCTTATCGGCCATGTGCGAGCGGTCCTCCTTCGCGGCATTCTACGAGGAGGGACAGTGCAAGGACGCCGACGGGTTCGCCCGGGTCCGTCGGCTTAGCCAAAGAGCCCTGATGTCTTGTTCCGCGATTTGCTCGCTGTCCGCGCGCGTCCGGTCTTGCCGGGCGTCGGTGGTGCACTCGTCTTGGGGTCTTCGGCTCCTTCGAGCGGTTGGCCGACCGTAGTGGCGTCGAGGCGGGCCTGGGCTTGAGCCGCATAGTTTTCCGAAAGCTCAAACCCAATCCACTGGCGACCAAGCTTTTTCGCGGTAACGAGTGTCGTCCCGCTGCCGCCGAACGGGTCGAGGATGAGGTCACCCGGATTCGAGGAGACGCGGATGATGCGGCCAAGGAGTTGCTCCGGCATCTGGCAGCCGTGCCAGCCGGCCCGCTCCTTGAAGGTGCCGCAGACGCGGCTGAAGAACCAGGTGTCTTCGTCCGGCTGAAAGCCTTCGGGCACGTCCTGCGGTCGCAGGATCCAGGTGTCGTCCGGCAGCCGGCCGGTCGATTCGGCGCGGGCATCGTTATAGACGAGTTGCCGGGCCGACGGCACACGCACGGCTGGGTCCGCGGCGTTGAAGGTGAAATGCTTGGCGTCCTTGACGAAGTGGAACAGGTGGGCGTGGCTGCGGCTGAACTTCTTCTTGCAGTTGACGCCGAACGTGTAATACCAGATGACCCAACTGCGGCAGGTAAAGCCGATCTCCTTCTGAAAGATCAGCTTCAGCTCGGCCGCGTATTCGTCGCCGATCGCGAGCCAGAAGGTGCCGTTAGATTTGAGGGCACGATGCACCGCTCGGCCCCACTGGCGCGTCCAGTCGAGGTAGTGCTCTTCGTCCGTACGGTCGTCGTAAACGTCGTAGTCGTAGCCGATGTTGAACGGCGGATCAGCGAAGGCGAGATCGACCGTGCCTGCCGCCAGCTTGTTCAGTCCCTCGACGCAATCGCCCCGATAGAGTCGATTCGGCTCCACGCCCGGTATCCTCGCGTCACAGGTGTCGGCAGTCTGTCGATCCTCCGATTAGGATACCAGTGTCGTACGTGCATTTATCAAGGGCACTTGGCCATTTCGTAGCGCGGGGCACGTCCTAGTGCCGTCAAGTTAGGTATGCGCAGCGTCTTTGAACCGCTCAGAACGATGCGGTCCGAGTATCAGCCCCTTGGCATGTCCTCACTTCTTCGGCTCGATGAGCGCCTCGGCTTCGGCTGTGAGGGCTGGGAGGGCCGCGGCGACGAGCGTGCGGTACTGGTTGAACGTTCGTCGTGAACGGGTCAACTCGCGCAAGCGCGCTAGCGCCTCCCGGGCCTTGGCGTCCTGGCCGAGACGGTATGCGGTCATCGCACGAAACGTCGTACCGGCGGGGCCGAGGACGGCGTCCGTTTCGCCGCGCGTTGCGGCTTGCCGAAACGCCTCGTCCGCGTCCGCATACTTGCCGAGACGATAAAGTGCCGCAGCGTACGCCGCCCAGGCGTCGGTGTTTGGCCCGGCGCAGGCCTCATGCGCGTACGCCGCCGCGCGGGCGTACTCCTCGGGCTGGCGGTCGGGACGGACCGCGATCGCCCACGCCTCGGCGATCAGCCAGGCCCCGTCGGTCGGCCAGTCGCGGGCCAGTGCCTCGGCCGCTGGCCGCAATCGCGGGTCGAGTGCCAGGGACGCGACTTGGCCAGCCCGCTCGGATTGCGGCAGGCGACCGAGAGCAAGCGGAAAGAGCGCATCGTACGCGTCGATCTCGGCTGGTAGCGGCGAGCCGTCGAGCGACTGGGACCGCGCGCCGCCGACGACCGACAGATGCCCATCGTCCCCGAACGCGATCGGTCGGCTGCCGGGCGCGACGCGCCCGCGGCTGGGGCCGAGATCGATCGTCACCAACTCCTGGCCCGTCGCCGTATCCCAGACCCGAACTTCGCGCTCGACTTCGGCCCCACCGCGCGTTCCAACCGATGCGAGCCGCCGGCCGTCGGCGCTAAAGGCCACGCCGTCGACAGGGCTAGTGTGGCCTTCGAGAAGCGTCGGCGGGCGATCGATCTCCAGGTCCCAAACGGCGATGGCCTCGGGCTGAGGCGGTGCGTCGCGATTCGGTCCGGAGGGGCCCGCCGGCGCATAGCCAGCCACGCGCCGCCCATCCGGGCTAAGGACCAGGAGCTGGGCACCGGGCGCCGCGAGGCGGCGCAACGTCTCCTCCGCATCCAGGTCGAAAACTTGCACTTCCCAACCAGCCGGCGTCAGCGAGGACACGAGAACGCGCCGGCCATCGCGGCTGATGGGGGCTTCGCGCTGCGGTACACCCTGCGGGATCGGCCATGTGTGTCGTTCGACGCCCGTATCGGCATCCCAGACGTGAGTTGCCGCTTCCTCAGCGCCGAATCCAGCCGTCGTGCCGACGAGTCGTCGTCCACCGAGCGCAAAGCGCAATCCCACCATCATGGGCCCGCTCGGCGGTCGAAGGCGGCAGATTTCTCGGCCATCCGGCACGCTCCAGACGATCACGGTGGTCCGGCCGCTGATCAGGCGGCCGTTGTCGCGGTTGTTTGGCGGGCCAAGTGGCGACACGCAGGCCGCAGCCACGCGCCGACCGTCGTCGCTGGCCGCTACATGCATGAGGCGACCGTCTGTGTCTTTGCCGCGAAGGACGGCGACCTGGGCGCCCGCCGAGTTCACGACGCGCAGGACCGGCGAGAATCCGCTGCGCTTCACGATCCAGGGGCCGGCGGGGATGTCGTTGGCGAGCACCATCGTGCGAAAGCCGAAGCCGCCCGGGCCGCGCAGGAAGTCCGGCTCCTCGACGACTGGGGCCGGTGGCGGCTTCGGCGACATGTCCCATAGTCGCACCGCACCGCCCTGATCGAGCGTGGTCAGACGCATTCCATCGCCTGAGAACGATGCGGCGACGAGCCGATCGAAATGGCCGCGGGCCGTCAGAAGTTCGTTGCCGTTTTCGGCGTCCCAGACGATCGCGATGGGATCGACCTCGCCCGCGCCCCAACCGGCGAGTCGTCGCCCGTCGGCGCTAAACTCGAGCGTGTTGACCGTTGTCGAAGCCGGCCATGTCCGCAGTACCTTGTTCGTGGTCAGATCGATCAGCCTCACGGTGGATTCGCCGGTCAAATTCGAGGCCGGGACGTAAGCGAGCCGCGTGCCATCGCGGTTGACGGCGCAGGCGAGCGCCATCGGCAGGTCGGGACCGGGCCGCCGCGGATTGCCCGTCGCGGGGTCGAGCAACTCGGCCACCATGCCCGGCCCAGCGTTCGCCGTGGTCCGGACGCCATTGGAGAGACCGGCGATCGCCAGCGTCGACCCATCGGCGAGGAAATCCAGCCACCAGTGCCGCCGTTGCTCCGGGCTAACCTTGCGATCGATCGTCGTCTGGCCATTTGACAGATCGACGACGCGGAGAAGCCAATGGGATGGCGTGCGCGTGGTCAACTGCCGGTCGGTGCACACGGTGGCCAGAAAGCGACCGTCAGCACTTGCGGCGAACGGGTACTGACGCCATGCGGCTCCGACATCGATGTCGTGCGATCCCACATCGGCGCCCGATTCCAGGTCGATCGTCACCGCGCGGGCGATCCACGGTCGTTTGCCGACGTCCTCCGGTGGCACGACGGCGACGAGCCGGCGGCCATCGGCACTGAAGGCCAGGGGCCGGCAGCGGTAACCGCCCACCATCGCGGCGGGAACGCTTCGGGAATAAACGAGTTTGCCTGTCGCCACGTCGTACACCGCAAACATCGCAGCGTATTCGATGGCGACCCGGGCACCGTCGGGGCTAAACGTCGCGAACGGTCGACGGTGATCGGACGCGAGCCGCTCGATGGGCAGTTGCCGCAGCGCCATCTCGCCGTGAAGCTGTCGCTTGAGGAAGTACCACTCGAAGCCGCGGACATCGCTTTCGTTGGGCCCGGGCCGGTGTTTCTCCAGCAACTCGACCGCACGGCGATAGTTGTGCCCCTCCCACGCGGCACGCACGAGCTTGAGGTCCGAGGCATACAGCAGGTGCCGTAATTCGTCCTGCTTCGCGCGAAGCTGATTGTTGAGCCGTTCCTGGTCGCGGCGAGCGGCATCGGCTTCGTCGGTCCGCCGGTGGGCTTCAGCGGCGCTGGCCTGGGCGTGCTCGGCATTGGCGTCGGCTCGCCGGGCTTCCATGCGCGCTGCGTACGCCTGCGACAGCGTGGCCACGAACCCCCCGGCCGTGACCAGCACGACCACAGCGAGTAACCCCGCAATGACCGGGTTGCGCCGGCACCAGCGCCACGTCCGCTCGACTGGGCCGATGGTGCGGGCGTGGATCGGCTCGTCCTCCACGAAGCGGCGAAGATCGTCGGCCAGTTCACCGGCGTTCGCATAGCGATGCGAGGGGTCGCGCTCGATCGCCTTTTGGATTACAGTCTGGAGATCGCGCGGTACGGCCGGGTTGATGTCGCCCAGTCGGGGCGGTTCGCCGGTCGTCATTTGCTTGATGAGCTTGGCCCGGTCGCGCTCGGCAAACGCCGGCCGCAGGACCAGCAGCTCGTACAGCGTCAACCCGAGCGAATAGATGTCGCCACGGGCATCGGCCTTGCCCTCAAACGCCTCGGGCGGCATGTAGCGCAGCGTGCCAAGCAAGTCGCCGGTCTGCGTGAGGTTGTCGTGGTCCTCCGTTTTCGCGAGGCCGAAGTCGGTGACCCAGACAGTGCCGTGAGCGTCGAGCAAGAGATTCGATGGCTTGATGTCGCGGTGCAAAACACCCTGTCGGTGGGCGTAGTCGAGCGCATCGGCCACCTGCGTTCCGAGGCGGGCTACGCTCTGCCAGTAGCTCTGCTTCGGCCCGGCTGGCGTGGGCGACCCCGGCAGCGTCAGCGACGAATTCGACGACGGCGACGCCACGGGCGGCGACGGCTCGTCGGAGGTCGGCGTATCCTCGATGTCGGCCCCGCTCTCGATCGCAAAGGAACCCGTGACGAGCGAGCGAGCTACATAGGCGGCGGACCGGCCGGCATCGACGACCGTCGCCGGCTCGCCGGGTGTCTGAAGTCGGCGAACTTCGGCGAGGACATCGTCGAGTGCGTGTCCGCGGATGAACTGCATGACGTAGTAGGGCTGGCCGTCGTCTTCGCCGACACCGAAGACGGGGACGATGTTGGTGTGGTGCAGCCGGGCTGCGGCGCGTGCCTCGCGCTCGAACCGGCGACGTTGATTGGCATCGCGGACGAGCGCCTTCGGCAGGAGTTTGAGCGCGACATGGCGGTGGAGCGACATCTGCTCCGCTTCGTAGACGACGCCCATGCCGCCGCGGCCGACTTCGCGGAGGACGCGGTAGTCGCCGATCTGGGTCAAGAGACCGGGGCGTTCACTCGCCGCGCTCGCCGGGGCGGCGAGCGACGCATCGGCGAGCGCGATGTTCTCCATCATCGCCATGGCCGGGAACATCTCGCGGATTTCGTCGGCGAAGTGCGGATAGCGGTCGGTGTACTCCTTCAGCGCCGGCCGCTCGCCCTTGCGGTAGCGCTCGAGGAACTCTTCGGCGAGTGCGAGGACGACGCCGGATCGCGATGCGGGGGAAGCCATCCACATTCCTCTACGGGGCCAGTCCAATTTCGTCGAGAATCGCTCGAACGCGGTCGATATCCCACAGGACGACCTCGCCGCTCGACAGGCCCATCGCCAGCCGGTTGTCCGTCGGGTGCCACGTCCGCTTCCACGGCGACGACCGCTCGCGCGGCAGGGCGAACAGCTCTCGGTCGGCCTCCGCGTCCCAGATCGAAAGCTGCTGCGACCGGGCGACGACGGCCATGTACCGGCCGTCGTGGTTCAGCTTCAGCCCGCCGTTGATGAACCGACCGGGCGGGCCGATCGCGCGGACCCGCTGGTTCGCCGCCACGTCCCAGACCTCGGCCTGGCCGCTCTGGGCGACGTAGTACAGGTGGTTTCGTCGCGGGTGGTACGCGAGCGCGGTCCACCCGTCCAGCACCCGCGGCCCCGCGAAAGCGGCTTCTCGCTTCGCCTCGACGTCCCAAAGCCGCACGACGGATTGTAGGTCCAACCAAGCGAGCCAACGGCCGTCGGGACTGAACGCACACGTCAGGGACCGGCGACCCGTCTTAAAGGCGACCCGTTCAGCGACGACGCCGGCCGGCTTGGTCGGGTCGGGCGTCAGCCGGAACAGCGCCATGCCGCTGCCGGTCGCGGCCAGGTATCGGCCGTCCGGGCTGAACGTCACGTCGTAGACGGTCGGGGCGAGCTCGGAGGTGATGAGGTCGGCGGCAACGACCCCCACCTCGGCGCCGCCGTCCGCCGCCCACAGCCGCACCTTGCCCGCGTAGTCGCACGTCGCCAGCAGCCGGCCGTCCGGGCTGAACCGGGCGTCCTGGATCTGCTTGCCGAACCCCGTCAGCCGATACCGCGGCGCGCCCGTCGCCACATCGCGGACGACGACGGTCTGGTCCCTGCTCGCCGAGGCCAACGACCGCCCGTCCGGGCTGAACGCGACCCCGGACACGCCGTCCGCGTGGTCGGCGAACCAGCGCCGCTCGCTGGCCGCCGCCAGGTCCCAGGTGCGGGCGGAACTCGCGTCTGCGGCGACGAGGGCACCGCCGTCGTAGCTGAAGCCGAGCATGGTCGTCGTGTTGCCGCGGGCGGACTGCGTGTACGGGAACGGCAGCACGGCCAGCGGCTCGACGGCGGCCGAGTCCCAGACCTGCACCGTCTTGTCGTGGAAGCTGATGGCCGCAAACGTTCGGCCGTCGGGGTGGAAGGCGATCTCGGTCAACTCCCCCGTGCGGCGATTGGCCCGCGGCTTGAGGTCGGGCCAGTCGAACACCCGCAGGCCGGTCCCAACCAGGCCGCAGGCGAGCGTGCGGCCGTCCGGGCTGACGGTGAGTACACCGGCCTGGACCCCACCCAGCGACGCCCGGCGAACGACCTTTCGCGTGGCCACGTCCCACACGGCCACGCCATCGGCCGTCGTGCCGAAGGTTTCCTTCTGGTCCGGGGCGACTCCGAAGGGCGGGTATTTGGGGTCATCGACCTCGAACGGCGCGATCGGCTCGCCCGACTCGCAATCGAGGACGTGGCCGCCGGTTTCGGTCGGCGCGCACACCAACAGGCGGTCGGCCCGCACCAGGAAAGGGTACGCCGTGAGTCGCCCCGGCTGGGGCGGTATCGTTCGGCGGCACTCCCACCCGCCGCCGGTACGACCCCAGAGCTTGATTTGCCCGGTCGTGTCGTAGGTCATCAGGCGACTGCTGTCGGGGATGAACTTTAACCCGATGACGGGCCGGCTGTGCCTCCGCAAGCGGACCCCGTCCGCCCCGGTCGTCCGGTGCCGGAACAGGATGGTGCCGTCGACCAGCCCGAGGGCTATATCCTGCGACTGCGGGTCGAGAGCCATGCTGGTGACGGGGGCGGGGAAGCCCGCCTGCACGACGGGCGGGAAACCGGCGAAGTCGCCCAGGCAGCCGACCGCCTCCGACCGCAACACGTTGGCGTCGTATTGGTCGCTATCCACAGCGCGGGCTTGGCCAATCAGGTCCCAAACGCGGCTACGAAACCCCTCGCCGCGGGCGGCGCGGGTCGCGCGGATTTCGCCGATCAGCGAGCGGTAAAGGTTCGCGTTCGCCCGGTCGCGCTCGGCCAGGGCGATAGCCTTCACTTCGTCAGCCTCGGCCAACGCCGCCACTGTGCGCGCGTAACCGACGCTTGCCGTCGCGGCGACGGCCACGAGCAGCCCGACGACGGTCGCGAGCAGCCCGGCGACCAGCGGGTTGCGGCGGCACCAGCGCCAAACGCGCTCGGCCGGGCCGACGGTGCGGGCACGGATCGGCTCGTCGGCCGCGAACCGACCGAGGTCGTCGGCCAACTCGCCCGCGGTCTGGTAGCGGTGGGTGATGTCCTTCTCGCTCGCCTTCGCGACGATGGTCCGCAGGTCCCGGGGGATCGCCGGGTTGACCGTCGCGAGGGCCGGCGGTTCCTCGGTCGTGACCTGCCTCACGAGCCGCGCCCGGTCCCGCTCGCCGTACGCAGGCTGGAGTGCCAGCATCTCGTACAAGGTGATGCCGAGCGAGTAGACGTCGCCGCGGGCGTCGGCCCGGCCTTCGAACGCCTCGGGCGGCATGTACCGCAGCGTCCCGAGGATGTCGCCGGTATGCGTCAGGTTGTCGTCGCCGACCGACTTGGCGAGGCCGAAGTCGGTGACCCACGGCGTTCCGCGGCCGTCGAGCAGGAGGTTGGACGGCTTCACGTCGCGGTGCAGGATGCCCTGGCGGTGGGCGTAGTCGAGCGCATCGGCGATTTGCGCACCGATGCGGGCAACGCTCTGCCAGTAGGTCAGCTTGCGGCCGCGGCGGTCGGTCTGTCCCGGCAACGTCGGCGTGGACCCGGATGGCGACGACGGCGCGGCCGGCGGCTCGTCGGCCGCGGCCTCCGCTTGCGTGCCGAACGACCCGGTGACGAGCGACCGGGCCACGTCCGCCGCCGCCGCGGCCGTCGGCGGGGCGTCCGGCGTGTGCAATCGCTTGACCTCGGCCAGCACATCGTCGAGTGCGTGTCCGCGAATGAACTGCATGACGTAGTAGGGCTGCCCGTCGTCCTCGCCGACGCCGAACACCGGCACGATGTTCGTGTGGTGCAGCTTCGCCGCCGCCTTCGCCTCCCGCTCGAACCGCCGCCGGGTGGTGGCGTCCCGCAGCATCGCCCGCGGCAGGAGCTTGAGCGCGACGTGGCGGCCGAGGGAGACTTGCTCGGCTTCGTAGACGACGCCCATGCCGCCGCGGCCGACTTCGCGGAGGACGCGGTAGTCGCCGATCTGGGTCAATAGACCGGGGGGTTGACACCCCCCGCTCGCCCGTTCGGCGAGCGACTCGTCGGCGAGGGCGATGTTCTCCATCATGGCCATGGCGGGGAAGACATCGCGGATATCATCGGCGAGGTCGGGGTGCTTGTCGGCATACTCCTTCAGCGCCGGGCGTTCGCCCTTGCGGTAGCGCTCCAGGAATTCCTCGGCGAGTGCGAGGACGATTTCGGACTTGGAGCCGGCGGTGGACATGATGCGTCTCCCAGGCGAGCGTCGAGGCGTCAGCCCGACGTGGTTGAGTTTTCCACGTCGGGCTGACGCCTCGACGCTCGCCTTAGTGCTTCGGATCGACCAACGCCTCGACCTCGGCGAAGAAGGCGACGATCTCGTCCGGGTAGCCGTTTCGGGGCGGGTTTGCCGTCTTGAGGTCGCGCATCCGGGCGAGCGCTGCCTTTGCCTCGTCGAGCTTGCCGAGCCGATGATAGGTCATCGCCTGAAACGCCGGGCCGTGCGGTGCCTCCCGGCCGGGGCCGCCGCGCGATGCCTCTTCGGCTCTCTTGAGGGCCGTCGCGGCCTCCTCGTACCGGCCGAGCCGATAGAGCGCCCCACCGTACCGAGACCAGGCGCTGGACGGCAACGGCGGGCCGCCGACCGCGAGTTGGCCCTCCCGTGCGGTCTTGACCCGCTCGGTCTCCGCGAGCGCCTTGCGGTATTCCTCCGCGGTCGCATTCGCCTTGTAGATCGCCACGATGATCGCCATGGACTCGGACGTATCCACCAGTGGCGTGCCCGACCGCCGCGCGTTGGGCGGATAGAGCCGGGCCAACTTGGCCGCCGCGGCGTTCAGTGCGGGCGACAGGGCCAGGCGCCCGAGTTCGGCCTCGACCTCCGCGCGGGTTGCCCGGCGGGGCAGCGCCTCGGCCACGTCGGCCGCCTCGATGTTCGCGACCAGCGGCGTGGCGTCGTAGGTCGTGCGGGCCTCCAGGCCGAAAGCGTAGAGCTTGTGGCCGTCGGCCGAGAAGCGGATCTTGACCATCGTCGACGCCAGTGGATTCCGGCCACTCGGTCCGTTGAGTGTGAGAACCTCCTGCCCTGTGACCGGGTCCCAGACCTTGATCTCACCCACCAAGCCCATCAATGCCACGCCGGGCAGCGACGCCAGCCGTCGGCTGTCGGGGGTGAAGGCCAAGTCGTTGACATGACGGCCGTGACCGCTCAGCACCCGCGCCTCCGGCCCCTGGCGCGCTAGGTCCAACAGGACAATCTCCTCGGGCGGCTGGCCCGCGGCCGCGAGCCAGCGGCCGTCCGGACTGAACAACAACCCAATCGGCCGTTGAGTCAGGTCGTACCGGGCCACCTCACTGCCGTCGGCCAGCTCGTAGACGCGGATCGAGGATCGGGCCGACGTATTCGGCCCGATCTCCGAAAAGACAACGGCCACTCGTCGTCCGTCCGCACTGTACGCCAGGTTGTGCGCGGCCGATTCGAGCGGTAGCGTGTGGAGCGTCTTGCCGGTCGCCAGCTCCCAAACGGCGACGTGCGCGCTGGCTGCGTCCGGCGACCGGCGGCGGTTGGAGAACGTGCCGGCCATTGCTCGGCCGTCCCCGCGGAACGCAAAGTAGGTTGCCGCCTGGCGCTCGGCCGGCACCGGGATTTCCGCCTTCGAGGCAACATCCCAGACCATGAGCGCGAGCGGCGGGCCGTCGGCCTCGCCGTTCGCGTCGGCTTCCCCGGCCCTGGGCGCGATCATCGCGACCTTGCCGCCGTCCGGGCTGAAGATGGTGGTGTTCAATCCGGACTGGCCGCCTTGGCCTGCCTTCGGCTTCCAGGACCGGAGCAGAATTGCCCCGTCCCGTTCGTCGTGGACAGTCAATCGCCATTCTGGGGGTGGTCCGCTGCCGAACTGCTGAGGGTCTCGGGGCGCCATCACCCGCAAGTCGACACTGCGGCGGCCGTCCGACGACACCCCGTGGCCGGCTCCGGAGCGGCCCGTGTAGCTAGCCGGCATCGACACTTCCTCGGCGCGGGCCGTCAGGTCCCACGTCTTGACCGCGCCTTCCGCGTCGGCGGTGATTAAAAGCGATGCGTCGCGCTGGAAAGCCACCGCTGCGACGGCCTTGGGGTGGCCATGAAGCGAATTGAGGAGCGCCCCGGAGTTCGCGTCCCAAACATAGACATCGCTGGTCCCGTTGCCCGAACCGACGACGCGGTTGCCGTCCGCGCCGAACCGGAGTGTGCCGAAGGCCGTCGGCGGGACGATCTTGCCGAGTTCCTTGTCGGTCGCAACCTCGACGACTCGATAGACGCTGGGCCGCCTCGCCTCCTCGGCAGGGTCGTCGCTCGATACAGCCACCAACAGCCGCTTGCCGTCCGGGCTGACAGCCGTAAACGCGGCGGCACGGCTGAACGCCGGCGGGGTGGGCAGCGCCTCGCCGGTCGTTGCGTCGAACAGGCCGAGCCGGGAATCGCGCTGACGGCCGGCCGGCCCGTTTTCGTCGCGGGGCTGAGCGGTGCGAAGGTGTACGATCAGCCGATTGTCGGGCGCGGCCCGCAGGTCGATTTGAGCAAGTTGATCGTCCGCGGGCAACTTAACGGGCACCTTCGACCCGGCCACGAAGTCGTAGACGGCCATCGACCCTGCCCGCGTGATGGGCCGCCAAGCGCCGTCCGACGGGCGATAAGTGCGGACGGGACTCCACACGACCAGCCGGGTACTGTCGGTGGAAAACAGCACCTCGTTGCCGATGCCCACCTCTTCGGCGAGGATGGCGATTCGGTACTCTTTCTTGGGGTCCTCTACGTCGTAAACGACGATCTCGCTGGGAGTCGGCACACTGGATGGTGACGTCCAGGACCTGCGATAGGTGGCAAACCATCGGCCGTCCGGGCTGATGGCAACAGCATTTTGTGTCACCGCCAAGCGCCGCAGGTTCTTGCCCGTGGCCACGTCCCAAACACCCACGCCATCGGCCGTCGCGGCAACGACACGGCTGCCGTCCGCGCTGAGGTCGATCGTCCGATTTCGTCCGGGCAACGAGTCGTGTTCAATCTGAGGAACCTGGAAGGCGCGCATCTCCGCGTGGGCCCGCCGCTTCCAGTAGTACCACTCGAAGCCGCGCAGGTCCGCCTCGCCGTCGCGTGGGCGATGCTGCTCCAACAGGTTGAGCAAGCGGGCGAAGTTCGACCGCTCCCAGGCGGTGGCGGCCAGGCCCAAGTGCGCGGCGTAGAGCGTTCGCCGCTGCTGCGCCTTTTCGACGAGCAGCTTCGCGTTCAAGCCTTCTTGCGCAATGCGCCTGGCTTCGGCGACACCCTTCTGATGAAACGCGTCCGCGGCGTTGACATCGGACTGCTGGGCGTACTCCTTTGCAATGCGCATTTGGGTATACGTCGTCGCGAATCCGCCGGCCGTCACCAGCACGACGGCGGCGAGCGCCGCAGCCAGCGCCGGATTGCGCCGACACCACCGCCAAAGCCGCTCGGCTGGACCGACAGTGCGGGCGTGGATCGGTTCATCGGCGGCAAAGCGCCGGAGGTCGTCGGCCAGCTCACCGGCCGTGGCATAGCGGTGTCCGGGATCGCGTTCGACGGCCTTGCGGACGACCGTTTGCAGATCCCGCGGGATGGCCGCGTTCACGGACCGCAGCGGCGGCGGGTCGCCGGCCGTGACGAGCTTGACGAGCTTAGCGCGGTCGCGTTCGCCGAAGGCCGGTTGCAAGGCAAGCATCTCGTAGAGTGTGATGCCGAGCGAGTAGACATCGCCGCGAGCATCGGTTTTGCCGTCGAACGCCTCCGGCGGCATGTAGCGCAAGGTGCCGAGAATGTCGCCGGTGGCGGTGAGGTTGTCGTCGCCGACGGACTTCGCCAGGCCGAAGTCGGTGACCCACACCGTCCCCCGCGCGTCGAGCAGCAGGTTCGACGGCTTCACGTCGCGATGCAGCACCCCCTGGCGGTGGGCGTAGTCGAGTGCGTCGGCGACCTGGGCGGCGAGCAGAGCGACACTCTGCCAGTAGGTGAGCTTGCGGCCGCTGCGGTCATCGGCGGGCAGCGACGGCGCGGTGGTTGACGGCGACGACGGCGCAGACGGGGCCGAATCGTCTGCCACTTCGTCGATGCGGAAGGAGCCGGTGACGAGGGACCGCGCGACGTCGGCGGCGGGGGTGGCCGTCGCGGCGGCCGTCGGGTTTTGCAGGCGCTTGACCTCGGCCAGCACATCGTCGAGTGCGTGTCCGCGGATGAACTGCATGACGTAGTACGGCTGCCCGTCGTCCTCGCCGACGCCGAAGACGGGCACGATGTTGGTGTGGTGCAGCTTGGCGGCGGCTTTGGCTTCGCGTTCGAAGCGGCGGCGTGTGTTGGCATCGCGGAGCATGGCCTTGGGCAAGAGCTTGAGGGCGACGTGGCGGCCGAGGGAAACTTGTTCGGCTTCGTAGACGACGCCCATGCCGCCGCGGCCGACTTCGCGGAGGACGCGGTAGTCGCCGATCTGGGTCAATAGACCGGGGGGTTGACACCCCCCGCTCGCCCGGTCGGCGAGCGACTCGTCGGCGAGGGCGACGTTCTCCATCATGGCCATGGCGGGGAAGACTTCGCGGATATCATCGGCGAGGTCGGGATGGCGGTTCGTGTACTCGCGCAACGCCGGGCGTTCGCCCTTGCGGTAGCGCTCCAAGAATTCCTCGGCGAGTGCGAGGACGATTTCGGACTTGGAGCCGGCGGTGGACATCGCAGCACCCCTGTCACGTCAGCAAGCAACAGTCGCTAGATTGCACGAAGCGGTGCGGCGGATCCGTTGACCGCAGCGGCCGGCTCAGGCGAGGTCATTTTCTGCCATTTTCTGACATTTTTCCGGCCGATCGTCACAGCCCCTCGAAGCCGGGAACCTGTTCCAGCAGATCACGCAACCGCTTGATGGCACGCAGGTAACGGCTACCAGCCCCGGCCTTCGATAGGCCCAGCACTTCGGCAATCTCGCTTGTCGAAAGTTGTTCAAAGTGCTTGAGCGCCAGCACTTCGCGATCGATCGGGTCCATGGCGTTGAGCGCTTCCTGCACGGCCAATCGTCGTTCCGCTTTGACGGCCGCTTGCGATGGCGTCGTGAAGGAGCCAAGCAATTGGGCCGCCAGACTCACGGAGTCCGCCTCCGGTAGCCCGCCGCGGTGTAACGTCACCTCGCGGTCCGCATCGCGGAGTTGGGCACCCAGGTGGCGACGGTGGACTTCCGCGAGTTTGAGGCCGGTCAGGTGCCGTAACCACAAGAAGAAAGGCAGTTTCGGGTCGGCCGCGTATTCCGCCAGCCGTCGGCCAGCGTCGAGATAGGCCTCCTGGATCACGTCCGAATCGTCGATGCGACCTTGCAGCCGGCGGCTCAATCGCAGGTGGACCATGCGTTTGAGACGATCGCGGTAGCGCGAAAACAGCGTGGCGCAGGCGGCCTCATCACCGCCGGATGCGCGGCGAAGCAGGTCGTCGACTTCGCTGGAATCGTCCGTCATGACACCGCCCATATTCTCTCAAGTGCGCTTTCGGGGCAAGCGTCTCTACGGCCGACGGCGAATAATTGTGGCAACCCCCTATCATGGGGTGAGGCCGGTTAGGAATGGCTGGCCGGTTCGTCCTTGTTACGAGACGGTTATGAACGCCGGCCGAGACCCCGGATCTGGTCGCGCCGCGGACTTCGAGGCGCTGTACGAGCGCCACAGCCGGGAGGTGTGGGCGCTGGCGTATGCTCGTCGAATGGATGCCGAACTGGCTCGCGACGTCGCTCAGGAAGCGTTTCTTCGGCTGTGGAAGTGTTGGGAAGACGGTGAGGTCATCGCCAATCCGCGGGCGTGGCTCATGCGCGTCGCCCGGAATCTGGCTGAAGACCACGCCAAGAGTGCCTTCCGTCGCAACGGCACTCAGCCGCCTGAATCGCTCAATGGCTTGCACGGGAACGACCTGCAACCGCTGGAACGGCTCGAACGCGACGAGACCTTCGCTCGCATCCGTAGGTTGCTGGAAGAACTGCCCGAAAGCGATCGGACGCTCTTGACGCTTCGCTATGCCTTGGATTACGACGCTCAGGCGATTGCCGATTTGCTCGGTATCAGTGCGACGGCCATTCACATGCGCTTGAGCCGGGCACGACAGCGGCTCGCGCAGAAATTGACCGATCGAGGAGTTCTCGCGAAACCATGAAAGCTACCCCCTCTCCCGCGGACGACGTCGATAAGCTCCTCGCGGAGTTCTATCGGTCCGAAATGCCGAACCCGTGGCCGCGGTGGACCAACCCTTCGCATCGCGTCACGCCGGCGGTACGGACCGAACGTGCGACGCTGTCTCATGGGCGGACCGTGCTGGCGGCCGCGACGTTGGCCTTGGTTGCCGGCGTCTGGGTGTTGACATCGTTCCGCCCGACGGTTCCGGCTCGCGATGGCGGACTGAACGACGGAACCGCAACTCGACCGGCTCATTGGCGGCTCGCCGGGGAAGAACCTGTGAAAAAAGCCACAGCACCCCGTTGACGGCCGCCGCGGGATCGGTTATGAAGATGGCGTAGCAATCCCGCCCTATAGCCAATGAGTTCTCAAGCGGCCGGTCCCCCTCCTCTCCGAGGGCCGGCCGTTTTTGCTTTACGCTTGCTCACAGACATGGGCGAGCGTCGAGGCGTCAGCCCGACGTGGAAGGACCATACGCTTCCACGTCGGGCTGACGCCTCGACGCTCGCCGGAGCTTTTTCGTCGTCCTTACGACCGCTTTCCTGCTGCACGCAAGCAATACAGGGATTTATCGGTCCGCAGATAGATCGACCCGCCCGCGACGGCTGGTGTCGCCAGCGCCTTGTCCTGCTCGGCGCCTTCGCCGCCAGACTTCAGCTTCAAATCGCCGGTCCCCAGTAGCTCCGGCTTCGCACCACCGAGTTTCACGATCGTCGCGATGCCTTCTTCGCTGACGAGGTACAGCTTGCCATCAGCCGCCACCGGCGACGCGGAGAATGGGCCTTTCACCCGCACCTCTTCGATCACTTTGCCGTCGGCCAGTGAGCAGCAGACCAGCACATCGCGGCGCAGCGAGTAGACCTTGCCGTCGTAAACGACCGGCGACGCGGTGCCGGAACTCAGCTTCGACGACTTCCAAACCTCTTCCGGCGGCCCATCGGCCTTCGGCCGCAGGGCAACCGCGCCTTGGCCGGCCGTGATGACCAGACCGTCGGCGACAACCGGCGAGGGAATCGTGGTCAGCCCATCATACTCGACCGACCAAAGCGACTTGCCAGTGATTGGGTCATACGCGGCGAGGGACTTCGTCGCCTGGACCAGGACGGCTGGCTTGCCGCTGAACTCGGCGATAACAGGCGTCGTCCAGTTGTTCTCGAGTGGTCGTTCGACGCTCCAGCGGGTCGCGCCCGACTTGGCATCGAGACCCAACAACAGCGACGTTCCCTGGTTTTCGTTGGGGACGATGAGCACGTCCTTGTACAAGACGGGTGATGCGGCTCGGCCCACATGGTTGGTCGCCAGCGGATAGTCGAGCGCGAGGCTGCGGACCCAGGCGACGTTACCGTCTGTGTCGGTGGCAACGAGGTCATTGGTCGCAAACAGGAAGTAGACCAATCCGCCGCCAGCGACGGGAGTCGGCGCGGCCATGCACGTCTTCGGGTGGCAGAGTGTCTGCCCAGTGGTGCTGAACTGCCGTTCCCAAAGCTTCTTGCCCGTGAGCGCATCGTAAGCCAGGGCATGCAGCCGGTGCTGAGCCATGCCGGAGTTTGAGGTCAGGAACAGCTTCCGGCCGACGACGGCTGGCGCCGATAAGCCACGGCCCGGTAAGTCAATCTTCCACGCGACGTTTTCGGTCGGCGACCATTCCGCGGGTAAGCCGACTTCGGGGCTGATGCCGCGTCCACCGGGGCCGCGGAATTCCGCCCAATCGGCGGCGACGAGCGTCGCAGCCGCGAGTGCGAGAAGGGTGCGGGTCACGGCGTCTCCTTTCCGAAGTCTTCTGGCTTGATCTGTGTGAGCGGTACTGGTGCACCGAGCGCGTCGGTGATGCGGAGTTGGAACTGCCAGTTCTGCATCCAGGACGCCTGCCCGTCGTTTTGCACGACCTTGAACAGGATGGTGTTCCGCCCCTTCTTGAGCGTCACGGGGGCGATGTACGAATCGACGTCGAAGCTCTGATGGTACGATTCGCGGCCGAAGACGCGTGCGCCGTTCAGGTACAAGACGAGGGCGGTCGCACTGGCCGCACGTAACTCGGCGGGTCGTGCTTCCGGCACGACGACCTCGGTATACCCGAAAGCGACGACGTTCTTTTCGCCGAGCGGCTCCTTGGCCGCGGCCGGCGCGTTTGGTCGTGGGTAGAGCAAGTTCAGGTTGACGACACCCATCTTGTCGCTTGTCGTCAATGGCTTCCAGCCGAAGTTGCGGCCGCCCTTGCCGGTATAGGTCGCCTTGAAGTCCACACCCTGGTCCGGCGGGAACGCGGTGGTGTAGGCTTTGCCGTTCGTGTTGTCGAACGGGCCTGCGATCGTCCAATGCGTCAGGAAGCCGAAGTGAGCGACCGTGTCCACCTTCTCGCCGCGAGCATCCAACTCGCGGACAATGGCCTCGGCCTGATCCTTGTCGCGGCTCGCCGACAGAAGCTTTCGCAATTCGGTCTTGGCCGGAGCCGAATCTTTGGGCAACGCCTTCGTTGCGTCGAACGCGGTTTGCACGGCCTCGTAGCGCAGCTCCAGGGATGGGTCGTCGAGGAAGGTCGGGAGCATCGCCGTCGCCTTCGGGTCGGCAGCGACGATCAGTTCATAGGCAATGCGGCGAGCGCGGGCATCGTTCTTGCGGTCCGTGAGAAACGCCTTGAGCGCATCGGTCGGTAGCGGCTTCTTGAGCACCCGGTCGTGCTCGACAACAGCATCGACGGCGCTTCGCAGATAGTTCGCGGCAATGCCGGACGCACCATCGAACGCCTTCAGCAACGGCACAAGCGAGGTGCCGTCGAGTTGGCTTAATTCCTTCCACGCCGCCGCCGCATCGCGATTGCCGGCCCCTTCCGGGCCGACCGCCTTGACACGTCTGACGAGCGCATCGAGGTCGGCGGCAAAACCGGCCGACGCCAGGAATAGCGTCAGCAAACTAGCCGAACGCATGAGAGTCCTCCGAGGAATATTCGTTTAGCGACGCTTCGCAGAAGCATTCCGCGAACCGCGGGAACGCTTCTGCGAAGCGTCGCGAACCGGGACGTTTACACGAGCGACACGCGACCGCGCTCCATCTGCGTGCGCAGCTCCGCGAAGTACGCGGCGAGTTCGGCTTTGCCGCCGGCGCTACAGGTGCCGCAGCCACCGTCGCCGCAGCCTCCCCCCGAACCGCAGCCGCCATCGCCGCAGGAGCCGCACCCGTGGTCGTCGCCGTGCCCCTCCGGCTCGGCAGTCAGGTCGAGTAGCAATACGACGATGCCGTGCCGCTCGCCGAGTTCGACCAACAGCGGGCCGGGGTCGCAATTGTCGAGGCGGACAGCGTGCAGAACGCCATGCCGGCCATCGAACAACAGTTCGAAATCGAGGACAGCAAGCGGTAAGCCAAAGTCACCAGCGAGTCGCACAGCTTCTTCGTACAGTTGCGACGCCGTGGCGGATCGGGACGCGGCATCGGACAGGTCGCTCGGCGTTGCGGAGCGGAGCAGTTCACCCAGGAAAGGATCGTCGAAGCCAGTCTCGACGCGGCCAAGGAGTTCGCCGAGTTCGATGCCGCGACAGCTTCGGACGACAACGCTCACACCACGGGCGAGATGCGAAGCCCCGAGCGGCTCCGCATGGCTGAAGCGTCCCAGAAAGCCCGGCGTGCCGTGGCGGACGAGGTAGTGCATGGTCACTCGAAGCCGAAGAAACCGCGCATGTACTTGTCGTACTCGTCCTGGCCGTGCTCCGTGCTCAAGTCCAGACGTAACTCGTTGATGACCTTGATCGAGTAGTTCCGCAGCCAATCCTGCCAGCAGTCGGCGCACACCTTTTCGGCGATGAGCCGGCCGATCTCGTCGGGAATCGGTGGGCCGGCCAATGGCTTGCCGTACCCACCCACAACGCAGCCGGGCCGTTGACACGGAAAGCTGCCGGCCGGTGGGGCTGTTGCGGGCTTCGGCGTCGGCGGCTCTTCCCCCAGCCCGACGAGCATCTTCGTCATCTCGTCGCGCGGAATCTTGTCGCCGCGCGAATCGGCGATCTTGAAGCCGTCTTTGAGGGTGGTAATCGCTTCGTCGCGCCGATTGAGTTCAAGCTGGGCCTGCGCGAGCAGTTGATAAACCTTGGAGAAGTTCGGGCTAAGGACGAGGGTGCGCTGGAATGACCGGGCGGCATCCTCGAACTGCTTGTCTTCGAGCAGCAGTTGCCCGAGGCGGAAGTGGCCCAACTCGTTGTCGGGGTCGTCGGCCGCCATCTTGCGGAACTGGGCGATACGGTCTTGCAACTGACTCATAAATGCTGCTTCCGGGCCACGGAGACTTTGCCACCGACCCTTAGGATACCAAATCGAAGGGCTAACCACAGAGTTCTACAGGACATCGAGGCGACCTACGTCCAGTGCTTTGACTTCGCGGTGCCCCGATGACTCTGTGGTTAGCCGTCAATCCACTAGCGGGCCGATTCGACGACGCGAATCGGCAACCGCATGGGGGCGCTCTTCTTGCCGCCCATGTTGTCGGACGCGACGATTTCGGCGACGAAGCTGCCGGCCCGATTGAACGGGACGGGAAAGCTCAATTCCACCGGCGCGTCCTTGTCGATTTCCTTAGGAACGGCGACCGTGATCGGTCGCGGTAGAGTTGGCTGCTTGGTGGCGTCGTCGATGATGCGGAACTCGACGACTGCATCGGTCTTGTTGCTCTTATCCCGTGCATAACCGACGAGGCGAGCGTGGATGAACAAGTTCTGCCCCGTATGGCCGGCCGGCGGCGTCGGGTGCTGGCCGGCGGGGTCGCTGGTCGTGAACAGGCTCACCAGGGCGAAGGCCCGTGGCAGAACCTCGAAGTTGTGCCGGATTTCCGTTGTGGCCTTGGTGGCGCGGTCAGTGACCGTCACCTTACAGGTGTACGGTCCCGGCTCTTGGTTGATATCGAGCAGAACAAATGCGCGGGCCGGGAGTCGACCGCCGCCCAGCAGCAGGTACTCTTCGCGCTCGACCGGCTTGACGGCGGCTCCTGGCTCCTTGGGGTCGGGCACCGGGAAGACGCGGACGCCGGCCTTGTTGGCCACTTCCATCGACATGCTGTACGACACCTTGCCCTCGGCATTCAGCGAGATGCCTTCGATGTCGAAGGCAAGGAAAAACAGGTCGCCGGGGAGGAACTTGTTGTCCGTGCGGACCGGTCCAAGTTCCCCGTAGGTCGTGCGGATGTTCGTGAGCTTGATGGAGCCTTGCGACGGAGCGAGCGTCAAGGCCGCTGCGACGGCGAGAGAGCCGAACATTGCAGGAGTCCTTTCTTGCCAGTACGTGGGATCGTCAACAGGTTAAGCGTTCTGGATGGTATAAGGAGTGACGAGTCCGGAGTCAGCAGTCCGAGACGGCGGTCGTCGTCTTTCTGCCCGTTGACGTCCAATCCGAAAAAAGGAAGGCCCCGGCGAGATACTGCCGGGGCCTTCTACATTTTGCGGCTGCGCCGAAGGCTCAGCCCGTCGGCGGCCATTCAGGTCAGCCGCACCTGGTTACCACTACACACTAAGATCACCTCCTCTTGCTAGGGTTACCCTGTTCACTGTCGGGTACCACTCGCCAGCGTTCAGGCTTCTAGCCCGTCGTGCCACGGTCGCACGACCCACACACAGATTATTGCCGTGGTCCTCGGCCGAAATCAAGGCCTCCATCAACAAAAGATGCCGATCGGGCGCGCCAGGCGCGAGTGCTGCCGATCTGGGAAACTCTGTCGAATACGCTTGTCGGTCAGGTGGCCATTCGCTCGCTTCGCCTTCGCGCCGAGTCCCGATTGCGGGTAGCATGGCCGCCCGGAGGTGTCGCATGAGGCGCACGCTGTTCGTCCTGATTTGCCTTCCCGCCTTGGCCGTGGCGCAACGGTCGCGGCAATCGCCCGAGCGGTTCCCTGAGACGGCTGAGCCGCCGCTGGCGAACTCGCCCGAAGGCATTAAGCTCGCCAACGTGCGCGAGGCGGCTCCTGCTGCCGCGTCGAACGTTCGCCTCACCGACGCAACTGCGCCACTCGTGCAACTGACGCTCCATGCCCCGAACGCCGTGGCCGTAGGACGCGAAGTCGAGATCCGGGTCGTCGTCGAAAATGTGTCGCGCGTCGCGGCGAAGAACGTCGTCATTTGGAATGCTCTCCCAGAAGGTGCGACGCTCCTGGCGGCGACGCCGGAGCAAGTCGAACGTGGGCCAGCCGGTCCAGTCCTCAAAGTCGCGTCGCTTCCAGCCGGAGCACGCCGCGAGATTGCCGTGAAGTACAGCCCGCCGCCTGGCAAGACGGAGTTCGAGAATCATGCGCGCGTTACCTTCGATCACGAAGCGACGGCTCGCATCAAAGTGACCAAGCCCGACCTCAAGCTCCGCAAGTCCGGCCCAGAACAGGCGAGCCGATTCGACATCCTCATCTTTACGCTCGATGTGACCAATGCCGGCCTTGTCGAACTAACAAACGTGGCCGTTGTCGATCCCTTGCCCGAAGGATTGACGCATGCCGGCGATCCGGAGAAGCCGACGGGTGCGGTGATCGAAATTGCCGCCGGCAGTTCGACGACGCCCGATAAGCGGTCCCGTACGTGGACCATTCCGAGGCTCGGGCCAGGTCAGACACGACGGCTCGAATACTACGTCGTGGCAAACGATAAGGCTGTCGGAACCGTGGCCCACGGCGCGACCGCGACGGCGGCGGGACTGCAAATCGATGCGAAGAGCCAGGTCGCGATCGGCGAACCGAAGCTGGAACTGAAGGTCGAGACCCCACCGCGCCAGCAGGCGAACCTGCCAGCGCGGGTCACGATCCGGCTTACCAATCGCGGCCCGCGGGCGCTGACCAACGTCGTCGTGACCGATCGCCTGCGGAACGACTGCACGCTCGAAGCCATCTCAGGTGGCGGGCAGCAGTTTGACAGCCTCGTCCAGTGGATCGTGCCGTCGATTGGGCCTAACGAGACGCGGGCGCTCGAGATGTCGGTCCGCCAGCCAAAAGGTGGCGAGGTCGTCCACGACATTGCGGCCGTCTATCGTGGATTGACGACGCAGGAAGTCGCGAAGACTCTCTTCGAAGCAACGCCATCGCTGGCGTGGGAAGTCCGCGGCAGCCCCGGCTCGGTACCGCTCAACGGCGAAGTGACGTACGCGATCACGGTTCGCAACACCGGCTCGGCCCCCGCGACCAACGTGAAGCCAACGGTGATGCTGCCGCCGGAAGTCCAATTGTCGAAATCCCCGCAGCCGTCGGGCGCGCTCGTCGAACAAGGAAAAGTGACGTTCGATGCGGTGACCGTTGCGCCGGGGGCACGGGCGACCTTTCTCGTGACTGCGAAAGCGATCCGGCAGGGCGAAGCGCGCGTCGCGGTCGAACTGTCGGCCGATGTCTACACGAAGCCTGTGCAGAAGTCCGGCGAGGTGACCCTGATCGGCCCAGCGGAGCCAGCCGCCCCAAGCGGCAGCCCGCTAGTACGGCCAGCCCCGCCGCCGCAGCGGCCGTGAAGCCTCTTTCCCCTCTCCCGCAAGGCTGGGCGAGGGAGAACGACTACCGCTTGATCGCGAACGCCCGCCAGTGAGGAGCCTGCGACTGGAAGTAGCGCCACTCCTCGGGACTCATTGCCGGCCGTGGCGGGGCGGCTTGGACTGGCTTCGGCGCCATCCCGCGCCAGAGTGCTACGGCTCCGACCAATGCCACAACGGCCATCCCGACGCTGCGACGGATCATGCGAACCCTCCTTGGTTCGGATGCCGGTGAATTGTGCGAGTCGCGTTCCCTCAAAGCAACTCGCGGGCCAACGATGGGCTGTCGCGCCCAAGTCGCCCGCCTGTCGGCGCTTGCGGATCGCATTCGCAAATGTTGATTGGTCCGGATTGTAGAAACAACGACTGGCCATAGGAACGAGTTGCAAAACGCGGCTCGCCTTGACCGCCTTCGCGCGGTCCGCTATTCCCCCCGCTCGTCCGTATCGCCGCGGAGGTGCCATGCCGACGACTCAGCCCCGGTTGCTCGACTTCGCCTGGTTGCTCACGGCCCTCGCCTTGTCCGGGGCGTGGTGCGTCAGCGCGGCCAACCGTATCGGATCGACGTTCGACGAAACGAGCTACGTGCAACTTGGCCTGGAAGGTTGGCGTAACGGCAGCCACCACGGCCTCATTCGCCTCGGTACCATGCCGCTGCCCGCGGATGTCCAGACGTTGCCGCTTTACCTGGCTGAGAAGTGGCGCGGCCAACCGTGGGATCTCGATGCCGACTTCCCGACCTTGCTCGTGTGGGCACGCTACGCGACCCTATCATTCTGGGCGCTCTTGCTCGCCTACGGCTGGCGTGTCGGTGCGTCGCTCGCCGGTCCGTGGGGTGGCCGGGTGGCCGTCGCCCTGTTAGCCTGCGAGCCGAACCTGCTCGCCCATGCGTCGCTCGCCACGACGGACATCGCCATCACCGCGTGCCTGCTCGCGTTCTTCTTTCACTTTCAGGCCGGGCGCGACGCGGGCACATTGCGCCGCCTTGTCGTGCCGGGTGTTTGGTTGGGTATCGCACTGGTGGCGAAGGCATCGGCTCTCGCATTCGCACCATTAGGTATGCTCGCCATCGAACTGTCGCGCCGGCCCGATTGGCGGGAGCACTGGCGAACGTTTGTCGGCGACTCCATCCGCGTCGGGTTGATCGGGATGGCTGTCGCTGTCGTATTCTGCGGCAGCGACTGGCAGCCCGAGGCGTCGTTCGTCGAATGGGCGCACAAGCTTCCGGACGGACGAATGAAGATGGCGATGGTCTGGTTCTCGGAACACCTGTGCATTTTCTCGAATGCGTTCGCCGGGTTAGCCCGTCAGATCAAGCACAATCTCCGTGGCCACGGGACGTACCTGCTCGGCCAATCAAGCGACCATGCGTTTTGGTACTACTTCCCGGTCGTGCTGAGCATCAAGCTGACGCTGCCGTTCCTGGCCGCATGGGCGGCGGTCCTGGTTGTCGGCCGCCGAGCGGTCGCGAGTTGGGTCGCCGCGGTCGCGCTCCTACTGCTCCTCTACAGCTTCAAGTGCCGCGTACAGATCGGCATTCGACTACTGTTGCCATTCGTCGCACTCGCCGCCATCGGCCTCGCCATTGCCGCGGTGCGAACCTGGGAGACGTTACAACTACCAACGACCCGCATTGTGTTTCGCAGCTTCGCGGCAGCGACCTTCGCCTGGATGCTCGTTGCCAGCGTGGCGGCGTGGCCGGATGGTCTGCGCTACGTCAACGAGGCGTGGGGTGGCCGCGGGCATGGCTACGTCTACGTCAGCGATTCGAACTACGATTGGGGCCAGGGGCTGCCCGAGTTGGCGGCGTGGCAGCGGAAGGCCGGCGTCGGCGAGTTGCACGTCTGGTATTTCGGCACTGACCCGCTGTTCAAACGGCTACCGCTCATCGACGAACCGTTGCACGTGCTGCCGGGCGATGCGGCCGAGCGGTTGCGCGGCCAAACGCTTGCGGCTGCCACGTCGCTCGTCTACGGCTATGGACTCACGCGCGAGAGTCAGCAGGCTGCGGCCTTCCTGCGAACGCAGAAACCAGTCGCCCGTGCCGGTACCTTTCTCATCTACGACTTCACGCGCGATGAGCCGGTCGGAGGCTCGCAGTGAAGGCGGCGTGGCATCTTGCTGTGATCGCAGTCGCAGCGCTGATCGCCGTGGCCGGTGCGATGCCGTTCGCGGGTAGTTGGAACGACGGCAGCCGGCTCGCGACCGTCGAGGCACTCGTCGATAACGGCACCTGGGCCATCGACGACTCGATCTTCCTATGCGTGCCCGACGCCGAACCATTCCCGTACCCGCCGCCGTTCGACGCCGAAGTGTTCTCGACCGGCACTTGCGATCGGCTGCGGATTGGTGACCATTGGTACTCGGACAAATCGCCGGTGCCGGCCGTCTGGCTCGCAGGCTGCTATTGGCTGTTGCAAGTGACGACCGGCCTGACCGCGGCCAGCGATGTGCGGGCGTTTTGCCGGTGGATGACACTCCTGTCGTCGGGTCTGGCCTACGTCGTCGCTGTGTCGAGCATCTTCCGCCTCGGCGGACCGCTGGGGCTCGACCTGCGCACGCGGCTGTTGTTGATGGCGAGCTTCGCGCTGTCGACCGTCGCGGTTCCCTACGTCCGCTTCACCAATAACCACATGCTGCTGCTGGGCGTCGCGTCGGCGACGGTCGTCGAGTTGGCGTGGCTCGCCGAAAGTGGGGCGACGGTCGGCCGGCTGCTGCGTCTCGGCACGCTGCTCGGCGTCGGCTACACGATCGACCTTGGCGCGGGGCCAGTGCTGCTGGTCACGTCGGCGTGTCTGATCGCGTATCGACATCCTCGGCCGCTCGGCTGGCTGCTCTGTGCCATCGCCGGTCTACCGTGGATCGCTCTCCATCACTGGCTGAACTGGCGGATCGGCGGCACGCTCGGACCGGCAAACGCGGTGGCGGAGTACCTGATGTGGCCGGGCAGCCCGTTCTCAGCCGAGACGATGACGGGCGGTTGGAAGCACGATTCGGTGAGGCGGTTCGCCCTGTACGCCTTCGACATGCTCGTCGGCAAGAAGGGCTTCCTCGGTCACAACCTCGCGCTGTTCCTCGCCCTGCCCGCCGCTCTGTGGTACTGCAAGAAAGCCCACCGATGGCAATCGGTAGGCAAGCCGGAAATGCTCTACTGCCTCGCCGCGTCCGCCGCCATCTGGCTCGTCTACGCTGCGTCATCGAACAACCTGGCCGGCGCGTGCGTGTCGATCCGCTGGTTCGTGCCACTGCTCGCGCCGGGCTACTTCGCCCTGGCAATGTTGCTGCGAGAGCGTCCAGACCTCTGTCGCGACTTCGCAATGCTGAGTGTGTGGGGCGCGGGGCTGGCCGCGTCGATGTGGCAGGTCGGGCCGTGGAAGTATCGGATGGTGCCGGGCTACTGGCTCTTCGTCGCCGGGGCGCTCGCGACGTGGGGCGGCGTTCGGGCCTACACCCATGTCACCGGGTCGCGCTCCGCCGCGCTAGCCGTGACGGACAAACCCGGCCATTTCGCCGCCAGACGCGCGGCCAGTTCCTCGACGCCGAAGCGCTCCGTTGCGTAGTGCCCCGGAAGTACCAGCGCGATGCCTTGGGCCTGAGCGCTCAGGTAGTCGTGGAACCGTGCCTCGCCGGTGACGAACAGGTCGGCCTTGGCCCGCACCGCGTCGGTCAAGAATTCGCCAGCCGCACCGCACGCCAGCGCCACGGTCGCGACCGGCTTGGCCAACTCGCCGACGACCTGCACCGGTCCGCAGGCCAGCGACTTGCGCAACCCAAGGGCGACTTCGCCGAGTGTCTGCGACGATTTCAGCCGGCCAATGCGCCCTTCGCCGAGTGGAGACCGCGCAGGCCGCAGCGGGTACACGTCGAAAGCCGGCTCCTCGTAGCTATGCCCCGACCGCAGTGCCGCGACGACGCGCTCGACGCCGCCCTCGGGACAGACGACTTCGAGCCGCCATTCGGCGACTTCCTCCCGTCGGCCCTTTTGGCCGACAGTCGGGTTTGTCGTGTCGCCGCCGAAGAAGGTGCCGGTCCCTTGAAGGCGGAAACTGCACTCGCGGTATTCGCCGATTCGCCCGGCCCCAGCGGCAAAGAGCGCGTCGGACACTTTGGCCAGATCGCCGTCCGGCACGAAGGCGACGAGCTTGCACGACCGGGCCGCGTCGCGCGGCCGCAGTGGTTTCACGTTGGTCAGCGAGAGCTTGGCGGCGAGCGAGTCATTGATGCCGCCGGCGCAGTTGTCGAACGCCGTGTGGGGGCTGTACACGGCGACGCCGGCCGATGCCAGCGACAAGAGCATCCGGCCCTCGGCCGTCGCGGTCGTCAGCCGCTTGATGCCGCGGAAGAGGATCGGGTGATGCGTCACGATCAGTTGCGCACCGGCCGCGACCGCCTCGGCGGCGACTTCGGGTGTCACCGTCAGGCAGGTGAGGATGTGCGTCACTGGGGCAGGGCTGTCGCCGAGCAAGAGGCCGACGTTATCCCACTCGGCCGCAGTCGCGGTTGGAGCAAAGGCATCGAGATCAGCGGCGATGTCCGCGACGGTCGGCATGGCTTGCTTCCTCCTCGTCCCGGCAAGGCAGCGAGAGGGGTGTCAGAGATCGGGCATGCGTTCCGAAGTTGGTGCGTCCGGCCGCCGCTTCCTCTTCCGGCGCTTCACCGGCTTCTCGCCGAGCCAACCCCAGATTTCCGGCAGAAACTGCTCGCCGCGGTGCGACTCGACGAACCGCGTCATCGTTAGAACTAACCCGACGCCGAAACCGCATGCCATGCCGGCAAGGTGTGCGACATACGCGACGCCGCCGCCCGATTCGCCATCCGTCATGAGTCCGATCAGGTCGAGCGTCATGTAGAACAGGATGACGACCCACGACGGGAATCGCCAGGCGTCGCCGGTCCAGATCATGCTGCGGAACGTCCATGTCGCGATCTCGTTGAGCGGGTAAAGGACCAGGAACACGCCGGTGATGCCCATGATCGCACCCGAGGCTCCGATCATCAGGCTCTGGCTAACGAGGGCCCAGAGACCGCCAGCGATGGCCCCCAGCAGCAGATAGAGCGGCACAAACAGGACATTGCCGACCTTCGCGCAGACAGCATTGCCGAAGCAGAACAGGAAGATCATGTTGCCGACGAGGTGCAGGATGTCGCCGTGAGCGAACTGGTAGGTGATGAGTTCGTAGAAATGAAAATCGTCCCAGTCTGCATGAATCGCGGCCTTCGCGATTGGCGAGTCGCCGAGTTGCTGCGCCCGATCGATGGCGAACTGCTCGAGTTCGTCCTGGTTCTTCTGCTCCATCGCCTCGCGCTGTTTCGGCGTGAGGCGTTTGCCCTGGAGTTGCTTGTCGGCTGCGACCTTCCGCTGCAGGACTTCGCTTTGGAGGTGACTCAGGCTGCGGTCGTACTTCGACTCGGCCAGCCACAGGGCGACCGACACGATGCAGGTGCCGACGATCAGCAGCCAGTTGGCAACCGGCATGCGCTCCATGGGCACATCGACTTGCATGTACACGGTGGACGAACCTCTGGCGGGCCGGGCGAGCCCCTAGCCTACCATGCCCAAACCGCCAGAAAAAGGCGCGAATCAGCCGGCTTTGCGCCCGAGAAACTTGCCCAGGCCCGATGGTTGCGCGGGCACCTTTTTGATGGCCGTCCGCTCCTCTTCGCTGAGGGCGGCCATGGCCTTGGCCTTCTTGCGTTTGCCGGCTGAACTGCGCCAAGAATCAAATCGGCCTTGGATCAGCACGCCAATCAGCACGCCACCACCGACGGCCGCGTTCAGGACACCCGCTTTCTCGTTCACGAGAGCGGCCGAGTCGTACTTCATCGCAACGGATGCCAGTCCCAATCCGCAGTAGGCCATGAGCAAGCTGCCGACGAGACTGGTGAATGTCAGCATCCAGAGGCGAAAGAGTACGACGCCGAGCAGGCCGCCGGCCAGGAACGCGATCAGTGGGTCGTGGACATTGGGCACAAACGTCTGCACCAGCACGCTACCGGTCGCACCACCGCCGAGGAACGCCAGCACTTTGGCCAACTCCAGAGCCATCCAGCCGGCGGCCAGGGCCGCGAGCAGGCCGGCGACCAGCGGCTGGACGTTGGCGTTGCGGCCGGACTGCAAGCCCACGATACCGGCCACCGCCGTAATGGTGGCGACAGTCCAAAAGCGATGTTGCCACCAGCCGGTCAGCCAGACAAGCACGCCGAGGGCCAACCCGATTGCGCAGGCTCCCCACGAGAGCTTCGCGACCTCCGCAAACAGGTCGGGTGCGATCAATTGCACGGCGTATGCCCTCTGGGCCGGTTGTACGGGCGGCGGACGATATCCCTGCGAGACGCCGCTGTCAAGTCGGCAGTCGCACGCCGCGCCGGATTCGATGCCAACCGAACGCGCGGCGCGTTCGTCGTACGAAAGCGCCGGATTGACACGCTTTCCGGCATCCCAGTACACTGCGGGGATATATAATTCCTGGTACACTACCTGCGCCCGCCGTGGCTGGTTTTCGCTCCCGAGGACGTTGTGAAGGCGATCATCAGCGACATCCACAGCAACCTCGAAGCGCTGCAAGCCGTCCTAGCCGACATTGGGCAGCACGACATTGAGGAGATTTATTGCCTCGGCGACGTCGTGGGTTATGGCCCGAACCCGCGCGAGTGCGTCGATTTGGTCATGGACTGTAAGCTCGTCCTGCTCGGTAACCACGACCAGGGGGCGATGTTCGACCCGGAGGGCTTCAACGCCTCCGCGGAGCGAGCGATCTTCTGGACCCGCGCACAGCTCGAATCGGCGATCAACGGCGACCGCGATGCGACGAACCGCCGCTGGGATTTCCTGGCCGAGCGGCCGCGGAGCTTCCGCGAGAACGGCTACCTCTACGTCCACGGCTCCGCCCGCAACCCGCTCAACGAGTACGTCTTCCCTGAGGACATTTACAACCAGCGGAAGATGGAGCGCATCTTCGCGCTCGTTGATCGCTATTGCTTCCAGGGGCACACCCACGTTCCCGGCATCTTCACCGAGAGCTTGCAATTTCACAGCCCCGACGAGATCGATTACGTCTACAAGCTGGACGGCCGAAAGACGCTGTGCAACGTCGGCTCGGTCGGTCAGCCGCGCGACGGCGACTGGCGCGCGTGTTACGTCTTGCTCGACGACGAGACGATCCGCTATCGCCGCGTCGAGTACGACGTCGAGACGACGATCAAAAAGATCTACGGGATCGACGACCTGGAGAACTTCCTCGGCGACCGACTCCGCGAGGGGCGCTAGCACTTCGTTTCGCGACGCTTCGGAGAAGCGTGGACGCTTCTGCGAAGCATCGCGAAACGGTAAACGACTCACACCGTGACCGGTTCCAGCAGCCGCGCCCACTTCTTTGCCTGCCGCCCCTTGTGCGCCCCCTTCTGGTAGGCGTATCCGATCAAGAGCGGCACCGCGAGCGTCGCCTCACTATAGACCATTTGCTCGTATGCCAGATCTACCTTGCCCCAGCTCGACGCTTCCTTGAGCGTGCTACCGGAGAGCGCACCGTCCCGCACGTCGGCCACCGTCACCTGCACGGCGTACTTGTGCATCGGCGCGTCGTGGCCGAGAATCTCGGCCGCGACCACGATGTCCTGGGCAAAATTCTTCGGCACGCCGCCGCCAACCATGAATAGGCCGGTCGTCGGGTTCGCGACCTTGAGCTGCGTCAACTCGTAGAAGTCCTTGGCGCTGTCGATCGACACGCGTTGCGACTCCGGCCGGGCTGCCTGGTGCGCGACCAGGCCGAAGCCGGCCGAGCAGTCGCTGAACGCCGGGCAGAAGATCGGCACATCGTTCTTGTACGCTTCGTAGACGATGCTGTCGGCCGTCTTGCAGCCGACGCGTTCCAGGTGCGCCCCCATCGCCCGCAGGAACTCACGCGACGAGTACGGCCGCGGGTCCAACTCGTCGGCGATCTGCCGCACCGTGTCGTCACAGACGCGCAAATCGTCCTCGTCGATCAGCGTGTCGTAGATGCGGTCGATGTGCAGGTCGCGCAGCTCGGCGTCGAACATGCCGGACCGCAGCTTTTCCTCGCCGACGTAGTGGCGGAAGCCGAGCGCCTCGAAGAAGTCCTGGTCCACGATGTTCGCCCCGGTGCTGACCACGGCGTCCACCATGTTGGTGCGGATCGCATCGGCGAACACCTTCTTGAGTCCGGCGCTAATGAGCGAGCCGGCGAGGCAGAGGATGACGCCGCAGTCGCGATCGCGGACCATGCGCTCGGTAATATCGGCCGCGCGGGCCAGGTCTCGGGCGGTGAATGCGGTCGGCCGCATAGCGTCCACGATCGGCACCACGTTCAGCTTGGTGATGTCGATGTGTTCGACCGGTGTGGTCAGATAGTCGGTCTTCGCGGTCATGCGACCCTCCGTCGTTGTCGGTGGTGGAAACGCACGAAGCCACCCGCGCCCGCTACGGTGTACCTGCCGCGATCGGCATGCACCCGCCATTGCGGACAGGGGTGGCTTCAGCATCACATACTACGCGCGTGGGGCGGGGAATCAAGGCCCGCCGCTAGCGGCGCTACTTCTCATTCAGTAGCGCCCCGACCGCCTCGTCGAGTTGCTTCGGGTTGAGATTTTTGTGTCGGATGACACCCTTCGCGTCGAGCACGTAGACCGTCGGGAAGAAGTTGATCGTCCACGTATCGAAGACGCCGCCTTTTTGGCCGTTCCACCAGTGGTCCCATGGCATAGGCTCCCGTTTGAGGAAGTCCGTCAGCCGCGCCTTATCGGGGTCGGCGCTGATGCTGAGCATCGCGAACGGCTTACCGGCGAATTTCTGCATCAGACCCCGTTGGCCGGGAATCATCTCTCGAGCCGGCAGCGCGTGTGTTGCCCACACCGTCACGACTGTCACCTTGCCGCGGTAGTCGCTGAGCTTCGCCCGCTTGCCGTCCAGAGTGGTGCCTTCCAGATCGGGTGGAGTCTTGCCAACCGTCAGGTTGCGCAGCTCGAAAAGCGTCTTCTCGGCCGCCATCACGCGGTCTTCCGGAAAGCCCTTGTGCTTGCGGCCTTCCTCGACGACTTCGGTCAGTATCTTCTCGGCGTCTCGGCGTTGCTCTTCCGTCGGGTTCGGCTTGACGGCAATGACGCGGCCGAGGCTCAGACCGGCCAAGAGCTTTACCGTCTTGTTGGGATTGCGAGTGCGAATCTCACTCAAGTACTGCTCGCCGTTAGCGCGGTCGGTTTCCAGGATGTCGCACAACGGGCCGATGCGATCGCTGGTCAGATAGTTGGCGACCAGGAGCTTCATCGCCTCCTTTCCTTCATCGGCACTGCCGGCTTTGCCGACGAGCCACAGCAGAGCATCGACGGCCGGAGGGCTGCCCGCGTGCGTTCGCGCCAGGTCGAGGAGTTTCGGCGAGATGTCGGCGACGATGGTACGAGCCTGGACCGTCATCGCTCGCTTCTCGTCGAGATCGGTCGAGGCGCGAAACCGCGCGAGCAACTCGTCGTACGGCTTGAGAAGCTCGGTCAGTTGCTTGGCCGCATCATCCGCGAGCAGAGGAGATGCGGCCAGCACGATTGCGAGGAACACAGGGAGAGCACGCCTCATAGTCTTGCCGTCCTACTTCTTGGCTTCCGCCTCGCGAACGAGTTTTTCGACAGCGGCGTCGATGTCGTCCGGCTTAAACTCGCCACCGCGGAACTTCATTCGGATGACGCCGTTGGCATCGAGAACGAGCATTGTCGGGAACGGCGACATGTTCCAGGTGCGGGCCATGCCGCCTTCGGGGCCGCCCCACCATTGCACCCATGGCAACGGCTGATCCTTCAAGAACTGTTCGGCCTCGGCCCGTTCGACGTCGGCGTTGACGCCGATAAATGTGAACGGTCGGCCGGCGTATTTCGTCACCAGCGCCTTCTCGTGCGGAATCAGCTTGCGGCAAGGCAAGCAGTCGACGCGCCAGAAATCGAGGACGACGACCTTGCCGCGATAGTCCAAGAGCCGGGCCGGCTTACCGGCCAGATCGACAGAACCCGCCGGCGGCTCCGGGGCGGTCTTGCCCACCATGAGGTTGTTGAGCTCGAACAGGCCTCGCTTGGCATAGACATCCAAGGTCGTGTTCTGATCGACTTTCAGATCGCTAAAGTCCCGGACGACGCGCTCGTAGAGCGCCACGGCGTCTTTGGCGTCGCCGCCCGAATCGGCCTGTCCGCGGAGGCGTGATGCGAGAAAGTACGCCGCGAACCCTTGGACTTCGCGGTGCTTGCATTTGTCCATGACGCCGCGAAGACCTCTCTCCGCCGCAGTCCCCGGCCCCTTGTAGGATTCGAGACCGGCACAGACTTGGGCGAGAAGATACGCATCGCCTCCGAGGTGATGGTCGAGGACGATCTTGACGGCCGATTCTGCGGCCGGGGCGTCGAGCTTGAAGCCGTTTTCGAACGTCCAGGCGACAGCCTCGAGTGACACGGGGTCAGCCGGAGCGGACTTGGCCAATTCTACCGCCTTTGCCCCAAACACCTGCAAGCGTGGGATCTCTTCATCCAGAACGCGCTGCCGAGCTTCGGGTGTGCGGGCGGCTTGCGCGACCGTCATCACGGCCTTGAACTTGGACGCGTACTGTTCGCTGAGGTCCTTCAGCCGGTCTGCCACCGACTCGGGTTTTGCCGCGGGAGGCTGCGCCAGGGCAAGCGACGCACCCATCATCGTCGTGGCCGTCACAATCGTCACGATCCGATTCATTCGCAATCCTCGTTCGGTTTGCTGGGCTTACGGCACGCACCGCGCAAACGCTCACTATACCTGCGCTCACTGTTCGGGCAAGCCAGGATCGGTGTTTCGTACCTCGTTTGCATGCCGCCAATCGTGACCTACATTTGCGATGATGCCCAAGTCGTCGCCGTGCCGTTGGGTCGCTGGATGCTGTCTGTCGCTAACATACTGCCGCTCGCCTTCGACTGGCAGATGGTCGTGCCGTTCGCAGCCGGGGTCGCGTTCGCAGCGGCGATCGCTCTCGGGTTACGGCTCAGCCGCAAGGCACCAGAACCGCAACCGCTGCCGATCGCCCGTGTATCGGTCAAGGATGCGCCGAGCTGGGCCCCTGGCAGTGCCCCGCGACCGCCGGTCAACGAACGTCGCCAATCGCCTCGGCGCGAAGGTCGGCAGGTGAAGGTTGAGTTGCGCCGCGGCGACGGTGACCGCGTTGGCGACGCCGTGGTGATCGACCGCTCCAATGGCGGCGTACGCTTACTGTGCCCGATTTGCTTGCCGCTCGGCGCGCAGATTCAATTGCGCCCGGTCGAGATCGGCGAAGCAATGCCGTGGATCGCCATCGAGGTACGCAATTGTCGCCATCGGCGACTGCGCGGTTGGGAGATGGGCTGTCTGTTCCTTCGACCACCGCCATGGCACGTCGGAATGCACCTTGGTTAGCAAGTGAAAGTGTCGGTGCGTCAGACTGACGCACCGACGCTCGCCGTTAGCGCTGCTTCACCCACTCGACGGCCTGGCGAACGACCGTGCGAGCGCTGACGTACTCGCCGACACCGGCGTGGTCGAGTAGGGCCAGCGCCATCCACACATCGATCACGCCAGCCGTGTAGGGTAGCTTGCGGCCGCGCCACGTGCGGACGCCATTGGCCCAGCGCTTCAGTCGCTCGGCCCGAGCGGCCCAGACGTCGTGCTTCGCCTCCAGAGCATCGCGGACCTGGACCAGCGCACCGAGCTGGTACTGGCGCTTCGCCGTGGCGGCTGCATCGATGCGGTTCGTACCGCCCTTCTCAAGGCTGCGTGTCAGCTTCTCCACGGTCAGCGCCGTCTTGGCGTACCGCTTCTCGTACCCGCGAGCGCGCCACGCGAAGAGCGTCTTCAGTGTGCCGAGGACGGACAGCACGAACGTGTACAGGAAAATCATCGATTGCTCCTTTCGTGGTGCGGTTTCCTGGCGCAGTCCCGCGTGAGGTGCGACCCTGGTCGGGTCGTGCGGACTGCGATGAGGGAAATGAGCAACCGCTCGGGCGAGAAGTTCGCGCGCTAGCTCGGCTTGTCGGACTTGGCCGGCGGTGGCGGCGGGGCGGCGGGCACGTCGATCGCCTGCGGCTGGCCCGGCAGCGCACACGACGGCGGCTGGCCGAGAGCCGTGAACAGACGAAACTGAGCGCGGTCGTAATCGACGACGGCTGTCAGGTACGCGATCCGGGCCTGGTTCAGCGCCTGAATTGCCAGAAGCGGCTCAACGGTGTCGAGTTGCCCGCGCTGGCCCGCAACGCCGAACGACGACTCGAGTAGCCGACGGTAGAGTTCGAGCGCCTCGCGCACCGCCGCCTGTGCAGGTGTCAGGCTTCGCAGCCGGGCGTCGGACAGCTTGGCGTTGGCGGCGACTTCGGCAGCGACCTGCGCCTGGAGTTCACGCACGCGCTGACTGGCCACGCCGACCTGGGCTTGCCGCTCGCGAACCTCGGCGCGATAGCCGAGGCCCATGTTGCGTAGCTCCCACGTCAGGGCCGCGCCGACGGCACTCCGGCCATCGAACCTTGACATGTCGTCATTACGCCCACCGCCGAACGTGCCGCCGGCGTAGTCGAACGACACCTTGGGCAAGAGCGGCTCCGCCTTTGCCTGCCGAAGCCGCTCGGCGGCCGCACCGGTGACCGAGCGAAATGCGGCCAACTCGGGTCGATTCGCATTCGCGACCGACACGAGTTCGTCGCACGGGCATGGCGGAACGAGTGTCAGCGGGAGAACGCACACGTCCGCCGGACGCAGTTCGCAGCATGGTGGCAGAAGGGTTAGTTGCGCGAGCCGGGCCGACGCAACGGACGCCCGCCCTTCAATCTCAATGCGTTCCTGGCGGCGGGATTCGACCTCGGTGCGGATGCGGCTGATGTCGGCCTTTGTTCGGCTCAGACCGGCCTCGTCCGCAATGATGGAGCGACGCAGCGTATCCTCGGCCCGCGCCAGGGTGTCGGCGTTCACCGCAAGCCGGCCGTAGGCTTCGAGCAGGTCGAGGTACGCAAGCGCTGCGTCGAGTTGCGTGGCGTTGACCGTGGCTCGTGCACTGGCTGCAGCAGCATCGGTCAGCCGGCGAGTGGCGAGCGGCAGGTAGATTGCATCGGCGACATTTACTCGCAGCGAGGCTCCAGCGGCCGCGAACAGATTGCTCTTGGATACCGTGAAAATGACGCCGTCAGACGCCTGCTCACGGCCGTCGACGCGGAAGTAGCGGACGCCCGTTTGCAGCGTCGGTAACCACAGTACTTCGGCCTGCTGTTGTCGGGCGTACGCTTCATCGACACGAGCGCGGGCGACGGCGATTGTCGGGCTGTTTTCATCGACAAGGCGCAGGGCCGTCGGCAGGTCGATAGGCATTGCACCCGTGGCTGGTGACGGGGCAGACTGGACGTCCGCGGCAGCGGGTTTCTCCGCTGGTGGAAGCGGGATAGGTGCATCGGCCGCAATGGTGACCGACGCGACGCTAGCCGCGAACGCAGCACGACCGAGACGGGTCAGGCGAGCCATGTGGGCCTCCGTGCCCTGGGCGACAGGTCACCAGTCTTCGACAGTTGCCCGGACGGGTTGCCCGTCGCCAATCTCAAGTTGCCGGCTGGCAACGATTTCTTCGTTGCCGTTCAGCTCGCGCAGAACTTCGCGGTCGCCGGGCTTAGCGCCAACCGGACGGGCGACCATAGCGATCTTCGACAGCCGGCCGTCGTTCACTTGAACCTTGACCGACTCCAGCTTCGTCTTCCCGTCCTGGACCGTGAGGATGTACGGCTTGCCGCCTTGAGAGAAGACGGCGCTCGACGGCACCAGGTACACGCTGTCGAATTCTTCGAGTCGGATGCGGGCCGTGCCACCCATGCCGGGCAAGAGCTGCCGCACCCGACGGTGAGCAGATACGACCTCAGGCCGCAACGGCAGCGAGTCCGACGCTCCCTTCTGGTTCGGTGCCCAGAGGGCCTGACCCGAGGCCGTTGTCGTCAGAGCCGGAAGCACCTCCACGGGCGTGGCCACGAATGCGCAGGCCACTGCCTTGGCCGCGAACTTGCGATAGTCGTCGTTCGACCCGTTGAACAAGTCAACCTCGACGCGCATCGTGCGGTCGGAACCACGGATCGACGGTGTGAACCGTGTCACCCGGCCTCGGATCGACACGCCCGGCAGTTCGTCCAGAAGCATCTCAACGCTCGTTCCACGGCTAACGTAAGCGGCCGCATAGTCGGGCAGGTGGAACACGGCCGTCACGATGTCCGTGCGGGCCACGGAAATCAGAGATTCGCTACTGCCGGTCGTCGCGTTCTGCACGAACGCACCTGGGCCGACGGTACGGTGCGTCACCGTGCCGTCAAACGGCGCGACAACGCGAGCGTAGTCAAGCATCGCCCGGCTGCGATCACGGTCGCGGCGAGCGACCTCGATCAGCGCGTCCTTCAGTAATCTTTCGGCCTTCACGCCATCCAGACTTGCCTGTTTTTCCCGTACATCCGCTTCGGCCTTCCTCACCGCCATTTCCGCACCGGCCACGGCGGCGACGGCCGCGAGGTAGCTGCCCTCTTCTTCGTCGATCACACCGGCATCCACGACATCGCGCTTGTTCATGGCCTTGAAGCGGTTGAACCGCTTCAGCCGGGTGTCGCGCGTCGTCACCTTCTCCGCGACCTCCGTCTTCCGCTGCTCCACCATCGCCCGCGCCACGTCGAGCATGGCCGCGGCCGTCTCCACATCGGAGCGCGCTTTCTCGACCTCCTGGAGCCGTTGAGCGATCACGGCCTCCTTCTGGGCAACCTCTTGCACCAGGTCCGGCTCGTCGATCTCGATGAGGACCTCGCCTTGCCGCACGGGATCGCCGATGTCCTTCTGCACGAATTTGACGAGGCCCGACGCTCGGGCGCGGAGGTTTGCCTGGAAGTATGGCTCCAGCGTGACCAGTTGTTGAATGGAGATGCTGAACGACGAGTCGCGCCGCGGATGGATGACCTTGACCTGCGTCGTTTCATCGGCCGTGCCCTTCTCGGGCGTGCCGAGGACTCGCGGCTCTTTGCGGAAGTGGTCCTGCGGACGGGCCATCAGGACCGCAGTGGCGGCCGCGCTGACGACGACAATGGCGAGGACACTGAGGAAGATTCGCTTGCGGCGGCGGTGCATGGTATCGCTTCCCGGTCGGGCGTCAGTGCGGGTGGTCTTCGTGACGGTGGTGTTGGTGATGGTGCGGGTGTGACATCGGGTGGACCGGCGGGTGCGGCACCGTCGCGGTCAGTTCGGTATCGAGGTCCGGCTCCGGCCCGCGCCGCTCACGGATCAGCAGGGTGTACAGCACCGGGATGATGATGAGCGTCAGGAACGTCGAGGTCAACAGCCCGCCGACGACCGCCCGCGCGAGGGGTGTGATCGATTCACTTCCTTTGCCCAGCCCGATGGCCATCGGCAACAGGTCGAGGAACGTGGCCAGGAACGTCATCAGAATCGGCCGGAACCGCGTGGAGGCGGCCTGCACGATCGCGTCGCGGACGGTCGCCCCGCCGCGGCGGAGTTGGTTGGCGAAGTCCATCAGCAACACGCCGTTCGAGACGACGATGCCGACCAGGAAGATGACGCCGACCTCGGACATGACGTTCAGCGTTGTCCCGGTCAGGTACAGCATCGTCAACACGCCGATGAGGCCGAGCGGCACGGTGAACAGGATGATGAGCGGGCCGACGAACGACCGCATCAAGGGCACCAGGATCAGGTAGACCAGCACCGTTGCGAGCGCCAGGCCGAAGCCGAGGCTCTTGAACGAGGCCGTCATTCGGGCGTACTCACCGCGCAGCTCAACCCGCATCCCCTTCGGCACCGTCAGGTCCTTGAGCGCCTTCTCGATGTCGGCGGCGACGTGGCCGATGTCCCGGCCCTCGGTGTTGACCTGCACGTTGATGACCCGCTGAAGCCCGGCGTGGTTGATCTCGACCGACGCGGTACTCGACCGCAAGTTGACGAGGCTACCGAGTTGCACGGGGGCCGACTGGTTCGTGCCGGTGGCAACGACGCTCTGCAGGTCACTGATGGTGCGGCCGGGGTCTTCGGGGTACTGCACGGCCACGAAGTACTGGTTGCCGCTCTTGGTGTCGATCCAGAAATTGCGGGCGATCGACGTGCTGCTGTTCATCGCGGCGACGACCTGCATCACCACGTCGCGGGCCGACAGGCCGACCGACGCGGCCTTGACGCGGTCCACGTCGAGGATCAAGTACGGTGCGTCGGCCCGCTGCTGCACGCGCACGTCGGCCGTTCCGCGGACGCCGACCACGCGGCCACGAATCTGTCGGGCGAGGTTCATCGCCTGGTCGATGGTGCCGCCGGTGATCTGCACGTCGATGGGCGACGACGCGCCGAAGTTGAGCGCGGCCGTCACCATGCCGCCAGTGTCGAAGCTGATCCGCAGGTCGCTGAACCGCGGGTCCTCGGCGATGGCGTGTCGCAGGTCGATGGCGTACTGCTGAGCGCTCTTCGTCCGTTCCTCGGTGAGTTGGACGCGCAGGTACGCGTCTTGCTGGCCGGCGTTCTGGGTGTACGCGGCCGACCAATCCGGGTTCAGACCGATCTCCGAGACGATCATCTTCCGCTCGTCCGGCGGGATGAATTGCTCGATGAATTGCTCGACTTCGGCCACCCGCCGCTCAGTGGCGTCGAGCCGTGAGGTCGAGGGGGCCTGCACAGTAATCGCGATCTGCCCGGCATCTACCTGCGGGAAGAACTCCTGGCCAATCCGCGGGAAGAGCGTCAGCGACGCGGCGAACAGGCCGAAGCCGGTAACGAGAACCGCGGTGCGATGATGCAGGGCGACGTTCAGCACGCGGCCGTACAGTCGGTTGAACCAATTGAGCGTCGCGTCAAATCGTCCGTACAGCCGGCCCCAAAAGCCCACCGAGTGCAATCGGTGGGCTTGAAGCAGCTTTGAGCACAGGGCCGGGACAAACGTCCGCGACAGAAGGAACGACGAGAACATGGCGAAGGCGACGGCGATGGCGAGCGGCTTGAATAGGAACCCTCCCAACCCAGGCATCAGTGCGACCGGGCAGAGGACGATGACCGTGGTGCAAGTCGCGACCAGTACCGGGATGCTGACCTCGACGGTACCGTCGTACGCGGCCCGCACCGGCGACTTGCCCATCGACATGTGCCGGTGGACGTTTTCCAAAACGACGATGGCGTCGTCCACGAGCGGGCCGATGGCCAGGAACAGACCGCCAAGCGTCATGACGTTGATCGTGTTGCCGGTGGCGTACAAGCCGACGATGGCCGCGAGGATCGCTAAGGGCAGCGACAGTACCGCGATCAGCGTCATCCGCCAGTTGCCGAGGAAGACGAGGATCATGACGCCGACGAGGCAGCCGCCAACGAACCCCTCTTCGATCAAACTGTGGATCGCCTTGCGGACGCCTTCCGATTGGTCCATCACGAAGTCGAGTTTCGTCCCCTCGGGTAGACGATCCTCAATGCTCGGGATGGCCGTCTTCACGTCGTTGACGACTCGCAGGCTGCTTGCCCCGCCCTGCCGATAAATCGGCACGAACACCTGCCGCTTGCCGTCGATGCGGACGCGGGCCGTCTGGATCGCGGCGGCGTCCTCGGCGTGGCCCACGTCGCGCAGGTACACGTTGTCGCCGGGGCGGATGCGGACGGGGATTTCGTTCAGTTCGTCCACATTGGCGACCATCATATTGGTGTCGAGCAGCACCTGGTTGTCGCCGAAGTACGCCGCCCCCGGCGTGACCATGAGGTTGCCTTCTTGCAGCGCCTTCACCACGTCGAGCGGCGAGAGGTTGCGGGCCTGGAGGCGGTCCGGATCGAGGTAGATCAGGACGGTGCGGTCCTGCCCGCCGACGGCCACCGGGGCCACCGAGCCGGGCACGGTGCCGAGCATGTTCCGCACGTCGATGCGGGCCAGATCCTTGATGCGGGCCTCGCCGAACCGCGGGTTACGCACCGTGAGGATGCCGAGCGGCAGCGTGCCGGTCGGGTCGTACGGCAGCGACACCGGCGGAAGCGTGTTCGGAGGCAATGTCGGCAGCGTGCTGAGGGCGAGAGCGCTGGTCATGGTCAGGGCGGCGTTCGGGTCAATTTCGTCGCGAAAGATGACGCGAGCAATGCTGACGCCCGGTACCGACCGCGACTCGACGTTGGCCGCGCCAGGGGCCTGGTTCACCCACCGCTCGATGCGGTTGGTGATCGTCTTCTCGACCGACGACGTGGGCATGCCGCCGTAGTATGTCAGTACCTGCACGGCCGGCGTCTTGAACGCGGGCAAGATGTCGACGGGGATGCTGGCAACTGCGAGCAGACCAAGGACGAGAATCAGCAGCGCGAGGACGGCAACAGCGTAAACGTTACCGAGTGCAGCCCGAACGATATTCATGAATGTGTCAGCGAGGCGGGTGGGACGACTTAGGGATTCTACCACGGCCCGATTGTGCAGTCCAATGCGATGGTGGCCGTCACCTGGTCCTCGGGAAGTCTAGCTTTAACATTCGAAGCGATCGCAGCGGCTCAACCGAATTCTGGCACCCGTTTCGCCTATTATTGACGAAGTACTCGAGCACTCGGCCGTTGCAAAAGCAGAGGATAACCATGCCAGAAGACATTGTGGGCGGAAGACCCTCCGCACCCGAAGTGCGGTCCCGACTCCTCGATACCGCCCGGCTGCTTCGCGATTCCGCCACGATCCACCCGGATGTGCGCGGCCCCCTCGCGGAACTGTTAGACGAGCTAGGCCGAGCCTTGGAAGCCCCAGACGCGCCTCCGGCGGAAGTGAGCCGTCTTGCCGAGGGCGTGGCTCACCTCACCGAGGCGCTCCATCACGGTCACGACCAAGGAGTCCTGGAGGCGGCCCGCGACCGCCTGGAGGGGCTGGTCGTCCAGGCCGAGGCCCGCGCCCCAACCACCGTCGGCCTGCTTCAACGTGTGATCGATGCGTTGTCCAACTTCGGCATCTGACGACCGGTGCGGGCCGTGAAGGGGACCGGCCCGGTGTGACAGATTGTCACAGTCACTGTACCCGACTGACCGTTCGGCCGCGCCCAATCACGCCATTTCGGGCGGATTTTCTTTAGGCATTGAAAGTGCATCAAGACGTCGCTCTGGGGGAAAGGCGGAATGTCCGCTGGCCGCCGATGATGGAGCGCATGGGAGTTTCCCATGAAGTTCGTTCTTGGTGTCTTGGGCATCTTGTGCCTGGGCCACTCGGTGATGGCTCAAGCGATTCTGTTCGACTTTGAATCCGCCCCTCTCCACGCTCCGTTCCCGATCGACGTGACAGTCGCGGGTCTCACCGCTCATTTCACAGCGACAGGTCAGGGATACAGCATTCAGTTGGCGAATACGATGGGATTCACGCCCGTCGGCTTTTCCGGCAACTGCATCTACCCGAGCAGTGTGTTCGCGTCAGACCTTCAGGTGGGCTTCTCGCAACCATTGAGCGCGTTCTCGATTCTCTATGCACCACAGGAGTTGGCCACGGACTCCTCGGCACGGATGCGGGTCACAACGTATATGAATGGCACATTCGTCAATACGGCGACGACGACGGCCAATCCTCCCGGGACTTGGCCGTCGGCGACACTCGCGATCAGCGCACCCGCGGGATTCAACAGCGTTGTCGTCCACTACGACGCGCCCCCACCCACCGGCGGCGACTGGGGACCGATCTTCATGGCGGACAACATGCTGGTCACGCCTTTGCCTGAGCCAACAAGTCTTGCACTGTCGATCCTTGCCCTGGCGCTAATGGCGACGCGGATTTGGGCCAACACGATCGCCTAATGGCATTCTGATTGCTCTAGATCCCTGTCGTTCACCCAGTCTCAGTCCTCAACCATGTGCCGGCCGAACCTCAAGGCAGGCACAGGATGGGATGTCGTTGATGCCATAGGTGATGGCAGGGGGCAGCCATGATAAAGAAGCAGGTGCTGCTGGCGACCGTGCTGGGGCTAAGTGTGTGCGGCGCGCTCCAGGCTGGGCCTGGAGATTGGGAGCGCATTGGCCGGGCAGGTGACTGGAAAGGCACCATCGCCGGGGCTGTCCTGAAGGGGCGGATCTACACAGTCGAACGCGAGGGCGGACTCTATGAGACCGAACCCTCCACCGGGCAATGGCGCTTGCTGGCCACGAGTGGGTTTTCCGAAACCGCTTTCATGTTCGCCGTCGGCTCGTCGCTTTACACGATCGAGACCAACGGGAACCTGTACCGCGTTGACCCAGCGAGCGGCCGATGGGAAGCGCTTGGCTCGGCGGGAAACTGGAAGGGGACGATCGCTGGAGTGGCGGTCGCGGATTTCTGCATCATGACCGCGGAAGCCTCGGGGGCACTGTATGCAACCGATACTTCCGAGGGCCTCTGGCTCCAGCGCGGCAAGGCGGACTTCGCCAGCACCGCCTTCATGTTTTTCGCGAACGACTGGATCTATACCCTCGAGACCGGCGGCAGTCTGTATCGCGTCAACCCAGCCGATGGCCGATGTCCAGCCGCCGGTGAAGCCAGACCCTCCCTCGCGTCCAGCACCGACCACCACGGGTCCAGCGAAAACGACGTTAAGTTCCAGGCGCTCGCCTGGGACGTTCAGGTCGTGTCCGCGTCTGTTCAATCGCGCTGGAACACTCAGGCTGAATTTGCTGTGCTGCGAGGGTGGGACCGATCGATGGCCACGAGCACTAGCGCATTATTGTCGAGGAGTATGCCATGACCCGTCTAGTACGTTTCGCTTGCGGATCGTTCGGCTGTCTGCTCGCGACGATGGTCGTTGCGGCTGACCCGCCCGCCCCCGCGCAGCCGGCCGCGCCAGCCGTCTCCGGCAAGCTGAACCACGAGCGGCTTGGTGAGGTACTCCGGAACTTCGGTTACGAGCCGACAATCTCGAAGAGCGACGACGGCACAGTGAACTGGTATCGGATCGACATCGATCAGGGTGACTTCAAGTTCGTCACCTTCCTCTGCGTCCTTGCCAACGAGGAGAAGGTTCGCATCCTCCTTCCGCTCGGCAACGTGGCCGAACCAAGCAAAGTCCCCGCCGAGCGGCTGTGGAAGCTGCTGGAGGAAAACGGGAACATCGCACCGATGGCGTTCTACTACAACACAGTGTTCAAACAGTTCCAACTCAACCATTACATCGAGAATCGGGATTTGACGCCGGCGAAGCTCCGGAAAGAACTGGACGCGACCTTGCGCGTAACCAAGCGAACTTATTCCGTCTGGGACACGTCGAAGTGGCCCGGTGGTCCAGCGCCTGCTCCGACCGCGCCCGCAACGGACAAGGGCGAGACTGCCAAGAAAGGTGGCCCGTGACGGAGATCGCTCGGCTGCCAGCTCCGAAGTCGTCTTCAACGCAAGGACACGGTACTGGAGTGACCGGTGCCGTGTCGCCTCGATCGTTCGATGTGTCGGTCCCATTCAACCGCTGGTCGATTTGACCGGAGCGGTTTCCAACAATTCCTGCGTAACACGGCATCTCCTCTTTCGCTCAGCGAAGGGACGGGGCACGCGATCGGTACTTTGCCGAGCGGCCACTGTCTCACACACTCGAAACTTCGTGGAGGATGGTTCAATGCTGTGCGTTCGATCTGCAGTGGCTGCGTTCGCCGTGGCCGTGGTGCTGGCGACCGGTGGGACGGCCAATGCCAGCGACTTGGCCAAGCTGTTGGGCGGCAAGCCCGACGCTGCCAAAGAGGCCCCGAAGACGACGACGCCCGAAGTGACGAAGTCGTTGACCTTCAAGCCCGCGTCGGAAGACGCGACGATGGAAGAGATGTACCGGCGCTGGGGCTACGGGCGCGGCGGTTACGGTTACGGCTATGGTTATGGCCGTTACGGCCGCTACAGCCCCTATTGGCCCTACGGCCGTCGCTGGTAATGTCCGATCTCGTATCGCCGGGGTGCTTCCGTCGCCGACCGGCGGGTGGCCAATGATGACACGATGACACGGGGCGGGAATTCGCACCGTGTCATCGTGTCGCCTTGTCGTCTTGGATCGCGTACAATCGAGCCTGCATCGCTGGGGGTGCCGTCGCGGAGAGGCCGTGGCGGCTGAGAACACACCCCGGAACCTGATCCGGTTAGTCCCGGCGTAGGAAAGCGAGTCTACTCATGACGCAGCTCGAATCGGCCCGTAAGAACGTCGTCACCCCCGAGATGGCGTTCGTCGCCAAGCGCGAAGATCTCGACCCCGAACTCGTCCGCAGCGAGGTCGCCCGCGGGCGGATGGTCATCCCGGCCAACGTGCATCACCTCAAGAAGCGGCTGGAGCCGATGGCCATCGGCGTCGCGTCCTTGTGCAAAATCAACGCGAACATCGGCAACTCGGCCGTCACCGGCACCGCCGACGACGAGTTGGAGAAGCTGCACACCGCCGTCCACCTCGGGGCCGACACCGTGATGGACCTCTCGACCGGCGGCAACATCGACAGTATCCGGCGGGCGATCATCGACGCCAGCCCGGTGCCGATCGGCACGGTGCCGATGTATCAGGTCATTCAGGACGTGAAGGACGTGGCCGACCTGACGCCGCAAAACCTCCTCGACATGGTGGAGCATCAGGCGAAGCAGGGCGTCGATTACATGACGATCCACGCCGGCATCCTGATGGAGTACCTGCCGATGACGACCAAACGCGTCACCGGTATCGTCAGCCGCGGCGGGTCCTTGATGGGCGCGTGGATGATCGCCCACCACAAGCAGAACCCGTGGTACACGCACTTCGACGAACTGTGCGAGATCATGCGGGCGCACGACGTGACCTACAGCCTCGGCGACGGCCTGCGGCCCGGCTGCCTGGCCGACGCCAACGACGCGGCCCAGTTCGCCGAACTCAAGACGCTCGGCGAACTGACGCTCAAGGCGTGGGACCGCGGCTGTCAGGTGATGATTGAGGGGCCGGGCCACATCCCGATGCACCTCGTCAAGATGAACGTCGAGAAGGAACGCGAACTGTGTCACGAGGCTCCGTTCTACGTCCTCGGGCCGCTGGTCACCGACATCGCGCCGGGGTACGACCACATCACCAGTGCCATCGGCGCGGCCCTCGCGGCCGAGGCCGGGGCGGCGATGCTGTGCTACGTCACGCCGAAGGAGCACCTGGGGCTGCCGAACAAGGACGACGTGCGGCAGGGGGTGATCGCGTACAAGATCGCGGCCCACGCCGGCGACATCGCCCGCGGCCGGAAGAACGTCCGCAACCGCGACGACGAGCTGTCGAAGGCCCGGTTCGAGTTCGACTGGAACAAGCAGTTCGACCTGTCGCTCGACCCGGAGACGGCCCGGCGGATGCACGACGAGGAGCTGCCGCAGGAGGTGTTCAAGAGCGCCAAGTTCTGCTCGATGTGCGGGCCGAAGTTCTGCTCGATGCGGATCACTCAGGACATCCGCAAACTCGCGGAGGCGCAGGCGCTGCCGGTGGTAAACTGAACGCCAAAGCCCACCGACGGCGGTCGGGGGGGTTGTTGCCACCGCCCGCCCGCGGTGGGCTTTCGGGGGGTGTGTATGGCGGGTGCCGCCGGCGGCGCGATGATCTTCTTCATGCTGCTGATCGGCAGCGTGATCGTCGGCCTGTACGCCGGGGCGTACGCCGCCCACCTGTTCCTCGTCACCATCGACGGCACCGCGGCCGGGTACGACGAAGTCACCTGGCCCGATGAGCCGTACTTCGATTGGCTCTGGAAGCTCTTCTACCTCGGCTGGCTCGTCACCCTCTGGCTCGTGCCGCTGCTGTTCTACGCCAAGCTCCAGATGCGCGCCCACACGGCGCCCGTGGCGCTGATGCACGTCGTCGTCGCCGCGGTTGTGATCGCTTGGCTGGTGTTCCCGATCACGATGCTTTCGTCCATGGGCGGGCCATCGCGCTGGTTTGTCCTGTATCCACCGGCCCTTCGGCGTATAGCGGCCCGGAGTGGGTCGATGGTTTACTTCTACATCCTCAGCGGCCCAGTGCTGGCGGCGGGCGGGCTGTCGGCGGCGCTGTTGTTCTTCTACGGTCCGATGCCCTTCGTCGCGATCGGGGCGGCGGGGTCGGCCGTCGTGCTGATCCTCTACGCCCGGCTGTTCGGCCGGCTGGCCCTGGCGCTGCAAGCCGTCGTCATCCCCGGCGAGGTGAAGCGGCAGGGGCGGACCCGCTATCGCCATTCGCCACAAGTTCAGGCGGCGGCCCGCGACCCGATTACCCAGGGCGGCCGGGCGAGGTTCGTCCAGCCGGAGGACATGCCGCCGACGAATGCGCCGATCCGGATGCCCGCGTCGGTTACAACGTCCGCCTCGACAATGATCCGGCCCCCGAGGAGCGTCCGGCCGAGGAGCGTCGTCGCCGGCCCGTCGATCTGGAGGAGGGGCACTACGGCCTGGCCGACCCTGTCCCAGAAGGGTCGGTGCTGCCGCGGGGACCTTTGCCGGAGGAATGGAGCCGACCGAAGCAGTACGAGCTGGAATTGGCCGGCGGTGGCAAAAGGCCGGTGCGGCCCGAGCATCCGTGGGCGAGCGGCATCTTCGGGTTTCCATTTCGCCCGAGGAACGTCCGAGCGGTCGGCTGGCTGGCGCTCTTGTTCGTCATGTTCGGCATCCTCGTCCGGCTTGCGGCCATGAGTGTCCCCGGCTAAGTCGGTGCGGTTGACGCGGGCCATCGCTGCGGGCTACGCTGGTAACAACCATGAGCACCGCGCCTACTCTCGCCGCTCCAACGCGACCGCTGGCTTTCCCACGCCGCCAAGCTGTGGTCCTGCCACTGCTCGGCCGATCGGTTGTGCTGCTCTTACCGGGTGTCGTGTTGGCGCTCGGCATTCCGTGTGTGCCGGAGGAATCGCAAGCGCAGCTCGGTATCGGAGCCGGGCTGATCGGCTTTATGGGTCTATTGCTTCTACCGCAGCCGCGGCTTGGCTCGACGACGACGGGTCTGGCGGCCATCGCCTTGTACGTCCTCGCGCAAGTTTGGCTATGGTTCCTGCGGATTCCGTACCATCTGTTGTGGTACACGCACTTCGCCTACGGCATTCTGTTGGCCGCACCGCTGCTGATCCTGGCATCCGTGACGCTGGTCACATCCGGAGCACACGACCTGCGGCGGGCCCGGCTTCTGGTCAAGCAACTGTTGCATCGCAGGAGCTGGCCGACCGATCTCAGCTTTTGTCCCACGCTTCCCGAAGTCATGGACCTGCGTGACGCGTTACGCGGCGATGCATCTCCGGCGTTGGCCCTGCTCGGCGATCCCCGGCCCGAGATTCGCGCTTCGGCATTGGCGGCTCTTGCCTATCGCAGAGGCTGGAAGCCCGGCGAGGATACGCTCGTCAAGCAGGTGGCTCAACAGGCCAAGGAGCCGCCCGTGCGAGCCGCCGCCGTTCGTGCCTTGGCCTTCAGCCGCGATCGCGAACAGGTCGAGATGCTCGCGGGCTTCTTGCGCGACCGGGCCGCGGAAGTCCGCCGGTCCGTGACCGAGGTACTGTTCTGGGAGAGCGAACGGCGCTGGACGTGGGTGCGATTCGCCGTCCACGACGCTCTCGGCGACCCGGCATTACGCGACGAAGGTCCGTTGCCCTTGGCCGGTGTCGCGGTTACCCGAGCAGGCACTGATCGATTTGACCGAGTGGGCCAGCGAGAGTGGTACGCAAGCTGTGCGCGCGCGAAGCGTTGGCTGCCTATTACGCACACGCCCTGAGCGATCGCGACGAGGCGCTGGCCGAAAAGCTCCGCCAACGCGTTCTCGACATTCATGCGCCGACCGTGCTGCGAACAGAATTGGCGACGCTACTCATCGACATGAAGCTGATGGTCCCGCCGGACATCACGAAACTCCTCGCGCCCGAAAACCCCGCACCGCTCCGGCTCATGGCGGCCGATTCGCTCCTCGCCAGCGGGATTCAAACGGAAGCTGTGACCTGTCTCCGTAACCTCGCAAAGCTGGCGAATCGCGAGATCGCCTTGGCCGTCGGCCAGATCGTCCAGCGACGCATGAGTGTGGATTTGGGGATCGACTTACAACATCCGCCGGCACCGACGACGCGGAAGGCGGCCGAGATCACCCGTCGCGTCATGGAGTGGGCTGCGGAGAGCGCCACCGACGCTCCCGACGACGACGCGGACCGCAGCGTCATGCCCCACCCGCCGTCCCGGCCCGAGACGCAGTGGGATATCGATCTGCCGCCCAAGCCCGGCCGCGGCGGTAGCGGCCTGACGCCCTGGTGAAGTTCGAGCCAGAAACACGAACGACGAGCCGAACTGGCTCGTCGTTCGTGTTTCGGCTCGGCAGATGCGCTTACTTCTTCGCGGGGACAGCCTGCTCGGCTGCGATCTCAGCGAGCGTCTGGGCCGCGCTCACGAGACGGTCCCAGTTCTTTTCGACGTAGCTCGGCGGACCGCCCTTAACAGCGACTTCCTCAGCGACTTTCGGCGTGGGAACCATCTCAATCGCATCCCACGGACACCAGCGCTCACAGAGCTTGCAGCCGATGCAACGCTCCAGATCGATATCGCAAAACGATTGAAGCCCTGGCATGTCTTCGCCGGGCACCTTGTAGATGCAATCGACGGGACAGACTTCAACGCAGGCTTCGCAACCTGTGCAATTGTCGGCGAAGATGACGGCCAGTTCCTTCGGCAGTTTCTTGCGCGGCTTCGCGCCTTTGGCAGCCGGAGCTGGCTTTGCGGGGGTTGGGGCGGCCATGAACCGTCCTTTTGTCCGAATGACGAAGGATCTCAGTGGGCCATATTCCACTCGGCCCACTCGACATTACCTAACTTATAGTACGAAGTGCGTTCGATACAACTCGAATGCCGCGGCGAGCGCGTCGCGCGGAGTATCGTATACCGGCGTCGATGTCGCTAGCTCCGGACCATCGGCCTTTGCCTTGAGCACGGCTTGCCAGCCTAGCTCGTCGGTGATCCGGGCCGAGACGACCGCATCGGGCAAGTTCGGTCCCGTAACGCGATAGGTCGCCTTCGCGAGTTCCTCAATCTTGGCCTGCCGGCCCTTGCACCAAGTCGGCGGTTCGAGCGCCATCGTCGGCCGATCCTTAGTTGATGATCCCGAAGCTGCGAACCGCTGCGTTGATTCGACGCAGCAGGGCATTTGCCCTGTCCACATTCTTCCCTTGCGCGGCCGTCGCCAGGTCTTTCGAGTCGCGTTCCATCTCCTCGGCTCGCGTGATTAGCACGGGCTGATGCACGGCCGGAACCATCGACGATCGCTTCAAAAAGCGGGCCGACTGTTCCAGCGCGTTGGCCGACTGCTCCAGCTCCGCCCACGAATCGAGGAAGAATTGCTCGTTGGCCTGGTTCGCCAGGGACCGCGAGCGCGACAACACCTCGCTAAACGCCATCGGAGCCGCATCGTCCGGCAACGGCCGCACGACAACGCGCTCCGGCGACTGGCAGCCGACAAGGAAGGCCAAAAAGCCGATTGCGGGTGAGAATCGCACGGCGCGGACCCTCGAAGGGCCGGCGTGCGGGAGTCATCGCCCAGTGGTACCAGGGCGGTCCACATAGGCCTTGGGCAGCAGTCGGTCGTCTTCAACTAAAGAGAGTTTTTCGCGACCGATCGCTTTCTGCTGCTCGATGCTTAGCATCGGATCCGGCGCACGGCTCGGCTTGCGCAATCCTAATGGTCCTTCGGAGCTTTGGCAACCGGCCAGCGCAACAAGCGCCAACGGAAAGATGAGACGGTACATGGGTCGTCCTCGTGCAAAGCGATCTCGGGATCCATCCCCGGACGATCCTCAATCCTATCGTCTACTCGTGGCCGTGCGGTCCGGTCACGTTTGCAAAACCTGGGTTACGCGCGTATTGGCGACGGCATGGCCGCGCCAGGGCGCACAGATTGACGGGACATTCGCGACTCTCCCGCAAAGCCGGGATAGCGACGTCGGACAGTTCTTGAGCCAGCAACCTGCGGTCGCTAACATATTGTGCGATAGCCCGTTCCTTGCACCGCCTGCTCCGGCGGCTCCCTGGCGGCCCCGCTGACAGCAGGACACGCGATGCCCTCCGATCGTCACGAGTATTCCGAAGACTTGTTCGCCGACACGCGGATGTCGTTCGGCGAACACATTGAAGAGCTGCGCACCCACCTCCTCCGTGCCATCAAGGGCCTCGTCTTCTGCCTCCTGATCGGCTTCTTCCTCGACGCCGTGGGTTACTTCCTCGGCTGGGACCATTTCGGTATCGGCAAGCCGATGATGGAGGTTATCAAGGCCCCCGTGCGGCAGGCGCTTATCGATTTCTACGACCGCCGTCTCGCAAAGCTGGAAGAGGACGCCCGCAACAAGGACAAGGCCGCGGAGGAGGCGACCAAGCCACAACCGATCCGGATCACTCTGGACGAAAAGGCCCTCGCCCTCCTGCGCGGGCAGCCGGTACCCGCCGAGAGTGGCCCCGTTACGGTCGAGGTGATGATGTCGCCGCTCGACGTGTACAAGGCCCACAAGAGCGTCATGAACGTCGTCCGTCCGCCGGAACTGAGCACGCTGACGATCACCGAGTCGTTCATGGTTTACTTCAAGGTGAGCCTGATTTGCGGCTTCGTGATGGCCAGCCCGTGGGTCTTTTACCAGCTCTGGTCGTTTGTCGCCGCGGGGCTGTACCCGCACGAGAAGACGCTCGTCCACTACTACATGCCGGTCAGTATCGCCCTGTTCCTATTCGGCGTCGTGGCGTGTCAGATCTTCGTCATGCCGCGGTCGATCGAGGCGCTCTTGTGGTTCAACGAATGGCTCAACATTACACCGGAACTGCGTCTGACCGACTGGCTATCGTTCGCGATTATGCTGCCGGTGGTGTTCGGCCTGTCGTTCCAGACGCCGATCGTCATGTTGCTGTTGGAGCAGATCGGCATCATGACGGTGGAACGCTACATCGCTGGCTGGCGGATCGCCGTGTTCGTGCTAGCCATCCTGGCCGCCGTCATCACTCCGACGCCGGACGCCTTCAACTGGTTCTTGATGTGGGCACCGATGATTGGCCTGTACGTGCTGGGCATTTGGCTATGCAAGATTGCGGCCAAGCGGCGCGGGCCGCAGTTCGAGGTGCCGGAGACGGATGAGTTGATCGAGGCGTGAAGGAGCCGGCGAGCGGGGTCGGTTACGGCCTCGGTACTGGGACGAACGACCAGGGCCGTGACCGGCCCCGCTCGCCAGCGTACGATTGGAGATCATGTCCAGCAGCGACGAACCGCAGGTATTCCTGGTAGGAGCTGGGCCGGGCGATCCGGGGCTGTTGACCCTGCGAGCCGTCGAGTGCCTCGGCCGAGCCGATCTCGTTCTTTACGACAAACTGGTCCCACGTCGCCTCCTCGACTTTGCTCCGAGAGCCGAACATGTGAGCGTCGCCGACTTGCCTGGCGGCCATCCGTTGCGTTGGCCGCACATTCTCCAGCGCGTCCGCGATGCAGCGACGGCAGGCAAAGTCGTCGTGCGACTCAAGGGTGGTGATCCCCTGATCTTTGGCCGCGGTTCCGAGGAGGCCGAAGACCTTCGCGCGGCCGGGATCGCATACGAGATTGTTCCCGGCATCACCGCCGCGCTGGCCGCAGCAGCGGCGGCTGAAGTGCCACTGACGCATCGCGGCGATTCGAGCGCCGTCGCCTTCGTCACCGGTCACGAGAACCCGACACGCGGTGAGCCGGCCGTCGATTGGGCGGCCCTTGCTCGCTTTCCCGGTACTCTCGTCGTCTACATGGGAATGGCGCGACTGGAGTTGATCGCGCGCACGCTCATCACTCACGGGAAATCAGCGTCGACGCCAGCGACGGTCATTGCGTCGGTGGCGACGGGCGATCAGCGCCGCGTTCGTGCTCCGCTTGGCGAGTTAGCGAACGCGGTGCGCGACGCAGGATTAACCGCCCCAGCACTGGTTGTGATCGGCCTGGCAACGGCCCGTGCTCCCGAGCAGAGTTGGTTGGAACAGCGGTCGCTGTTCGGCCGGCGCATTCTGGTAACGCGGCCCAGGCGTCAAGCCGAGGATTTGGCCCGTCGCCTCGAACGCCTGGGGGCAGTACCCTACCTTTTGCCGGCAGTGGACGTGCTGCCGCCCGTCGATTGGCACGAAGTCGACGACCGGATCGCTCGGCTCGATGAGTACGATTGGCTGGCCTTCACAAGCGTCAACGGAGTCGAGGCATTCTTGAACCGGCTCGTCGCAATGGGCCGCGATCTCCGGGCGCTCGGTGGCATCAAGCTGGCCGCGATTGGGCCGGCAACGGCGGCGGCCCTTGCCGACTATCGTCTCACGGCGGACATCGTACCACCATCGTTTCGTTCGGAGAGTCTGGCCGCCGAACTGACGGAGCACGTTCGCGGCCAGCGCGTACTGCTGGCGCGGGCCGACCGCGGCCGCGAGGTCTTGCGCGACGAGTTGTCGGCCGTCGCCCACGTCGATCAGGTGGCCGTTTACCGGCAAGTCGATGCCGTTCCGGCCGACGCCCCGGCGTTCGACGCCCTACGCCGCGGTGAAATCGATGTCGTGACGCTGACGAGCGCGAATGTGGCACGGGCATTGTTGCGGGCGCTCGACGAGACAATGCGCGGCCGGGTGGCCGACGGTCACGTCAAGCTGGCGACGATCAGCCCGGTGACGAGCGCGGCCGTGGCCGAGTTCGGCCTGCCCGTCGCCGCGGAGGCGACGGAGTACACGATTCCGGGATTGATCGACGCGCTTGTCAAAATGCCTTGAAAACCCACCGATGGCATTCGGTGGAGCCGCGACCTACATCACATCGCGCAGCGCATTCCACGACAGGTACAGCAGGATGACGCCGGCGACGATGCCGACGATGTCAATGGTCAGAAACGTCGAGCCGCCCCCGAAGGGGATGCCGATCGCGATATCCAGGATGAAAAGGAGCAAGAGCAGTCCGGCAATGCACAACGACGCAATGCAAAGCTTTTTTTCCATCGCCGCGCCCCGTACCGCCGTCATACGACGCCCCACACCGACCCCCGAGCGGGGGTACGTACGCCCGACGCCCAATCCCAAACGGGAACGAGAGTTACCGTTATACTGCTTTATCTGCGGCTCGCAACGCCAGTATCGACAAGAAATCGGGCGAACGGCGGCGGATGAGAGGCCGCCGCCCGCAGAGCCGGCACAGTCGCCCGGACACTCAACGAATCCGCCCCGGACGGATTACCGCCCAAATAGTCGGTTCAGCTCATCGTCGGTAAACGCGATGTTCGTCGCCGGGCCGGTGTCCTGGAGAACCTTTTCCGCCAGCAACTTGTTTACGGGGAACAGGATGCTGAAGTGGGTGGCCCCTTTCACGGGGTAAAAGTGGACGTTGGGGTTCGTCGAAATCCGCTTCATCGCTTGCAGCGAATCGAGGTTGCCCTCCGTCGTCCCCTCGAAGACGAAGGTCGGAACCTTGATTGCGGGGAGCCAGAGGCCGGGGGCACGCAACTCCAATTCACGGCGGTTCTTGGTGTCGAACGGCAGGTATTCCGGGTCGTAGCCGGCCACGTCCGCGACCGGGCCAAACGAAAAGATGGCCCGGAACGTCGTGCCGCCGTACTCGGCCGCCAGCAGAGCGACCGTCCCGCCGGTGCTGTGGCCGCCGAGGTAGATCCGCTGGGGATCGACGAACTCCTGCTTGGCGAGGTAGTCGCCGGCGGCTACCACGTCATCGATCTCGCCGAGGAACCCTTCCTTGACGCCGGGGTTGTCGTTGCCCCCGCGCAGTGACGGGAACATCATGACGATGCCGGCCTTGCGGAACGCACCGGCCGTCTGGTCGTTGCTCGGCGGCGCGGCCTTCCAGCAGCCGTCGTCAATGCTGTTGCAATCGCCGCCAGTGATCCAGACGATGGCGGGATGCTTCTTGCCGTCCCCGGGGTCCGGCGAAAGGTACGCGGCCAGCTTGCCGGGCGGCGCGTCGTAGCTGACCTTGCGAAAGACGCCGAGCGGTGGTTCGACGACCGGCTCACGCGCGGACTCGCGCCGGACGAGCTTGGTTGCGAATCCCTTTCGCGCTTCGGCGAGTGTCTTACCGGCGTCCGCGCCGGATGGCCCGCCCTTGCGGGCGCAGCCGCAGACGATGACGGTATACACCAGTAGACTACAGGCTCGATTCATGATGCTGCCCCTACGGTTCTCGGTCCCCGAATCCATTCGTCGTGTTGTAACGACCTCGGCCGTCGGGTCCAGCGACTACCCCGCCCGAGCGCCCCGCCTATCCTGACGTTATCGCTACACGGATCACGGACCCCGCCAATGCCGGCCACGCCGCTCGCACAGTATGCTGTTCACCTTCGTCCCGAGGATAACGTCGCCGTCGCGGCGAAGCCCTTTTCTCCCGGCCTCGAACTCACGTTCGACGGTCGAACGCTGGTTGTAACCGGCCGCGTTGGTCTCGGTCACAAGTTCGCTGTCCGCGACATCGCTGCGGGTGAACCCGTCCTGAAATACGGCCAGACCATCGGTTTTGCCTCCACCGACATCCCGGCCGGAACGCACGTCCACGTCCACAACGTCCGGGCCGACGCATTCGCGCGCGACTATGCGTTCGGCCGCGATTGCCCGCCGCCCCCCGAAGCCGGCGAGCCACGCTTCTTCGACGGCTACGACCGCGGCGACGGTCGCTACGGCACCCGGAACTACCTGGCCATCATTTCGACGGTCAACTGCTCGGCCAGCACGTCGAAGTACATCGCCGAGCGTCTGCGGGCCAGCGGCATCCTTGAGCGCTATCCAAACGTCGATGGTGTGTTGCCGATCGTCCACAAGGCCGGCTGCGCGATGCAATACGGCGGCGACGACCACAAGCAACTGGATCGCACGCTCGCCGGTATTGCCCGTCACCCCAACGTCGGTGCCTACTTGCTCGTCGGCCTCGGTTGCGAGACCGGACAGGCGATGCACCTGATCGAAGGTGAACATCTGATCCAGCTCAACGGTTCGCGCAAGCCGCCAACCGTTTTGAGCATCCAGGAGTGTGGTGGCATTGCCAAGACCGTGGACGCCGGTGTGCAAGTCGTCGCCGACATGCTGCCGCGCGTGAACGATGTCAAGCGCACCCGGCTACCGGCAAAGCACCTTGTGCTCGGCACGAATTGTGGCGGTTCCGATGGCAACAGTGGTGTTACGGCCAACCCGGCCCTCGGCATCGCGTCGGACCTCATCGTGCAACAGGGCGGCACGTCGATCCTGGGCGAAACGCCCGAGATTTACGGAGCCGAACACCTGCTCACCCGCCGGGCCATCAGTCGCGAAGTCGGCGAGAAGTTGGTCGAGCGGATCAAGTGGTGGGAGTGGTACACGGGTATCTTCGGCACCGAGATCAACAACAATCCGTCGCCAGGCAACAAAGAGGGCGGCCTGACCACGATCTATGAGAAATCGCTCGGAGCCATCGCCAAGGGCGGGGCCACGGCCCTCGTCGATGTCGTGCACTACGCTGAGCCGGTGACAGCCAAGGGGCTGGTGGTGATGGATACACCAGGCTACGACCCGGTGAGCATGACTGGGATCGTGGCCGGCGGGGCTAACGTGCTGGTGTTCACAACCGGCCGCGGCAGCGTCTTCGGTTGCAAACCGGCCCCGTCGATCAAAGTGGCGACGAACACGCTCCTCTACCGGCACATGGAGGACGACATGGACATCGATGCAGGCGTCGTCCTGACGGGCACGCCGGTCGAGACCGTCGGACGGCAAATCTTCGAGGAAATCTTGGCCGTCGCCAGCGGCAAGTCGACCAAGAGCGAGAAGAGCGGCGTCGGCGAAGAGGAATTCGCGCCGTGGGCCATCGGCCCGACGCTGTAGGATATCTGAGCCACGCCAATGGCTGCCGTTCTGGGATATCGGCCCGCGCGTTACGAGAGCCGACTCGCCCTTCGACATCACGGCACGGCAGCAATGAACCTTCGAAGGAGTGAGGGCCATGTCCCGCGTTCGGCGTGTGGCGTTCCTGCTCATAGGCACATGCTCCGTGGCCCCCACCTACGGCATCGATCCGGGGCTACTGGACGAGGTCTTGGCCGGCCATGAAAGTTCCGTCGCAGCCATCCATAAGTTGTACGCGAAGGCCAACGTGACCCAGACGAGCCAGTTCGGCACGGGTACGGTATCGGCGGAGTGTTGGAAGAGCGGCCCGGACATTCGGCTCCGGGAACATCTCAAGCCGGGGTGTGTGATCGACTGCTTGATTCGGGGCGGCAAGCAGTCGATCGTTGGCACGGCGGACGCGGCCGACGGGCGGCCGGCGGACGCCAGCATGCGCGTCGCGACCCGTCACGAAAAGGCCGTTCAGTCCGACCTGTGGCAGTACGCGCTGATGGTGCTGCCGACCTTGAAGAAAAAGCCGCCGGCCCCCGTCCTCACGTTCCCCGAAGCCGTCAAGGCACGATCGCCATCCGCCGTCAAAAAGGTGACGTTGGACAGCGTCCCGACGGTCTACGCGGCAATGACAGGTGAGAACGGTCCGGATCGCGATGAGATTTGGCTCGATCCGGCCGTCAACTGGTTGATCCGCAAGGTGGTGCGGGTGACCGAACACTGGAAGTACGAGTACGCGGTCACGGACTTTACCGAACACGCGCCGGGGCTGTACTTCCCGGCCAAAGTCCGTCTCGTGCTTCGGTATCGAAACCATCGGCCGTTAGAAGAGTCCGTCACGTTTACGGCGGTCAGCATTAACCGGCCGGACACCCCAAGCATGCCGCCGCTGCCCATTCCGTCGAAGGGCGTCCAAGTCGTGGACGAGGTTGCCGGGACAATCTACACGGCCGACAGCGCGGGACGGCCGGTGAAAACCATCGGCCCGTTAAGGTATGGGAAGAATCGCCCCCTGCCCAAGCCCGACCCCAACGCCCCACGTCCCGATGACGGATACTCAACGATACTCGCCGGCGCCTTAGCCGCCACGGTGGTCGCGGCCCTCGCTTACGGGGCGTACCGGCAACGGAAGGCTCGTTGACCCGTCCGGGCCGCGGTCGCGGTGCGGGAGGACTGCCATGAAGCGTTGGCTAATCGGTTCGCCGCGGCATCGCCGAATGACCCTTGATCCGCGAGGGCGAGACATGTCGCCGACCGAAGACGGTCGTGCCCGCAACGGCCTGACGTTGATCGAGACGCTGATCGTACTCGCGATCTTTGCGACCCTCGTGGGTCTGCTACTGCCCGCCGTCGCAATGGCCCGCGAGGCGGCGTCGGCCAGGCGGTGCCAGAACAACCTCCGCCAAGTCGGCTTGGCCATGCACAATTTCCACGCCGCCCATCAGCGCGTCCCGCCGATCCCCGTTCCGGCCCGATGGACGAATTCGCCTTACACATACCAGGGGATCAGTTGGCACGTCTTCCTCCTGTCATACCTGGAGTGGGAGGAGCTTTGGGCCAACGTCGGCCGGGCATTCGCGGCCGATCCGGACCCCCTGTCGGCCGCGCACGCCGCGAACCTCGCGGCCGTCGTCCCGCAATACTTCTGTCCATCGGACGACCGCCCTTACGCTCCACGGTTGGATGCGTCGGGACACCTCGCCGCCTACACCTCCTACCTCGGCGTGACGGGGAGCGACACGGGCAAGCGCGACGGGTGCTTTCCCGGCCAGCCCGGCATCCGTCTGTCGGACATTACGGATGGAACGAGCAACACGGTGATGGTCGGCGAGCGGCCGCCCAGTGCGTCGCTGGATTCGGGCTGGTGGTACGCGTCGCACCCACAGTACAACGGCGGCAGCGACTACGAATTCACCGTCGAGAGTGCGCTCTATCCGGATGACGAGTGCGGCGGGTTCGCGATCCAGGAGCCAGGCCGTTTGGTGATCAAGTACGTCTACGCCCCTGGGTCGCTGACGGACAACTGCGACAAGTATCATTTCTGGAGCCTGCACCCGTCGGGGGCCAACTTCCTGTTCGCGGACGGGGCCGTTCGCTTCTTGCCTTACACCGTCCGTCCCAGGCTGGCCGCCTTGGCAACGCGGAATGGCGGCGAGGCTGTCGAAATCCCCTAGCTCAACTGAACCCCGCTGGTGCCGTCGGCGAAGAGGAGTTCGCCCCGTGGGCCATCGGACCGACGCTGTAGGATCGATCCGCAGATTTCGCCGATGACGTCGACTTCAAGACGAAGAAAGGGTGATGACAACCCCGCACAGTAGCGCACTCGCGCGCAATGTTAGCCTGTTGCTCGCGGCCGTCGGCGTCCCCTACACGCTTCTGATCGTTCATCTCGTTCAGCGGGAACGAGCAGAGCCGGCATTCTACCTCGCGTGCTTCATCCCGCCGATCGTCGCGCTACCGGCAGCATGGCGGGCTCACCGCCTGACCCACGGTGCGATGCCATCGGCCAGCACAATTGGCACCTGGATTCGGTCCGTTCTGACGGCTGGTGCCATTGTCGTCGCCGCTCACGCGGTCTTCTTTTGCGTCTGGCTCCCCGGCCAATTAATCGCTGGCGACCGCATGTTGTACGGGCTATCGAACCATTGGGTATGGACCGTTGGTCCATGGGTTCTCGGCACACTACTTGCGGCGTTGGTCGCGGACCGAATGGCCGCACGCTACCTTTCGCCTTCGTGAGCACCGTTGCGACGGCGCGGCGGCGGCGGCACAATGGGCGGTATGGTATTCGACCCGACGCCGACCCGGCCCGAAGCGATCCCGGCGTACCGTCGGAACGTCGCCCGGAACGTCTGCCTGTGTCTGGCGGGGGTCAACGTGCCGTACGTCCTCGCCATCGTCGCCTATGCGGCCGGCAATCGCGCGCCGGGCTGGCTGTACTTGTGCAGCTTCTTTCCGCCGGTCGTGACGTTGCCGTCGGCTTTGCGCGCATTCCGTATCTACCGAGAAACTGACCGCATTTCGCGGGAGGCGGCTTATGGCGAAGCTCAGTATTGGGTCCAAGGGGTTCTGTTGACGGGCCTGCTGCTGTTTGCGGCACACCTCTTTTTTTTCGCGGCCTGCTTCTCGACCGGTGTGACCTGCACGATGGCTTGCGGTCCGTTCGGCATACTGGCCGGCTTCGTGGCTGGCGTTTTCTTCGCGAGTTGGGGCACCTACAAAGCCACAGACTTCTACCTCCGAGCCGAATGCCCTCGTGGGGGATTCACGCGATGACCGACCCATCCCGCCGCCGCATCTTCGCTCGCAACCTGTGTCTGCTCCTCGCTGCGACGAACCTGCCATACACGGCGTTCGCAGCCTACATGCTATCCGACGGAGCGGGTGGCCCGGCGATTCTGATCGCGTTCATCCCGCTCCTGGTCACCGGACCGTCGGCGCTTCGGGCGTTTCTCGCCAGTCAGCGGCCGACCACGGCCGACCACTCGCAACTCACCGGGGTGGGCCTGTGGAGCGTCGCCGTGGGCGGCACGCTACTGCTACTCTTCTGCGGCCACGTCCTGTTCATTGCGTCGTGCTTTCCTGTTGGGCTGGCGACCATGAACATCAACGGCGCGTCAGGCGCTGCTGAGGTTCTGCCCTGGGTCGTCGGGACCCTGGTGGCGAGTCTAGGGTCGTTCATCGTAACCGGTTGGGTCTTGCGGTGGTTCGTCCGTTGACACTGGAGTCGGCCGCGACCGACTTTGGAAGAAGTCGATCGCGGCTGCTCGCTTCGCGGGACTACGACTGACCGCACCCGGCCATCATCTTTTCCATCCGCTTCGTCATTTCGGCGGGCGACACGTCTTCGATGTGCGTCGCAAAAGTCCACTGGTGGCCGTCGGGGTCTTCGACCGTCGCGCTACGGTCGCCGTAGAACTGGTCCTGAAGTGGCTTCTTGACCACGGCCCCCGCGGTGATCGCGCGGTCGATGAACGCATCGACATTCGGCGTGTACACCAGAATGCCGACGGGCGTGCCGCCGAGCGTCTTCGGGCCGCGGTTGCCCCAGTTCGGGTTCTCTTCGCCGAGCATGAAGTAGGCATTGCCGATCTTCATCTCGGCATGCCCGATCGATCCGTTCGGCATCGGCATCGTCAGCACTTCTTCGGCTCCAAACGCCTTTGCGTAGAACGCCATCGCTTCCTTACCGCATTTAACGGTCAGGTACGGGGTGGCCCCATGGTAGCCATCGGGAATCGGCTTCACCGGCATCGTTCGAACCTCGCGGGACAGCGATCCGGCAACCCATTTACCGGCATCGCGGGCCAGTGTACATTAGTGCGCTAAACGGTGCAAGCTCAATCGGACCCCTTGCCCGATTGCCAGTGACGGGCGATTCTGTCCGCATGGTGTCGCAGAATTTCACGCTGCTCGCGAAGGCAGCGTTCGACCGCGGGACGGAATTGTACCGTCGTCGCGAATACGCCAAGGCAGCCGTGCAATTTGGCGAAGCGATCCGGCTGGATGCAACCTACCCCAAGGCGCATCTCTTTCGCGCGCGATGCTACGGCGAGCTAAGTAATTACCAATTGGCCGACGCCGACTACACCGTGGCGATCGGCCTCGCGCCGGACGATCCGGCCGGCTACAATGACCGCGGCATAGTGCGGACTGCGCTCGGCCAGCACGACGCGGCCGTATCCGACCTCGATACATCGCTGCGGCTCGCGCCGGATTCAGCCGTCGCTTACTTCAACCGCGGCTCCGCTTACCTGAACGGCGGGAACCCGACGGCCGCGCTGGCCGACTACGAAGAGGCAATTCGCCGCGATGCACGCGTCGCCCGGTATTTCTTCTTTCGCGGCGTGGCCAAGCACAAGCTGAAGCGCCTCGACGACGCGGAAGCCGACTATACGTCGGCCCTGCGCCTCGACTCCGAACACGGCGACGCCTACTTGCGGCGCGGGCAACTGCGGGCAACTAGCGAGCGCTACACTGACGCGGTGCAGGACTTCACGCAGTTCATTCGCCTTTGGCCCAAGCGACCCGAGGGGTATATCGGCCGCGGCAGCGCCCTGGCCGCCTTACAGGAATACACGAAGGCGGTCCAGGACCTCAACGCCGCGCTGCGGATCGAGCCGCGGGACGCGGCGGCGCGAGTTGTCCGCGGGTCGGTGCTGATGCAACTCCAAAAGTACGAGCCGGCACTCTTGGATTTCGAGGAAGCGCTGCGGACGCAGGCCGACGAACCACGGACGCACTTCGGCCGGGCTGTCGCCTTGATGTCGCTGGGCCGTCATGCCGAAGCGGTGCCGGCTGCCGACATGGCGGTACGACTCGATGCGGCGGACGCGAATCCCGTATTTCTCCGCGGCCGGGTGCGTAACTACGCCGGCGACCACGCGGGTGCGATCGCGGACTACCGCAAGGCCGTTGAGATGGTGCCCGACGATTGGACGTACCGCAACTATCTCGCCTGGGCGCTTGCCACGTTGCCGAACGACGCACTGCGCGATGGACCGGCGGCGCTCGCGCTGGCGACCCGAGCAAACGAGTTGTCGAAAGGCAAGGAGCCAGCCGTGCTCGATACGCTGGCCGCGTGCCACGCCGAGTGCGGGGCATTTGCCGAGGCGATCCGCATTGTCGAGCAAGCGCTCACGATAGCCGAACCGGATCTCAAAGCCGAGCTGCGCGACCATCTGGCGCTCTACCGCGCCGGCAAGCCATGCCGCGAAGTGCCGAAGCCGGTCATCGGGCCGCGAAGGGAACGACAATGATTCGCCACGTGCAGGTCGCCCGAATCGTTTTCGCCTTGGCTGTATTCGCAATGAGCGATTCCCTCTTGGCCGACGAGTCGCCGCGCATCACCAGGCAACAGGCGTCGGCGTTCGCGCGGTTGGCGCTCCGTGGTGTCCGCAAGGAGTACCCGAACAAGCTCGAACACGTCATGGCAGGACCGGCCGACGTGCGCGGCCCACGGGAGTTGCACCCGGCGTTCTACGGCTCTTACGATTGGCACTCGTGCGTCCATGGCCACTGGATGCTCGCCCGGCTGCTCCGTCTGGTCCCCAACTTGCCGGAGGCGGCTGAGGTGCGCGCCGTCTTTGATGAGCATCTGACGCCGGAGAAGCTGAAGGCCGAGGCCGACTACTTCGCTCGGCCGTCAGCGAAGTCGTTCGAGCGGCCCTATGGCTGGGCGTGGCTCTTGAAGCTGGCCGAAGAGCTGCACGGGTGGGATTCGCCGGACGCCAAGCGCTGGTCGCGCGCCGTGCGGCCGCTCGCCGATGTCATCGCGGGACGGTACGTCGAATTCTTCCCGAAGCAGACGTACCCAATCCGCACCGGCGTCCATCCGAACACAGCGTTCGGACTCGCGTTCGCGCACGACTACGCCCGCG
>JAXMAS010000014.1:0-161878 GCA_046350275.1 Gemmataceae bacterium
ACCGCCGAACGCTGGGGGCGCGGCGCCACAACTGGTTGACCTTTCGTTGCCGCCCCCGCGCGGCGATCATACGCCGACTGGACGCCTCACCATCACGCGAAGGACCGTTATGACCAGCCCGACCCCCGCCCGTGCCGCGCTTGCGCTTCTCTTGTGCATCAACCTGTTCAACTACATCGACCGCTACATCCTGGCGGCGGTGCTGCCGAAGATCGGCGAGCAGTTCGGCATCGGCAAAGGGCAACAAGGCTTGCTCATGTCGATGTTCCTCGTCTCGTATACGGTCGCTGCGCCCCTGTTCGGCTGGCTTGGCGACCGCACGTCGCGGTGGCGGATCGTGGCCCTCGGCGTCGTCTTGTGGAGCCTGGCCAGCGGCGGAACCGGGCTGGCCGCGACGTTCCACGTCATGCTGCTGACCCGCATGCTGATCGGCGTCGGCGAGGGGGCGTACGGGCCGGTCGCCCCGAGCCTGATCTCCGACCTGTTCCCGGTGGACCGCCGCGGCGGAGTGATGGCGTGGTTCTACATGGCGATCCCGGTCGGCAGCGCCCTCGGGTTCGCGCTCGGCGGGCTGATCGCCGAGAACTTCGGCTGGCGGTGGGCGTTTTACGGCGTCGTGCCGCCCGGCGTCTTACTCGGCGTCCTGTGCCTGTTCATGCGCGAGCCGCCGCGCGGTGCGGCCGACGCGGTGGAAGTCCACCGGCCGACGATCCGCGACGCGGCCGTGCTGCTCGACATCCCGTCCTACGTGCTGAACACACTGGCGATGACGATGATGACGTTCGCGTTCGGCGGCGTCGCCACCTGGATGCCGACCTACCTGTACGAGCGGGAGGGCACCTACGCGGTCACGGCCGACGCCTACGACCGCATGCGCTCCCCCAAGGAGTCGGGCGTCGAACCCATGCCGGAGGCGGTCATCGCCAAGCTGCGCTCCCTCGAAGGCCGCGGCGAGTTCGCGTCGATCAGCCCGTTCCGCGCGGCCCTGGCCGAGTGCCTGGACCCAGCCGAGGTCCACCACTACCGCGCTCAGTTAGCCGAGGCGACGCGGGTCAAGGCGAAGTCGGCCGCGCTCGACGTGGTGAACGGCTGGTTCGGTGGCATCGTCGTTGTCGCCGGGTTGATCGCGACGCTTTCCGGCGGCTACCTAAGCGATTGGCTGCGCCGGCGGGGGTTAGTGCGCGGGGCGTACTTCGCCGTGTCCGGCGTGGGAATGCTGATTGGCATCCCGTTCTACTGGCTGGCGATCACGTCGCCGCTGCCGACCGGCTGGGTGTTCGTGTTCCTGGCCGTGTTCTTTTTGTTCTTCAACACCGGGCCGGCGAACACGGCGCTGGCCAATGTGTCTCCGCCGGCCTTGCGGGCCAGCGCGTTCGCGCTGAACATTTTGGCAATCCACCTGCTCGGCGACGTCGTGTCGCCGCCGGCCGTCGGCTGGATCGACGACCGCGACAGTTTACACCAGGGGATGCTGTTCCTGGCCGGGCCGATGCTGCTCTCCGGCCTGTTCTGGCTGTGGGGTACCCGCTACCTCGACCGCGATACCGAGCTGGCCCCGCGGCGGATCGGCCCACCAGCCTCACCGTCATATATGTAGATCGGGAAATAAGCGGCTTTCATCACCCAAGCTTGATCCCGCAGCTACTACATTCGCGGTAATTCTCGGTAATGAAGAGGCCGATGACGGAGAGAGGGAAACAACCTAGCAGCAGAATGACGAAGATGACCCAGCCAGCCGTTGATATCTTGCTCTGTACAATCGGAGGCTGATTCGATTGGCAGAACGGGCAGCGAAACCCGACTGCATTTGCAGTTGGCTTCGCCGGCCGGACGCGCAGAAACAGGTCGTCGTCCGCAGAAGCCCACACTTCTTTAACCGTTCCTGGGTGAGAACGGGACGGATCACGGCGGTCTGCCCCTTTCTGCGATGGCGGGTCCGATACGCTTCCTGCGGGTCGAGTGACGAGCATTTTTGCGGTACACTTGGGGCAGGAAACAGTCTTCCCAGCTGCCTTGTCCGATGTCTTGAGTTGTACACCGCAGTATGGACCGGCAAAGGAAATGGACATCGCGTACCTCGGGGCACGCGCACGGCCATCCCCTGCGGCACTCTCTGAGTCGGACGACTCGGTGGCCGTTGCGGGGAGTCTCACGGAAGAACCATACGCTACGCAAGATGGCCCGCCAATTCGCGTTTCCGCGTGGATCCCATAGCATCGGCGGTCGCATCGTCCCTTCAAGTATACCCGACGGACGTGCCGACTTAGCCGTGACGAACATGGCGTGGTCAATGTTGCAACCGCGCAGGGGCGAAGGAGCGACCCTGCCACATCGGTCAGCGCGGCCCGTCGGCCCGTTGGGTCTACGCGATCCGCAGTAGCCGGCACACCTCTTGGTAGCTCGGTTCAAGCGGCAGTTCGATGCGGAGGTCCGGTGTGAGCCAGAGGGGGATGGTTGGCAACGGTTGGCCCACGGCCAGTGGGAAAAACCAGGCGTCGAGAAGCCCGTGGCGCTTGGGCGGCTTGCGTCCGCGGAGGGTGACGACGTACAGTGCCGGCGGCGGGTCGCCGAGGTGCGGGTCGGTGCGGCCGAGCCGGGCGAGGAGATCGACGTACAGGTTGGCCTGGCGGATCGACACGATGTCCACGACGGCCACGCACACGTCCTGCCGCAGCAGGGCGGCCACCTTGCCGACAAACTGCTCGCGGGCCTCCGGGCGGTCCTTGTTCGACGGGCTGAGGATTTCGACGGCGGCGACCAGCGTCCGCTGCCGCTCGGCGTCGTACACGCGCACCTCGTACTCGTCGAACTCGGACAGGTCGGCCGGTACGGTCAAGGTGGGGGCGCTGGCGGTGAGCGTGGCGGTGCCGCCGTCGCCTTCGTTCGCGGCGACGATCGGCTCGCGGTCGTCGTCTTCGATCATCGACACGTCGACCTCGAACGGCGTCGGGTGATGCACCGTCGGCTCGGCCACGAATCCGCTCGGGAGGCGGTCGAACAAGGTTCGGACGATTTCCGCCGGCCATTGGCCGTGAACGGCGTCCCAGCGGTGCTTGTCGTTCACCGGCGAACGGAAGTGGTCGCGGAGTGGCATGGCGAAACTCCCTTTACCATAATTCTACGCGAAACCCGCCGCGGCCGAACCCACCGTCATCCCTTCGACAGCAAGAACTGCTGCACCTTGCCGTCAATGCTGCGGAACATGTTCGCCTTCACCGGGCCGCCCGTCTTGAACTCGAACCGTACCACCGCGACCTCCATGCCGCCGCGCTCGGCCAGACGCTCGACGACAACCTCCTTCGGCTCGCCGAGCGCCTTGAGCCGCTCGGCCGACGCCTTCACCCGCTCCGGACTCATGAACAGCGCGAACTCCTCGCCGAGCTTCGCCGCGTCCACCGTCCCGGCCTGCATCTGCTTGAACAGCTCGATGGCTGCATCTTTCGCCGGCGGGCCTTTCACGACCGGCACTGTCTGCTCGCGTGATTCCTGTTCCTTCAGCACCAGGCCGAAGACCCGGCGGTGCAGCGCCCCGGCGTCGACATTTTCCGCGTTCGACAAGAGAACGACCGCGGTCTTCGTCCGCGGGATGAAAGCGTTCTGAGCAAGAAAGCCGCTGACGGCCCCGCCGTGGCCGAGGACCAATTCGCCGCCCTGCCGCGAGACGGTTAGGCCGCAGCCGTAGTCCGGCACCTTGCCGCTGGTCAGTTCGCGCGGTTTTGTCATGAGCTTCAGCGATGCCGGCTTCAGCACTTTGCCGTCGGCTAGCGCCATGTCCCATCGGCAAAGGTCGGCGGCCGTTGAGTAGACGCCACCGGCCGCATTCAGCCAGCCCATGCCTTCTTGCGGCGTTGGCTCCTGCGGGCCGAGAGCGAACGTTGTGTGCCCGCGGGCCAGCCCCGGCGACAGGGGATCCGGCTCGAATTTCGTCTGGGTCATGCCGCATGGCTTGAAGATGCGCCGTTCCAGGAACTTACCGAGCGGCTCGCCGCTCACCTTCTCGACGACCCGTCCAAGAATCGTGTAGCCGGTGTTGCTATACGACCACTTGCTCCCCGGCTCGAAGTCGAGCTTGCCGCCGGCGTACTCCCGGATCAGGTCGTCCGGTGGAATCGACTTCTTCATCCGCCGGTCGAGGAAGTCGAGCGGGTAATAGTCGGCGTATCCGGAAGCGTGGGTCATCAGATCGTAGAGCGTGATGTCGTTGGCCCGCGTCAGCGATGGGTACCACTTCGAGACCTTGTCGTAGACCGACAATCTGCCGTCGTCGGCCAGCAGAAAGATCGCGGCGCAGGCGAACTGCTTGGTGACGGAGCCGATGGCGAATGGAGTGTTGGCCGTCACGGCTGGGCCGTCGGGCAGGTACGTCTTGCCGTAGACCTTCTCGAAAACCGGCTTGCCGTCGCGCACGACGGCGACCGACAGTCCGACGTAGCCGTGCTCGCGGACGTGCCCCGCCAAAAAGGCGTCGAGCTTGGCGGTGTCGAGGGTGTCCGGCAGCGGCGGGGCGTCGGCGGGGGCCAGTGCAATCAGCGTCGCGGCGATCCAGGTGGCGGTCATCGGTCGTCCTCGGCGTCGGGGGCGACAGGGTGATGATCGCATGCGGCCGCGCCGCGGGCAAGCACCTGCCACAAAAGTGGGGCGTCCGGCACGGCCATTGCGGAATTTTGCTATCCGCCCGATGCGCCGGAGGCACACTGATGAACACCACGACCCTGCACAGGCCTTCCCGTTGGATAGTGGGAATCCTGTCGTTCGCTATCGGAACTTTGTTGGCCCTCGGAGTCGCGGCCGCGCTGGCCGTCCGCGGCTGCAATGCCGGGCCGATGGGCCGCGACGAAACCCCACCCACGTACTCGCGAAACGACTTCGCGCAGATGATCATGAACAAAACGGAGGAGGAAGTCCGCCAACAACTTGGCGAGCCGGACCGCACGTCCAACGACAGTGACTCGGTGTACTGGCACTACCGGTGGCGGACCGTCGACCCGGAGAACGGCGAAAAGGACTCGCTTACCCAACTCATCTTTCGCAGGGGCCGGGTCGCGGCCATCAGTTATTGAGCATCCTGCTACCCACGCTGCCTTTGGACTTGAGCGGAAGTGCCTCAGAACCCGATGATACCGGATATCCGGTCCCGCAGGAGGCGCTATGGCCCGCTATTTCCGAGTTTGGCTTTTGCCGCTCGCCCTAACCGGCTGTCAGACGACGTTCGCCGAGCGGCTGCTGTCGCCGGTTACTGGCCGCCTCGACACCGTCAACAACCAACTCGCCCTGACCAACCAGCAGTTGGGCGACGTCAACCGCCAGCTCGGCGACGTAAGTCGCCGGCTCGACGAGACAAACGCCCGCCTGAATGGCGTGGACGACCGGCTCAAGGAGGTGAACGTTCACCTCGTCAACATCGAGAACTTGCTGGGCGGTGTGAACACTCGACTCGACGGCGTGTTGGCAACCCTCGGCACGACGAACCGGAATCTGGCGGGCCTGTCCACCGGCATCGGCAACCTCGACCAAAGGCTTGGCGTGGTCGCTGTGAAGCTGGACAAGCTGGAGAACGTGGATCGAAAGCTCGGCGACACTAATCAGCGGTTGGAGAAGGTGGATGCGCGGTTGGAGGAGACGAACAAGAAGCTGGCGGTCGTCGACCAGCTCATCCGCCGGGTGCCGGGGCTGAAGCCGGAGCAGGAGTAGGACAATGATCCGCAGATTGCGGTGATGGACGCAGATTAAAAAGACAGAGAAGAGAGAAAACCGTTTCTCTCTCTTCTCTGTCTTTTAATCTGCGTCCATCACAATCTGCGGATCAATCTCTTAGTTTAATGGAGATGTACTTCGTCTCCATGTACGCCTCCAGCCCCTCGTGGGCCAACTCTCGGCCCAGGCCGGACTCCTTCATGCCGCCGAAGACGCACTGCGGCGTCGCCGGCACCGGGTCATTGATGCCGATGATGCCGGCCTCCAATCCCTCGGCCATCTTCCACAAGGCCGTCAGGTCGTTCGTGAACGCGTACGCCGCCAGGCCGTAGCGGGTGTCGTTCGCCTGCGCGATCACGTCATCGAGCTTCTTGAAGTCCAAGAGCGGCATCACCGGGGCGAACGGCTCCTCGACCAGCACCTTGCTCTCCGGGTGTAGGCCGGCCAGGACGGTCGGCTCGAAGAAGTAGCCGCGGTCGAACCGCGTCGACTTGCCGCCGCCGGTCAGCACCTTCGCGCCCTTCGATGTCGCGTCGCCGATCAGGGCGGCCGTCGCGTCGAGCGCCTTCTTCTCGAACATGGGCCCGACCTCGACGCCGACGTCGAGGCCGTTGCCGAGTTTGAGCGCCTTGGCCGTCTCGACCGCGACCTCGGTGAACCTCTTGTGGATGTCGGCGTGGACGTAGAACCGGCTCGGCGAGATGCACACCTGGCCGTTGTTGCGGAACTTGCCGACGACCGCGGCCTTCGCCACCGCCTCCGGGTCGGCGTCCGGCAGGACGATGAACGGGGCGTGCCCGCCGAGTTCCAGGCTCAGCCGCTTGACCTGGTCGGCGGCGCGGCGCATCAACTCCTTGCCGACCTCCGTGGAGCCGGTGAAGCTGATCTTGCGGACGGCCCGGTTGTCGAAGAACTCGTCGGCCATCGGCCCGGCCGGCCCGACCACGAGGTTGCCGACGCCGGCCGGCAGCCCGGCTTCGACCAGACATTCGTAGACCTGGATCAGGCACAGCGGCGTCTGGCTCGCCGGCCGGCTGACGATTGTGCAACCCGCTGCCAGGGCCGGGGCGATCTTCCGCGATTGGAGCGTGATCGGGAAGTTCCACGGGCTGATGGCCGCGACGACGCCGACGGGGTGCTTGATGTGCAGGTGCCGCTTGCCCGGCACCGAGTTTGGCACCACTTGGCCGTAGGCCCGCTTGCCCTCCTCGGCGAACCACTCGAACGTGTCGGCCGAGTGCAGGACTTCGCCTTTGGCCTCGGCCAGCGGCTTGCCCTGTTCGAGCGTCATGGTCTTGGCGATGGCGTCGGCCCGCGCCCGCATCAGGTCGGCCGTCTTCTTCAGCACCTTGGCCCGTTCGTAGGGCGTGGCCTTGGCCCAGGCCGGCATGGCCTTGGCCGCGGCGTCGACGGCCCGCTTGGTCTCGGTGCGGCCGGCGTAGGCGACGTCGGCGACGATCTCCTCGGTCGCCGGGTTGATGACGCCGAGCGTCTTGCGGTCGTCGGCCGGGCACCACTCGCCGTTGATGAGCAGGTTGGTTTGCATCGGTGTGTCCCCTTCGGTGGTTCGCGACGCCTCGCAGAAGCGTACTCGAACGCTTCTGCGAAGCGTCGCGAACCGTCGTTGTATTACTCCTTCCGCAGCGCCGGCGCCAGCGGGGCGCGCAACGTCGCCCGCACCGCGAGCCAGCCCGCCGCCAGCCCCGCGGCCACCACCAGCCCGAGCAGCCCCGCGAGCCGCGGCCCCGGCACCGCGCCGGCCCCCGCCGCGAGCTGCGGCGCGACGGCCAGCAGCGCCGCCCCGACGCCCGCGCCCAGGCCCAGGAGCAACAGGGCCGCGTTCTCGGCGAAGACCATGCCGCCGAGCGACGCCCGCCGGTAGCCGAGGGCGCGCATCAGCGCCAACTCGCCGCGCCGCTCCCACACGCCGCGGAGCAAGACCACCGCCAGCCCGAGCGCCCCGAGCAGTAGACCGAAGCCGCCCAGTACCTGGAACGTCGAGAGGTAGGTGTTCTCGACGGCCAGGTAGCCGCGGAGCTTGTCGATGGCCGGCGTCACGCTCAGGCCGCGGGCGGCGTAGGCCGTCTCCAACAGCCCGCGGACCTCCGGCGGGCCGTCGATCAGGAACATCGAGTAGCCTTCTTCGCGCGGGTAGAGCTTGCGGAAGTTCGCGTCCGACATCAATAGCTCGCCCTGGAACACGCTGTCCTTGAGTAAGCCGACGATCCGCAGCTTGACGGGGTTGCCGGTCCCGTCGGTCGCAGGAACAACCCCCTGCACGCCGGATTTCAGCATCCACTGCACGGTGTTCGCTTCACCGAAGACGGGAACGTCTACTAAGACTTCGTTTAGAAGCGACCATGGATCGTCCTTGGTCCCGTGGTAACTCCGCAGTTGGCTAGTACTAAGTTCCGGGCGGCGGCCAAAGAAGCGGGCAACCCGGTCGATGAAAACCTGGCTTTCTGAGACTAAGTTAGCGTGGCTCGTAACGTGAAATCGATTCGACATCATCGCTGTCGGCACGCCGACGATCCGCGGCCGGCCCGGCTGGTACAGGTTCAGGCAACTCGCGTCGTCGCCGGCCTTGACGCGGATCGGCACGATGGTCGTCGCATCCAGCACCTTCGATGCGTCGGCGAGCTTCGCCTTCACCGCCGCGGCGGTCGAGCCGGGCTGCTTCTGGTACGCCCGTTCGAGCGCGTCGAGCAAGTCCTGTCGCCCCTCGGGGCCGGCGGGGTCCTGGTAGAGCGGCAGGTCGCTTTCGGCGACAAGCGAGTAGCCGCCGGAGCCGCCGGTCTTGGCGAGGAAGTCGGCCTCCGGCGAGCGGCGGAACGACTCGACCGCGACCAACAGGAACGCCGCGGATGCCAACAGCGACGCCGTCAGCAGGCTGCGCGACGGGTTGCGGCCGGCGTTGCGGACGCCGAGCCGAGCGACGGCCGCGGACGTGCCGGGCGTGATCGGTTTCGCCTGCGGCCGCTTCAGCCACGCCCACACGGCCATGAGCGCCGCCGTCAGCGCGAGGGCACCGCCACCGAAGAACGTGCCGGCCCGCTCCTCCGCCCCGTGGACGAAGTTGCCGGCCACGAGCAACACGACCGCCAGCGCCGCCGCGACGACGACGCGCCACCCGTACCGCTTCGGCTTCGCCGCGGCCGTCGATTCGACCGACACGACGCCGGCGATGAGCGCGCTCGGCGCGACCTTGCCCAGCCCACGCACCGCCCACGCGATTGCGATCAGACTGACGACGAGAGCCGCGACGTAGCCGATCGCGAGGCTCTGCCCCGTGACGTGTAGCGACAGGAAGGAGCCGACCGTCCCGTCCGGCCACAGGGCCGCGAGCAGCCGGAGCATCAGGGCCGCGTAGCCGACCGCCCCGACGAGGCCGAGCAGCCCGCCGAGCGCGGCCAACACCAGCCCCTCGACAAGTAGCAGCCGCCGCACGGTGCGGACGCGGAAGCCGCTGGCGAGGAGCAGGCCGACTTCCGACGCCCGTCGTTCCAGGTTCAGCCGCGTCAACAGGCCGACGAGGACGAGGGCCGCGGCGATCAGGAAGAAGCTGAAGCCGAGGAACAGCATCCCGAAGTCCTGCCCGCCGTTGCTAGCCGCGAGCGCCTTGGCCCGCACGTCCTCGAACACGAAGCCGCCGGTCGCCGGGTCGAGCTTCGCCAGCAGCTTGTCGCCGAACTCTTTCGCGACCAGATTGGCGTTCTGCCCCGGCGGCACCGCGAGGCGGATGGAAGTCGCCTCGCCGAACCGGCTGCCGAACAGCTTCTTGCCCGCGGCCATCGACAGGTACGCCTTCGGCGTCGTGCGGTAGCGGTCCCAGTACTCCTCGTCGCGCTTCTGGACCTTCTGGTTGTCGTAGGGGAACGGCGGGTCCCACTCGGCGAGCGTCAGCTTGTCGGTGATGCCGGGGAACTCGGGCGACAGGTCCGGGTCGGCCGCGACGCCGGTCAGCGGGATTCGGCCGCGGAGGCGGAACGTCTCGGTGCGTTCCTTGATGCGGCCTTCCTGCTCCGGCTCGAAGAACTTGAGCGTGACGGTCGCCCCCGGTGCCGCCTTGAGCGGCGACGCAGGCCAATCGGCAAGGACGATCTCGTCGTCCGCCAACGGCGAGCCGGGAGCGTTAGCGACCGGAGGAACGAACGGCCCCAGCGGCGCGGCCTGCGACTCGTCGATCGCCGCGATCACCGAGTAGGGGACCGTCGCGGTGCCGTCGCCGATCTCGTTGGCGAGGTAGACGAGGGTGGGCGCGAAGCGCAAGCCCATCTCCTTGGCCGTCGCGACCGCCGCCCGCTCAACGGCGGGTTCCAGCAGCATCTGCTTGCTTTCGAGGTCCACGACGCCCCGCTTGGCGTAGTAGGCTTCCACCTCGGCGCGGGTGAGCGCCCTGTCGCCGTCCGCGTCCATCGCCTGCACGACCGCCTCGGCGATGCGGGCGCGTAGCTCGGTGGCCGAGAGCTTGCCGTCCTTGTTGGTGTCGAGCCGCTCGAACAGGCGGGCGGCGCGCTCGGTCGGGCCGTGGGCAACAAGGCTCCAGTCGTCGAGGGTTAAGTCCCGCCGGAGCTGTTGCTGGAGTTCGCCCACCGACCGGGTGTCGCTCTGGCACAGCACGACGTTGGCCCGGCCCGGCTGTCCGAGCCGCTCTTGCAGCCACGGGAGCGACACGAAGATGTTCAGCGGCGTGGCGACACCCGGCGTCAGGGAGAGTTCCGCCGCCGGCGTCCCGTCGGCGAGTGTGGCGTCCACGGTGACTTTGAGCCGTTCCGTCGCGTCGTCGGCCGAGCGCCGCCCCAGTAGGGACTCGCGGGGGACGGCACTCGGCCGGGCGACCTGAAGTTCGATCTCCTCGCCGCCGGTCACGCCTAGGGCATCGGCGAGGGCGCGGGACACACAGGCGTGTCCGGGCTGGATCGGGTCGCGCTGGACGCCGACGAATTTGAAGCCCGGCCGGAACGCGGGGACGACTTCCCACACGCGCCACGACGGGTGCCAACGGTTGAGTTGGTGAGTGACGTTCTTGGTACTGCCGGGAAGCACGTTGTTCGTCGCCCAGACAGTGACGCCGGGAACGCGGCGTATCGTCGGCGAATCGCCTTGGTGTGCCTGGACCGACGCCCGAACCGTGATGCCGAATTCCGACTCGACATCGCCGCCGACCGGGGCGATGACCGTCCGAACGAACCGCGGTACGACTAAGGCGAAGTCGTACCCGACGAGGCGGCTTTCGGCTCGATCGCGCAAGCTGCCGCGGAGCGAGTCGCCGACGAGCAACGCCCCGGCCAGCACCGCCGTGCCGACGGCGACGCCGAGCAGGACGGCCAGGTTGCCGCGGCGGTGGAACCGCAGGTTGCGGCGGAGCAGGGTGCGGAGGTACATGACGATCTCAACGAACGACCGACGTTCCGAAGGTAGCAATCGAGCAAGGCGAGCGTCGAGGCGTCAGCCTTCGACGTGTCTGAGCTGTCCACGTCGGGCTGACGCCTCGACGCTCGCCGGGAATCCGTCCATTCTATGCCGGTGCGTCGACCAACTGCCCTCGCTCATCTCCCGCCGCCGCGGGAACAGCTTCGCGATCTCCGGGCTATGCGTCACCACGATCAGGATCGTCCGCTCGGCCCGGTGCAGTTCCAACAGTAACTCGCCGATGGCCGTCGCCGTCTTGCGGTCGAGGTTGCCCGTCGGCTCGTCGGCCAAGAGCAGCGTCGGTCGCAGCACCAGCGCCCGCGCCACCGCGACCCGCTGCCGCTCGCCGCCCGACAGCTCGGCTGGCCGATGGTCGAGCCGACCGGACAGGCCGACGCGATTCAACAATTCCGTTGCCCACTTCTCTGCATCCCCAACATCCTTGGCCACGAGCGTCGGCACCAGGACGTTTTCGAGGACGCTGCACTGCGGCAGCAGGTGGTGGTCCTGGAAGACGAAGCCGACGTGCCGGTTGCGGAAGTCGGCCAACTGCGGCTCCGTCAGCGCAAACGGGTCGGTGCCGTCAAGTCGGACGGAGCCGACGGTCGGCCGGTCGAGCGTGCCGAGGACGTGCAACAGCGTACTCTTGCCCGACCCCGACGGCCCGGTGACGGCCAACGATTCGCCGCGGTCCAGCGTCAGCGACACGCCGCGCAGTACCGGCAGCGGGCCGGAACGGGTTGGGTAGTCTTTGCCGAGATTATCGACGATGAGCGACACGGTGGGCCTCTAGGTCAGCGGGCTTCGGTCAATGTACGCGCCCCGAGGACCGCTCCAACCGTTCCACCCGTCCGAGTCGCCGGTGAATCGGCAAGACAGGAAAGGCGATTTCGTTGCGGTGAGTTTGCGGGGGGCGATACTATGAGAATTCGTAAGGTAGACTACCCCCATACCGGACGTGCCGGCTGCGACGATTCTTCGCCCCACCGACATGACGTTGATTGACCCCTGCCACCGGTCCTCCCCGTCGGGTCCGACGCCCAGCTTGACCGGGCTGGTCGCCGCCTGGGCGAGCCGCGCGCCGGACGCCGCCGCTGCGACGTTCAGCGACCGGGTGCTCACGTACCGCGAACTCCTACGCCGGGCCGACGCCCTCGCCGCCCGGCTGCAAGCCCTCGGCGTCGGGCCGGACGTGCCGGTCGCCGTCGCCGCCGGCCGGTCGCTCGATTGGCCGGTCGCCGTCCTCGCCGTCCTGCGGGCCGGCGGTGGCTACGTCCCCATCGACCCGAGCTACCCGGCCGAGCGCGTCGCCTACATGCTCGCCGACTGCGGCGCGACCGTGCTGCTCGCCCAGGCCGACCTCGCCCCGCGGCTGCCGGAGCATGCGCTCACCACGCTGCTGCTAGACGACGAGTACCCGGAGGCGACGCCGGCCGCGGACGCGGCGACGGACGACCACCTCGGCTACGTCATCTACACGTCGGGCTCGACTGGCCGGCCGAAGGGCGTGGCGATGCCGCGCGGCCCCTTACGGCGGCTGATCGATTGGCAGCTCACGGCGTCGTCGGCCGGCCCCGGCGACGTGACGCTGCAATTCGCGTCGCCGAGCTTCGACGTGTCGTTCCAAGAACTGTTCGCGACCTTGGCGAGCGGCGGCACGCTGGCCCTGATCCCGGAGGAACTGCGGCACGACCCGACCGCCCTGTTGCGCGTCTGTGCGGAGCAACGGGTCGCGCGGATGTTCCTGCCGCCGGTGATGCTCCTGCAACTCGCGGACGCCGGCGACCCGCCGCCGAGCTTGCGCGAGGCCATCGTCGCCGGGGAAGCGCTCCAGGTGACGCCGGCCGTGCGGGCGTTCTTCGCCAAGCGGCCGGGCGCGATGCTGCACAACCACTACGGCCCGTCGGAGACGCACGTCGTCACCGCCCACGCGATGAACGGCGATCCGGCCGCGTGGCCGGACCTGCCGCCCATCGGCACGCCGCTGCCGCACGTCCGCGTCCGCATCGACGACGCCGGCGAACTGTGGCTCGGCGGCGGCTGCGTGGCGGGGTATGTGGGAAACCCCGAGTTGACGGGTGAGCGGTTCGTCGAGGGGTACTACCGCACCGGCGACCTCGCGAAACGGCAAGCGGACGGCGTGATCGAGTACCTGGGGCGAGCCGACCAGCAGATCAAGATTCGCGGCTTCCGCGTCGAGCCGGGCGAAGTCGAAGGGGCGCTGCGGCAACATCCGGCCGTGCGCGAGGCGGTCGTGGTTGCGCGGGAGGACGTGCCCGGCGTACGGCAACTGGTGGCCTACGCGGTGCCGCGCGGCGACGCGCTGCCGCCGGCCGACGCGCTGCGGGCGTTCCTGGCCGAGCGGCTGCCGGAGTACATGGTGCCGGCCGCGTTCGTCGCGCTCGACCGGCTGCCGCTGTCCCCGAACGGCAAGATCGACCGCCGCAGCCTGCCGGCCCCGGAGCGCCGCCGGCCGGACCTATCGACCGAGTACAGCGAACCCGCGACGCCGACGGAGCGGCTGATCGCCGGCGTGTGGCGCGACGTGTTGGGGTTGGATCGCGTCGGCCGCGACGACGGCTTCTTCGACCTCGGCGGCACGTCGCTCGCCCTGGCCCGCGCCCACATGCGCCTGCGCGACGCGCTCGGGCAACAGTTTCCCGTCACCCTACTCTTCCAACACCCGACCCTGCGGGAACTCGCGCAAGCGCTGCAGGGTGCCCCCGAAAGCCCACCGATGGCAATCGGTGGGAAAGTCTCCGCGCACGCCCCGATCGCGGTCGTCGGCTTCTCCGGCCGCTTCCCCGGCGCTGCCGACATCGCCGCCTTCTGGCACAACCTCTGCGCCGGCACCGAATCGATCACGCACTTCACCGCGGACGCCCTCCGCGCCGCCGGCGTCCCGGACGACCTGCTGGCGAACCCCGATTACGTCCCCGCCCGCGGCGTCCTGGCCGACGCCGACCGCTTCGACGCGGCGTTCTTCGGCTACACGCCGCGGGAGGCCGAGCTGCTCGACCCGCAGCACCGCGTCTTCCTGGAAGCGGCGTGGTCGGCCCTCGAACACGCCGGCTACGACCCGGCCCGCTGCGCGTCGGTCGGCGTCTTCGCCGGCGCGAGCTTCGGCACCTACCTCGTCCACAACGTCTGCGCCCAACCGGGTGCGACGGCCGCGCTCGCCCAGTACCAAAGCGGCGGCTTCCCCGCCCTTTTCGGCAACGCCAACGACTACCTGCCGACGCGGGTCAGCTACGAACTGAACCTGCGTGGCCCGAGCGTCAGCGTCGCGACCGGCTGCTCGACCTCGCTCGTCGCCATCGCCCAGGCCGTTGATGCCTTGCGGGCCGGCCGCTGCGACATGGCCTTGGCCGGCGGCGTGTCGGTGACGTTCCCGCAGACCCGCGGCTACCTGCACGTCGAGGGGGCGATGGTGTCGCCGGACGGCCACTGCCGGGCGTTCGACGCCGCCGCGGCCGGCACCGTTTTCGGCGAAGGCGTCGGCGTCGTCGTGCTGAAGCGGCTCGACGACGCGGTATCGGACGGCGACACGGTGTACGCCGTCGTCCGCGGCGTCGGCCTGTCGAACGACGGCTCCGGCAAGCTGAGCTTCACCGCCCCGAGCGCCGACGGGCAAGCGGCCGCGATCCGACAAGCGCTCGACGAAGCCGGCGTCGATCCGCGCTCGATCGGTTATGTGGAAGCCCACGGCACCGGCACCCCTCTGGGCGACCCCATCGAAGTCGCCGGCCTAACGCTTGCGTTTCGCGACGCCGGCGACTGCCGCCTCGGCTCCCTGAAACCCAACGTCGGCCACCTCGAAGCCGCCGCCGGCGTCGCCGGCTTCCTCAAAGCCGTCCTCGCGCTCTACCACGGCCAACTGCCGCCGACCCTGCACTTCCACACGCCGAACCCGCGGGCCGAGTGGGCCGGGTTCCGCGTCGTGGATCGGCTGACCGATTGGCCGCGCGGGGCGACGCCGCGCCGGGCCGGCGTTAGCTCCCTCGGCGTCGGCGGCACCAACGCCCACGCCGTCCTCGAAGAAGCCCCGCTCTTGCGGCCGACGGAGCCGGGCCGGGCCGAGCAACTGTTCGTCCTCAGCGCCAAGACGCCAAGCGCCCTCGCCGCCGCAACGCGGAACCTCGCCGAGTACCTGCAACGCACCGACGTGCCGCTCGCCGACGCCGCGTGGACGCTGCAAGTCGGCCGACAGGCGTTCGCGCACCGCCGCTTCGCCGTCGCATCCGACGCATCGCAGCTTGCCGATGCGTCGCGCTGGGTGACGGCCCACCACACGGGGGCCGCTCCGGCGGTCGCGTTCTTGTTCCCCGGCCAGGGTGCCCAATCGGCTGGCATGGCCCGCGGCCTCTACGAGACCGAGCCGGTCGTCCGCGAATGGATCGACCGGGCCGCCGACGTGCTGCGCGGCGAGGGCATCGACCTGCACGCCGTCCTCGCGGATGACGAAGCGCTCCGGCAGACGGCCGTCACGCAGCCGGCCCTCTTCGCGGTCGAGTACGCCGTCGCGCAACTGTGGAAGTCGTGGGGCGTCGAGCCGGCGGCGATGATCGGCCACAGCATCGGCGAGTACGTCGCCGCGGCTCTCGCCGGCGTCTTCTCCTTCGACGACGCCCTGCGACTGGTCGCTTTGCGCGGCCGGCTCGTGCAAGCAACGCCGCCGGGGGTGATGCTCGCCGTGCGGCTTCCCGAAGCCGAGGCCATCCCGCACTTGCCGCCGGGCGTGGACCTCGCTGCGGTCAACGGCCCGCGACAATGTGTCGCGTCCGGGCCGACGCCGCTCATCGACGACCTCGAACGCACGTTGACGGAGAACAAGGTCGTCTGCCGCCGGCTGACGACCTCGCACGCCTTCCACTCTGCGGCGGTCGAGCCGATGCTGGCCGAGTTCGCCGCGGCCGTCGCCAAGGTCCGCCGCCAGCGGCCGACGACGCCGTTCGTGTCGTGCGTCAGCGGGACGTGGATCACCGCGGACGAGGCCGTCGATCCGGCGTACTGGGCGCGGCACCTGCGGCGGACGGTGCGGTTCGCCGACGGGCTGGCGACGCTCGCGGCCGACAAGCCGCTGTTGCTCGAAGTGGGGCCGGGCACGACGCTGACGAACCTCGCACGGCAGCAGGGCGTCGGCCCCGCCGTGGCGACCGAGGACGCGGCCCTGGCCGCGCTCGGCCGGCTGTGGCTGGCGGGCGTCGCGGTCGATTGGCGCAAGGTGAACGGCCCGGCGAAGCGGCGGCGGGTGGCGTTGCCGACGTACCCGTTCGAGCGGCAGCGGTACTTCCTTCTCCCCGCGCTTGGCGTTGCAGCCGAGGGGCCGGCGGGTCGTAGCACCGAGTACCGAGTACCGAGTACTCTGTCCCCCATTTCTCCTCCCGCAACGCCGGGTGCTGGGAGCAAGACCGCGGAACTCCGCGCCCTTTTCGCCGAGTTGACCGGCACCGCGCCGGACAAGCTCGATCCGAGTGCCAGCTTCTTCGAGTTGGGCTTCGACTCGCTAGCGTTAACGCAGGCCGTCCTCGCGGTGCAGAACCGCTTCGGCGTCAAGGTCGCGTTCCGCCAACTGCTCGCCGACCTGCCGACGCTCGACGCGCTCGCCAAGCACCTGGAGACGGCGACGCCGATTCCGGCACGGGGCGCTGACGCGACCCCGCTCGCCGCGCCGGAACAGCCGCAGGGGTTCGGCGCGCTCGCCCCCATCGAGCGGGCCGACGACGAGTTGACGCCGCGGCAGCACGACTTCATCGCCAAGCTGGTCGAGCGGTACACCCGCAAGACGGCCGGGTCGAAGCGGCACGTCCAACAGTTCCGCGACGCCCACGCCGACCCGCGGACCGTCTCCGGGTTCACGAAGCTGTGGAAGGAGATGGTCTACCCGCTGGTCGTGGACCGCTCGGCCGGGTCGCGGCTGTGGGACATCGACGGCAACGAGTACATCGACCTGTTGAACGGCTTCGGCCCCGACCTGTTCGGCCACTCGCCGGACTTCGTGGTCGAGGCCGTGGGCAAGCAACTCGCGGCCGGGTACGAGGTCGGGCCGACGTCCCCGCTCGCCGGCGAGGTCGCGCAGCTGATCTGCGACATCACCGGCATGGAGCGGGCCAGCTTCGTCTGCACCGGCTCCGAGGCCGTGGCCGCGGCGATGCGCTGTGCCCGCACGGTGACGGGCCGCAGCCTGATCGCGACGTTCGCCCGCGACTACCACGGCAACTTCGACGAGGTGCTGGTCCGCGCGGCCGGCACCAAGGCGATGCCGTCGGCCCCCGGCATCCCGCCGTCGGCCGTCGCGAACGTCCTCGTCCTCGACTACGGGACGCCGGCATCGCTCGACATCATCCGTTCCCGCGCCCACGAGCTGGCCGCGGTGCTGGTCGAGCCGGTGCAGAGCCGCCGGCCCGAGTGGCAGCCGCGCGAGTTCCTCCACGAACTGCGGACGATCACGCAACAGGCCGGGGCCGGGCTGATCTTCGACGAGGTGATCAACGGCTTCCGCCTGCACCCTGGCGGGGCGCAGGCGTACTACGGCGTGCGGGCCGACCTGGCGACCTACGGCAAGGTCGTCGGCGGCGGCATGCCGTTCGGCGTCGTGGCGGGGACGGCCGCGTTCATGGACGCCTTCGACGGCGGCACCTGGCGGTACGGCGACGACTCGGAGCCGGAAGCCGGCCGGACGTTCTTCGCCGGCACCTTTGTCCGCCACCCGCTGGCGCTGGCCGCGGCCAAGGCCGTGATGGCGAAGCTGCGGGCGGAAGGCCCGGCCCTGCAACAGCGGCTCAACGCGAAGGCGGACTGGTTCGCCGGCGAACTACGGGCGGTCTGCGAGCGCAACGGGGTGCCGCTCGAAGTGGTCAACGGCGGGTCGGTGATGTTCTGGCGGGTGCTGCACGGCAGCAAGGCCGCGTCGCTCGTCTTCTACCTGATGCGCGAGCGGGGCGTCTACATCCTCGAAGGCTTCCCGTCGTACCTCTCGACGGCCCACACCGACGCCGACCTGAACCGGATCGTGACCGCGTTCCGCGAGAGCGTCGAGGAGTTGCGCGACGCGGGGTTCTTCGACGCCACCACCGTCACAAGCCCGCAGCGCTACCAGCCCGCAGCGCCAGCAAGGGCGACCCTTGCTGGCGCTGCGGGCTTGTTGCTCACCGCCGGCCAGCGCGAACTCTGGCTCGCCGCCCAGATGGGGGACGACGCCTCCTGCGCCTACAACGAGTCGTGCGCCGTAACGCTCCGCGGCCCGCTCGATGCCGACAAGCTCCGCGCGTCCCTCAACGCCCTCGTCGCCCGGCACGACGCCCTTCGGTCCACCTACGCCGCCGACGGTTTATCGTTTCGCGTCGCGCCGTCCCTCACCATCGACATCCCCCTAATCGACGCCACCCCCGCGGAACTCGACGCCCTGATGGACGCCGAGGACCGCGCCGCGTTCGACCTCGCCCGCGGGCCGCTCTTGCGGGCCAAGCTCGTCCGCCTCGCCCCGGACGACCACCGGCTCTTGCTGACGGTCCACCACATCGCCTGCGACGGCTGGGCCTACGACATCCTGCTCCGCGAACTCGGTGCGCTGTACTCGGGCCGCGACCTCGCGCCGGCGGCGAGCTTCCGCGATTACGCCCGCCGCGGCGACCCGCACGACGACGACGGCTACTGGCTGAATCGCTTCCGCGACGTGCCGCCGCCGTTGGACCTGCCGGCCGACCGGCCGCGGCCGGCGATCCGCAGCTACCGCGGCACCCGGATCGCGGAGCCGCTCGGCGACGAACTGTCGCGCTCGGTGCGGCGGCTCGCGGTCGAGTTGGGCGTCACGCCGTACACGGTGTTGTTCGCCGCGTACCGGGCGCTGCTCGCCCGGCTCAGCGGCCAGGCCGATGTCGTCGTCGGCATCCCGACGGCGGGCCAAGCGCTCGAGACGGACGGGGCGCTGGTCGGGCACTGCGTCCACTTCCTGCCGATCCGAGCCGCCGTCGATTTCGCGGCCGGGTTTGCGGGCGACGCGAAGGCGCTGCAATCGACGCTGTTGGATGCGTTCGACCACCAGCGGTTCACCTACGGCCGGCTGATCGAACGCCTTCGGCTGCCGCGCGGCGACGGGCGGCCGCCGCTCGTTAGCGCGTCGTTCAACGTCGATCCCGAGGTGAAGGGGCTGGCGTTCGCCGGCTTGGACGCGGCGGTCGCGAAGAACCCGAAGCACTTCGTCAACTTCGACCTGCACGTCAACCTCGTCGAAGAGGGGACGACGTACCTGTTGGAGTGTGAGTATGCGACGGAGTTGTTCGACGGGGGGACGGTGGGACGGTGGTTGCAGCAGTATCGGACGGTGTTGGGCGGGGTGTGTGCGAAGCCGCAAGCGGCCGTGGGGTTGATAGGTGACGCGGAGCGCGCGCAACTCGCGCGGTGGAACGACACCGCCCGCGACTTCCCGCGCCGCGCCGTCCACGAGCTGTTCGCCGACCAGGCGCGCCGCACCCCCCAGGCGACCGCGTTAACGTTTCGCGATACCACCCTCACCTACGCCGACCTCGACCGGCGTGCCGAGCGATTGGCGGCGGCGCTCCGCTCCCGCGGCGTCGCCGACGGGTCGCCGGTCGCGGTGATCGCCGAGCGGTCGTTCGACCTGATCGTCGGCCTACTCGCGACGCTCAAGGCCGGCGGCGCGTACGCCCCGCTCGACCCGACGCACCCGCCGCCGCGTCTCGCGCTTTTGCTCGCCGACCTGAGGCCGACGGCCGTCCTCGCCCCGCCGCCCCTGCGCGACCGCCTGCCGCCGGACGCGCCGGTCCTCGGCTTCGACGCGACCGGCGACGCCGCGCTGCCGGCAACCGTGTCGCCGGACGCGGCCGCGTGTGTCATGTACACGTCCGGCTCGACCGGCACGCCGAAGGGCGTCGTCGTGCCGCACCGGGCGGTGACGCGCCTCCTCTTCAACCACGGCTACTGCGACCTCGGCCCGGACACGGTGACGGCCCAACTCGCGCCGGTCGCGTTCGACGCCTCGACGTTCGAGATTTGGGGCGCTCTCTTGCACGGCGGCCGCTGTGCCCTGTATCCGGAGCGGGTGCCGACGCCGGCCGACCTCGGCGCGTTCCTCCGCGAGCAGCGGGTCAACACGATCTTCCTGACGACCGGCCTGTTCAACGCGGTGATCGACGCGGAGCCGCCGGCCCTCGCCGGCGTCCGGCAATTGCTCACCGGCGGCGAAGCGATCTCGGTGCCGCACGTCCGCCGGGCGCTCGCGGCCCTTCCCGAGACGCGGCTCGTCCACGTCTACGGCCCGACCGAGACGACGACGTTCGCGACCTACCACCCGATCCCGCGCGCCATCCCCGCCGACGCGCGGACGCTCCCCATCGGCGCGCCGATCGGCAACACGACCTGCCACGTCCTGGACCCGCGCGGCGACGAGGTGCCGGTGGGCGTCGTCGGCGAACTGTACATCGGCGGCCCCGGCGTCGCGGACGGGTATCTCGGCAAACCCGAGGCGACGAGCGAGAAGTTCGTCACCCGTTGTGACGCCGCGACCCGAGCTTGCGAGGGGAGCGGCGACGAGCGTCCGCCGCTCCCCTCGCAAGCTCGGGTCGCGGCGTCACGGGGAGAGGTTGTACCGCACCGGCGACCTCGTGAAGCGCCGCCCCGACGGCTCGATCGAGTTCATCGGCCGCGTCGACCGCCAGGTGAAGGTCCGCGGCTTCCGCGTCGAACCCGGCGAGGTCGAGGCGGCGCTCCTGCGCGTCGCCGGCGTGCGCTCGGCGGTCGTCGATCCGCGGCGCGACGCCGGCGGCAGCGTCCGCCTGGTCGGCTACTACACCGGCGACGCCGACCCGGCCGCGGTCAAACACGCCCTCGCCGCCGAACTGCCCGAGCCGGCCGTCCCAGCCCAACTCGTCCGCCTCGCCACGCTGCCGGTCGGACCCACCGGCAAGATCGACCGCGCCGCCCTCCCCGAACCCGAGATCGCGCCCGCCGCCGGCCGGGTGCCGCCGCGGGACGACATCGAACGCCGCGTCGTCGCGCTCTGGAAGGAAGTCCTGCAAGTCAAAGAGGTCGGCGTGACCGACGACTTCTTCGCCCTCGGCGGCCACTCGCTGTTGGCCGCGCGCCTCTTCGGCCGGGTCCGCGACGAGTTCGGCAAGGCGCTGCCGCTGTCGGTCCTGTTCCAGACGCCGACGGTCGCCGGCGTGGCCGACGCGATCCGCGGCGAATCGGCCCCGGCGTCGCTCTTGGTCGCGCTGCGGGCGACCGGCTCGCGGCCGCCCTTGTTCTGCGTGCCGGGCGTCGGCGGGCACGTCTTCAACTACCGCGAACTAACCCAGCGGCTCGGCGACGACCAGCCGGTCTACGGGTTCCAGCCGCGCGGCCTCGACGGCAAGGCGAAGCCGCACGCGACGATCGAGGCGACGGCCGAGGAGTACGTCCGCGAAATCTGCGCCATGCACGCGGACGGGCCGTACCACCTGGCCGGGTACTCGCTCGGCGGCCTGGTCGTGATCGAAATGGCGAAGCAACTGGCCGCGGCCGGGCTGAAGGTCGGCGTGCTGGCGATGCTCGACGCCCACGCGCCGGGCCACCCGAGGCGGCGGTCGTTCGCCGGCCGGCTCGCCGCGCACGCGCGCAACTTCTGGGCGAAGTCGTGGCGCGAGAAGATCAGCTATATCGGCCAACGACTCTTGAATCAGGTGCGGCGCGATCCTTCGCCGGTCGACACCTGGCTGAGCGGTGCCGCCGAACTGTCGCCAGAGATGCACATTGTCATCGAAGCGCAGATGGCAGCGATGGAGCGATACCGGCCCGACCCCTATGAGGGGCGCGTGATGCTATTTCGGTCGCGCGACAAGGAGGCATGGTCCGAGATGTACGTTCCCGACTACACGCTCGGCTGGGGTGAGGTCGTGCAAGGCGGACTCGACCTGCACTGGGTCTCGGGTGGTCACCTCGAGATCTTTCAGGGCGAGGCGTTGGAGACAATTGCTCATCAACTAAGCCGAGCGCTGCGGCAACAGTAATGCGCCGTAAGCCAACTACAATGGGTTTTGGGTCCGTCGGGAGGTTTCCGCCGATGCAGCTCGGCCTCATCAACTCCGCATGGGTGCAATCGGGTCAAGGGACGGCCTATGGCATCCGCATGACCAAGGAGATCGGCTTCGATTCGATCGACATCTTTGCCGACCCGCTCGACCTCGACATTCGCGAGCGCCGGCTTATCCGCCGCGAATGTCGCGCGGTCGGGTTGCCGGTCGTGTCCGTCGCCTGTGTTGCGCTGGGCCTCATCGATTTCAACCCGTCGGTTCAGCGGTTCCACCTCGAGCGGTGCAAGAAGTACCTCGATCTTGCCTACGAGTACGAGGCGAAAAACCTGCTACTCGTCCTCGGCGAATACGTGTGGAACCGCGAGGTGATTCCCGCAGCCGAGCAGTGGCAGACGGCTGTCAAGCACCTGCGCGCCCTCGGTGATTATGCCGCCATCTTGGGCTTGCAGATTGCGTTAGAACTGGAGCCGTTTCACCTCTCCCTTCTGAACAGCGTGGACGCGATGGAGCGATTTCTCGAAGAGGTCGATCATCCGGCCGTGAAGGCGAATATCGACATCTCGCACCTGCATCTGGCGAAGGTCGCGCCGGTCGAGCTACGGCGGCTCGCGGGGCAGGCCATCCACGTCCATATCTCCGACTGCGATGGCATCAAGCACGGCGACCTTCCACCGGGGCAAGGGGTCGTCGAGTTCGAGCCGTACCTGCGCGAGATTCGACATCTGAACATCGACGGGGCGATCAGCATCGAGTTGGAGTATTCGCCGGAGCCCGACAAGATCGTCGATTGGGTACGCGAAGCGTACACAGCGACGGATCGACTCATGCGGTCAGCCGGGCTGCGCTAACGGCGCGTTGCTCGATGTGGCATGGCATTGTCCGGGCCGTCCTTGCCAGATCGCCGGTCGTCCCTCGCTCATGAAATTCTTCTCAGAATTTCCTTGAACTCTCCGAATCGCTCGTTTAGCATCACATCCGCTTCCATGGGCCGGCTCAGGGCGATCGCGACTCGCAGCCTCGAATGCCCAATTCAAACCCGGCCAACGCGACCAGGCTCGTCGATTTCGTAGGACATCCCGCCGCGGAACGTCTGGACCAACGTGGCCTCTGCGGCCATCGCTTTTGGAGGACTGGACTCATGAGACATGCTCGGCGCGCCTTCACCCTAATTGAACTCCTGGTGGTGATCGCAATCATCGCGGTTCTGATCGGCCTGTTGCTGCCGGCTGTGCAGAAGGTCCGGGAGGCCGCGGCACGCACCCGGTGCGTCAATAACTTGAAACAGGTGGGACTCGCCCTTCACAACTACCACGACTCGCTCGGTCAGTTCCCCTACGGCCTCAATCCGTCGTACGCCCCGAAGTACCGGCCGCCGAGCTTTTACCATCCGTGGTGGAGTTGGATGGCCGAGGTCATGCCATACATCGAGCAGGACAACGCCTACCGCACCGCCGACGACTGGGCGCGCACGAAAGATGCCCAGCCGTGGGGCAACTTCACCTACGGTCCGGGGTTAAACGCTGGCAAGCCGAACCCGATCCTCGGCCAGTTCATGACGATGTTTGCTTGCCCTTCCGAACCGCGCGTGACCGTGTTGGACGATTACAGCTCGACCGGGGTCAACGGCCCCGTGGGGTTCTGCGGTTACCTGGGCGTCGAAGGCACTCGTGGCGGACACCCGAACACCGGTGCAAACGCCCCGACGCGCGATGGCATCCTCAATAGTCCTGGCCCATCCACCAAGCCGCCGTTGCGGCTGACGATGGCCGACATCTCCGACGGCACGTCGAACACGCTGATGGTCGGCGAGCGGCCGCCGAGCAAGGACTTGTACTGGGGCTGGTGGTTCGCTGGGGCCGGCTGGGAAGGCGGCTATTTCGGCAATGCGGTAACGGAGGGCACCGGCGGGACGATGGACGTGCTGCTCGGCGCACGCGACCTAGCGGCACTGGGCTACATCTACGACGTGGACGGTACCCAAGCCAACTGTAGCAACGCGAACAAGTACACCGGCTTCAAGCCGGGTGACATCCTCGATCCGTGCCATCAGGGACACTTCTGGAGCTTTCATACCGGCGGAGCGAACTTCTTGCTCGGCGATGGCTCGTGCCGCTTCTTGAACTATTCGATCGACCCCGGCAGCGGAGCCGCCGACCTGTTTGTCGCTCTATGCACCCGCAATGGTGGCGAACCAGCGCAATTGCCATGATGTCACTGAGTCCCTGGCGCGGCGGGCGACGGAGTTCGGCCGCCGCGTAGGGTTTGGCTCGTGGTTGGATCAGCCATGGCCCACGGGACTTCCAACGTCGCGAGATGGGGGAAATTGCTTCGTCCCTGTGATATCCACTTCAGCATCGTGTCGTCGCAGTTCATCCCAAAAATATGAAAAAAATGTTGGAAAATTGCTTGCTCTGTGCGAAGGGACGGCTTAGCATCGACGATGACTTGATCGAATAACGTCGGGCAGCCACACAGACTCGCAAGTGTCGGACGCCTTGTTGCCTCTTCCAGTCCATCCGATCAAGCCGAATTCGAACGCCCGCTGTGCTTCTCAGCTTACACGTGCAAGCGTGGGAGCCGGCGCGTTCAGGGGTGTATGCGTCGTCATTGCATTTCGGAGGATTCGTAACGTGCGACGAACAAGGCATGGGTTTACGCTCATTGAGCTACTGGTGGTGATCGCGATCATCGCCGTGCTCATCGGTCTGCTATTGCCGGCCGTGCAAAAGGTGCGCGAGGCCGCGCTGCGGACCAAGTGCGTCAACAACCTCAAGCAGATCGGCTTGGCGCTCCACAACTTCCACGACTCGACCGGCCAGTTCCCGTTCGGTGTGGACCCGGCGAACAGCCCGAACTACCGGCCACCGAATTACTTCCACTGCTACTGGAGCTGGATGGCCGAAATCCTGCCATACGTCGAGCAGGACAGCCTGTACAAGCAAGCCGACAGCTTCGCCCGCAACAACAACGCCTGGCCGTGGGGCAATAGCCTCGTCGGCCCTGGCCCGCAACTGCCGAACCCGGCCGTCGGCCAGTTCCTGTCCATCTTCTCGTGCCCGGTGGATCCGCGCGCTCCGGTCGATCAGGTTCCTCTCAGCGTTCCCGGACAGGCGACTTCGCCCGTCGCGTTTACTGGCTACCTGGGCGTTGCTGGACGGACCGGTGGTTACCCGAGCACTGGCGCGACTGCGCCAAGCCGCGACGGTCTCCTGAATAGCAGTGGCCTGCCGACCGCGCCACTCCTCAAGGTGAAGATGGGTGACATCGCCGATGGCACGTCGAACACCCTGGCAGTCGGCGAACGGCCGCCAAGCCAGGACCTCAACTACGGCTGGTGGTTCTCCGGGGCCGGCTGGGATGGCAGTTCAACGCAGGGCACCGGCGGCGAAATGGACGTTATTCTCGGCGTTCGACCAACGACCGGGGCGGCGGACAACATCACCGACAAGGACGGCAACGCGGTCACTTGCAATAATCCCAACAAGTATTACGGCTTGAAGCCAGGCGACATCATCGATGCGTGCCACCAGTTGCACTTCTGGAGCTTCCACTCGGGTGGGGCGAACTTCCTGCTGTGCGACGGCTCGTGCCGCTTCGTGAACTACTCGCTCGACCCGGGTAGTGGCCCGAACGACCTGATCGTTGGCCTGGCCACCCGCAACGGCGGTGAGCCGGTGTCTGTTCCGTGATGAAGGAAGGGACGTTCATGACTGCACACCGAATGGCCCTCGGCCTTGTCCTAGCCGTGGGCCTGACGGCTCTAGCGGGGTGTAGCGGAGATACTCCTCCGCCGGCTCCTAGTGGGCCTCCCAAGGTGGATTCCGCGCCGAAGGATACCAAGACCCCGCCAAAGAAGAGCCGGGTGCCTAAGGGCTGACCTTGGGCCAAGAGGGTTCTTCGGATTGAGTGCCGTGCCTGTCGCTTTGGACAAGCACGGCACTCAGTTTCACGTTCGACCACGGCGATCTGGCTGTTGCCCGATGCTGAGCCTGCATGGCGGTGGCCTCGGCGACGTCTCGGACAAATCTCTCATCGCCGACCCGTTTTTCGATTGCACGTCTCGGTTCGACACCCTACCATCGTCAGTGGAGGACCGGCGGCTCGCGCCCTGAGGCAGTTTCAGTGATTCGTTCGTCGAACCACGGCGCTCGTGCCTTACCCGAGGCGCTCGTTGTGGTTGGGCTATTGGCCATCTTGCTCGGCTTGTTCTTGCCGGGTATCCGACATTTGCGCGAATCGTCGGCGCGCGAATCTTGCCGCGACCACCTTCGACGTCTCGCAGCCGCTTGCATGCAAGCCGAAGACGTTCATGGCCGGCTGCCGCCCGGCTTCCGCGGTGCTCGCCCCGGCGAATTGGATACCGACGATCGCCGGACCGGCTTATTGGTCGAGCTATTGCCGTACCTGGGCCGCGCCGACCTTGCCACCCGCTTACCAAGCGAGGGCCAGTGGTACGGCGGCGATGTGTATCCACCGCCGTCCTATGCGGTGGCGGCGACCCGAGTCCCAGAGTTCGAGTGTCCATCCGCGGCCGGCGCGCGCGGTCGCAGTGCCTTGATCGTCGCCGCATTCGGACACGATGCCGCGGGGGCCGCGACCTTTGGCCGATGGATCGAGAACTATGTCCACGCCGAAGCGTATCGCCCATTTGCTCCGAGCCACTATGCCGGTGTCGGTGGCGCAGGCCGTGGGCCGCACGCAGTGGCCTCGCGCTACGTCGGCGTGTTTACGGACCGAACGGGCGTGGCACTGGCCGATGTCGCGGCCGGCGACGGGCTGTCGTCGACGCTCCTTATCGGCGAATCGTGTGGACAGCGCCAGAATCGGCCACCCGAGGGCCGGCCGAGCGAGCCGCCTGACGAATGCGATGCGAATTGGGTGGGTGTCGGCGCGCTCCCGACTGCGCACGGCCTGGGTGAAGGCACCGATTCGGAGTGGCGGCAGTTCGGAAGTTGTCACGCCGGAGTCGTCCAATTTGCACTATGCGATGGCTCCGTGCGGGCGCTGCGGATGGGCCAAACGCGCCGTCGCCCGTCCGGCGACGCTGTGTGGGCGAACTTCGGTGCGGGCAGTTCGGACTGGCAACTCCTTCAGGCACTCGCTGGCTATCGGGACGCCACGGCGTTCGACGGATCCCTGTTTGTCGACTGAGTCGTGGTGGCACCGATCGTGTCCGACGACTTCACACGTTGTCAAAATGCGCGTACTTTTTTCTTGCTATTCATCGATCCCTCATTTATGCTCGCCTGCTGACGAGTCCTCTCCGTCACCGAATTAGTCCGTCTCGCAACGCTAATTCGGCGTTTCGTCCCAGGAAATGTCGCTCCTACCACGTGGCCGGTGTGGCCACGCGGAGATCGATCTATTCGGCTACTTTGGAAGGAGTTGGACATGGTTCGGATGGTGCGTCGGTCGGCGTTTACGCTGATCGAGCTGCTGGTGGTGATCGCCATCATCGCCGTCTTGATCGGCTTGCTGCTGCCGGCCGTTCAGAAGGTGCGCGAGGCGGCCCAACGTTCGACGTGCCAGAACAACCTCAAGCAGATCGGCCTGGCAGCGCACAATTACGCGAGCGCTACCGGCTACTTGCCCCCTGGTTATCTTGGGTCGCTCACGCCGCTCACCTCGACCGATGCGTTTGAAGGGCAGTGCATCGGGTCGCTGGTCTTCTTGCTGCCGTACCTCGAGCAGGACAGCATCTTTCGGCAGCTCACGATCGACACGAGCATCGGCACGCTCGGCGGGGCGAATAAGTGGTGGCAACTCACGAACGACTTCAACCTGTCGCGAACGCGGATCAAGATGTTCGAGTGCCCGTCGGACGAAATTGAGTCCGCCGACCAGTTGACTGCGAATGCGTCTGGTCAGGTTGGCCCCGCGATAATCGTCCACGTGGCGTATCCGGCAGGCCCCGCGCAGAACGCTTGTACGTGGGGCTGGCTCACCAACGCGAGCGGCAACCCGGTCCTCTGCGGCAAAACCAACTACGCCGGCGTGGCTGGCGCGCTCGGCAAGAATGGGGAAGTCCACACGGCGTCGCCGACCGATGGGCCGGGCGTCGATCTCAATCAGTACGAAGGCATCTTTACAAACCGCTCGAAGACATCGCTGGAGTCGCTCACGTCAGCCGACGGCGCGTCCAACACGCTCATGTTCGGCGAAGGGTTGGGCGGCACGGCCCAGGGCATTCCCCGCGAATTCCTCTGGACATGGATGGGCGTCGGATCGGTGCCGACGAAATTCGGCATCGCCCCTGGCGGCGGTGGCACGGCCGATAACGGCTCGCCGCTTTGCTTCAGCAGTCGTCATAGCGGTGGGACCAATTTCTGCTTCGGCGATGGTTCGGTCCGCATGCTGCGCGGGGCCGGTACCGGTCAGCGCAACCCGGCTGCAACGCCAGTGGCCCAATCCGCCTGGGGAATCCTCCAGCAGTTAGCCGGCTACAAGGACGGCCTGGCGAACAATGCCTCTGGCGTTACGAACTAGCAACCGATCGCACCGGAACCGGTGGTGACCTCGGTTCGAGTGCGGTCGTCACAACGACGACTTGAGGACTGGTGAATGACGATTCGCAGAACTTCGCGAGTGGCCCTGGCGGCCGCACTCGCGCTCGCAATGGGTTGCGCCGAGAAGCCAAAGACGATTCCTCCGCCTGACTCGAATCCGGAGCTGCCGCGGGCCGTCGGATCCGGCGGCGGCGGCAAGGCAAAGACTCCGCCCCCGGCGGCAAAGGCAGACTAACGCGTATTGAGGAACTGCGAGCACCAGGCGTGTGCGGTAAGGAAGCCATCACGCGCTTGTACTCGCGGTTCCTCAAAGCTCCTTTGTGAGGGGAAAATCGCTTCGTTGCAAGGCTATGCCCGTGTGACTCGCTTTCGCGTGATCCGGAGGATGACGCGACACGGGCGGCCTTGGGGAAGATCGCTTTCGCTAGCAATTCCATCGATTGCTCGTGGGCACTAGGATCTTAACGGCGCTCGAGCCGAGCCTAGAAGCCGACGACGCATCCACTCGCGCATTAAATTCTCTTAAGAAAAATACGCACGTTCGCCTTGCTCTTCATCATTCCCTCACTTAGCATTTTAGATACTGAGACCTGTTGGTCCCGCTTGTAGTCCGTCCCACCATCGTCCGAGGTCGTTTCGACAAGACGTCTGAGCATGCGATCATACCGGCGTCACGTGGCCGGATACTTTGTGTTCCGCTCATGTTCCTGAAGGGAGTGTCACTATGTTGCGGATGGTCCGGCGATCGGCGTTCACGCTGATCGAGTTGCTTGTCGTGATCGCGATTATCGCGGTCCTGATCGGCCTGCTGTTGCCGGCCGTACAGAAGGTCCGGGAAGCTGCCCAGCGGAGTTCGTGCCAAAACAACTTGAAGCAGATCTCGTTGGCGGCCCACAATTATGAGAGTGCGGCAGGTTACCTCCCGCCTGGTATCCTCGGGCCGATGCCGACCAACCCGCAGACCGTGGGTGCAGACGCGAACGGCCAGTACGTCAGCGTGATGGGCTTCCTCCTGCCGTACGTTGAGCAGGACACCATCGTTGCGGACCTCAAGCGCAACAACGGCGTGTACTGGAACACCAGCCTGAATACGACCAACCCGACCTCGGACGCGTCGGGCGGTGCCCCGTGGTTCTGGGGCCCGGGCTACCCGCCGCCGTCGTACGCGATGGCCAACCGCCGGATCAAGACGTTCGAGTGCCCCTCGTTCTCTGGCGAGCGGGCGACCAACACGCTAATCGGCATCACGTTCTGGGGAACCGCGGCCGGCGGCACGTCGATCTCATGGTGGTATGACAACTACGTCGGTGCGGAAGTTTATCAGCCGTTCGGTATCTGCAACTACGCGGGCAACGGTGGCTTCGGTCAGGGGCCGCACCAGGCTCACCAGACCTACGAAGGCGTCTTCACGAACCGCTCCAAAGTCAGCGTCGCGGCGATGGCCTCGGCGGACGGCGGCAGCAACACCATCATGTTCGGCGAAACCATCGGCCAGCGGACCACGGCTGGCGTGGACCCGCCAAACGAGTACGACCACAACTGGATCGGTGGCGGCGTGATCTACTCGATCCGCGGCCTCTGCCAGGGCATCGACTGCGAGTGGCGACAGTTCAGCAGTCAGCACACCGGGATCGTGCAGTTCGGGTTCGGCGACGGTTCTGTGCGTACCATGCGCATCGGCAGCACCGCCCAGTTCGCGTCCCCGGCATCCTCGATCATCACGGGTGGTGGCAGCGCGGATTGGCGGCTGTTCCAGGCGCTTTCGGGCTACAAGGACGGCCAGGCCGTCGACCTCAACCAATTGAACTGACAACATTGGGATATCGCCGGGCGGCAGACCGCCCGGCGATATCGCCTCGACTTACGGTTACTTCGCCGCTGGAGAGATGGTCAATGCGCATCTTGGTTCGGACGATTGTGTTCACGATTCCCGTCGGCCTGTTCCTCGGCTGCAGCAGCTCACCGCCGCCGCCGGTCTCCAAGCCCAACCCGGACGCAAAGCCGGTGACGCCGAAGGAGGCAAGGGAGAAGGTGAAGTCCAGCACACGGACGATCACCGACTGACCGAGGGTGATTGCGATTTGGGACCCGATCCCGCACGGAACGTGCGGGATCGGGTCTCTTTCTACATATCAAGCACCGAAAACACATCGCTGTGTCGCACCCAGATTTGATCAGGTCCAGTCAAACGGTCGACTGACCTCAAGCCTTATGGGGGAAATGTCCCGGTATGTTGTGACGGGCCTCTGTGAGGCCGGCGTCACAGAGGCCAGCGACACCGAAATCGAGCGGGTGCGGACCACCGCGATCGAGCACATTTGAGACCAACAGGACAGGGAATTCGATCGATGGTCCGTTTGCGCGGTCGAACCGCATATGCGGGCACGGGACTTATCCTGCGTCGCGAAAAATTTCACTCCGCGCTTGCCCTTCACATACACTTCACTTACCATCAGTGATTGACCGAATTGTCCCGCCGAAATCCGTCTGGCCACGCGATTTAACCGCCTTGAATTGCCCAGGCCAGCGGTGAGCAATCATGCCGGACCTATGCCGCCGGCCCATTGTGATTCTGTTCGACGTTGCAAAGGGGAGAGTTCCATGAACCGGATGGTCCGTCGATCGGCCTTTACGCTGATCGAGCTTCTGGTCGTGATCGCGATTATCGCGGTCCTGATCGGCCTGCTGTTGCCGGCCGTTCAAAAGGTGCGGGAAGCCGCCGCCCGCTCCAAGTGCCAGAACAACCTCAAGCAGATTGGCCTTGCGGCGCACAATTATGCCAGTGCGACGGGGTTTTTGCCCCCCGGCATCAGTGGTCCGAAGACCCTGGGATCGACCGCACTTGAAGGCACCTTCCTCAGCTCGCTCACCTGGCTGTTGCCTTATGTCGAGCAAGATGCGCTGTTCCGCGAGATGGCAACATACATGCGCAGCGCGCCGATGAACATCACGAACCTCGATCCGATCCCGCCGACCACGTCGGGCAACGACTTCTGGCTGCCCAACGATGCCGCGCTCAACGCCCCGTACACCAAGCCGGTGGCCACCTACCGGTGCCCGTCGGCGTACGACGGCGATTCGACTCAGGGGAGCGGCCCGTCGATTGGGTACATCACGTACGACAACGCCGGGACTCTGACCGTCGCGCGCTATTACCAGCCGTACAATAGCGCCGGCCTGGGCGCGTACAACGGCGAATACCTCTTGCCCGCGCAGGCCAACTACATCGGCGTTGCCGGTAACCTGGGCGCGCTGCCGACCCAGCCCACCTACGATCAGTACCGAGGTATCCTGACCAACCGCTCCAAAGTGGCGCTTTCGGAAGTGACCGCGGCCGACGGCCTCAGCACGACATTGATGTTCGGCGAAATCCTCGGCGACGGCGAGCTTCCGCCGTATCGCCGCGTTCCGTGCTGGGCTGGTGCCGGCACCCTGCCGACTAACTGGGGCCTGACCATCTCGCCGCCGAACGCGACGTCCGGCTCGTGGGCCTGGTACATGTTTAGCAGCCTCCACAACGGAATGGTGCAGTTCTGTATGGGCGACGGTTCGGTGCGAGGCATCAATCGCAACATCGACTACAACACCTACATCTACATCACGGGCTACAAGGACGGCCGGCAGCCGACCGCTGACTACTAAGGGTTAGCACTGGCCACGACCATTGTCTGGGATATCAGGAGGTTTCATGCCACGTTGGTTGAAAGTGACTGCTTCGGTCGCACTGCTGACGGCCATCGGCTGCTCCAGCAGCACGCCGCCGGCCAAGTCGACTACGCCTGAGGCGAAGCCCACGAAAGATGCTAAGCACAGCGGCGATGCCGCTCCGGCGCCGAAGCCACCACCTCCGTGATGGTGCATTGATTCCGTCCAACGCCATCGGCCCGTCGCGAATAGATCGCGGCGGGCCGATGGCATTTTCCGTCCGCTTATCCGGGCTTCCGCTCGCCAACGATCGATTGCAGTTGAAAGCCGGGACCACCGACTCACGGCAGGGTCACGAACAGCCGGCCGACGAAGGCGAAGAGGTCCGTGCCGTCGACATCGCCGTCCCCATCCACATCGAACGCGGCGTCGTAGTTGCCGGAGTTAAACAGCTTCGGCGAGAATGCCACCAGGTCCGTGCCGTCCACGTCCGCATCGCCGTCGCGGTCGCCGAAGAGACGATGGAACGCCGACGTCGCGTCGGCCGACATCGTCAAGAACGAGAATGTCGTGTCGTGCACCTTCGACGCCACCACCGTCAGCGTCCATCGGCCGTCGGCCAAGGAACCGTATTCGACGTTGGCACCCGAGAACGTCAGCGTCGCGACGGTTTGGCCGTTGACGAGCGACGTCACAAAGGCTGGGGCGACAGTCACGCCGTCGGTACGGCGCACGGTAAACGCCCCGGCGTCCAGGTTCACGCGGCCGGTAAACGTCACGGCCACGGAGCGGACGACCGACCGTTGGGCGGAACCATCGCCAATCTGAACGGACGCAACCGACGGCGGCGCGACGGGCGGGATCACGAACAGCGTCACGCTCTGCATCGGTGCGTTGAAGGTCAAGCTATCGGCCGTGAACGTTGCGTTAGCGATGCGGCTGATCGCGGCCGACGTTTGAGCCGCGTTGGTGGCCGCCAGTTGCCAGACCTGGGCCGCGCTGCCGTGCGCGAAGTTGCTGAGGTTGACCGCAATCTGCGTCGTCGCGCCGGGCGTCGTGTACAGGTTCTTGTTGACGACCATGATCGTTAGCCAGCCGTCGGCACGGACGGAGGCGAATGCGGACACCTGATCGGCATTCGGCACCGTCGCGCGAATGGACGTGTCGCCGAAAGTCGAGTGCAGGCCGTCGTAGTTGCGGTATAGCTTCATCGCGAGATAGGCCGGCGAGTTGGTGGCCGGCGTGGTCCAGCGATTGGCGAGGTCCAGTCCTTCGCGGCCGAGGATGCCAAAAATGTCGGCCTGCGTTGTCGCCCCATTCATATGGCCTTCCGCGCCCCAGTTGTACTCGGTCAGGCCCGTCTTCAGCCCGGGGTAGTAGCTGGCGATCCAGCTCTTCATCCGCGGAATCAGTTTGACGACGCCGCCATCGGGCTGTCCGGTCGAGCCGATCCAGCTCTGGTCGACGTAGGTCGAGTCCCACAGGCTGCGGGTCGAGCGATTGCGCAAGAGTTGCATGGTTTGCGACACGTCGTCGCTATACTCGCCGCCTTGCGGGTAGTAGTGCAACGTGAACACGTCGAGCGACCGGGTGCCGTGGGCGAGGTCGTAAGCCTTCAGTTGCGACAGCACCCACGGGAGGTAGTCTGCACCGCCATTGGCCGTCTTGTCGGGGAGGTTGCTCCAGTTGCCAGTCGTGCTACCGTACTGCTGATCTTTCCCGCTCAGCCAGTAGCCACTCCAACCCCACTCCTCAGGGCCAAGGATCGACGCACCGGCGTCCGCCGCCCTGACTGCGGCCGCGTAGTTGATGATGTCGTCACGGATCTCGGCCATGCTCGCGCCGTTTGGATGGACGTCGCGATGTGTCGAATGCCAAAGGCTCGGCTCGTTGTCCATCGCGTAATAGCGGACACCGTTGGCCGATGCGCTGCCGAATGTGCCGACGAGGTGCTGAATCCAGCCCTGCTGAAACACCGGCGTCGCCGTCTGGTTGGCGAGATTGGGGTCGTTGCCGACGATGTTGCCGGCCGACGTTTGGCCGTTGCCGGCCTCGGACCAGTACGGATCGTAGCCCGTCTGATTCGGATAGGTCGTGCGCGGGTAGCTGGCCGTGCGAGTCCGATTGGGGCCGAGCCTGGCAACCCAGCCGATGGTCGGCACGGTAAGTGTCGCGGTGGCCCCCGCGGCGCGGGTGTCGCTGACGAACTGGTCGACCGAGGCGCTCGCGGCACTGCCGGTGTCAGGAAGGCTTTCGAAGTACCAGTCGCTGGCACGGTTGGAGGCGTTGGCTTGCCAATTGTAGCGCGTCGTCGCGTTGCCGCCGGAGCGGTTCGATGGCGCGTTGAGGTCCGTCAGTTGCGCTTGGCTGGCGAAGGCGGTGCCGTAGACGAGCGGGTTGATCGCATGGCGGTCGAGGCCCGCATCGACGGTGATTGTGATGGCCGGCAGCGCGCGGTGTTCGAGGAGTTCGACGCGGAGTCGGGTGCGAGCGGACATCGGGATGATCTCGGGCGCGGATGATGACCGAGGGGACCGGGCCACGGCGGCCGCAGCGGGGCGATGGAGCAGACGGGGACGGGACGGGCGGAGAGACGACTCTGCCAATCACCTTAGCTCACGGCGGCGGGGCTGGCAACGGGTCGGGCGACGAGCGCGGGGTCCGCGCCAGGTCACGCTACCCCCGAATTGTCCGGTCTCGGTTTGAGTACGATGTTCTCGCCGGCGATTTCGGCCAGCGCTAGCTTCGTTGGAGTAAACGCGGCTTTGTTGGCGGCGTAGTCGGCCGCGTTGAGCTGTGGGATGACGACATGACCCTTGATCCTCGCATCGGGTTTGATCTCGACTGAGAGCCCGAGTGGGAGGAGTGCCCGAACTGGGAGGCGCACGATTCCTTGTTCGTGTCGCTTGGCTTGATCGACGGTCGCCAGGATGTCGGTCGCGTCGGCCAAGCACGCTTCGCGGTACAGGCTGATCCCATCAACATCAAGGTCGCGGCCCTTGACCCGCGGCTCGAATGCACTCGGGGAGACCGGCGGAATCTTGTCGTTGGGGAAGCGATCCTTGTGGACCCGCCGGAGCAGCCATTCGTCTTCGGTGATCGGGTCGGTTTCGGCTTTCATCGCGCCACATGAGCTTGGCGGAAGAGGCACCCAAACCACTCAGGCTACGAATGCCGGTAGAGGAAGCAGACCTCAGTTTCGCTCGACCCTTTGCCAAGCCAGCGCAACTCGGCCTCGTCCGGAGCTATCACTTCGGCTTCGCTATAACCCAGCGGCGTGAACCACTCGAAAACGATGGTGCCGTTCACACTTGCAATCACCCGGTCGGCAGCGGGACATGCCGTCGCTCGTAGGTCTTGAGCCAGCGAGATCGCCCCATCGACAAGCGTCGGATGAGGAGCCTCGGTGCCCTCACCGTCCCAGTCATCTTCTAGCTTGCGAATGCGGAGCAGTTCGTCGATCAACTCCGACCACGTGCGGTCGGCTGGTTCGTGTGGATTGGTGGCGAGAATGCCATGCTGGCTCAACGTCTGCGTTGGGTAATCATCGGCCCTCGTATATTCGGACGCGCCGTGGGCCGACCTGAGGATCAGACTCATGCTCGCACCACCCATCGTTTCTTAGCGTCACTAGACGTTACATTTAGAAACGCCTTGTACGCGACATCGTGTCCCAAGTCGAGGCCCGCCCGCAAGGTTTCCGACCCACCTTTGCCGACCGGGCCCCGCGCGGTCATCTGCAACAGCAATGAGTCGCGATTGTCGTCCTTGGCTCGGCCTGGATGCGCGGCGACGTGCAGCCGCCCCCGCTTCGGCCGGATTTCGTAACTCCACTCGGCCGCCCGGTGTTCCAGCCCAAGTTCGGCGTCGTCGGTCCCGAACAAGTCGCCGAACAGGCCGGGCAGAACCTTGGACCATTCGGCCGGGGTCCGCCAATACTCATCCTTCGGGAAGGCGTCGATGTAGGTCAACTCCCATTGGTTGACGGCCAACATCCCGAGGCCGCACTCGCGAACGAACGTCTCAAACAAGGAATACAAATCCTCGAACTCCGAAATCAGCTTCTTGTAACTCGGATAGAACCCGACGCCCTTACGCCAGTTCAAGTGGAAGCGCGTGGATTGGACTTGGAGCAAGCGGTCTCTGCCCTTGTGCAACAAAAAGCGACCGGGCAATCGAACGGGCTCAAGGCGCAGCTTAGGCCCCGCGGTCAACTGTCGCCTGGGGCGGTCAAAAGCCTCAAACTGTTCGTCGAGAAGTGGCGCATCCGCTGGGTCCGACCAGTCGCTGCTCAGCGCACTCCACAATCGGCCGAAATGGCCGGCGGTAAGCTTGGTCAGCGGCGAGAACTGTGCCCCGAGGACCAGTTCGACAATGGGCGGGTTGGCGTAGTCGGGAGTGTCGGTCATCGCTTCTCCCTAACCCCGCCGGCCGCAGCGAGTCGCCGCATCGCCCCTCAAGGATTAATTTGCTATGTTCTTTTGCTCGCCCACGCTGACAGGCCATCCCACTAGATACTGTATTGCACGGGCGTAATTTGAGGAGGTTCATTTGACCGACCTGACTGGCAGGGGTGCAGTACTTGATTGTGGTGGTTTTTAGAAGGCGGCGGCCCAGTAGGCGTCCCATTGGTCGCTGGCTTGCACGGCGCACAGGGCGGCCATCCGCTCGACCCGGCGGACCTTCCACCGCGCCCCCGTCTGTTTGAGCCGACGGCCGACCACCTGTTTACATGCGCCCTCGACCATGCCGCTGCCGATGCTTCGCCCGTCGGCCAGCCGCCCGGCGTAGTCGGTGTGGCCGCCGTGCGGCTCGAAGTAGGCCCGCAACTCGGCCCACGCCGGGCCGGCCAACTCGGCCACGAGCGCGGCGGCTCCGCCCGCCAGCAACGTGGCCCGGCGTTGCTCCGCCCAGGTGTGGGCCGCCGCCGTCCCGTCGCCGAAGTGGCCGCGGGCCGCCGCCCACAGGTGTTCGCTGGCGTGGTAGACGTCGAGCACCCCGGCCGCCCCCGGCAAGTTCGCCTCCCACTGCCGCCAGATCCACTTGGCCCCGTCGGCGATCAGCGTCAGGTCGGCGGTCGCCGTCAGCCCCAGCCGGGCGGCCTGCCGCCGCCACGCCGGGCCGAGTTGGTCCCCGGTGCGGATGCCCGCCTGTACGACCCGCACGTGCGGGGCCGGCAGCCCCCGCGGCTCCGTCGCGCCGGCCACCGCCGGCCGCCCCCGGTGCCGCTTGGCGAAGATCGACAGCCGCATCTCCCGCCACCCCTCGGTCGTGTTCACCGCCGTCCCGTCCGTCTGGAACTCCACGTCCCCACCGGCCGCCCGGAACGCTGCCGCCGCCGCCGCCGACTCGCGCTGCCAGTCCCGCATCGCCCCGCCGTGCTCGTGGCAGATCCGGCGGATGGTGTTGTCGCACACGGACAGCCCGCAGAACTCCTTCAGGTGCGCCGCCGCCCGGTCGAACGACCAGCTCGCCCCGGCCAGGCACACCAGCCGTTGGGCCTGCGGGCTGACGAACCCGTCCAGGCCGAGCCGCCCGTCCAGCGGGTGGGCCGACGTGCCACACCGCGGGCAGGTCAGGTACAGCCGGACGAGCCGCACCGTGCCGGCGGCGGTCAGGACGTCGCGGCCGGCCGACCGCTTGGGCCAGAGCCGCTTGCCGCACCCGGGGCAGGTCCGCCCCGGTGCCCCCTTTTTTCGGCCGCCGCGGCCTGCGCCTGGAGCGCCGCCTCGACCGCCTGCCGGGTGAACTCGCGGCCGGCGGGCACGGCCGCCGACTCCACCGCCGCCAAGACGCGGCCGTCGGGCGCCGCGTCGGCCACCCGTTGCAACTCGCGGGCGACGGCCAACGCCTGCTCGACCAGCAGGACTTCCAGCGGCGTTTGCGCCTCGAACGTGCGAAGACTCATCGGCGTCGCCCTCCAGGGATGACCCCAGACTATGCCGACCGATCAAAAACCACCACAATCAATTACTACACCCACTGGCAGTCACGAAGCCGATAAACATAGCCCCTCACCCCCGCGGTGGCCCTTTTGGCTCGCCTTTGCCTTTCGGTGGTGGGCCTTTGCCCTTGCCTTCGGGCCCTTTGCCCTCCGGAGGGCGGAATGACGGGTCGAACCAGTGGCCGTTGTACAGTCGGCCCCATTGGTCGTCGCGCAGCAGGTCGACGCCGTCCGCGTAGAAGCGGAGCGTCATGTCGCGCGATGGGTCGTACAGGTCGAGATAATCGCGGGTCGTGCGGACCTCCACAAACGTGAACGAGCCGTCCGGCTTGTCCGGCGACAGCTCGCGCCAGTTCTTGCCCGCCACGCGCTCGAAGTGGCCTTGGCCGTCCTCGCGGTGCCAGCGCTTCCGCTCAAAGGGCGGTGGCGGTGGCGGGTCCGCACGCAGCGGGGCCTTCACGACCGGAGCCTTGATGTTACCGGGCAGGGCATCGTCGGGTTTGGCGGGAAGCTCGGCCACCGTCGTGCCATTCTGCTCCAGCTTCACCGACGCACCGTCAGGCAAATCGATCTTCGTTCGTGTGCCGTCCTTGTGCGTGATCCAGACGATGATGCCCGCGACCAGGGCGAACACACCGAACGCCGATGCCAGGGCGATCGGCCACGAACGCGGCGGCTTGCGGCGACGCGGCTTGTCGCCTGGCACGACGAACGCGGCCGTCGCGCCGCCGCTGCGCGACTTGAGAACGGCCCGCAGTCGTTTTGCCACCTCCTCGGCCGACGCCGGGCGCTTGGCCGGGTCCTTTTCCAAAAGCTGGTCAATCACGTCAGCAAGTCCTTCCGGAGCATCGGGCACAAGGGAGCGCACCTTCGGCGGAGCATCGACAGCAAGCGCAGTCAGAATGGCCATGGTGGATGATCCCGAGAAGGGGAGCCGACCGGTGATGAGGCGGAACAGGACCGCCCCGAGGCTGAACAGATCGGTGCGATGATCGACGGCGTCGCCGCGGGCGTGTTCCGGCGACATGTAAGCTGGCGTTCCCATCACGACGCCCGTCGAGGTTAGGCGTTCGCCATCCTCGGCCGGGCGAGCCAGGCCAAAGTCGAGCACCTTGACCCGCCCCGATGGCGATTCGAGCCAAAGGTTGGCCGGCTTCACATCGCGGTGGACCAGGCCCTTGGCGTGGGCCGCGGCCAGGCCGAGCGCTGCTTCCTTGCCGACGCGTGCTGCCTGCGAAAAGGAAACGGGCTTTTGCAGTGTGAGGTAGCGGTCGAGCGGCATGCCGCGCAGCAGTTCCATGGCGAGGAAGGGCACGCCCTCGGCTTCGCCAACCTGATAGATCGTGACGACGTTATCGTGCCGCACGGCCGCGGCTGCCTTGGCCTCGCGAAGGAAGCGCTCGCGGCTGGAAGGATCGGCGGCCAGGTCGGCCCGCAGCACCTTGAGAGCGACAGATCGGTCCAAGCCGGCGTCGAGCGCCTCATATACGACACCCATGCCACCTTCGCCGAGCTTGGAGACGAAGCGATACTGCCCCACCTGCGGCCGGGTCGCCTCGAACGGCGGTGGCGTGTGGCCGTCGGCCGGGAACCGGGCGGTTGGTGTCAGTTCGGGGCGGCGTGAGCCGGTCATGCGATCGGTCGGCATCGCTCTTGGGTGGACTGGGCCGGACATGCGGACTCCTTCGCCATAATGCGGACCCTCAACCCTACCTCACCGGACGGGGTTTGGGCAAATCGCGGCTCGAATTCGGGGCGCAGGAGGTTCGGCGAAATAACTCCAACCGACGTTGACACTTGCGACCATTTCGGAAAAAGTCATCGGGCGTGTCGATTTCGCACGGCTTCGTTCGACGCGAGGGTGACGGCCGGCCGTCGGCCAAAGAACCCGAAACCCAAAGAGGAGATCACAATGCGAGTCATGGTCATCGTGAAGGCGTCGAAGGACTCCGAGGCCGGCGTCATGCCGAGCGAAAAACTCCTGACGGAGATGGGCAAGTACAACGAGGAACTGGTCAAGGCCGGTGTCATGCTCGCGGGCGAGGGGCTCCATTCCAGCACAAAGGGCAAGCGGGTGCGGTTTTCAGGCACGCAGCGAACCGTCATCGACGGCCCATTCACCGAGACCAAGGAACTGATCGCCGGCTTTTGGCTGTGGCAGGTGCGATCGATGGATGAGGCGGTCGAGTGGCTGAAGCGGTGCCCGAATCCCCACAATGTAGACTCGGAAGTCGAAATCCGACCCGTGTTCGAGGCCAGCGACTTCGGCGCCGAGTTCACGCCCGAGCTTCGCGAGCAGGAGGATCGGCTGCGTGACCAGATCGCGAAGCAAAAGCCCGCATAATTCGACCGCCGCGGGGCCGGCGTGTGCCGAAAGTGGGCGTTGCCCCTCACGGAGCGCCGGCCCCGTGCCCGATGTATACGGCTGAACACGTTATGCGGCGCTGCTTGCGTCGCGCCCGTTTCGGAGAATCCGCCATGTCCGAACCGACGAAGAAGCGCTCGCTCCTGTTCCGAATTTTCCGCGGCCTGGTCGTGCTGGCACTGCTGGCTGTGGCCGCGTTCGTGGGTGTCGGCCTATTCGTACTTGACGGCAAGTATGAGTTGGCCCGCGACATTGTCATCAAGGCTCCGCCGGAGGCCGTCCACAAGCAGGTCGGCGACCTGCGCGAGTGGCCAAACTGGCTGCCGTTCACCAAGCACGACAAGACCGTCAAAACGACCATCGAACAGCCGACCGGCGTTGGCGCGAACGAGCACTGGACCAGCGACAACGGCAACGGCAAGCTCAAGTTCACCGCATCCGACGAGCAGAAGGGCATTGAGTTCGACATGCTCTTCGACGAGAAGTACCCGGCCAAGGGTACGATCAGTTACGCCAAGGCTGGCGATGACACCCGCGTCACCTGGCACATGAGTGGTCAGAACAACGACTTCATCGGCCGATGGATGGCCCTCATCATGGCCCCGATGATGGGCCCAATGTTCCAGGAAGGGTTGACGGACCTGAAGACGAAGGTCGAGGCGAAGTGACGCCCGGCCCGCGAACCCCACACCCACAGAGGACAGACCGATGCAAGTGACAGCCTACCTGGATTTCCACGGCCGGTGCGAGGAAGCGCTCGAGTTCTACGGCAAGGCGCTCGGGGCCCAGACGGTTCTCGTTAGCCGGTTCGGCGACAGCCCCGACAAGAGCATGATGACGCCGGGCACCGAGAACAAAATCATGCACGCCACCTTCCGCATTGGCGCCACGACGCTCATGGCGTCGGACGGGCGCTGTACCGGTGAGGGTGGCTTCAAGGGCATCTCGCTCACGCTCGACCCGCCGACCATCCCCGAAGCCGAGCGCCTCTTTGCCGCGCTCGCCGACGGTGGACAGGTCATGATGCCATTGACCAAGACCTTCTGGTCCCCCGGCTTCGGCATGCTCACCGATCGCTTTGGCATCAGTTGGATGATCAGCGTGACGGCGTAGAGCAGTCGGAGGAATTAGCCACAGATAGACACAGATAAACACAGATGAATGCAATTTGCTCTTGTTGCATTCATCTGTGTCTATCTGTGGCTAATTCGCTTCTAACCTTGCAGCATCGACCCGAAGTTGGTCTGATCGGTGGCTGTGAGGACCATCGATACCCACCGAGCCATCGACGCCGTTTGGCGGATTGAGTCACCGCGGCTCATCGCCGGGCTGGCCCGCATTGTCCGCGACGTCGGGCGGGCCGAGGATCTGGCCCACGACGCCCTCGTGGCGGCGCTCGAGCAGTGGCCGGCGTCGGGCGTGCCGGATAACCCCGGTGCGTGGCTCATGGCCACGGCCAAGCACCGGGCCATCGATCACGTCCGCCGCGCCAGGCTTATCGAGCGCAAGCATGCCGAGATCGGCCGCGGCATGGACGCGGGGCAGTGCGACGCGGAACCGGACTTCGACGACGACATCGGCGACGACCTGCTGCGGCTGATCTTCACGGCCTGCCACCCGGTCCTGTCGGCCGAGGCGCGGGCCGCGCTGACCCTGCGGTTGCTCGGCGGCCTGACGACCGACGAGATCGCGCGGGCGTTCCTGACGCCGGAGCCGACGGTCGCGCAGCGGATCGTCCGGGCCAAGCGGACGCTGGCCGAGAAGCAGGTGCCGTTCGAGGTGCCGCGCGGGGCCGACCGGGCCGAGCGGCTCGCGTCGGTGTTGGAGGTCGTGTACCTGATCTTCAACGAGGGCTACGCGGCGACGGCCGGCGACGACTGGACTCGGCCGGCGCTCTGCGAGGAGGCCCTGCGGCTCGGCCGCGTCCTGGCCGGGCTGGCCCCGCAGGAGCCGGAGGTCCACGGCCTGGTCGCGCTGATGGAAATCCAGGCGTCGCGGCTGCGGGCGCGGGTCGGCCCGTCCGGCGAGCCGATTCTGCTCTTGGACCAGAACCGTGCCTTGTGGGACCAACTGCTGATCCGCCGCGGCCTCGCCGCCCTGGACCGGGCCGAGCAACTCGCGGCCGACCGCGGCCCGTACACGCTGCAAGCCGCCATCGCCGCCTGCCACGCGCGAGCGCGGATCGCGGACGCCACGAATTGGCCGCGGATCGCGACGCTCTACGGCGAGCTGGCCCGGCTCACGCCGTCGCCGGTGGTGGAGCTGAACCGGGCGGTGGCGGTGGCGATGGCCGACGGCCCGCAGGCGGGCCTGGCGATCGCGGACGACTTGTTAGACGAGCCGTCGCTGGCCGGCTACCACCTGCTGCCGAGCGTCCGCGGCGACCTGTTGTTCAAGCTCGACCGGCTGGCCGAGGCAAGGGCGGAGTTCGAGCGAGCGGCGGCGCTGACGCGCAACGGGCGGGAGCGGGCGTTGCTACTGGAGCGGGCCGCAGTGTGCGATCAGAGCGGGCGGGGCAGGAATCAATCGTGACGCGACTTACCTTCGCCCACGGTCAACCTGGTATGCTGCACGATAGACGAAGGAGGGTTGCCGTGTCCGCGCCGACCGTTGCCATCAGCGAAGCATCGCGTCAGATGTTGACGGAACTCGCCGAACGGACCGGCCAGACGATTGCGGATGTGCTGGAGAAGGCTTTGGACACCTACCGCCGCAAGGTCTTCTTCGAGCAAATGGACGCCGGCTACGCCGCGCTGCGGGCCGACGGTGAAGCTTGGTCCGAACACTTGGCCGAGCGATCGCAGTGGGATGCGACCCTGATGGACGGCCTCGACCTAGCCGAGCATTGGACGGATGACGGTCGGTGCCTTACCCCCGAGAGCGGCATTCCCTGACCACACCAGGGAACACGACCTGCCACAGGGGGAAGCGGTATGGCCGATCCAATTCGTGGGGAAGTCTGGTTGGCCGGCCTGGGGCTCGGGGGCTGGACACGAGCAGTCTGGGCCGCGGCCGGTCGTGGTCGTGAGCGACGACGCCTTCAACGCTGGTCTGGCCGGGTTGGTGATGGTCGTCCCGCTCACCTCCAAGGTGGCGAAATCGAAGGACATCCCGGCCCATATCCGCATCGACCCGCCCGAAGGCGGGTTGAAGACGCCGAGCGTAATCCTTTGCGACCAACTCCGGGCTGTCAGCAAGCACCGCTTGGGAAAGACGGCGTGGGGAACCGTCTCGGCCACGACCTTGGCGGACGTGGAACGCGTTTTGCGCGTGTTGCTCGGCCTATGAGGCCGCTTCGAGGATGGCCACGATCTGCTCGATCTGGTCCAGGTCGTTGAACGTCCACCGGGCGGCGCGGAGCCGCTCCTGCCACCAGATGCGGATGAACTCGTGGGCCTCGTCTCCGCCCAACTCCTTGCGCATCGCGTCGAGTTCTATCTGTTCGGCAGCACCGACGCGAAGTTGGTCGTTCTCGTCGAGTGACGGCGACTTCCGCGGCCGGCGGCGCGGCTTCGCCTACCCGCGGAGTAACTTGCGGCGGGCGTAGTCCAGGGCGGTCAGGCCGGCGTCGTCCGTCCGCGCCGGGTCGCCACCGCCCTCCAGGAGGGCGCGGACAGTCGCGATGCTGGGGCTAGAGCCGCGGACGTTGGCGATGAGCGGCGTGCGGCTCTTGGCCGAGGTGCAGTTCGGGTCGATGCCCCACGAGAGCCGCTCGGCTACCTGGTCGGCGTCGCCGCGCTGGGCGGCCAGATACAGGAGCTTCTCGAACCGCCGGCGGTGTTCGGGGTCGCGGGCCATCTCGCGGAAATCGCTCATGGGGCCAATTCTAGCGGCGTTTCTTGAAGACACTGGCCGCGGCAACGTCCCGACCCGCCAGGTCCATCATCGGAACGACTTCTACGCCTTCGGCCAGCGCGTAGCGGCGGCCGCCGGGGTAGACGACGAAGAGCCGGTCCAACCTCAAGTCGCTCATGGCCACCCGCATCGACGGCGTCAGCGTCGGCGCGTCCGTCCGCTTGCACTCGACGCCGACCCGCCGGCCGTGCTTGAACAACAGCAGATCGAGCTCGGCTCCCTGGTGCGTGGCCCAGAAGTATGCCTCGTCCGGCCGCAGGGCCTTCAGCACCTCCTCGACGGCGAACCCCTCCCACGACGCGCCGACCTTCGGGTGCCCCTCCAGCGCCCGGCGGTCGCCGATCCCCAAGAGGGCGTGCAACAGGCCGCTGTCGCGGACGTACACCTTCGGCGACTTGACCTGCCGCTTGCCGAGGTTCTCGAACCACGGCGGCAGTTGCCGCAGCATGAACACGCCGGTCAGCAGATCGAGGTAGCGGCGGACGGTCGATTCGCTCACGGCCAGGGCGCGGGCCAGCTCGGCCCCGTTCCACGTCTGCCCGTGGTAGTGGGCCAGCATTGTCCAGAACCGCCGTAGGGCGACGGCCGGGACTTGCACGCCGAGTTGCGGGACGTCGCGCTCTAGGAACGTCTGCAAGAATTGGCGTCGCCACGCCACGGAGTCGGCCTCGCTCTGGGCCGTGTACGCCAACGGGAAGCCGCCGCGGAGCCATAGCCGGGGCTGGGCCTTCGGGCCGAGGTCGGCCAGGCGGAAGCCCTCGAGCGGGACGGTTTCCAGGCGGCCGGCCAGGGTTTCCGACGACTGGCTCAAGAGGTCGGGCGACGCACTTCCGAGGATCAGGAACCGGGCCGGCAGCGGCTTGCGGTCGGCCAGCACGCGCAAGAGCGGAAACAACTCCGGTCGGCGCTGGATTTCGTCGATGACCACAACGCCCTTGAGCGGCCGCAGGGCGAGGTCGGGCTCGCTCAACCGCGCGAGGCTTTGCGGATCTTCGAGGTCGAAATAGTTGAGCGAGTCGGCGGGGACGAACTGCCGAGCCAGCGTCGTCTTGCCGCACTGCCGCGGCCCGAGCAAAGCGACCACCCGACTCCGCCGCAGGGCGGCCCGGACCAGCGCGGCGTCTGTCTGACGGTCGATCATGCCCTCATGGTACACCATGAAAATCTGTCAGACCATGACGGATTTTCATGGTGTGCGGTCGAACGTCCGGGACCTATTGGCTCGGCAGGTCGCGCCGCCGGAGCGGGCCGACCACACGGGCTTCGGCCGCTTCGGCAAAATCCTCCGGCGCTGAGCCGACCACCCGAACCGCTTGGCAGAATGCCGAGTACTACGCGACGGCCCCGTGGACCGACCGGCGTGCCAGCCAGGCGAAGATGTCGTCCACGTCCGAGCGGGCGCGCTCGACGATCCGCGGCGTTCGGCTCTTGGGTTAGGACGGTAGGTTGTGCCGCCGGCGAAAGTCGTGGTCGAACTCGTCGAACGGAACCCCGGCGTCGCCGGCCGCCACGTCGTCGAGCGCTTCGCGAACCGCGGCCACGTCCTCGTCGAAGGCGTGCGCGGCGGGGTGGGTCCGCCGCCACTCGTCGAGGGCTTCTTCCGGGGACAGGCCGGCGTCCGCGGCACCGAGCTTGGCCATCAGAAAGTGGTGGAATGCGCGAAGCTCATCGGTCGCCGCCGGCATGGTCTGCCCTCCGAACCTCGTGGGCCATTCTACCAGCGAATCGGGGCGACGCGGTGGCCCGCCCCGAATGTCAGGCGTTCGGGGCGGGCCGCGCTGCCGCCGGCTACTTCACCCGCCGATAGTGGGCGGTCATGAACCTGTGCCACCGGCCGTCGTCTGTGTGGAACTGCGACGACAAGGTGCGGTGGTCGTCGCTGACGAACTCGATGATGTCCTGGTACTTGGCCATCTTCGTCGGGTCCGCGAAGCTCGGGCCTTCGGTGTTGAGAGTCAGTATCTTGCCGGCCGCGTCGAGAGAGCCGTCGTAGAGCCACAGGTGCGTCATCATCGAGGCGATAAAGGTGCCGACGAAGCGCTTTTTCGCCGGGTCGTAGCCCAGGGTCATCAGCGTCGTACAGCTACAGCCGTCGGGCATCTCGCCGGCACCCTCGCCCAGCGTCCACAGGCCGCCGAGCGAGCGCACCGATTCGCTGCCTCGGAACGTCTCCGGCGGCTTCTCCGGACCCATCGAACACTCCATCTCAGAGGTCCAGTTACCGACCAGCCGCTGGAGCCAACGGTGTTCTTGCTGCGGTTCGGCGTTCATTGACGTCTCCGTAGGTAAGGTGGTTCGCGACGCTCCGCAGGAGCGCGCTTGAGCGAGTACGCTTCCGCGAAGCGTCGCGAACCGAAAAGGGGAAGTTACCCGCCCGCGATGGCCCCGACGACGAAGAACGGCTCTGTCCCCGCCGCGACCGCCGCGGGCAGCGGCGTGTCGGATGGGTCGTTCGACAGGTCCTCCTCGCAGGCGTAGAAGCGCAGCATCGGTCGGCGCTTCAGCGTGCCGTAATCGCGGATCGTGCCGCACAGGACCGGGTAGCGGGCTTCGAGCGCGTCGAGGACCGAGCGGGTCGTCACCGGCGCGGGCACGTCGAGCGTCACCTCACCGCCGACCTTCGCCAGTGTCCGCAGGTGTTGGGGCAGAATAACGCGGATCATGACAGCGTCTGCACCTCCACCGACACCACGGCCGGCAGGTGCGATGCGATCGCCGACCAGCGGTTGCCGCCATCCGGCGAACAGTACACTTGGCCGCCCGTCGTGCCGAAATAGATGCCGCACGAGTCGAGCGAATCCACCGCCATCGCGTCTCGTAGGACGTTGATGTAGCAGTTCTCTTGCGGCAGGCCGTTGGTCAACGCCTCCCACTCGTTGCCGCCGGTCTTCGAGCGGTAGACGCGAAGCTTGCCGTCGGGCGGGTAGTGTTCGGAGTCGCTCTTGATCGGCACGACATAGACCGTTTCCGGCTCGTGAGCGTGAACGTCGATCGGGAAGCCGAAATCGGTCGGCAGGTTGCCGCCGACATCTTTCCACGTGTCGCCGGCGTCGTCGGACCGCATCACGTCCCAATGTTTCTGCATGAAGAGCGTGTTCGGCTTGGAGCGGTGCATGGCGATGCGGTGGACGCAGTGGCCGACCTCGGCGTCCGGGTCGGGCAACACATATGGCGAGACGAGGCCGCGGTTCTTGGGTGCCCACGACTTGCCGCCGTCGTCCGTGCGGAACACCCCCGCGGCCGAGATGGCGATGAAGATGCGGTCGGGATCACTGGGGTCGAGGATGATGGTGTGCAGGCCCATGCCACCTGCGCCCGGCTGCCAGTACTTGCCGGAGCCGATGCCGCGCAGGCCGACAAGTTCGTTCCACGTCTGCCCACCGTCGGTCGAGCGGAACAGGGCCGCGTCCTCGACACCGGCATACACGGTGTCCGGGTCGGTCAGTGACGGCTCGACGTGCCAGACGCGTTTGAACTCCCACGGGTGCGGCGTGCCGTCGTACCACAGGTGGGTGCCGGGCGTGCCGTCGTAGGTGAACTTGTTGGCGACAGGGTTCCAGGTCTTGCCGCCGTCGTCGGATCGCTGCATGAGCTGCCCGAACCAGCCGCTCGTCTGCGAGGCGTAGATGCGGTTCGGGTCGACCGGCGACCCCTTGAGGTGGTACAGCTCCCAGCCACCGAAGTACGGGCCGGCCACGTCCCACTTATCGCGCTTTCCGTCGGCCGTCAGAATGAACGCGCCTTTGCGCGTGCCGACCAGTACTCGTACCCCGCTCATAGTCTCGTCCTCCCTGAGTTCACCAACGCAGTCTCCGGCGGAAGTTGCACCCTTGTACACCAGACGTCCTGGGCATACAAGCTGCGTTGTGACGCAGAGGTGTCGGTCGCTCACGAATTTCTCATGCCGAATATGAGATACCTACAGACAATACATTCGGTGCCGAGTTGTTGCGGCGATGGCCTGCTGTCGCCGTTCCCACCTTGTGTCTGACCCACCGCTTGACTGTTCGAAAGCCCTTGGGCGAGGACGACGACGGATGAAGCCGCGGCAGCTTCTCTGGGGCCTGACCGTATTCGCGGCCGCGCTCCTGCCCTGGGAGGCGGCCCCCGGCTCCGACGCGCCGCCAGCGGCCAAGAGTCCGCCGGCGGCCAGTTTCGCCAAAGATGTCGTCCCCTTCTTGACCAAGCATTGCTACGCCTGCCACGGCAACGGTAAGAAGCGCGCCGACCTTGCCCTGGATAAGTTCACGGACGACGAGTCCATCCTTAAGGACCGCAAGCTCTGGGACACCGTCCTGCAAATGGTTCGTAGCGGCGAGATGCCGCCCAAGGAGAAGCCACGGCCGTCGGCCGCCGAGGTCGAAGCCGTCATGCGGTCCCTCGATGCCGTCCTTGCCAGTTTCGATTGTTCCGGGCCGCGCAACGTCGGCCGCGTCACCCTCCGCCGGCTCAACAAGGTCGAGTACAACAACACCATCCGCGACCTGGTCGGTGTCGATTTCAAGCCGGCCGCCGATTTCCCCAACGACGACGTCGGTTACGGCTTCGACAACATCGGCGATGTGCTATCGCTGTCGCCGCTGCTCCTCGAACGGTATCTGTCCGCGGCCGACTCGATTCTCGAACAGGCCATCGTCATCGCCGACCCGCCGAAGCCGGCGAAGATTCGTCTCGCCAGCCTGCGGGCACCCATGGGTGTGGGCGAAGCGGTCGCGGGTGCGGGCGGCACCTTCATGCTCTGGGATCAGGGCGACGTTTCGGGAGAGAGCTACCTCGAGGAAGGCGATTACATCGTCCGTGCCGAGGTGTACGGCTACCAGGTCGGCGACCAGCCGGTGAAGGCAGCATTGCGAGTCGGGCGGACCGATGTCGTCAAGAGCTTTGAGGTCAAGGCTGAGCGGGCAGCCCCGGCCGTGATCGAGGGCAAGACCCGCATCCGCGTTGGGACAGCCCGCGTCGGAGTCAGCTTCCTCAACCCGTACACGGATCCGAAGGAGCCGAATGAGGACAAGAAGTACCGGATGTTGTACGTCCGCAACATCTCGGTCGAAGGCCCGTTCAACCCGCCGCCGCCGCAACTACCCGCGAGCCACAAACAGCTCATGGCTTACCCGCCCGGCCTGGCCCCGCGCGAAGCCGCTCGCGCCATCATCGAACGATTTGCCACTCGTGCGTTCAGGCGGCCGGTCCCGTCGGCGGAAGTTGACAACGTCCTGAAGATGTACGACCGGGCCGAGGCCGAGGGCGAGCGCTTCGAGAATCGCGTGCGACTGGCCTTGAACCGCGTCCTGGTCTCACCGCATTTCCTGTTCCGGGTCGAGCTGGACCCGGCCGACGCCAAGCCGGGTACAGCGTACGCGCTTGGCGAGTACGAGTTGGCCAGCCGGCTCTCGTACTTCCTCTGGAACACGATGCCGGACGACGAACTATTCGCCCTCGCCGCGAAGGGCCAACTGCGGCCGAACCTGGACGCCCAGATCAAGCGGATGATCCGCGACCCGAAGTCGGCCAGCTTCGTGCTGAACTTCGCCGGGCAGTGGCTGGCGCTCCGCAAGCTCGACATCGCCGCTCCTGACCCGAAGACCTTCCCGAACTTCGACGCCGATCTGCGGGCGGCGATGATCCGCGAGACCGAATTGTTCTTCGAGGCCGTCGTCCGCGAGGACCGCAGCATCCTCGACTTCCTGGACGCCAATTACAGCTTCGTTAACGAACGCCTTGCGAAGCACTACGGGATCGAGGGAGTGAAGGGGAAGGAGTTCACGCGGGTCGCGCTGCCGCCGAACCGCGGCGGCATCCTGACGCAGGCGAGCATCCTGACCCTGACCTCGAACGCGACACGAACTTCGCCGGTGAAGCGCGGAAAGTGGGTGCTGGATCAGGTCCTCAACACCCCGCCGCCCCCGCCGCCCCCAGACGTGCCGGAGATCGCCGACGAGAAGCAGCTCACTGGCTCGTTGCGGCAGGTCTTGGAGAAGCACCGCGAGAACGCGACCTGCGCTTCTTGCCACAACAAGATGGACCCGATCGGCTTCGCGTTCGAGAACTACGACGCCACGGGTGCGTGGCGCGACCGCGATGGCTCGTTCCCCATCGATCCGACAGGCGTGTTACCCGATGGCCAGGCGTTTCGGGGGCCGGCCGAGTTGAAGGCCCTGCTCAGGACCAAGAAGGAACAGTTCGCCCGCTGCCTCGCGGAGAAGCTACTGACTTATGCCTTGGGCCGCGGCCTGGAATATTACGATAAGTGTGCCGTGGATAAGATCGTTGCCGCGCTCGATAAGAACGACTACAAGTTCTCCACCCTACTAGTCGAAGTGGCCAAGAGCGAACCATTCCTCATGCGAACTGCGACGGGGAGCAAACCATGATGCACGGCAGGCGGATTTCGCGACGGACGGTCCTGCGGGGCATCGGCACCACCGTGGCCCTGCCCCTGTTGGACGCGATGCTGCCACGGTCGCTGGCGGATGGCTCAGCTGCATCGAAACCGCCACGCCGTATGGCCGTCATCTACGTGCCCAACGGCGTCATCCTGCAGGACTGGACGCCCGTGGCCGAGGGTACCGACTTCGAATTGCCGGACATCCTCAAGCCGATGGCCCCGCACCGTCAGGACCTGATGGTCCTGAGCGGCTTGACCTGCGACAAGGCGCGGGCCAACGGTGATGGGGCCGGCGACCATGCCCGTGCTGGTGGCGCGTTTCTGACCGGTGCCCAACCGCGCAAGACCGCCGGCGCCAACTTCCGCGCCGGCACCTCAGCCGACCAGTTGGCCGCCGCGCGTCTCGGCGATCGAACACGGCTGCCGTCGTTGGAGATCGGCATCGAGCGCTACCGCGGGGCGGGCAACTGCGACAGCGGCTATTCCTGCGTCTACGAACACACGATCTCCTGGCGCAACGCAACCTCGCCGCTACCGACGGAGGTCGATCCCAAGCTGGTGTTCGACCGGCTATTCTCGGCCAAGCCGAACGACCCCGAGCGCGACAAGCGGAACCGGTTGCGATCGAGCGTCCTCGACGCCGTACTGGAGGACGCTCGCGGCCTGGAGAACAAGCTCGGTGGCCTCGACCGGCAGAAGCTCGACCAATACCTCTCCTGTGTCCGCGAGTTGGAGCAACGGATCGCTCGGGCCGAGACGCTGCCGCCCGCCCAGGTGCCCGAGGACACGGAGCGGCCGCATGGCGTGCCGGCCGACCTGAGCGAACACTTCCGCTTGATGTGCGACCTGATGGTGCTGGCCTTTCAGGCCGACGTGACCCGCATCGCTACGTTCATGTTCGCTCGGGAGGGAAGTGAGCAGAAATACCGCGCGGCCGGCGTCAACGAGGGCCACCACTCACTGACGCACCACCGCAACAACCCGGCGATGATCGCCAAGGTCAAGGCGATCAACACGTACCACATCCAGCAGTTCGCCTACCTGACCGGGAAATTGAAGTCGGTGCGCGAGTGCGACGGCACCCTCTTGGATAACTGCATGGTCGCCTACGGCTCGGGCAACGCCGACGGCAACCGCCACACGCACCACGACCTGCCGATCTTGCTGGCCGGCAAAGGCGGCGGGTCGATCAAGTCCGGCCGGCACGTTCGCTTCTCGAAAGAGACGCCGCTGAACAACCTCTGGCTAGCCATGCTCGACCGCATGGGTGCCCGTACCGAGCGGTTGGGCGATAGCACAGGGATTCTCGACGGGTTGGCGTAGACGGCACGACCGTGCCGAGGGACGGGTCTTAATGTCGTAGGCCCACCTCGTGGGCCGTCGCGGGCAACCACGGGTGGGGGCCCACGACATTAACGGAAACGCACTCTAGCACTCCGGCAATTCGAAGCCCTTGCGGTACTCGCGGGTGAAGAGCTTGTTGGCGTCCTTGTTGTCCGAGAGTTCCGTCTTCGGATCGATGGTCAGCTCGGAGCCGACGAAGAACTTCGACTTCGCCAGATCCACGTTGTTCTCGCTCAGGTAGGCTTCGAACGATTCCAGCGTCTCGGCGACGTGCTTGTTCGACACCCACTGGCTCGGCCGTGTCACAGCCGTCGCGGCTTGTCCGCTCCGCAGCGAGGCGTTGCCGAGGTGGGCCAGCGCGCTCGACAGGTGCCCGTCCTCGATGTCGAGGTGCAGGTCCTTGTAGTTGCGGCTGCGGATCGCCTTGACGAAGTTGGCGAAGTGGTCCTTGTAGTCGCCGCCGTGCCACTTGCCGAGCTGCTTGCCGTCATAGTCGAACGCCACGCCGCTCTTGTAGTCGGGGCCGACGACGTAGCCCTCGGTGCCGTACCACACGTTCGCCGCCCCCTTGAACGCGGTCTTCGTGCCGAACGTCACGTCCTTCTTGATCGGCAGGCCGCGGACGTCGGAGATGATGAGCGCGTCGTCCCACTGGAGGAACGTCACCTGGCTGTTGGCCGTCTCCGCGTCGTCCTCATAGCCGACCCGGCCGCCGATACTGATGACGCGCCGCGGCAGCTCTTGCTTGCCGAGCGCCCACCGGGCCTTGTCGAGTTCGTGCGGGTTCTGGTTGCCCAGATCGCCGTTGCCCGTCGCCCAGAACCAGTGCCAGTCGTAGTGCAGGCTCTTGCGGCGCGGCACCACCTTCGGGGCCGGGCCGCACCACAGGTCGAAATCCATGCCCTTCGGAATCGGGGCCTCGGTCTCAGACTTGCCAATGCTCGGTCGGCTGCGGAAGCAGATGGCGCGTGCGACCGACACCTTGCCAATCTTCCCACTCTTCACGAAGTCGAGCGTGTCCCGCATGCCGGTCATGCTGCGGCTTTGCACGCCCATCTGGCAGATGCGATTGAGCTTCCGCGCCCAGTTGGTCATGACCCGGCCTTCGCGCACCGTGTAGCTGCATGGCTTTTCGACGTACACGTCCTTGCCGGCCTGCATGGCCCACACGGCCATCAGCGCATGCCAGTGATTCGGCGTGGCGATGGACACGGCGTCGATCGATTTGTCATCAAGCAGCCGACGGACGTCGCGCAGGTAGCGCGGCTGTTCGCCCTTGTCGGCAAACAGGCCAATCCGCTTTTGGTACGCCGCTGGGTCGCAGTCGCAGATGGCGACAATCTCGACATCCGGCAGCTTGAGCCATTCAGCCAGGTGACCGCCGCCCTGGCCGTTGACGCCGATGACAGCCACGCGGAGCCGATCATTCGCACCGACCTTCTTCGCCGCCGGCTCTTCAGCGACGGCACGTGTCACGGGGCCAGCGGCGAGTGCGGCCGCGGCCATTTTCAGAGAGTGGTCGAGGAAGTGCCTGCGGGAGAGTCTCATGATGGCCTCTGCGACGAAAACCGAAGGAAGGGGACTGCGCGTACGGTCAACCTATCCCGCCGGCCATGGCGGTACAGGGGCCGGGAGCTTTAGAGTAGCCGGCACACCCCGTGTGCCGAGCCGTCCGGCACACGGAGTGTGCCGGTTACAATCACCGCGCTAGCCGCGATCCCTGGCGGGCCAGCCCGCGTTCTGCAATACGACCCGGTAGCCGTCCGGGTCCTCGAACGTCTTGCCCTGTCGGTCCCAGTACGGGTTGAACGCCGGCACGGCCGCGTGGCCCAGCGCCTCCAACCGGGCGACGGCTGCCCGCCACTCGCCGGCGTCCGGCAGGTAGAAGACGAGCAGGTTGTCGGCGGTCGGTGCCCGGCCGGCGGCGTGGCCGGCCTTGCGGGTGAACTCCAGGTGGTACGCGGCCCCGCGATGCCCGAGCATCACGCCGTCGAACCCGTCGTGGTCGCGGAACTCGGCCAGCACCTCGAAGCCGAGGCCGTCGCGGTAGAAGCGGACGACGGCCGGCAAGTCGTCCGACGGGCGGGCGACCCGCAGGTGGGCCGACCGCATCGAGTTGGTTAGGCTACGCGATTCGTCTCCATCATCGCCGAGACGCGGACACGCTACCGCCTCGGTACAAGACATGCGTCAACCCCTCGTGACGATACGCCCCGTGTCGTTGTTGCCGGTCTTCGTCCGAGGCGGGCCAATTCGTCCAGTGCACGGTCGCGGACTGGCACACCGGCAAATCATCGTGCTCCCAGGCGAACACGGCCGGCATGTCGCGGTCGATGAGGCGTTTACCGCCAACCCGCGGGTCGAGAGCGTACGACACCTGAAACGTCTCGCCGTACGTTGGGCTGGCAGGTGTCATGTCAATCCCTAGCGGGCAGGCGAATAGCCTCCGCTCCCGGCCGACGAATTCCCACAGGAAGCTGTCCGGAGCGTATTCTGGCAGCGCCCGCGTCGGCAACGTGCCCGGCCGGTTGTCGTAAGGTGCCCACCAGCGCTCCCGTGGCCCGGTGTAGTAGCCCGGTGACGGCAGCGTCAGGCAATCGAGGTCGCGGCCGTCGCGCCACGGGGCCGGGCACTCACGGACACGCGGCAAAGCGCCGGCACTGTCGAAAGTCGTGTGGATGGCAAGCCCGATCTGTCTCAGGTTATTTGCGCACGTCGTTCGGAGGGCCGCGGAACGGGCACGTTGGACCGCGGGTAACGCGAGACTGCCGAGCGTCGCGACGATGGCGAGGACGACGATCAATTCGAGCAGCGACAAAGCTCGTCGTGGCATCACATCTCTCGCAGCGATCCGGCGAGCGGCGGGGCGTCAGCCCGACGTGGAGGCTACACGCCGCTCCCACGTCGGGCTGACGCCCCGACTGCCGGGCCAAGCCATTGGAAGCCATCGCCGCCTCATTGTCAACAGCATCGCCACGATCCGACGAACTTGACATGCAACCAAATGGTTGCATAATGACGAGCGTGGACGCCGATGCGGACAAGGTGTTCCGGGCGCTCGCCGACCCGGCCCGCCGATTGTTGCTCGACCGGCTGCGCGCCGACAACGGGCAGTCGCTTGGGCGGCTCTGCGAATACCTGGACATGTCCCGCCAGGCCGTGACCAAGCACCTGAAGGTGCTGGAAGGGGCGTCGCTCGTGGTCGCGATCCGCCGGGGGCGCGAGCGGCTGCACTACCTCAACCCGGTGCCGATCCACGAGATTGCCGAGCGCTGGATCGGCAAGTTCGAGCATGGCCGGCTTCGTGTTCTCGCCGACCTCAAAAGGCAACTGGAAGGGGATTCCGATGGCTAATTCGCGGTTCGTTTACGTGACCTACATCCGCACGACGCCGGAAAAGCTGTGGCAGGCGCTGACAGACCCCGAATTCACCTGTCGCTACTGGGTGGCCACTTGGCAGGACTGCGAATGGACGCCCGGCTCGCCGTGGCGGCTGATGATTCCGGACGGCCGCGTTGGAGACTCGGGTGAGGTTTTGGAAATCGAGCCGGGGCGGCGGCTTGTCCTATCGTGGCGCAACGAGTTTCAGCCCCATCTGCGTGCGGAAGGCTACTCGCGCATGACCTATGAACTCGAACCGCAGGGCGAGGTCGTAAAGTTCACCGTCATCCACGAAATGGAGAAGCCCGACTCGAAGCTCATCGAAGGCGTGTCGGGCGGTTGGCCGATGATCCTCGCGAGCCTGAAGAGCCTGATCGAAACCGGCGAATCGCTCGAAGCGACGCGCCATTGGCCGAAAGGGATCTAAAGCTCGTTTCGGGTATCCGTAGCGGGTCATCATGGTAGTAGGCACACTCCGTGTGCCGTAAGAGACGGCACACGGAGTGTGCCTACTACGATGACTCCCTACACCAACGTGAAGCATGATCTAGAAGAGCACTCGGGTACTCGTCGCGGCCGACGCTAGTCGGCGGAGGCCGCGTTGAGTGTCTGATAGGCGGCCCACTGCTCGACGATCTTCTGGAACGCACCGCGCTTGCGACGGAAGTCCTCGCCATCGACGAATGACACGACCGCACGGTCCGGCGCGAGCCACGTCAGCAGTTGCGTGGAGTCGTCGATCGTGCGACTCAGCGTGTTGTCGGCTCGGGCCTTGGCTCCGTGGTGCAGGACGATCATCGCACCACTCTTTGCTCGCAAATTGATCGTCGCGAACCACCCGTGGCAGTAGAAGCTCGGCGAGTTCCACTTGATGCCTTCCGTAATCGCCCGATCCGCCTTGAGAATCGTGCGTCGAATCGCCTCCAGCACGGGCTTCAGGGGGTGATTGAGCGAAGTCAGATACGCCGTCACCGCGGCGGTGTCGTCATGGTCGCTCCGGCGGGAAGTGGAATCGGTGCCCTTTGGCACCTTGCGGCTCGCTGCCATTTCACATTCCATTCGTCGTGCAGCGGTCGAGCGATGGCCGCATTTCAGCCGGCCAGCGACGGGATGTCAAGCGGTCAGCAACGAAGTGAAGCGTGCGATCGTGGCCAGGTTCGCCACGCGCTAGCCAGAGAACTTGCCCTTTGGTGGCGGCGGGGTTTTGCCGCGCGGCGGCTCGGACCAGGTTCCGGACGTGGTCCATTGCCACTGTTCACTGGCATCCATGGCTTCCATGCGGTCGGCGGAGACGCGCAGTGCCCGCTGCCGCGATGGATCGAACAGGTAGACGTAGTCGGAATCCGCGCTGGTTTCCGTCAGCTTGAAGGGGCCACCGGCCCGTTCCGTCGTGTATTCGAGCCAGTGCCCGCGGCCGATTTTCTCGATGTGACCTTTGCCGTCGAGGCGACGCCAATACACGCGCTCGGGGCCGGACCAGTCCGCCTCGGGCGACCCTTTGCCGTCCGAACCGCCGCGGAGTTCGGCCCACAAGTCCTTGACGGCCTTGCCCTCCGGGTCCACCACACGGACGATGGCCGCGGTCCCTGCGAGCATCGCGACGATGATCGCGACCGTCGGCAGCCACGAGCGGCGCGGCGGCGGTGGCTCGGCCGGTGGGAGTTGCACCAGCGAGCGCCAGTCGGATGGTGGTGTCGGCTGAGGAGATGGACTTGGGCTGGGCACGGGCAACATTTGCGGCGCGGACAGCGCCGCTTCAATGGCCGCGATGCGTTGGGCGACCTCAGCGGCCGATTGCGGTCGATCGGCTGGGCGCTTCGCCAACAGCTGGTTGACGAGCGCCGCGAATGGTTCGGGAATATCGGGCACGAGTGACTGGATGGCCGGCGGCGTGTCGACAGCGAGCGCCGTCAACACGGCCAACGTGTTTGCCCCTTGGAACGGCAGCCGACCTGTGGCGATCCGGTACAGCACGGCTCCGAGGCTGAACAGATCCGAGCGGTGGTCGATGGCGTCGTCGCGGGCCTGTTCCGGAGACATGTACGCCGGTGTGCCGAGAACCACGCCCGTCGAGGTAAGCCGTTCCACGTCGCCCGTCGGCAGCGCCAGGCCGAAGTCGAGAATCTTGATGCGACCGCCCGGTATTTCGAGCCAGAGGTTTGACGGCTTGATGTCGCGGTGGACCAGTCCGCGCATATGGGCCGAGGCCAGGCCGAGAGCGGTCTCTCGGCCAATGCGCAGGATGTCGGCCAACGGCAGGGACCGGTTCGACATCAGGTAGTCGTCGAGCGAGCTGCCTTGCAGCAACTCCATCGCCATAAATGGCACGCCAGCCTCTTCGCCGACCTGGAAGGTTGTGATGACGTGGTCGTCACGCACGGCGGCCGCGGCTTTCGCTTCGCGCAGAAACCGAGTGCGCGCCTGGTGATCGGTCCGCAAATCGGGCCGAAGAACCTTCAAGGCAACGGGCCGGTCGAGAGTTGTATCGAATGCGCGGAAAACGACGCCCATGCCGCCGGCACCGAGCCGGGCGAGCACTTTGTACGGCCCGAGCTGCTTCGGCGCAGCCGCGTCGGGCGTCGGCGTCACGGCTGGGCCGGGTGGCATCCGAGCCGTTTCCAATAGTTCGGGCCGCGAGCCATCGGCCCAGCGGGCGGTCGGCATCGCGTTCGTCGGTATGCGACCGGGCATGCAGCGTCCTCGGGATTCGCCGGACAAGCGTAGCTCACGGTCGCGGTCGCCGCAAACGTGGTTCGAGCGACGGCGGCTCCGTCGGGCTAGCCGCTCGGCTTTCCCTTGGTCCGCGGGATGGCCCAGGCCCCGGAGTAAAGGACACGCCGCTGGTCCTTCGCTCCCGTCTCGACCCGGTCGGCGAGCACCCAAAGCGTTAGCCGGCGATTCGGGTCGAAAAGCACGATGTGATCTGGCGTGGCAATGGCTTCGCTCAAGCTGTAGGGGCTGTCGGGCTGGTCGCTGGCGTGTTCGAGCCACTGCGACTTGCCGACCTTTTCGAGATGTCCCTGGCCATCGTGTCGTCGCCAGAGCGTGCGCGGTGGTGCGGCGGGTTCAGGCTGTAGTCGTGCCAGCACGGTGGCGAGGATCAAGCCGTCGGGGTCGGCAATCTTCAAGGCCATCGCACCCGTCACCAGAATCGCGCCAAAGACCATCCCAATGAGTGCGATCGCGACCGGCCAATTGCGCGGAGACGGCTCTGTGGCACGTCGATGAACCACGAGGCTGCGCAGGTGCAGCGGGGCTTTCATGGGGACGCGCGGTGACGGCGTCGCTTCCGGAGGGCGGCGGCGGGGCGGCGCAGAGAGGATCGCCTCGATGCCAGCAAGCCGCTGCGCGACCTCCGCGGCCGACCGGGGCCGATCGGCCGGATTCTTGGCGAGCAGTTGATCGATCAGGTTCGCCAGGGATTCCGGCACGCGCGACACAACCTGGCGCGCGGGTATCGGCGTGTCCACGGCCAACGCGGTTAGCACGGCGAACGCGCTATCGCCTTGAAACGGTAGCCGACCGGTCGCCAGCCGATAGAGCACGGAGCCCAGGCTAAACAGATCGGAGCGATGATCGACGGCCACGTTGCGGGCCTGTTCCGGCGACATGAAAGTCGGCGTGCCGATGATGACACCGGTCGCGGTGATGCGCTGCCCATCACCAGTCGGCCGAGCAAGGCCGAAGTCGAGAACCTTTGTGCGCCCTTTGGGTGCTTCGAGCCACAGATTGGCGGGCTTCACGTCGCGGTGAACCAATCCGCGCTCGTGGGCCGCCGCCAGCCCGAGCGCCGCTTCGCGCCCGATTCGAGCCGCTTCGACGAGCGAGAGTGGCGGACCACGTTCGAGGCGTGCATCGAGCGAAATGCCATCGAGGAGTTCCATGGCCAGGAACAGCACGCCGCTGACTTCGCCCACCTGATAGGTGGTGACGACGTAATCGCTGCGGACGGCGGCGGCGGCCCGGGCCTCGCGCAGGAACCGAGCGCGGGCTTCGGGCGAGTTGAACAACTCGGGCCGTAGCAGCTTGAGCGCGACGGGCCGGTCGAGGGCCGAATCGTGGGCACGGTAAACAACGCCCATGCCGCCTTCACCGAGCTTCGCGCGCAGCTCATATTGGGCCAGCGTGCGCGGCATCCCGTCGTTGGCCTGGGCGGCTGCAGCAAGATCTTGCGGCTGCATGGCCGACGTGACGATCTGGTCGGGTCGCGGCGCGCGACGATCCACCGGCGTGTGAAAGCCGTGTCGGCCTGACATCGGCGGAACTCCTTGGCGGCGGGATGGCAGTATCGTACATCTCGGTGGGGCAGGATGCAAGTCAGCGGCGCGGCGCAACGAGCGAGCAGTTCGGCAACCATCGCCGACCGTACAATTCCCTCCATGCTCGACCTCACCGTCACCCTCGGCCGCCTCTCGCTGCGCAACCTCGTCCTGGTCGCGTCCGGCACGTTCGGCTATGCCCGCTCGTTCGCCGACCACGGTGCACTCATCCGCGACGCCATCGACCACCACTTGGGCCTCGACTTCACCACTCCGCTGAAGCCCTTGCCCGCGCAGTGACCGCCGCCGCCGCGGTGTAGATTATTCGCAGGGGGGATCGCACGATGTCCGCCGTACCGAAGCGACTGCTGACGCCGCAAGAGTATCTTGCCCAGGAGCGCCGGGCCGAGTTCAAGAGCGAATACTACCGCGGCGAGATGTTCGCCATGGCGGTGGCGAGCTACGAGCATTCGCTCGCCAAGGACAACCTGGCCGCGGAAATCAAACAACCACTCAAAGGCGGCCCGTGTCGCACTGTCACTAGCGACCTTCGCGTCAAGGTCGATGCCACAGGCCTGTACACCTACCCCGACATCGTGATCGTCTGCGGTCAGGCCGAGTTCGAGGATTCCGGTGTCGATACGCTGCTCAATCCCATCGCCATCGTCGAAGTGTTATCTGAGTCGGCCGAGGCCTATGACCGTGGGGCCAAGTTTGCCCAGTACCGGCAGGTTTCGTCGCTGCAAGAGTACGTCCTGGTCGCGCAGGACAAGCCGCTGGTCGAGCGGTTCGTTCGCCAGGCGGATGGCCAATGGCTGCTGTCCGAGTTCCGTGGCCTGGAGGCGACGTTGGAGTTCGAGAACGTCCCGGCCCGCGTGCCGCTCGCCGAAATCTACCGCGACGTGACCTTCGCCGAGACGCCGCTGCGGTAACGGCCCTCCCGACGGCAGCAGAACCGCTGCCGTGCCGGCTCACGACAGCGGAACCCTTCGAGTTGCTCAAGATGCCGACATCCAGCGGCGAGGCCCGCAAGGTCATTCGCCGCACGGACGCCGTGAGGCGGCCCAGGGCTTTCGCGTGACCGGCGGTCGGCCGTACAATCGACCGCATGACCGATCTCACCGTCACCCTCGGCCGGCTGTCGTTGCGAAACCCCGTCCTCGTCGCGTCCGGCACCTTCGGCTATGCCCGCGAGATGGCTGGCCTCGTCGACTTCGCCAAACTCGGCGGCGTCATCCCCAAGACCGTCACCACGCAGCCGCGGGCCGGCAACCCGCCGCCGCGGACCGTCGAGACGGCCTCCGGCATGCTCAACGCCATCGGCCTCGACAACGACGGCCTCGACCACTTTCTCGACCACCACCTGCCGTACCTTCGCACGCTGCCGACCACAATCGTCGCCAACGTCGCCGGCAAGACCGATGCCGAGTTTCCCGCGATGGCCGGTCGTTTCGCTGCCGACTGCGGGGCGGCGGCCCTGGAGCTGAACCTGTCGTGTCCGAACGTCGCCGGCGGCACCGATTTCGCCAAAGACCCGGCCCTCACCCGCCGCATCGTTCGTGCCTGCCGCGACGCTTGCCCGCTGCCGATCCTCGCCAAGCTGACGCCGAACGTCACCGACGTCGTGACCATCGCCAAAGCTGCGGCCGACGGCGGGGCCGATGCTGTTTCGTTGGTGAACACATTCGTTGGCATGGCCGTCGATTGGCGGCGGCGTCGGCCGGTTCTCGGTAATGTCTTCGGCGGCTTGAGCGGCCCGGCCATCAAGCCGTTGGCTCTCCGAATTGTCTGGGAAGTCGCCAAGACGAAGTGTGTGCCGATCGTCGGCGTCGGTGGCATCGCGACGCTCGACGACGCGATGGAGTTTCTGGTGGCTGGCGCGTCGGCGGTGCAACTCGGTACTGTCAACTTCTACGACCCGACGGCCGCGGTGCGCGTCGCGGATGGCCTGCCGGCGGCGCTCGCGGCGCTCGGCGTCGCGTCCGTGCGCGAGGCGGTCGGCGTGGCACAGTCCAGCGGGCTGCCACGGTAGACAGGATCGCGCCAGCGCGGCGTCGACCAGCGGCCAAAGCACCCGCTCGACCAGGGCCTCACCGGCAGTGCCCCGCACGCATCGATGCCGTCAACCACACCTTCGCGATACTGGCGTCGTCGATGTGCCGTATGGGCTAGGCGACGTCCACAGCGGTCCGCAGATCGGTGGTTCCTGGGCATCCACGACGCAACACGGGTGCGGAGAGTCGCTTAGCGTCAGCAGGTTTCGCCGGATTGCAATCGGCAATGGCGGAAATTCTCCTTAGCCGGCCCTCCCAATCGTTACATCCGCCTTCCGCGCCATCTCGTGCATCACCGTGCCTGCGGAGTCGTTACAAGCGTCGGGCCGGCTGCTTCGGCGTCATCGTGCAAAGGAGGAGGGGCCGATAATCGCAGGCAGATGGGCTAGTTGCTTGAGTACGACCCCACTACCTCGGGTTGAGGTGCGGCCAAGGTTCACTGGCCATTCGCGGGGAAGGGTGCCCATCTGGGACGCAGCGATGCGTCCGCCCCGAGCGACCGCACGTCAACCCGGAGGCCCGCGCGGGCCAGTTTGAGGAGGCAATCGTCATGAGGATGCGCTTGGGTGCGCCGCTGGTGTGCGCCGCGTTCGGCCTGCTCTGGGCCGCCGCGCCGGCAAACGCCGCATTGCTTGGCGCGACCAAGTACGCCAACTGTCCCGAGGCGTGTTGCGATGCCCAGACCTGCTTCGACTCCGTTCAGCAGCAGGGCCGCACTCGCTATCAGTTGGTGTACGACACGGTGCTCGAGAAGCGGTTCCACACCGTCTACCAGACCGTCAGCGAGACCCAGGTTAAGCCGGTCACGCGGACGGCCTATCGGACCGAAACCCAGACCCAGTACCGCACCGTCCACGAGACGGCGTACCGCACCGTCTGCGAGACGGTGAACAAGACGTGCTACCAGACAGTCATGCAGCAGGTGCCGTACACCGTCTGCAAGCCGGTCTGCGAGACCTGCTACAAGACCGTCTGCGAGACCTGCTACAAGCCGGTCTGCGAGACCCACTACAAGGATTGCTCGTACACCGTCTGCAAGCCGGTGTGTGAGACGTGCTACAAGGATTGCACGTACACGACCTGCCGCCCAGTGTGCGAGACGCACTGCTCGAAGTCGTACCATCAGGTCTGCCGGACCGTGTACGACCCGGGCGTTCGCGAGTGCTGCCAGACAGTCTGCCGGCCGGTCTGCGAGCAGAAGTGCCGCAGCGTCTGCCGGACGGTCTGCCGGACGGTTTGCGAGACGTGCGAAAAGGAAGTCTGCGTCAGTGGCTGCCGCGAAGTCTGTGAAACGTGCTACAAGGACGTGGTTCGGACGACCTGCAAGCCGGTCTGCTCGACCAAGACCGTGACCCGGTGCATCCCGGAAACGTGCTGCGAGCAGTATTGCGTCCCCGGCCGTAGCTCGCTCAAGCTGGTTCGTGAGTACACCTGCTGCTTCGACCCGTGCACCTGCCAGACCGTCAGCAAGCCTGCCGGCTGGAAGCTCTGCTGGGTGAAGGGGTGCGATGAGATCCGCACCCGCCAGGTGAAGCACTACCGCACCGTGTGCGAGCAGGTGCCGGTCACAACCTACGTCAAGGAGTGCCACGTCGAGAAGGTGCCGTACACCGTCGTCCGCAAGGTGCCGTACACCTACACCAAGCGGGTTCCGGTCACGGTTCAGCGAACGATTCGGGAGAACGTTGTCGAGCAGGTGCCGTACACGGAAGTTCGTTACGTCACGGAAGTGATCCGCAAGCAGGTGCCCTACACCATCGTCCGTCAGGCCCGCGGTGCGTGGGTTGGCGGCAACGGCGGTGAGGTCATCGACGGCGGGTGCGCGAACGGTAACTGCGGCAACGGTGGCTGCGCCAACGGTGCTTGCGGCAACGGTGGTGCTCCGAACGGCCCGATTGGCTACGACACCGACGGCGCTGGTCGCCGCTGGGTGGAAGGTGGCTACTACGTCCGCAACAACGTCTACACCACGACCCGCAACGTGACCGAGACGCACACCCGCAAGGTGCCGTACACGGTCACTCGCATGGTGCCGGAAACGGTCCACAAGGTCGTGCCCTACACCGTCACGAAGATGGTGCCGCACACCGTCCAGAAGACCGTGCCGTACACGGTCACGAAGATGGTGTCGGAGACACGGACGAAGTGCGTGCCGACGACCGTCTGCCATGTCGTCCCGACGACGGTGCAGAAGTGCGTGCCCTACACGGTCTGCAAGCAGGTTCCTTGCACGGTCTGCGTCAAGGTTCCGTACTGCGTGACCGAGATGGTCCCGTACACGGTCTGCAAGCAGGTTCCGGTCTGCCAGGAGTACACGGTCTGCGTTAAGAAGCCGCGGTACGTCCCGGTCTGCGACCCGACCCCGTGCTGCAATGCTTGCACGACGACCTGCACCACCAATTGCACCACGAACTGCACGACCTCCTGCTGCGATTCGTGCAACGAGTGCTGCGAAGAGGGCTGGTACCTCGGCAAGTACATGAAGCGGATGTTCAACCGCCGCCTCATCAGCAACGATTGCGGCTGCGGCTGCGACACGGGCTGCACGACCGGTTGCGCCACCGGGTGCAACGGCGGCTGCAAGTAGAGATGTAAGAAGCGACTGATTCTCCTCAGCCGCGCGAACGCCTCCGGTCGCAAGACCGGGGGCGTTTTTCGTTTTGTCCCGTCCGGCATGCGGCGCTTACGCGACTCCGCTCGCCTTGGTATGCTATACCCCATGAACGCACGCACCTTCCTCGCCGTAGTCGTCGCTGCGTCCCTCCTCGGCTGCGAGCCGCAAGTCAAAACTCCGGACAAGGAGAAGGTCGCTCCGCCGCCGGTGGCGAAGACTCCCCCGCCAGCAGAGACGGAGAAGCCCGTCGAGGTCAAGCGTGTGCCGATGGGCAAGAACGTCGAGTTCGAGAACCGCTCAGACAAGAGCCGCCGCGTCCGCATCGACGCCGAGGTCTGCTTCCGCGAAGGCCCGCTCGAGTTGCTCCTTTGCCGCAAGCGATCGAAAGAGCACGAGGCCGTTGTGGCCGCCGACATCGATGCCCGCGATGTTCACAAAGCTCTGTTGGCCGCCGGAGCCAAAGCCGGCAGCCCAGTCAAGTACGTGCCGAAGTTTGTGCCGCCGACGGGCAGCCCAATCAAGATCACGATCGAGTATGCGATCGATGGCAAGACCGTGACGGTGCCGGCCCGCGAATGGGTCCGGAACGCCAAGACCAAGAAGACCCTCGATAGCGACTGGGTGTTCGCTGGCAGCCTGTTCTACCCAAATCCGGAAGGGCAGGACAAACCACCGCTTTACGCCGCGAATGGAGGCGACATCATCTGCGTTTCCAACTTCGACGGCGCCATGCTCGACCTTCCCATCGATAGCTCCAAGGACAACGACGATCTCCAGTTCGAGGCGAATACCGACCGCATTCCACCTCTGGGAACGAAGGTTGTGGTGATCCTGGAAGTGGTGCCGGAGAAGAAGTGAGCGGCAAAAAGCCCACCGATGGCAATCGGTGGGACTCGCGGGGCAGACCCACCGATTGCCATCGGTGGGCTTTTTGCGGTAGTTGCCCTTGCACGCTGCGATAAGCCTGGGTATGTGGGCCGACCCATGAAGGGGAGGCCCGCGCATGGTCTTTAGTTCGACGATCTTCCTGTTCGCGTTCCTACCAGTTGCGCTGGTTGCGTACTACGCAGTGCCGCAACGGTTCCGCAATCTCTCGCTGCTGCTCTTCAGCATCTACTTCTACTACTACGGCGAGCCGGAGTACTTCCCGGTCCTCCTGGCGTCGATCGTGGGAAACTACGTCGCGGGACTCATTCTCGAACGTCGTTCCGGGCGCGGTCGACTTGCGGTTGCGATCGCTCTCAATCTCGGTCTTCTGTTCGCATTCAAATACGCGGGCTTTGCCGTTGACCAATTGAACACACTGCTGGCGAAGCTGCATCTCGGCTCATTGCCACCGCTGAAGATGCATTTGCCGGCCGGCGTGTCGTTCTTCACGTTTCAGGCGATCTCGTACTGCGCCGATGTCCATGCCCGCGACATCCCGGCTGAGCGCAACCCCGTCCGCTATTCTCTCTACGCATCGCTGTTCCCGCACCTCGTGGCCGGGCCAATCGTTCGCTACAGCGACATCGCAGACCAACTCCGGGACCGCCGCGTCACGCTCGACGATTTCGCCGAGGGCATCCGTCGCTTCGTCGTCGGTCTTGGCAAGAAAGTGCTGATCGCCAACACGCTGGCAATCACGGCCGACGAGGTGTTCGGCATGAGTCGGCTCGACCGCACGACATCGGTCGCCTGGCTCGGCATCTGCTGCTATGCCTTGCAAATCTACTTCGATTTCTCCGGTTACTCGGACATGGCCATCGGCCTGGGACGGATGTTCGGGTTTACTTTCGCCGAGAACTTCAATCACCCATACTCGGCTGTGAGCGTCGGCGACTTCTGGCGGCGCTGGCACATGAGCCTGTCCTACTGGCTGCGCGATTACGTTTACATCCCGCTCGGCGGCAATCGCTCGCACGCCGTTCGCAATACGCTGGTGACGTTTGGCCTGTGCGGCCTGTGGCACGGAGCGTCGTGGGCGTTCGTCGTCTGGGGCCTGTGGCACGGGGCGTGGGTCGTGATCGAGCGGGCGACCGGGCGCAAGGCCGGCCGGCTCGGGACGCTTCTCGTGGTTCTCGTCGGCTGGGTGCCGTTCCGAGCCGATAGCTTCTCACAGGCCGGTCAGTACCTTGGGGCGATGGCCGGCTTCGGCCGCGGCACGGCTCCTCTCGCTGACTTCTTGACCCGCGACCTCGCATTGGCGCTCGTCGCTGGCTGTGTCTGCGCAGTGCCGACGGGAGCCTGGCTCAAGGCTCGGCTCGCCGAGCGCTGGTGGGTCCCGGCGCTCGAATTGGCCGGTTGTGCGGCGGTCGTTTTCGTTTCCGTCGCCAGCCTAGCGGGCGGTTCGTATAGCCCATTCCTCTACTTCCGGTTCTAACGCCATGACGCGATCTCGCCGCATCGCCGATACATGTCTGGTCGCCGGGTTCCTCGCCGCCGTCGGTGGGGTCGCGGCGTGGAGTGCCGTTCGCATGGCTTCGGACGAAGCCGCGTTCCCAGGCATCACACGGCTCAAGCAGTTCCCAGCAGTGTTCGAGGCGTTCTTCGGCGAGCACCTCGGCGGCCGTGGTGCGTTCCTGATGGCCAACGCCGCGATCAAGGTCGATGGGTTTGGTGTGTCGCCGACACCGCGCGTTGCCGTCGGGGCCGGCGGGTGGATGTACTACGAGACGACCAAGGAAGCCGACGCGCTCAAATCCGCCCAAGTCGATGACGACAAGCTCCTGGCGATGTGGAGTGGTGGAGCGATCCTCTGGCACGATTGGCTGGCCGCCCGCGGGGCGCGGCTCCTCGTCGTTCCATGCCCGGACAAGCAGACGATTTACCCGGAGCATCAGCCGGCGGCGCGAGGGCATCGCCGCGGGACCACGCAGCTCGATCGCACGATGGCTGTTTGGGCTCGGGAGCCGCGCATCCAGGTCGTCGACCTGCGGACCGACCTCCGAGCAGCGAAGGGCCAGGGCGAAATCTACTATCGCACAGACACGCACTGGAACCCGGCCGGGGCGCTCGTCGGCTATCGGTCCATTGCGCGGGCGCTCGGTCAAGACCCCCGGAGTGCCGACGACTATCGCTGGGAGCCGCTCGCCACCAACGATACAGACTTGCCGCGGATGATGTCGAAGTCGTGGGGCATCGAGGAACGATTTCTGTTCCCGCACCCCAGATTCCCAACGCCGGCCCACCGCTCCAGTGAGACCGTTGCACTGACGGAATCGCGGTGGCTGAGGCACCTGACGCCGGAGGTGTGGGAGCAGGAGGATGCGTCCAAACCGCGAGTGGTTTTGATCCACGATTCCTTCGCGGTCGAGCCGCTGCGCATGAACCTGGCCCAGCACTGCCGACGACTTGTGTGCGTGCCAAGTTACACGCCGGACGAAATGGTCATCGATCGCGAACGTCCGGACGTGGTCGTATGGATGTACGTCGAACGCGTACTACGCTCCGGCCTACCCGGCTTGCCGCCCCCACCATCTTCGCCAGGGTCCGGCGAAACGCACGCGGCCGCTCGGTAGAAGCGGAAGAGCGGAGGAGAAGGGCGGCAAGCATACTGGCTTTCTCCCCCTAGCCCTTACGACAACATCCCCACCTTCTTCGCGTACGGGAACAGCCCGCCGGCCTCGACAATGGGGCCGACTTCGCCGAGCGCGTGGAGCAGCCAATGCTCGCCAGTCGTGTGATTGACGAGCTTGTTCGCCGTCGCGTCGATTTCGATGTCATCGCCGGTGCAGATGCGTTCGCAGAGGCGGTCGCTGCACTCGTAGGGCACCAGGTAGCCGCCGTTGACGGCGTTACGGAAGAAGATGCGGGCGTAGAACTCCGCGATGACGGCCTTGATGCCGGCGGCTGCGAGCGCGACCGGGGCGTGTTCCCGCGAGGAGCCGCAGCCGAAGTTCTTACCGGCGACGATCAGCGAGTAGGGCGAGACGAACTCATCGTCGGGGCCGTGAAAAGGGATGTGGCCCTTCGGCAACCCGCTCTGCGAGGGCGGCACGCTGGCAAGGGCATATTTGCCAAACATCTTGTATTCGGCGGGAATGGCCGGATTGAACGTCAGGTATTGGGCCGGGATGATCTGATCGGTGTCGACGTTGTCGCCAAGGACGTACGCCTTACCGCGGATGTTTGAGAGCATGGGTAACCTCACTGAGGGATTAGCCACAGATGAACACCGATCGACACAGATAGAGTCGATTGGGACATCTATCTGTGTCGATCAGCGTTCGTCCGTGGCTAGTCTTTATTCTGGTGGCGCAGGACCCTTCCCGCCAGTACTGTTGTCGGCTTGCCTTCGGCGATGGCCGCGGTGCCGTTGACGTAGAGCCACTTCACTCCCGTTGCGTACTGGTGCGGCTTCTCGAACGTCGCGGTGTCGCGGAATGTCGCGGGGTCGAACACCACCACGTCGGCGAACCAGCCGAGCTTCAAGTAGCCGCGCTCGGGCAGCTTCAAGATATCGGCAGGCAGGCCGCTGGCGCTGCGGATCGCGAACTCCAGCGGGATCATGCCGTCGGCGATCGCATAGCGGCCGATCTTACGCGGAAACGTGCCGTAGCTGCGCGGGTGCGGCACGGACGTTGTATCCGGTACCTTGGATCCACCGTCGGAGGCCGTCGCGACCCACGGTCGCTTCATGAACAGCCGGACGTCCTCTTCGCTCATGCCAAACGACACCATCTGGGCCCCACCGGCCTTCTCGATCTCCAGAACGACATCGACCATGCTCCGCTTGGTCATATCCGCGATCTCGGCGATGTCCTTGCCGTTGAACGTCGGGTTGCCGCGGAACTGCGCGACTCGCAGCGACTTGCCGCCCGCTCGACCGTCGACTGCGTCTTCGATGGCCTTTTTGATCTTCGGCCCTTCGGCGGGATCGGCCACGCGGGCCTGGAAGTCGGCGGCGCTGCCCTCGCGGTACTTGGCCGGAATGACCATCGCCTTGAGGCTCGTGCTACTCGCCGGATAGGGGTACTGGTCGGCCGTCACTGCCTGCCCGGTAGCGCGGGCCGACTCGATCAGGGCGATGGCGTCTGCGGCCTTGCCCCAGTTCCGTCGGCCGCTGGCTTTGATGTGGGAGATGTGGACAGGTAACTTCGCGTCTTTGCCGATTTGCAGCGTCTCGCGGATCGCGTCGAGCAGGCCGGCTCCCTCATCCCGCATGTGGCTGGCGTAGATGCCCCGGTGCGCCGACGCCGCCTTCGCCAACTCGATGATCTCGTCCGTCTTGGAATAGGTGCCGGGGTTATAGATCAGGCCTGTCGAAAGGCCCCACGCCCCGTCGGCCATCGCCTTGTCCACGAGCGCCTTCATCTTCGCCAGTTCGTCGGCCGTCGGCGAGCGGTTGACATTACCCATGACCTGCTGGCGGATGCTGTTGTGCGTTGCCAGGTGGATAACATTCGAGCCGATGCCGTCCTTCTCGAGCGCGGCGAAGTACTTGGCCGCATCGACGGGGCCGGAGCCGCAATTACCGGTGATCGCCGTCGTCAGGCCTTGCGTGAGATACGAAAGGTTCTGTCGCGTCGCCTTATGCTGCAACGGCTCATCGCTGTGCGTGTGCAGGTCGATGAAGCCCGGGGCGACCGCGAGGCCGCCGCAGTCGATCACTTTCGGCTGTCCGGCCACGGCGAACTTGCCGATCGCGACGATGCGGTCGCCCTTCAGTGCGAGGTCGCCGACGACACCTGGTGAGCCGGAGCCATCATAGATGGTACCGCCCTTGAGGATGAGGTCGGCTGTGACCGGGTCAGCGGTTGCGAGCAGCGTTAGGAAGGTGAGTGCGTTCATGGGGGGAACGTAGCCGAGCGCGGCACGCGTGACAAGCGGCCGACGATCCGCGACAATGACTAGCATGGCCGAACCGTGGTACAAGGACGGGCTTCGCTTCACCTGCACTCGTTGCGGCAATTGCTGTACCGGCGCGCCCGGCTTCGTTTGGGTGACCCCAGACGAGATCGCGGCGCTGGCCGAGTACCGCGGCGAGCCGGTTCCCGAACTCACGGCCATGTACACACGGCGGTCCCATGGCAAGGTCACATTACGCGAGAAGTCGAACGGCGATTGCATCTTTTGGGACCGCACCCACGGCTGCACGGTGTACGCGGTGCGACCAGCCCAGTGCCGGACGTGGCCGTTCTGGGAAAGCACGACGGCGACGCCGGAGGAGTGGGCTGCGATCCAGCCCGGCTGCCCCGGGGCCGGGCACGGCGAACTGATAACCGCCGAGGAGATCACTCGGCGGGTGCGTGTGGTGAAGGTGTGACGGGGAGGGACGGCGATGAATCCAAACGTATGGCGGCCGACCGGGGACGAGCCTCTCATTGTCCTCGACGAGCAGGTCCGGGCGTTCATCCGCGGCACGAAGATGCGGGTGTCGATGGTCTGGCGCGACTACGATGGCAACGGCTGGCCGCCGCTGGCGATCCAGAAGCAGCACCCTCACCTGACGCTGGCCCAGATTCACGCCGCACTCAGCTACTACTACGACCACCGTGAGGCCATTGACGCGGAGATTGCGGAGGATGATCGTTACGCCGAAAAGATGCGACCCGTCTTCGAGAGCCGGCCGGGGCACCGCGAGTTCATGGAGAAGGTGCAGCGCTACCGCGAGGCCCAAGGCATTGAACCGCGAACGGATTGACGCCCCCGGCCTCGACCGGGCCACCGCTCTCGATCGCGTGGCCGTTTCGCAGGATCAGGACTTCCTTAGGATCGCTCACGCCCGTCAGGTGTCCGGCAAGCCATTCGCGGGCGTCATCTACGCTGCTCAGGGCGGAATGGCGTTCGGCCGCTACATCCGGCAGATCGACGACTTTGCAAGGGCCGGCGATGCGGGCGACTTGAGGGACCAAGTGGTTTACTTGAAATGACGCGCGACATGATTCGCGACCGTGTGCTGGCCATCTACGCCGCGGCGGATGCCGAGGTGGCTGCCGCCGGGCCGCGGTGCGACGCCAGCGGTCGTTGTTGCCGCTTCACCGAATACGGGCACACGCTTTTTTTGAGCCAGCTCGAAGCCGAGGTGCTCCTCGCCGCCGCCCCGCCGTTCGCTGGGCCGGCCACCCGCCATCTCTGTCCGTTTCAAGTCGAGAACCTTTGCACCGCCCGTGAGCCGCGGCCCTTGGGTTGTCGCGTCTACTTCTGTGATCCGGCATACCAGGACGAAGGACAGCGAATTAGCGAGACGTACGTTCGGCGGCTCAAAGAACTCGCGGACGAACTTGGTGTTGGATGGCGCTACGCGCCGCTACACGTTTTCCTAAACGAAGCCCTGGCCAGCCGGGAGCGGGAGCCACCCGACGAACCATCGGTCGCTCGCGCTCCGGATTGGCCGCCCAGAATCCCGCTACCCGTGATGGAGTGATCCTCGATGCGCCTCACCTTCGCGTTCGTCGCCGTCGGCCTCGTGGCCGCCGATTGGCCACAGTGGCTCGGCCCCAATCGCGACGGCACCTCGACCGAGGCCGTCAAGCCGTGGACTGAGCCGCCGAAGGTGCTTTGGCGCGCCGATGTCGGCGAGGGCCACAGCTCGCCGGTCGTCGCGGCCGGCCGCGTCTACCTCATGGACAAGGTACCTGAAAAGGACATCGAACGACTTCGGGCCTTTGACGTAGCCGATGGCAAACAGCTCGCGAAGGCCGAAGCTCCGCGCACGACATTCGCGAGTATGTTCGGTGCGGGGCCGCGAGCGACGCCGTACGTCGCTGGCGACGGCCGGGTTCTCACTTTCGGCGTCACCGGCAATCTGGCATCGCGCCACCTGCTGCCGAGGCCGGGCGGCGAGGCGCTCAAGGATTGGAACATCGGCTTGCTCGAGCAGTTCAAGGCGTCCAATCTGCGTTTCGGCGTCAGTGCGTCGCCGCTCGTCGAAGGCGACAAGGTCGTGGCCCTGGTCGGAGGCAAAGGGGCCAGCGTCGTCGCGATCGATTCCAAATCGGGTGAAGTCGTTTGGAAGGCGCTCGACGACGCGGCCAGCTACGCTGCGCCAATCGCCATCGATCACGCCGGTCATCGCGTCGTCGTCTGCCTGACGGGGGCCGGCGTCATCGCGCTCGACCCGAAGGACGGGGCGCTGCTCTGGCGACACCCGTTCCGCGACCTATTGCAAGAGAGTTCCACGACGCCGGTCAAGGTCGGCGATCTCTTGATCGCCAGTTCGGTCACGCTCGGCAGCGTCGCGCTCAAGCTCGTCGAGAAAGAAGGCAAGCCGGCCATTGAGCAGGCATGGAAGAACGCGCAACTGAACTGCTATTTTTCAACGCCGGTCAGCGTCGGCGATCACCTGTACATGGTCACGGGCGTCCTGAGTCGCAACCCGAGCGTGACTCTGCGATGCGTCGAGACGAAGACGGGCAAGGTGCTGTGGAGCAAGGAGAAGATCGGCAAGTACCACGCCGCCCTCTTGCGGACCGGCGACAATAAGCTGCTGATGCACACGGATGGCGGTGAGCTCATGCTGATCGATCCGACGCCGACAGAGTACAAGGAACTGGCGAAGGCCAAGGTCTGTGGCGAGACCTGGGCGCACCCGGCGCTGTGCGACGGCCGACTGTACGTTCGCGACGCCAAGGAACTACTGTGCCTGAAGGTGAGCGACTGACACCGCTTGGCGGTGCTTCGCGGAATCGTCGCGGTTCTGCGGAGCACCGCCAAGCGTTCACCCGGGTTTCACGTTACCTCCGTCTTTCAGTTGCCACTTGCCTTCTTCCTGCAATTCCAGGACGGCGTCGTGAATCTCGCGGAGGGCCGGATCGTCCGAGATGGTGATGAATGTGATTGGCGAACGACCGAGCAGGTCGGCGAAGTACTTTCGTTGCGCGGCGTCTGGGGCGGCGTACCCCACGTCGAGGAATGCATAGCGCGGGTTCGCGATCAACATTCGGGCCAACGCGAGCTGTCGCTGTTCACCGACCGAGAGAATGTTTGGCCAGTCGATTTCGTTGTCGTATCCGCCGGCCCGGGCCTTGATGTGTTCGAGTCGCACCAATCGAATCACGTCGTCGAGTCGTTGTTCGCTGACCACCTGGCAGGTAGCGTTGCCGCACAGGATTTGTTCGCGGAGCGTGCCGAGCATCATGTAGGGCTTCTGCGGGATAAACATGACATCGCCAATTGGCGGGCGGAGGATTCGACCCTGACCATCGCGCCATAGCCCTGCGGCGGCTGCGAACAGCGCACTCTTGCCACAGCCATTCGCACCCGTGATGAGAAGTCGCGTGCCGACGGGGACTTCGAGCTTCAAGTCCTCGATCAGATGTCGGCCCTCTTTCGGAGTCAGGATCGTGACGTCGTCGAAGACGACGCAGTCGTTGTTTTCCAGGACCTCGATGACCGGCCCCGTGGGTGGCTGGGTTTCGACGGCCTCCCAGATGGCCCCAACGCGAGCAATGACGGCCACGTACGACGAGATCGCCTGAAACTGCGAGATGATGACCGAGAATGCGCCCAGGACCGAACCGAACGCCACGCCTGCTTGCGTGATGGTGCCGAACTCGACTTTGCCGCTCAGGAAAATCGGGGCGACGATGAAGACCGGGATCAGTGGCGTCAGGTAGTTGTAGCCGTTCGTGAAACAGCCGAGGTTGCGGTTGACGGCGATGATCCTCTGAAAGTTCTCGACAACAGCCGTCAGGCGTTGGCCGAGCCGATCGCGCTCCCGTGGCTCGTTGCGCATGAGGGCGATCGCCTCGGCGTGTTCGCGGAGGCGGATCAATTCGTAGCGCATATCGGCCTCTTTGCGCAGCTGGGCGTTGGTGAGGGCGACGAGCGGCCGGCCGAGGAGGATCGACATGCCCGTGCCAAACGCTGCGTAGACCATGGCAGCTAGCATCAGCCACGGTGAGATCGACCAGAGCACCCCCGCGAACGCGCACAGCGAAATGACGTTGTTCAGAACGATCAGCAAGAATGACACGGTTGTCGAGGTGAACGTGTTGACATCCTGGGCGATGCGCTGATCGGGATTGTCGATCTCTTCGTTGCTGAGCAGGCGATAGTAGGCATCGTTGGCGAGGTACTTGTCGAGCAGGTGGCCGGTCAGCCATTCGCGCCAAAAGACATCGAGTCGTTGCTCCGTGTAGTTGTAGAGTGCGACGACGACCGCTATGAGCGCGAACATGCCTACGTACTGTGTGCCGAGAAGGAGAAGTCGATCGTGTTCCCTCTTGGAGAGCGCCGTCCAGAACCAGCCGCCAACGTAACTGTTCAGGACGTTGAGTCCGCTAACCGTGAGGGCGAACGCCAGCAGTAACGCCAGTAGGCCAATCGCGGCACGCCGCTTCTCGGAGCGAAAGATCGGCACGGTGAGCGCGACAATGCGGGACCAGCCGCGGCCGTAATGCGTCGAATTCACAGAAGGCATAACGCTGCTCGGAAGGAAGGGAGTCGGTCGTGTCGTCAATCATGCCCGCGCTCGCTCGGGACGGCAAGGTGGGGTCGTAGGGGTCGTAGCGGTCTCGGGTGGTTCGGAGGCACGTTCCGACCCAACCGACCGCGGTGGCACCGGCGGTGAAACTAGCCCACAATACCTACATCCCCCGGAGCCGCCTATGGCGACATCCCCTGCTAGCAGTGTACCGTCGAATGCTGACTATCCGACCAGTGCCGGCCGACCGCGGGTCGAGACAGAGTTCCATCGCGCTTTGGTCGACGAAGTGCGTCGAGCGCTCGATCGCCACTTCACGGATCCGTTCATCTGCGTCGCGGCGGGGTTGCTCGTCTTTTACGTTCCCGGCGACCGGCGTCGGCACGTTACGCCCGACCTGTTCGTGGCCCGTGGCGTCGCGCGACGCGATCGGCCCAACTACCTCATCTGGGAAGAGGGGAAGGGGCCGGACTTCGTTCTCGAAGTTACGACGCTCGCCAGCCGGACCGAGGATACCGAGGAGAAGTTCCGCCTCTACCGCGACGTTCTGCTGGTCCCGGAGTATTTTCTTTTCGACCCACAGGGCGACGCCCTGGACCCGCCGCTTCAGGGCTATCGACTGCACAACGCCGGCTATCTGAAAATCGAGCCGGTCGATGGAGCGCTACCGTCCAATGTCCTCGGCTTGCACCTTCGGGCCGATGGCCCGAAGTTGCGACTGTACGACCCCACGGCCCGGCGTTGGTTACCGACATTGGAGGAATTGACGGCTGCCGAGTCGGCTGAGGTTCAGCGCCGCGAGCTTGCGGCACTCTGGACGCAAGCTGCCGAGCGCCAGGCGGATGTTAGCCGGGCACTCGGTCGAGCAACCGCCGCTCAGGTCGCGGCTGTGAAGGCCCAATCGGAAGCGAGCACGCGACTGGCGGAGGCAGACCGCGCCCAGGCCGAGGCGTCAGCCCGTCAGGCGGAAGCGGCGTTGGCCCAAGAGGAAGCGCAGCGCGGCCAGGCCGATGTCGAACGACTGCGCGAGCAGATCGCCCGGCTGGCGGCCGAGGCCGAAGTCGAGACGCTACGCCGCGAGGTCGATTACCTGCGGCGGCACGTGGCGAGCGAAAGTGGCGTGTCGTAAGCGGTCGCTTTGCATCTATCGGCGCTTCACCGCGTAGCCATACTGCGTCGGCCAGGTCTGTTCCGCGCCCAGTTCGCGAGCCGCGTTCAGCGACCAGTATGGCTCGCGCAGCATCTGCCGAGCGAGAAACACCAGGTCGGCATCGCCGTCGGCGACGATCGCATTGGCATGGGCCGTCTCTGCGATCGAGCCGACCGCGGCGGTCGCAATGCCAGCCTCGTGCCGAATCCGTCTGGCGAAAGGCACCTGGTACCCCTTGGCGACGGGAATCTTGGCGTACGGCACGATCGCCCCACTCGACGTGTCGATTAAATCCACGCCGCGCTCCTTCAGGTGCCGGGCCAGTTCGATCGATTGGTCGATGCCCCAGCCACCCTCAACCCAGTCGGTCGCCGAGATGCGCATGAAGAGCGGCATGCCGTCGGGCATCAGGTGTCGCAACCGCTCAGCCACTCGGAGTGGCAGCCGCATACGGTTCGCAAGGCTGCCGCCGTATTCGTCCAGGCGATGGTTACTGAGCGGCGAAAGGAATTCGTGCAGTAGGTAGCCGTGGGCAGCGTGTATCTCGAGAACTTGAAACCCGGCCTCGATCGCCCGGCGTGCCGCGGCCTCAAACGCGGCGACGATGCTATCGATTCCAGCCAGGTCGAGTGCCGTCGGTGCGGGGTCACCATCGCGGAATGGGATGGCGCTGGGAGCGACGGTGTCCCAGCCGCCTTCAGCGGGCGTCGGTAAGACCGCGCCGCCGGTCCACGGCACATCGCAGCTTGCCTTCCGTCCCGCGTGGGCCAGTTGAATGGCGGCGACCGCACCCTGCGAACGAACGAACCGTGCGATGCGCGCCAGCGGTCCAACGTGCATCGCTGCCCAGATGCCCATGTCGCCGGGTGTGATGCGGCCCTCGCGGGTGACGGCCGTGGCCTCGACGAACACGACGCCCGCACCGCCGACGGCCCGGCTTCCCAGATGAACGAGATGCCAATCGTCGGCCAGCCCTTCGCGAGCACAATACTGGCACATCGGCGACACGCCGATTCGGTTGCGAAATTCGACGCTGCGGATCGTCAGGGGTTGGAGGAGCGGGGGCCGGTCGGACGCCATGTCGTAGCCTCGGATGGTCGCGGGGCTGTTGCAGAGTGGAATACCCGCAACATTGGGTAGACTTTCACGCCTGACGCAAATGGCGCGCCGCAGCGACGATGCGATCCGCCGCCTCGTCGACCTCTGTGGCCGCAGTCGTTGCCGCGAAGCTGAACCGCATCGCCGAGCGCAGCACGTCGTCCGGCACTCCCATCGCCCGAAGCACCGGCGATGGCAGGAGCGACCCGCTCGAACACGCGGATCCGGTGCTGCACGCCACGCCCACCAGATCCAGGGCGATAAGCAAGTTCTGCGCCTCGCAGCCGGGGAACGACACGTTCAGGATGTGCGGCACGCCACCCGTCGGGCTGTTGACCACGACTGGGGCTGCACTGGCGACTCGGGTCAAGAACCGCTCGCGCAGTGTCGCTACCGTGAGCCAGTTCGCTTCCCGCTCGCGCTCGGCCAGTTCCAGAGCGACGGCCAGGCCGGCGGCGAGGGCGACCGGTTCGGTACCCGGTCGGCGGCCTTGCTGCTGGTGGCCGCCGTAAAGCAGCGGGCGCAGCGGCGTCCCCCGCTGCAAGACGAGGACGCCGATACCTGGCGGGCCGCCGAACTTGTGCGCACTCAGCGTCAGGGCCGTCACGCCCAGAGCGCGAAAATCGACGGCGACCTTTCCGACGGCCTGAGCCGCGTCGGTGTGCCAAGGCGAACGGGCGGCCATCGTCAGCGCGGCCCCGGTTTCGTGATTGACCAACATGGCGGTGACGAGTCGGATGTCGCCGAGATGCGATAGGTCGACGATGCCCTGACGATCGACCGGCAGGTATTCGACTGTGAACCCGCGGGCCGCGAGTTGCCGCAGCGGTTCAGCGACGCACGGGTGTTCGACAGGGCTGGCGACGATGCGTCCCGGCGGGTGACCGGCCAGGCCGAACAGGGCGAGGTTGTTCGCTTCCGTTGCCCCGCTGGTGAAAATGACCTCAGCGGGTTCGCAGTGGAGCACGGCTGCGATGCGTTCGCGAGCGTCTTCGAGCGACTGGCGTGCCCGGCGACCGGCGGCGTGAGCGCTGGCCGGGTTGCCCGGCGGCCCGGCAAGTAGCGCCCGAACTGCCTCGACTGCTTCCGGGCGCGTCGGCGTGGTCGCGGCGTGATCGAGGTAGATCATGACGACTCAGGCGAAGGTCGGGGCGTCAGCCCGACGTGACTTCCCCAATCCACATCGGGCTGACGCCCCGACGCTCGCCACACTCCCCCGCGACGTCCTACCCGCTGGCTTGGGACATTGCTGTCGGGTACACTGCCAGGAGCCGGACGACTTCTCGCTTCGCCCCGGGTTTCCACCGATGATGGACCACCGCGACTTCCTCACCGCCAGCGGCTGCCACGACGGCTGCGTACTTCGCCGACCACCCGACCCACGCCGCCGACGGCGGCCGCTCCGCGTCGGCCTCATCGGCACCGGCTGGTACGGCAAATGCGACCTGTTCCGACTCATCCAGGTCGCCCCGGTCGAAATCGTGTCACTATGCGATGTCGATCAACACATGCTTGCGAATGCAGCCGAGATGGTGTCGCAGCGCCCGAAGTCGAAGCGAAGCCGCGTTGCTGGAAACTACAAGAAGATGCTTGCCGAAAAGGACCTCGACGTTTGCTTCGTTCACACGCCCGACCACTGGCACGCCTTGCCGATGATCGCGGCCGTCGAGAGCGGAGCCCATGTCTACGTCCAGAAGCCGATCAGCGTGGACGTGATGGAGGGCAAGGCGATGCTCGACGCGGCCCGCAAGCACAAGAAAGTCGTGCAAGTCGGCACTCAGCGCCGCGGCCACCTGATCGACGCCCGTGACAAGGCCAATCCGCTGGTCTGCTTGGTACCATCGGCCACGCCGAAGTCTACTGCTATTACCACATGCGGAGCAGCAGCGCACCACCGGTATCGAAGGTGCCGGATTACTTCGACTACGAAATGTGGATGACCCCGCACCCCTGCGTCATGCGATCGCCGAAGTACGAGCGGGGCGACCCGCTACCGCACCGCCGTTGGTGGCGAGGCGTTCATAGCCTACGGCAATGGCATCATGGGCGACATGTGCATTCGCCTGCTCGACATGGTGCGGCTGGGCGACGAAGTGGCTGGCCGAAGCGGGTCGCCAGCGAGGGTGGCATCCTGGTGCAGAAGTCAGCCCGTTCCGACATTTCCGACACTCAGACGGCCACGTTCGAGTTCGACGAGTTCCCGGTCGTGTGGACGCACCGCACCTGGGGCGCGCCGGTCGATTCCGAGTACCCGTGGGGCGCGACCATCTACGGCGACAAGGGCACGCTCAAGATGAGCGTCAACAAGTACGAGTTCACGCCGTTCGGCAAGAAGGAGCCGACCGTGAAAGGCAGCGCGGTGTTCGAGGAAGATAAGTATCCCGAGGACAAGACCGAGAAGGACCTGGAGCGGCACGTCGCATCGGCGATTCGCGGGCATATGCGCGACTTCTTAAAGTGCATTGGCGACGGCAGCCGGCCCGTCGCCGACATCGAACAGGGCCACATCTCGACGGCGAGCTGTATTCTGGCGAACCTGTCGATGAAGCTCGGCCGGTCGCTGACGTGGGACCCGGCCACGCACACAGTCGTTGGCGACCCAGCGGCGACGAAGCTCCTGAAGCGCGAGTACCGCGCAGGCTGGACGCACCCGGCCGGGGCGTGAGTCGGCCCGTTCGTGTCGAGGGGCGGCGATGATCTGGACCCCCGTCGGGTACTTCCTGAAGCGTCGGACGACTCGGGCCGGCTGGGTGTCTCCGTGGCCGAGCCACCCCGACGCCACGTTTCCGTGTCCGCCGCCCGTTGAGGAAATCTGTAGCGTCAGCAACTGCATCGCCGAAGGGTACGAGCAGTCTGGGGGATTCTGCGTCTGGGGAGTTCGGCCCGACAACGAATTCGGTGGCTACGTCAGCGCGGCCGCCGCCTGGGCGATGGTGCCCCCAGAGCGCTGGAGCGAAGTATCGCTCTACGCTTATCGAGTCGTCCCACGGCTCTTCGAGGATGGTCAGGAGCGGGTGTTTGACGTGCCGGAGTTCGACGTCGATCCGCTGCCGGACACGTTCGTCCGTCTCGGCTACGACGCCGTGGAAGTGGGAGCGGGCTGGTGTTGGGGCTGCTCACCCCTGTCGTGCAATGGCGTAACGCATGAGGCCGCGGTGAACCGCTACTGCCTGGTGGACACCGAGGCCGAGGGTATCGAACTGGCGCGGCGCTTTTCCGAGACCAAGCCAGAGCCGGGGCCGTACGGCGTGGTCGAAGTGTGGCGGGCGGCGGCGCGATCCATCGACGCGTAACCGGTTAGGGCGATCGGTCGTTGACGGCCACCATGACTGACGACTCTTTGTCATACCGTCCGCGAGTCACTCCAACACGCTCTCTCCGTACACGCGGGTAACCCACACGATGCCGCATCGGCCGCACGGAAATTCGGTCGTATCAGCCGGTCGGGCGAGCGGGTCGCCACACGTTGGGCAGCGACACCGATTCACGGGGGTCCGGACGACCCAAACGGACGCGGCCAGAAATCCCGCGATGCCGACATGCAGCACCCACGGCTGGGCCCCAGCCGCGACGGCCATCCCGGGCACGAGAATGGACAGCATGGCCCCGACGAAGCCCGCCGCCATCCGGCGAATGGTGACGCAGTCGTAGCTCGGATAAGGTCGGCGTTCCATAGCCACTCAGCATCGGCGCGGGGCGAACCGCGCGTATTGGCTCAGGCCAGGAGCTCTTCCACGGTCACGGTAACGCTGGGCAGTGCAACGACTGTCAGCGTTGCCCCAGGCGTGTGTTCGACGACGCTGGCCCAGCTGCCGTCGGGCTGCGGGCCGCGGTGGACGTGGACGCGGGCGTTCACCAGATCGACGACCCAATATTCGGGGATGCCGTTCTCGGCGTACAGAGCCGCCCCCGGCCCCAGGTCTTCGGCGAGCGAACTGTCCGCGACTTCGATCAGAAGCCGGACATCGTCTGCGACCGGCTTGGCCCGCCGCGTCCGGTACGAGGCATCGACCAGTGTCACGTCCGGTTCCGGCTCGCTGTCGGCCAGCACGATGGGGTTTTGGATGCTGACGGTGATGTCGTCGGCCACACGCCAGACGAAAAGCTTGGTCAGTCGATCGACGCATTGACTGTGCGAACCGCTGATCTCCGTTTTGGGGACAATCCGCCCGCGGATCAGAACGACCCGGTCGTGCTCGCTCAAAATGCCCACGTCGATCATGCGGTCGTACTGGTCGACGGTGAAGCGATACGGCGGATATCGAACGACCATAAGCCCCTCCCCCGGTCAGCGCCGTAGTCTACCGCGCCACCCGCACCTGCGCGTAGCGGAACACGCGCCCGCCCCGCCGGTATCCGCGCCTCACGTCGCCGATCACAGTTCCCGACGGCTTGTCAGACGCGACCGCTTCGACGGCCTCCATCAACTCCGGGTCGAACGCCACGCCGTCCGTCGCGATCGGCTCCAGCCCATATTGCGACAACGCACGGTCGATGCGTTGCAGGCTGAGCCGGTAACCGGAGAGCAGCCCCTCGGCCACCGCGTCGGCTAGCGGCGGCATCCGCCAGCGGGCGAGCCAGCCGGCCGGTGTGGGCCGCGGCTTCTCCACCTCTCGCATGGCGATCGCGAGCGCGTCGTATACGTCCACCAGGGTCTTGAGAAGCGATTTCACTGCGTCATCATCACCAGACGCTGGCGTCTCGCGTGGCGGCTCCGCGAGCCGCTGCGCCACCTGCTCACCGAGCGCGCGAGTCGCCTTCGTCTGCAAGTTGACCTCGTGCCGCAGGGCCGTGAACGCGGCGACGACCGTCGCGAGGTCGACTGGCTCCGTATCGTCCTCGGGAGGCTCCGGCGGCGGCTCGGTCAGTTCCGTGAGCCAGGCGCGGAAGTCGGCCAACGCCGCCTCGATCTGCTCGGGCGTCAGCAGCCCGCGGCCTTCAGAAGTTCGGCGAACGTCACCCGGCGGCGCGGACTCCGACATGTCACATCCTCGATAACGCTCTCGATCGTGTCGCGGCGGCCGACGGCGAAGAGCCGATGTATCAGCCGGGCGTCGCGGTCGCGCAACTGTTCGTACGCCGTGCGGATCGCGGCGAACCGCTCCGGGGCCTGCTCCGGCGAGTATTGCTTCACAAGTTCCAGGTAGCGAGTCCGGATCGCTGCGTCGTCGGCGTCGTCCGGGATGCCCAGCACGTCGTACGGGTCGCTCATGTCTCGTCTCCCGGCCCGCCGAAGAAGCTGTCGAAGATGCTGTCGAACTGGCCGAACGGCGATAGTTCCCGGATCTTCGCTTCGAGCTCGGCGTGCAGAGCAAGGGCGGCCGGGTCTTTCGTCAGCCGTTTCGCCCGATCGAGTAGTGGACGGGCCTTCCACGGTCCGCGGCCGTACTGGGCGTCTTGGCCGATGTGAACCTGCGCCTCGCGCAGCAGGAGCCAGGCGTTCTTCGGGAAGCGCGGCTTTGCGGCTCTCACCACGTCCAAGAGCGGCTTCCACAGCCCGCGAGCCGCGAGGACGGAACAGAGGCGGTTCACACCGCTTTCGTCGCCGGTGGCGGCGGATTTCTTGGCGGCGTCGAGGATTTTCTTGTAGTGCGTCTTAGCACCGTAATAGTCGCCCGCGGCCTCTTGCTCGTACCAGGCGTCGAGTAGCGCCGCGACGCCGGTCGGGTTTGGTGTCGCGAGCGCTTCGGCAAATTCGTCGTCGAACGGCTTCTTGGCAGGCTTCGGCAGCTTGAGACGTGCGCCTTCCGCGACGAACGCCAACACCGCGGCGAGCCGGTGCGGCGCCGAGGCGATCGCCTGTTGTTCATACATGTCCGCGGCCGCATCCTTGGCCTTCTTCTCGACGGCCCAGCGCTGGGCCAGGAAGTCGTAGGCGGGTGTGCTGTCGAACAGAACCGCGGCCGCGGCGAGATCGGCACGGGCCGCGGCCGCATCGCCGGCGCGTGCGTGTACCCGGTGCGCGGTAGCAAGGCGGATTCGTAGATTGCGGTCAAGCGGGTTCACTTCGACAGCCCGGCGAGCGTAATCGAGTGCCGCCTCGGCATCACCCAGCGTCACGCTGACCTCGGCCATCGACTTGAGGGTCGCAACGTGGTCGGGGAATTGGGACAGTAGCGCCGCGCCGGCCGCGCGGGCGGAAACCCAATCGGCGTTGTCCATCAGCAGCTTGAACAACCCGGCGTGGCCGCCAACCAGGTCGGGCGCGAGCGCGACGGCCTTCCGGAAGCACGCATCGGCCGGCGGGTTGAAGCGGCGGGGCCGCAGAAACGGGTTGCTATCGTCATCTCCGTGCTCGGCTGCGTTGACGCCCATGCGGACGTAGACGATCGCTCGCGCCCTTGTGCGGTCGGCCTCGGGCCACGCCGAGTTCTTGGCGAGGGTGTCGGTGAACTTCTTCCACAGGTCGTTGGCGTCGGCCCATTGGCCACACTGCTCGAGCGCCTCGGCTTCGAGGCGTTCGAGGCCCGGGTCGTCGGCCGGTGGCCCGAACAGGCCGCGGAAGCGGATCACGTCGTCCGGCTCGCCGCCGGCGACGATGGCGTTGAGGAAGACGTTAGCTAGCCGCGGCACTACCTCCGGATATGTCTGGCGTAACGCGTTGACGAGCGGTTCGGCGTGACGGAAAGCGACGGCCAGACGCGCCCCGCGGCCCATCGCCCGCTGGACTTCACGAAGCCGCGGGAGCGGCCCACCGACCAGCTTGTCGGCCGCGGCCCGAAGCTGCACCTGCGCATCGGCCGACTGTGTGGCGAGGTAGTCGGTGTCGAGCGCGGCTCGCAGTGGGGCGATGAGCCGAGCCGGGAGTCGCTCGGGCTTCAGCCGCGACCAGTTCTCCAGCGCCCTCGCATCCTCCTTCGCCGAGTACGCGAGCAGTCCACGGAGCAATAGCTTCCAGTCGAGGAATGGCGAGCCAAGGCCGATCGCGTCGAGTGCGGCACGGGCCTCCTCGTCGTGGCCGGCTTCGTAGTGGCTGAAAGCGCTGCGTACCGCATCGAACCCGGCGACAAACCGCTCGGGCAGCGCCTCACGGCCGTCCTTCCCGAGTGCGATGGCGGCATCGGCAGCGCAAGCGAAGTCGCCGGCGTCGAGCGCGGCCCGCAGATCGCGCCGCGGGTCGGAAGTCGGCCGGGCGGCGGTCTTGGCGGAAGCGCGTCGGCGCATGATTGTTCGCAGGTCGAGGCTCCGGGCTTGAGTTTAAGGTAGGACCCGTGACGCCAGGGCAAAGCCATTGATGCCGATGCGCTCACGGCGGCCCAAGTTTCTACCCTAGACTCCTGACCCCGATTCCTGACTCCCGATTGCTGGACATGCCCCGCGAACTCTTCCTGCTCTCCGCGTACACTCCCCCGGCGCAGCACGCGCTGATGATCGGCCACGTCGAAGCGGCCTGCTGGCTCAACGGCTGGTCGGCCCTTTGGCACCCCGCCGCGCTGCGGACAGCCAACGGCGTGCCGGCGATTGCGTCGCCCTACGACCACGAGACGCCCCGGCCGGGGGCACTTTACGCCGTGCCGGATCAGCCGTCGCCCTATTTGCCCGACGATTGGCAGGACCGCTTGCGTGAGACCGGGGCCGTGTCGTTCACTGCGACGACCGACCGCGCGGAGACGCTGGCGGCATTACGGACTGCTCTTGGCGAAACTTGGAGCGATGACGATGCACGACCCTGGTTCGGCCTTGGCCTTGGCTACCTGGTGATCGACACACTGTTCGAGGCGATGGAACACGAGCGGACGCTCGACAAGGACGGCTTCTGGGCCGATGTGCAGGAAGGCCGGCCGGCCGACGCGGCCAAGAAGCTCGCCGACGCCCGCGACACGGTGTACCCGGCTTCGATTTTCTGGCTCGACATTGCGCTCGTCGAGGCGAGTGTGCCGCTGCCGATTGGATTCATGCGCCGCAACCCAGTTAGCCTGATCGCGTCGGCCGAGACGCTGGAACGCCTGCCGCCCGAGACACTCGCTGAGATCCGCGCGCGCCTGCCGGCGAATGAGGAAGAAACGCCGCTCGTGGAAATCTGCGGGGGGGCACTCCTGGAACGCGATGAGACTGCGCTGCCTCTCGAATCGCAACTGTGGAACCTGCGCCGCGGTCGGGAGCGGACGCGGGAACTCACCGGGGCGACAGTTGAGGTGTTCGCCCGACGGCGCTCGGCATTCCACCCGCTCACGCCTTTGTTGCTCCAACACAGCGGTATGACGAAGGCCGTGCTGCTTGCGTTTGACGGCGCGCGGGTGCCAAATCATGCGGCGGCAGTCATCCAATGGCCCTCCCCCGACGGTCGACAAGTCGAGGCGCTGACGCGCGACCCGGCCGACGCGGGCGACGCCCAGACCGGGTTTCACCTCGCGCACAACCTGCACACGACCATCATGCGCGACGGCACTGCGACGATGGCCCTGTTGCACAAAGGCGACGCCGCCGGCCCGTGGTATGACGACCTGCTGGCACTGAGCGAGTTGGCTCCCGTCCTTGGGACGTGGGCGACCGTTGGCCGTTACCTGCGTGATGGCCAGGTCGGGGAATATGCCTCGGCGGCATCGGCCGATGAATTCTCAGTCGACGCATTGGACGTCGCCGGCGAGCCGCAGCTCGAAGGCAGGTTGGTTTCTCGTTTCGCGAGGCACCTCAAAGCTCGCCGCCGCATCGATGCGGCAATGACCTGTCTCGCTCTGGGCCGCGGCCTCGGCTTGCCCGGCGACGATGCGACCATCGACCATTGGGAAGCGCTCGAGGATCGCATCGAGCGCGGCGGCGAGTTGTCGGCGGACGAGTGGAGCGAGCTGGAAAGCCGCTGTGCGATGCCGCTGGCCGAACGGCTCGTGAGCCGGGCCACGCAAGCTCGGTCAGGGTTGCTGTTGCTCAACCCGTGTGGTTTCACACGCCGCGTCGCGCTGGAGCGCGATGACGTGTCACCCGTTGTCGGTGGGCCGATCAAGGCGGCGCAGCCGGGAGCGTCTGTCGTCGAGGTACCCGGCTTCGGCTTTGCGTGGGTGCCCACCGGTGAGCCGGAAGCGCCAGCGCCCGGTTCCCGCCGCATGACGCTTGCCGACGCCCGCGGCGTGCGCAACGAGTTTTTCGACGCCGAGGTCGATCCGGCGACCGGCGGCTTGCGGTCGATCCGCGACTTGCGCGGTCGCGACAACCGCCTGGGCCAACAGCTCGTCTACAATCCCGGCAGCACGATGGTCGCGAAGGAGGTGCGCGTCGTCTCGACGGGGCCGGCGCTCGGCGAGGTCGTCAGCGAGGGGGCGTTGCTCGACGACCAGCAACGTGTCCTTGCGACGTTCCGCCAGCGCTTTCGCGCCTGGCTCGGACGGCCGCTCTTGGAGCTGCGGATCGAGCTGTTCCCGGAGCACCCGCCGACCGGCTACCCGTGGCACTCTTACTACGCCGCTCGCTTCGCCTGGCGCGACGACCGTGCCACACTCTTGCGCGGCACCCTCGGCCATGCCGGCGTGACGACACACACTCGACCCGTGACGCCAGACTTCCTCGAACTGCGTTCGGGAGCATCGCGGACGGCCTTGTTCCCGAACGGCTTGCCGTTTCACCAGCGGCATGGCGGGCGGATGCTCGACACGATCCTGTTGGTCAACGGCGAGTCGGCGAAGATCTTCGAGTTGGCTATCGGCCTCGACCGCGAGCAGCCGGCCCAGGCGGCTCTTGGCCTGGCGTCGCCGGTGGTCGTAGTGCCGACAGCGAAGGGGCCGCCGCACATCGGTCCTTCGGGTTGGCTATGCCACCTCGATGTGCCGAACCTGATGGCGACGAGCCTGCGTCCCGAGCGCGGTGCGGCCGCGGTGCGTGCCCGCCTCCTCGAAGTCAGCGGCTTTGGCGGCGGGGCGACGTGGCGGTGCGCCCGGACGCCGAAAGACGCGGCCCTCCTGGAGCCGGACGGCACTGTGATGATGCCGCTGTTGGTCGACGGCGATGGCGTACCGTTCGAAGTCGGCGCGAACGATTTGGCGACACTGCGGATCGAGTGGTAATCCCGTTTAGCCGTTCCGCCAATCATGCCAGTAGCGCTCGATTTTTCGGACGAACGCCTTCGGCTTGCGGCGATAGATGCGCTGACCCAGGACCAGTGCAGCCGACTCCAGCTCCATTCGTCGCCGGTCGGCCAGAGCGGCCAACACCGCTCCGGGAGCGGCGAACGTGTCGGGCGTTGCCTCGATCGTGCGGCGGAGCAACGCCAGATCGCGGGCGTCTCCCAATGCCTGAGCCATCTCCTTCAGGCGCTTCGCCAGTTGGCCCAGCGCGCCAGGTCGGGTCGCCCGTAAGAACTCAACTGCGTAGCCAAGATGCTTGGCGGACTTGCGCAACTCGTGGAAGTTGTCCGCAGTCGGAGCCTCCGCCGCTTCGAGGGCGTCGCGGCCATGTGCGTAAATGCGCTTCAACCCCGGCCGAATGGCTGACCAGCCTTTGGCATGCATCGTCCAGTGCCGTACGTCGGCCCGGCTGTGGCGGAGAACCAGCGTCACCGCGGGGACCGCACGGGGATCGGCCAACACTGCGCCGACGGCAAGCCGGCGACGCGCTTTGAGAATGGCATGCGGGCCAGCGAACGCGCCGGCCTCGATTCGCCCGGCGTGCGATTTGGTCAGGGTGTCGATGGCCTCGACAACCGCCTCGGCATCGCGCGCCGCGGTGAGCGGACGGCCGGCATCGCGGAACCGGTCATCCTCGCGGTGGAAGACTTCGTCGCCCAGGCCGCCACGCACGAGGAGCGCGCAGGATGGCCCGGATGCGGCCCAGAGCTCTTTCGGCGGGCTTCGTGAATGGCTTCGACATTCCCACGACTGGCAGGCTGGCAAGCGCCCGATCGACGTCCCGTCGGATCACTCGCCGCACGCCACGCAACACCGATTCGCCATGCTTCAAACGCAGCGATCGGTTCGTCATTTCGCCAGTTCGTCCATCGTGGCGTCGAAGAACGCGACGCACTTGGGCACCGTGCCGTCCAGGTCCTTCACGCTGCCGTACTCGTACTCGATCGAGAGATACCCCTTGTAGCCCTGCCGCTTCAACTCCGCGAGCAGTGCTTTCGAGTCGGCTCGACCGGTGCCCCACGGCACGTCGTGGGCCTTGCCGCCGAACTCGTTCAGGTCCTTGAAGTGCGAGTGCTGGACTCGCCCTTCGAGCTTCTTGAATTGTTCGAGCGGGATCAGGTCGGCCCGCTGCCAGTGCCCAACATCGCTGCACGAGCCGATCTTGTTGCTGTGGCCCTTGCTCGCCTCCAGCACCTTGTCCGGCGGCCAGGTCTTCGGATGGTTGTGCAACGCGTACCGCAGGCCCGTTTCCTGGCATAGCTTGTCGTGAACGTCGTTGGGCACGGTTTCGGTCACGAGAACTTCGATGCCGAGCGCCTTGGCCGCCTCGAACTGGCGGCGGGCGCCCTTCTCGTCCTTCGGCACTTCATTCACGCCGAAGGCGACGAGCTTCAACCCGCCGGCGTCGGCCAGCTTCTTCATGACCTCGGCCTTCATGTCGTCCGGCATCGGCACGGCGATCTTCGCATCGGAGCCGGGCTTGAGCTTCTGGCCGGGGTAGATCTCGAGATACCGGATGCCAAGTGCGGCCGCCTTATCCACGGTCTCGAAGAACGTGAGGGCGCGGAACGTGTAGCACTGGAGCGACAGTTTGATGCCGAGCTTCTCGGACGCACTGTCGTTGCGTTTCGTCGCGTCGGCACGCGCGGCCGATATCAGGCCGAGCGTAGTGGCGATCGTCAACGCCATAATGGAGCGTTTCACGGAGAGTCCTCGTCGGGTGCTGGTGCGATTCCCGAAGAGAAGTGTAAACCGCCGACCGCGCAGCGTCGAGCGGCGTCAGCCGGCTGGTCTTGTGGGCTCAAGACCGGCCGGCTGACGCCACGCCTCGACGAGGCGATGCTTACAGCTCCGCGGCTGGCCGATCTTTTCCTTGACCGGCTCCAGGCCCTACGGCCGGCGGCGGCAGCACGTTGGCCGGTGCGGCGGGGACGTTCGGCACAACGGCGGCCGGCGGTGCGGGGAGCGCGGGCACGGCCGGGGCTACCGCGGCAGCCGGCACGACAGCCGGACCGGCGTAGACTTCCGGATACAGCCCGTAGATGCAGCACGGTTGAATTGGCGGTGCACAATCGCAGAAGCCGGCGACGTGCTGGCATCCAGACGCAACGTGAACGAGCAGCAAGCCCGCTCCGAGGACAACGAGACGACGCATGGGATTCCCTCCCCGAAACGGTGCGAGACCGGCCGCGGGCGCATCCTACGCCTATCGTCGTGCCGGCTGCATCTTTCTTTCGACCCGCAGACCCCGCAAGCTTCACCAATTCCACAAAGCCCATGTGTGAAGCCACGGGCGGCATTGCGCGGCTCGTGTCCTATGCTACACGCATGGACGCCATCATCCTCGCCGCCGGCCTGGGCACCCGCCTCCGGCCGCACACCCTGACCACGCCGAAGCCGCTTCTGCCGGTGCGCGGCCGACCGATTCTCGACTGGACGCTGGCAGCCCTGCCGAAGTCCGTCCGACGTGTCGCCGTCGTCACTCACTATCTGGCCGATCAGGTCGAGGCGTATCTGAAGCGGCAGACACACTTTGCCGACTGGGCGACGGTGTTCCAGGCGCAGCCGCGTGGCACCGGCGACGCCTTCCGCTCGTGCCGCGAGTTCGCGACGGCCGACCGCTGCCTCGTCCTCAACGGCGACGACCTGTACGGCGCATCGGACCTGGCCCGATTGGCCGAGAAGCCGGCGGGCCTTTTGGTCCATGCGGTCGATGAACCGCGGAAGTTCGGCATTGTCTTCACCCGGCCCGACGGCACGCTGGAGAAGCTCGTCGAGAAGCCGGCCCTCGATGGCCGCCAGATGGCAAACATCGGGGCGTATCTGTTCCCGCGGGCCGCGTTTGACGTGGAGCTACAACTGTCGCCGCGCGGCGAGTACGAGATCACGGACGTGGTGTCGGCCCTGGCTACCGGCGGAGCGTTCTACGCGGTCGAGGCGAAGGCGTGGCTACCAATCGGCACCGAAGAGGCGTGGCGGGCGGCTGATGGCATGGATTTGGAGCAACTGCTGGCGTGATGCGTCGATCTTGGCTTAGTTTGTGACGGCGCTCGGATAGCGAAAATGATTCTGCCGACCGGCATCCACCCCACCCCAGAACAATCGCACCGATCCGGACGCATCCCACATCCTCTGATGTGACAACTCGTTACGTCGAATGGCGGGTCCGGACGAATTCGCCGGCGGATGGCCCCTCGCCGCCGATGGCTTGCCGATCAGGCGTGGACCTGTCCCCGGACGTCGTCGAACGGTTCCGGCTCGCTATGGACCGAGCGGCCAAATCGTCGCCACAGCATCGAAGATCGCGACCGCGAACGCTGCCAGCGTCCAGGCTGCGATCTTGCCGACCGACCAACCGGATCGAAGACCAAACCCGCGCGCCAGAACGAGCGCGACGACAGGCGAACACAGCAGTATCCACGGCCAAAGAGGAGCGGTAGGAGGGGGGAGGCGGGCACACACTCGCCCGTTAGGTGCGGCGACGCCCAGCCGAAGCGCCAAGGTAGACCGCGGCTAGCTTGGTGGCAAAGGAAGCGGTGAACAAAACCGCGATCCTCGTCGTCATCCCCGCGGCCAACAGCACGGCGATGTCGATGAGGACGTAGGTCAGCCACACCGTGAGCGCCGCCTTGACCGCGAACTCGCTTTCCCACCGGCGACCGACCCACCATCCGGCCAGGAACATCAGAGGCATGCCGGCGACGATGCTACAGTAAGGCGCGGCGACCTGGATGTGGTCGCGGTAGTATTGCTCCTCATGGCCGGGATCGATCCAGTGGCCGTAAGCGACCATGTACACGATGCTGATGGCGACATTGGCGACCAACACCAACACGGCAACGCCCACCAGACACGTCAAGCGACGGAGTGTCATCGGGTCTCCTCTCCGCGAGTGCCCAATACAGAGTTCGACAGCCGCGAGCGAACACGGGCCAGTCAACATCCGCGCCGGCCAGGAACAGCGTCCTGGATCGCGCAACCAGCTCCCCGATCGCTGAGTCGATCGCGCCGGCTCGACGTGTTCCTTCACAAGGCGACTTGGGCTCCGTCCCGATGAGCCACCGTGACCGGGGTAACCGAGGCGATCCAGCGCCGTGCCGTGCGCCCTGGGGTCGGCGTTACGCTGTTCGCCGCGCGTCTTCGTCGGCTGGCGTCCGCGCCCCGTTCCGGTCGCCCAACAGGCGAAGAGCCGCCGGCAGCAGGCCGAGGGCCGCGACCATGCAGAATGTGACGCCCAAAGTTAACATCAGCCCCAGGCCGATCAGGCCCTTGTGGCTCGCGACCATGAGCGTGCCGAAGCCGAGGACCGTCGTCAAAGCCGACACCGCGATGCCCTGGCCGGTCGTCGCCGCCAACAGATACGTTCGGCCGCGGCGACGGGCGCGGAAGTCGTGCAGGACGTGGACACCATTGTCTACACCGACGCCGACGATCAGCGGCAGACCGATCATGTTGGCCGGGTTGAGCGACACGCCACACCAACCCATCACGCCGAGAGTCATCACCACGCCGACCGCCAATGGGGCGAGGGCCAGGAGCGTGTGCCGGACGGTGCGGAAGTCGAGCCAAAGGACGACGACGATCACGCCGAGGGCATACAGCCCGGCCCACGCAAAGCCGTGCTGCATCGCCCGCAGCCCTTCGAGCGTGCCGAAGGGCTTGCCGGTCGCTTCGGGGTCCACGGTACGGGCCTGCTTGACGAAGTGTTCGAGTGGCCCGATATCCCATAAGCCGTCGCGGGCATACGCCTGGACGAGCCATTTGCCGGACCGGCCGACAAACCGCTCCCGCAGTGCGGCTGGCAGGTCGAGGAGCGCGATTTGGCCCGGCACAGAGACGCCACGAAGGTGATGCAAGTCTTCGAGCAGGTCGCCGGCCAGCCGCCGGCCGAAGCCGTCGAGCCGCTCTTGCGCGAGCGTGCCCTGCGATAGGACCGGATGATCGCGCAGCTCCGCGAGGCTACGCAGGAGCCGTTCGAGCGTCGGCTGAGGGCTGACCGGCGCGAGCGGCGATAAGGCTCCGATCAGGAAGGTGACTTCCTTGCGCAAGTCCGCCGGCGCGACCGAGAGAGGTGCGAGCGGAGTGCCGCGAGCGGGCAAGCCGCGGAGGCGCGCTTGGATATCGGCGAGTTGCCCGTTCTTGACCTCCTGATCGGTCGGCACCAGCGACGCAACCTCGGCGACGCGGCTGACCTCGGGGAGCGCCTCGTAACGGGCCTTCAGGGCGAGTGCCTCACCGGGCGATGCCGTGTAGCTCAGGGCGCACCAACTTGCCCCGGCCGTGCGCTCAATCAGTCGGTTCTCCCACTTCACGCTGTCCAGCCCAGCGGCCTGCATGTGCAGGAGGTTGTGGTCGTAACCGACCCGGAGCGCTCCCGCCGCGGCGGCCAGGACGAGGGCGACGCCGCCGACCATCACCCACTGCGGCCGCTCGGCCAACCACGGCAGCCAGACGCCGGTCACCGGCTTCGGCCCATGCGGGGTCTCGACGCGGTCGCCTTCATGGGTGATGAGGGCCAGCCGCGGGGCGATGCTTTTGCGGCGGTCGAACAGGATGAGTAGCGGTGGCAACACAACGAAGGTCGCAAAGGCGCACAGCAGAATGCCACAGCCGGCGATCCAACCGAGTTCGGCCACGGCCGCGAAGTCCGCCAGCATGGCAGCGAAAAACGCCATCGCGGTCGAGACGCCGGCGGTCAGAATGCTCGGCCCGACTTCGTGGGCCGTCGCCAGCAGGGCCGGCATCACGTCCTGTCCGGCCCGCCGTTCGTCGTCGTAATGCGTCACCCACAACACGCCATAATCGCCAATGCCGATCAGCATCACGGCGAAGCTGGCCGAGAGGATATTCAGATGCCCGACGGTCAGCGTCAGCCAACCCATCGCCCAGAGCGTTCCGACGACCAGAGCCGTGACCGTCATGAGCGGGTAGCGGAAGCCGCGATAGACGACCACGTAAAGGAGGGCCACGCCGCCGAGTGCGAGCCAACCGGCGAGGTTGGTGTCGCGCTGTGAGGCGTCCATCTCGTCGTTTTCGAGGACGGGAAGCCCGGTCAGACCGATCTCGACATTTGGCGATGTCGTGCGGGCATCGGCGACCATCGTCCGTAGCGCGGCAACGCTCTGAAGCGCCGGCGTAAACGACGCACCATCCTTGACAGGGCGGACGAGCAGAAACGCCAACCCACCGTCACCGGAGAAGAAGTACTGCGGCTCGGCGAGCATGTTCTGTTGCGACGGCTGCTGGGCGAGCAAGCTGCCCCAGGGGTTCTTGTAACCGGCGGGGTTGGTCAGCGTCGCTGACGCGGAGCGGACGACGCCGTCGAGCTGCGTGAGGAACTGCTCGTCGGCTGAGTCGAGCGCCGCGCTGGGATCGAGCTGACCGGCCCGGACGCGTGCAGAGCGCAGCAAGTTTGTCAGGTTGAGCGTCTTCCACGCAAGTGGCCCAACCGGGCCGCCCAGGAGCGGTCCCATGCGGCCAAGATTGTCCTGGATCGACCGAATTTGCTCGGGCGGCAGGAACAGGAGTGCGTGCGGTTCGAGCGAACGCAGGTCGATCTTGTAGAAGAGTCGATGGAATAGGTCGGGCCGTGTGCGAATGCCGTCGGCCACGCGTTCGAGGGCCGCGGTCATGGCGGCTCGGTCGTGGCCCTCGACGACAACGACCATGTCGTCGTCATCGCCGAACTCCGCCAGGTATGTGTTCCAGCGGCGCTGGTAGTCCTTGTCCGGGTTCATCAAATCGCTGCGCTGGGTGCGATATTCCAACCGCGTCGTGAAGGCGAGGCCCGACGCGGCGGCGACGATAGCGGCAACGACAAGGACGCTACGCGGTCGCCGCGCGCATCCCGCGACAATCGCAGCGATGGCGCGGGCGGTGAAAGAGTGTTCCGCGGCGGGTCGGTGCATTGCGTCCGTGCGCCTCCGAAGCCGGCAAACCCAGGGCCGCGGAGGATAGCAATGCTGGAGCAACGTGCAAAGTGCAAAAGTCGCGAGCGATGCACCTTGCACATTGCGCCACGCATCGCTTAACTGCCCGGCCCGACGGGCGACTTCGTGCCAGGGATGACGGGCATGGCCGGCTGAATCGGGTTCGACTTGGTTCCCCCAAGCTGGAACGGCGGCGTGCCGACCATCTGGTAGTTCTTGTAGGTCGGGAATGAACTCGGCGACGGCAGCGGGCTAACGCCACGCACCTTCTGCGCCCCGGGAAGGAAAAGCTTGCTAAACAGGGACGAGAAGTTGAAGCGATTCTGCTGAGCCGAGATCGCCGGCGTCGGCACCACGACGTTGCTGACGTCGATCGGCTTGTTGACGAGGTTCTGGGGGCTAGCCCCGCCCAGGATCGTTGAGGCCGACGACTGAGCCGGCGCACGCCCGGCCAGCGCCGCCAACACGACGATCCCCAGGATCAACTCTTTGCGCATCTTCCCCCTCCTCCCCCCGCGGGGTTGACGGAATCGTCCGAGATTCATCCACGAAGGGCGGGGAGAATAGCGTCGGTCCCGGTGGCGTCAACCCCAATCTCGCCGCGACCGGGCCAACCGGGTAAACCATGCAAATTGCCCCGACAACGCCGGAGAACGGCCGTGACGACTCGCACCCTCGCCCTGATCGCATTGGGATTGCTGCCGATGACCGCACGCTCCGACGAAGGCATGTGGCTATTCAACGCCCCGCCGCGCGACCTGCTCAAGTCCAAGCACAACTTCGACCTGACCGACGCCTGGCTCAAGCGCGCCCAACTCGCGTCCGTGCGGTTCAACAGCGGCGGCTCGGGCTCGTTTGTGTCACCCGGCGGCCTGATCGTCACCAACCACCACGTCGGGGCCGACGCGCTTCAGAAGCTCAGCCCGCCGGACAAGGACTACTACCGCGACGGCTTCCTGGCCCGCAGCCGCGATGCCGAACTCAAGTGCCCCGACCTCGAACTCAACGTCTTGCAATCGATGGAAGACGTGACCGATCGCGTGAACGCCGCGGTCCCGGCCGACGCGCCGGCAGCGAAGGCGTTCGCGGCCCGCCGGGCCAAGATGGCCGAGATCGAGAAGGAATCGACGACGGCCACCGGGTTGCGGTCGGACATCGTGACACTCTACAACGGCGGGGCGTACCACCTGTACCGCTACAAGAAGTACACGGACGTGCGGCTTGTGTTCGCTCCGGAGGCCGGCATCGCGAGCTTCGGCGGCGACGTGGACAACTTCGAGTACCCGCGGCACGGCCTCGACATTTGCATCTTCCGGGCCTACGAGAACGGCGCGCCGGCGAAGGTGGCGCATTGGCTGAAGTGGAGCGCGACCGGCCCGGCCGAGAACGACCTGGTGTTCGTCACCGGCCACCCCGGCACGACGAACCGGCTGGAAACGGTCGCCAAGCTGGTCCACCGCCGCGACGTGACGCTGCCGTACACGCTCGCCCGGCTGCGGGCGATGGAGGCGGCGCTCGTCCAGTTCAGCGAGCGCGGGCCGGACGAGCGCAAGATGGCCGCGACCGACCTGCACTCGGCCGCCAATTCGCGGAAGGCGTTCGCCGGGCAGTACCAGGGGCTGCTCGACCCGGCGATCCTCAAGGCGAAGACCGACGAAGAGGGAGGCCTGATCATCTCCTCCCTGCCCGCACCGATTACCTTCCCGAAATCGATCCCCGGCCCTCTGCCGCCAGCGTGGCAATCCATCGCCGATGCTCAAGACAAGCTAAAAACCTTCGAGCGCGAGTACCTCTTGCTCGAAACCGGCCACGCCTTTTCCTCGGAACTATTCCGCAACGCCCGGCACCTGGTTCGGCTCGCGGACGAGCTGCCGAAGCCGGGACCGGATCGGCTGCGCGAGTACCGTGACTCAAACATGGAGTCGCTCAAGTTCGCCCTGTTCTCGCCGGCCCCGATCCACGCGGAACTGGAGCGCCATAAGCTCACTGCGTCGCTGACGTTCCTGGCCGAGCAGTACGGCGGGTCACATCCTCTTGTCGTGAAAGTCCTGGCCGGCAAGAACCCGTCGAACCGCGCTGCCGAACTCGTGGCCGGCTGCGGCCTGCGCGACGTCGCGGCTCGGCGTGCCCTCTTCGACGGCGGCAAGGCCGCGGTCGAAGCGTCGAACGATGCGATGGTCGCGCTGGCGAAGCTGGTCGATGCCGAGTCGCGGGCCGTCCGCAAGCGGTACGAGGACGAGGTCGAGGAGGTCGAGCGGCAGGGCTACGCGAAGATCGCCCAGGCCCGGTTCAAGCAGTACGGCCAGCTCGTCGCCCCGGACGCGACGTTCACGTTGCGGCTGGCGTTCGGCGTCGTGAAAGGCTACGAGGAGGACGGCTCGCAGATTCCCTTCCACACGACGTTCGCCAGCGCGTTCGTGAAGGCCGACAAGCTCGGCAACCGGGAGCCGTTCGCGCTGCCGCCGCGGTGGATCGAGCGCAAGGCGAAGCTCGATCTGGCGACGCCGTTCAACTTCGTCTCGACGGCCGACACCATCGGCGGCAACTCCGGCAGCCCGGTGCTGAACCGGGCCGGCGATCTGGTCGGCGTCAACTTTGACCGCAACCGCCACGGCCTCGTCCGCAACTTCGTCTACACCGACGTGCGTGCCCGGCACATCGCGGTGCATTCGCGGGCCGTGCTGGAAGCCCTGGCCAAGGTGTACGACGCGTCCGAACTGTTGAACGAACTGACGAACTGACGCAACGCTGCGACCCGAGCTTGCGAGGGGAGCGGATCGCCACTCCTCTCGAAGACTCGGGTCGCGGCGTCACGGGGGGTCGCCACATGCCCCGCGCCAAGCCGACGCCTGCCGCCCTCGGCGACCTGGAGCCGGGCCAGTACGCCGACTTCTTCGCCCTCTTGAGCGAGCGGACCAAGGGCACGACCGGCGAGGGCAAGCCCTATTACCGCTGCCGTTTCCGCGACGCCCGACGGGCCGCCGTCTTCATGGTCTGGGCCGACGGCGGGTACTTCGAGGAGTGCGAGGCAAGTTGGCGCGTCGGGCAAATCTACAAACTCCGCGCCGTCTACGCCGAACACGAGAAGTACGGCCCGCAACTCGACGTGAAGGCCATCCGCGAGGCGGCCGACGCCGACCGCGCCGACGGCTTCGACCCGCTCGCGTTCGTCGAGCGATCGCGCTTCGACCCGGACGAGTTGCTGGCGCAGATTCACGCGCTCGTCGAGACGAACGTCGCCGACGAACCGCTGCGGACGCTGGTGCTGCTCGTCCTCGACCGGCACGCCGACGCATTGCGCCGCGCCCCCGGCTCGAAGGACCGCTACCACCCGTTCGCCGGCGGCTGGGCCGAACACACCCTCAGCGTCACCGTGTCGTGCTTGTTCCTCGTCGAGCTTTATCGCACGCACTATCCGGACTTAAAGCCAAGTTTGAACCGCGACCTGCTGATCGCCGGGGCGGTGCTGCACGACGTTGGCCGCTGTGTCGAGTTCGCCAACGACGCGACGGCCGAGCGCACGGTGCCCGGCCACCTGCTCGGGCACATCGTCCTCGGCCGCGACCTGGTGCGCGATGCCGCCCGCGACGTGCCGGACCTGCGGCCCGACCTGCTCCTGATGCTCGAACACCTGATCGTGTCGCACCTCGCCATCCCCGAGTGGGGGTCGCCCAAGCTGCCCTTGATCCCGGAGAGCCTGATCCTGCACCACGCCGACGACCTCGACGCGAAGCTCGAAATGTACGCCCGCTGCCTGACGCGCGACACGGCCGAGGGGCCGTTCACCGACCGGGACTGGTCGCTTGGCCGGCAACTGTTCAAGGGGCGGGAGGTCTAGCGCCAGCTTGGCGTTGCCGCGGCGGCCCGGTCGTGGGTATAATCGGCTGCGATGATGCGTCGTGGGCTATCCCTGGTGCTGGCATTTGTAGTCGCGGCCGCGCCGTCGATCTGCCTCGTCTGTTGCGCGGCGATCAAGCGAGCCGCCGCGGCCGAATCCACGCCGGCCAAGCCGCCGGCGTGCGAGTGCTGCCAGAAGCCGACGCCGGCCGAGCGGCCGACGGTTCCGACCGACCACTGCCCGTGCCGCGATAAGGCCGAGCCGTGCGGCCGGTTCGTCGCCACAATGCCCACCGCTCACGTCTTCGATGCCTGGCTGTCGGTCCCGGTCGTGGCCTTCGACCTCGCGCCCGCGTTTCCGCCGTCAGCTTCGTCGGGCGGGGCACCGCTCCGCGATCTTCCCTTCCTCACTGTCTCCGACCTGCTGCACGTGCAGCACCGCCTGCGCTGCTAACGGCTGCGCTGTCGGTGTTTGTCGCGTGTATCCATCATTCCATGACTTGAGGAGACGATCCTATGTGGGCAAAGATTCTTGGTTGCGCAGTCTTGGCCGCGGGTGCGACTCTGGCGACAGTGGCCGTGGCCCGTGGGCCGGCCAAGTCCAACTGCTGCTATCCCGGCTCCCCGTGCTGCTATCCGGGGTCCGCGTGCTGTGATGACGCGAAGGCGTCCGGCTGCTGCTACCCCGGTGCGGCCTGCTGCGAAGCCGGCCTGCCGTGCTGTGCCGACCAAAGCTGCTGCACGAGCGGCGGCTGCTGCGCCGGCAAGTAACGGCGTGACGTAACCCGCGGCGGCGGTGCCGGACCGACCGGCACCGCCGCCGCTTCGCGCGCGGGGGCCGGTGTGGTACGCTGTCGGCGGAGGGCGAGCGATGATCTTCCCCGGCATGGACCCGTACCTGGAAGACCCGGTCGGGTGGCAGAGTTTCCACAACACCTTCGTCTACGTGATGAAGCAACACCTGAAGCCGCTGTTGGGGCCTCGCTACGTCGCGCGGCTCGACGCACGGGTGCTGATCGACGGCCCGGACGAAGACAGCCGAATCCCGGACGTGACCGTGCTGCGCCGCCGCAACCGGCCGGCCCCGACGGGCGTGACGGCCACGTTGGACGCGCCCGCGCCGCACCGGCTCGTCGCGCCCGGCACCGAGATCAACGAGTCGTTCATCGAAATCGTTGACGTTCAGTCCGACCGGCGTGTCGTCACGGTCATCGAGTTGCTCAGCCCGACTAACAAGTACGCGGGCCCAGGTCGGGACGCCTACCGCACGAAGCAGGCCGAGGTTCGCGCGAGTGCGGCCCACCTGGTTGAAATCGACTTGCTGCGGTTCGGGCCGTCCGCCATCGCTTGCCCGGAGCGGGTCGCCCGCAGCGTCGGCGACTACGACTACGTGGTCTGCGTCAACCGGGCCGAAGACGTTCGCACGTCCTTCGACGTCTATCCGATCATGCTCCGCCAGCGGTTGCCGGTCGTCGGCATCCCGTTGGCGAACGGCGACGCCGACGCCCGGCTCGACCTGCAAGCCGTCATGGACCACTCGTACGACGACGGCGACTACGCGGAACTGATTCGCTACGACCGCCCGTGCCGCCCGCCGCTGCCGCCCGAGGACCAGGCGTGGGCCGATGAGTTGATCCGCGCCACCCGTGCGTAACGCTTCTGCGAAGCGTCGCGAACCGCAGTTAGAGCAGAGCCGTCGCCTCGTCATAGCCGAACATGCGGTTGAAGTTCTGCACCGCGACGCCGCTCGCGCCGCGGACCAGATTGTCCTCGCACGCCAACACCAGCACCCGGCCGCGCACCGACCGCACCGCGAGGTCGAGGAAGTTCGTGTGCGAACAATCCTTCGTCGCCGGCAGCGACTCGCGTACCCGCACGAACCGCGCCCCGCGGTAGTACTCGCGGAATAACTCCAACAGTTGCGCGTCGGTCATCGGGCGGCGCGGGATGGCGTAGATGGTCGAGAAAATGCCGCGGTCCATCGGCATCAGGTGCGGGGTGAAGATCACCTCGACCGGCTCGCCGGCCACGTCGGTCAGGGCTTGCTCGATCTCCGGCGTGTGACGGTGCGTGCCGACCCCGTAGGCCGACACACTCTCGTTGCACTCGGGGAAGTGGAACGCCAGCTTCGGCGACCGGCCGCCGCCGCTCACGCCGGACTTACTGTCCACCACGATCGACTTCAATTCGATGTGTTGGCCGGCCACCAGCGGGGCCAGGCCGAGGATGGCCGTCTGCGGGTAGCAGCCGGGGTTGGCCACAAGCTGGGCCGTCGCGATCTCGTCGCCGTAGAGTTCCGGCAGGCCGTAAACGGCTTGGGCGAGGTACGCCAGGTCGTTGTGGCTCGCGCCGTACCACTGGGCGTACACGTTCGGGTCGCGCAGCCGATAGTCGGCACTCAGGTCCACGACGCGGACGCCGCGCTGGAGCAGGGCCGGCAGCGTCGCCATGCTCGCCCCGTGCGGCAGGCAGCCGAACGCGCACTCAACGCCGCGGGCGACCAGCCGGTCCGCGTCGAACGGCTCGCAGCGCAGGTCGATCCGCCGAGCCAGGCTCGGGTGTAGCTCCGCGACCGCCGGTGTGCCTTCCTTGGTCGTCGTGACGGCGACGATTTCGGCGTGCGGGTGCCGGAGCAGAATCTTCATCAGCTCGACGGCCGTGTAGCCGGAGCCGCCCAGTATCGCGACTTTGGTCATTAGTGCATTATCCCGCCTAAAGCCTACCCGTGGCAACGGGTGGGCCGGGCGTGACCCACCGACCGCCGTCGGTGGGCTTTCGGGAGGTCCCATGCTCACCATCCACGAATCCGCTGCCGCGATGCGCCGCGGCGACCTGACGCCCGTCGATCTGCTCGACCAGTGCCTCGCCCGCATCGACGCCTACGAGCCGGGAGTGCGGGCGTGGGTCGTCATCGACCGCGACGGCGCGCGCGAGCAGGCCGAGCGGCTGACGGCCGAGCTCAAGCGCGGCGAGGACCGCGGCCCGCTGCACGGCATCCCGATCGGCGTCAAGGACATCATCGACGTGTTCGACCTGCCGACCGGCTGCGGGTCGAAGCTGTGGGCGAACAGCTATGCCCGGCAGGACGCGACGTGCGTGAAGCGGCTGCGGCAGGCCGGGGCCGTCATCCTCGGCAAGACGGTGACGACGGCGTTCGCGTACCTCGACCCGCCGGTGACGCGGAACCCGTGGAACCTCGACCGCACCCCCGGCGGCTCGTCGAGCGGCTCGGCCGCGGCCGTCGCGTGCGGCATGTGCCTGGCCGCTCTCGGCTCGCAGACGGTCGGCTCGCTGACGCGGCCGGCGAGCTACTGCGGGGTGTGCAGCTTCAAGCCGCGGAAGTTCTACGACGGCTTCGAGGGCGTGTTGCCGCTCGCGCCGACGCTCGACCACATCGGCGTGATCGCCCGCTGCATTGCGGACTTGGCGATCGTCGGGAACGCACTCACCGCCGATCGGTTCGACTACCTGCCAGCCCACGGCGATCCGCAGAACGTGTCTGCCCGTCGCCCGTACCCGTTCTTTGCCCCGAGCGTCGAATCTTTGAAGCGGGCCGAGCCGGAAATGGCGGCGGCGTTCGCGAGACTGACCGACCCGTTCCGCGAGGAGGACGATTGCCTCGAACCGTCGCTGCCATCGGCCTTGGGGGAGGTGCCGAAGCATCTGCGGACGATCCTCTCCGTCGAGGCCGCGAGCTTTCACGGCGAACGCCTCCGACGCCACCCCGACGACTACCCGCCGAAGATCCGCGAACTCGTCGAAGAGGGGTTGGCGCGGTCGGCCGTCGAGTACCGCCAAGCGTTGGACCACTGTACCGCCACGCATAGGGAAGTGGCGGGCTACTTCTTGCTCGCTGCCGACCTGTTGATGCCCGCCGCGACCGGGGCCGCACCGGACCGCTCGACCACGGGAGACGCTTGGTTCAACGCGCCGTGGAGTTACAGCGGAACTCCGACGATTTCGTTGCCGGTTGCCCGCACCGACGACGGCATGCCGCTGGCCGTCCAATGCGTCGGCAGTGCGAGTCACGAGCAACTTGAACTGTTCGCCGCCGCCGCGTGGCTGGAGCGCGAGGTCGGTTACGACATGAAGCTGCCGCCCGTCCCGAAGTAACCCCGTAACGCCGCGACCCGAGTCTGCGAGGGGAGTTCGCCGCTCCCTCGCAGACTCGGGTCGCGGCGTCACGCTCACGCCCCGGCCGGTGCGGCCACTGGTAGGCAGAACTCCAGCTTTGCCACGGGCTGCCGGTTCAGCCCGATCGTCAGCGTGCCTTGCACTGGTCGGCCGGGTTGCCAGTCGGGTGGCACCGCGACGTTGAACAGCGTCGCCACCGACAGGCCCTTCCACTCGACGTGCGCGAGCGGCTTCGCCACGTCCGGCCCCTCGAACGCCAGGTGCAGGCCGACCGGCGCACCGCGCTCGACCATACCCGGCACTTCTTGGGTGCCGCGCCAGTCGGGCAGCGTCTTGGCCTGCTCGCTACGGCCGGTGTGATGCACGACGACCTGCACGGCGACGGCCTCGCCGGGCAACACATCGCCGGGCGTCAGGATCGTAACGGCGACCGGGTCGGCCGAGGGCCGCCAAAACGCCAGCGCTCGCGCAAACCGCGTCAGGACCGATGGCTTGCGCTCCGGCATCGCGGCCAGTTGTGTCGTCGGGGCGTGCAATGGCACCGGCGGATAATACGGTTTCTCCTCCGGCTCGAACGGCATTCGCTCGGACTTGGGCGGCGGGGCAACCTTCGGCTCTTCGTTCGTTCGCAGCGCGCGGGGCATCGGCGTTGTCACAGGCGATGTGACCGGCGACTTCACTCGTGTAATCCCCGATCCAAAGATGCTCGACCCCGCGGGCCGGGGCGTCGTGGCCACGTTGCGAACACCCAAAAACGGGGCCTCACCGGCGGGAATCGGCGGCTGGTAGATCGCCGACTGTCGCGCCATCGGCAGCAAGGCATTGATGAGTTCGTCGTTGGTCGGGAACCGCTGCTCGGGCGCTTTTGCCATCATCCGTTCGACGGCTGTGGCCAACGCCGGCGGAACACTCGGATTCAAGCCCAGGAGCGGGTACGGTTGCTCGGTTTGATGAGCGACCATCTTCTGCACGGCCGTCCCGTCCGGGAAGGGTGCCCGCCCCGTGAGCCCGAAATACAGTGTGCAGCCGAGGCTGTACTGATCGCCGCTCACCGTGCGGTTCGCGGGGTCCGTCAGGCTCTCCGGACTGGCGAAGTCGAGCATGTTGCAGGTCGCATTCGCTCCGGAGAGCGTATCGACCAGCGATTCGTCCTCACCCTCAGCCAACATCGCACCGACGCCGAAGTCGAGGAGCTTGGCCTGTCCATCCCGCCCGATCACGACGTTCGACGGCTTGATGAGACCATGGCTCGTGCGATGACGTTCGCACCACTGGAGCGCCTGGGCGAGTTGCACGCCCAGGATCGCGGCTCGCGCGGGCGATAATAGCCCCTCGCGCTTGACCAGGGCATCGAGTGTCTCGCCCTCAGCAAATGGCCAAACGAGGTAGTGCAGACCCGCCGAGGTGCCCACGTCGAAAAACGGAACGATGGCCGGGTGCCCTTCCTGCGGGAACCCCTGCACACGGCGGCGCGCCTGTCGCACGTTCCACTGGCTTCGGACGGGCAGGACTTTGACCGCATATGGCCGACGGTCGGAGCGGCCAATCGCCCGGTAAACGGTGCCCATGCTGCCGGAACCGACGGTATCGATCAGAACGTACGGACCGAGGACCAACCCGCGGCCCGAACCTTCGAGAAGCCGGGTCGCCTGAAACGCGGTGAGCTTTCCGAGGCGAACGAGATGTTCGGCCAGGGCCGTCGAGTCGGCGTACGGGTTCTCGGCCTGGAACTCGGTAACGACCGGTTCCAGCTCCCCGCGGTCGATCAGGTGGCTGTGGAGGATTTCGGCGGCTAGCCATTCGCACGAGCCGAGGTCGTTCGGCGTCATCGCGGGATCGCTCCCTGAGACGGGTTACTGTGATGCGGCGTGCGAGGGAGGGGGTGCCGCGAGGCAGGCTCCGTTATCGTACCACGCCGGCCATGTCACTGCCAAGGGACCGGCGGCGTTTTTTTGCGCATCGCGCAAGAACGGGCCGGTACGTCCGTTGTCCCGAGTGAGTCGACGACGGCGACTCGCTGGCGTCCGGGGGCGTCCCTCGGCTCCGGCGCGGCGGGCGTCGCGGCGGCTCGCGGAACCAGGGAAGAGGCGTTCCGCTGGCGGGTCTCCGTCGTCGCACGATGCGGCGGCGGAGGCCCCACCCTACCTTAACGCCCGGCGGATGGCCGCCGCACGGGCTAATCATAAATCCGAAGCTCGAAAGCCGAAATGAACCCGAAGGATCGACAGATTCGTTTCGGCTTTCGGCTTCGGATCTCGGTCTTCACTCCTGAGATGCCTGGAGCATGACGAACCGCGTCAGCGACTGGCTGGTCCCCGTCCCGAGTTCCGCGAACGTGACCCGCGCAGTCTTGCCGGCTTGCAGCCGGGCCTCTTGCGTCGCTGGCACGGTTTTGCCGCCGCGCTGCACTTCGATCTTGAACGTGTAGAAGTAGTTCCGTCCCGGGTCGAGTGGCGGCGAGCGGAACGTCCGCGTCGACAGACCGGCATCGCGCGTCCATTCCTGGCCTTCGACGAACAGCTTGGCGTCGGCAGGGAGCGTGACCACGACCGTCGCGAAGTTGGAGGTCGTTTCGATCGTCGCGGGCGGCGCGAAATCGGGTACGTTCGGAGCGTTGAGCGGCGGAATCGTGGCCAAGCCTGGAGCATCGGCCATCGGTGGTTCGAACGACGGAATGCCGCCCGCGGCCAGCGGTGGGGCCAAGGGCATGGTGAAGGGCACAGTAGCGTAACCACTGACGTACGAGCTACCGAAACAGCCACCGTAACACGACATCGAATAGCTGCCGTAGCACGACATTGAGTAGCTGCCATGACACCCCGAGCAGCCAGTGCAGCCCGAGCAGCCGTAGCAACCCGAGCAGCCCGACCCATACCGACTCGACGATGGGGACAGGAGGCCGAAGCCGAGGAAGCCACCGCCACCGCCACCGCCACAGCAACCGCTACAACCGGTACAGCCCGAGCAGCCCGAGCAGCCGTTTCGGTGGCGACCTCCGAAGTCCGGGGTCACCGGAGCAGTCGTGATCATGGCCGAGAGGAGAACGCTATACATCGTGAAAACTCCTGCAAAGGATGGCCTCCACGGTAATTTGGGAGCGATCTACCGTCAAAGCGACTTGGTCGGTTGGCGCGTATCGGGCAAAATCAACCGGCGGCAGAATCCGCACAATCTACCACCGCGACCTGGGAAACCGCTAACGGCTTCGTGTCCACGGCGGCGCTTCTTTTGAGAAGAACGCTCTCAACCCGGCCCGACACTCGTCCGTCAACCGCGGGGCGGCACTGGCCTGCGCCGCTTCCTCGACCGATAGCGCCTGCCGCGAGAACTGCCGGAGCAAGTCCTTGGTCGCTGCGAGCGCCAGCGGCCCGCCCTCGGCGACCGATTGCACCCAACCAGCCGTCACCGCGTCAATTTGCTCGGCCGGCACGACGGCGTTGACGAATCCGACCCGCAGGGCTTCAGCCGCATCGATCATTTCGCCGGTCAGGAGCAGGTGCCGGGCCGACCGTTCGCCGACGTGCCGCATCAGATGCGGCAACACCATCGCGGCGACGAGGCCGCGCCGCACCTCCGGGTAGCCAAACTTCGCTGCCGGCACCGCGACGGCCAGATCGCACACTGAGACGAGGCCCGCCCCGCCGGCGACCGCGGCCCCGTTCACGACCGCAATCGTCGGCTTCGGCAGCGTGTAGATGAGATCGAACAGTCGGCCGAGCCGCAGGGCGTCATCCCAGATGACGGCCCGCTCGGCTTCAATGGTTTCCGACAGTTCGGTCAAGTCCATGCCAGCACAGAACACCGACCCGGCCCCGGTCAGCACGACGCAGCGGATAGTCGGGTCGTCGCGGCCGCGCTCGAAGGCGGCGATCAGCGCGGCGATTAACTCCCGGCTGAGCGCGTTGCGCTTGTCCGGCCGGTTCATCGTCAGCCGGAGTTCGTGGCCGGCGGGACGGTAGTCAACGAGGTCGGTACTCACCGCGGCGTCTCCGCGAGGACGGTATCAGGCACGTCGAGCGGCATTTGCAGCAGGGCGAGGGCGAGCGTCTTGCCCTGCGTGTCGGATCGCAGCGACCGGCTCGCCCCGCCTTGCAGGACGTCGTGCAGGACGAAGTTGAGGGCACCGAGATTGGCCGCCTCGTAGCGGACGACCTTCGACGGGCCGAGCGGGCGGAAGTAGTCGCGCACGCGGTCGGCCGTGAGGTGCTGCCGCAGCCAGGCGAACGCCGGCGGCGAGTACGCGATGACGGCGACGTTGGCGTGGTTGCCTTTGTCGCCGGAGCGGCCGTGGGCGAGACGGGAGAGGGGGATCGGCATCGTCCGTTCCTCGGCTGACAGGTCAAGCGCTCGCCGCGAGTTCCGTTGGGTGCAACAGCAGGTACTCGCGGGCTTCCATCTGCATTCGGTCGATCTCGGCGAGGAACCCGCCGGACGACAGCCGGTAGTTGGTCGGGTTCGTCTCCGTCCGCCGCAGGTGCGTGACCTGGGCCTGGAAGTGGCGGATGCGGTCGAACGTCGCTTGCAGTTCTTCGTCGTTGGCGATCATTGAACTTCCCGCTTTTGTCGAAGCGGTCCCGCATACCATCGCTTCCGCAGCAGCCATTTGCCGTAGTCGTGAAAGATCTTCACCAACCCATCCTTCTCTCGTTCCCGCCAGAATCTCTCAAACTCATTGGCGAACTCTTCGAACAGTGCATTGTCGTTATCCGCCACCGGCATTGACATACGGAGATGGCGTTTGATGAGACTTGGCCAGACAAGGTTGTCCCCGCCGTCCGCTCTGACGACCAGCCACTCTCGAAAACCACAAAGCGGCCCGCCGTCGCGGGCTCGATCAAACCCGTCCATATAGGCGCAAAGGCATTCAAAGCTTGGCGTGGCGAAGTACATTCCAGGACGCTGACACATATGCCGAACCTGATCAGCGAACGATGTCATCACCCTACCTCAATCCTTGAGGCCACGGCCTCCTTCGCCACCAGCGCCGGCCAATACGCAAACACCTCGCGCACCGTCGGCCGGCCGGTCGTGTACCCGGTCACGCCGGGCGGGCCGCTCGTCACCAGCGGGGCCAACTCCTTCGTGAACCGCTCGACCACCGCCTTCCGCGGGTCGCGCACCGCGACCCGCATCACCACCTCCGGCGGCTCGGCCGTCGCTGCCACGACGCCGGGCACGCAGTCGCCCGCGCCGAGCGCCTCGATGTGGAAGTGCGCTGGCTCCGCGTCGGCCCGCTTCAGCCGAGCGCGGATCATCTCGCCGCACCGCCGAGCCTTCGTCGCGGCGTGCGGGCCGAAGATCAGCAGCGTGCCGCTGGCCGCGTAGCCGTCGCGGTACGCGATCGACACCTTGTACGAGTCCGTCGCCGGCCGGCCGTGCGGCGAACGCACCTCCACCACGTCGGGGCCGGCTTCCTTCAATTCGACGCTCGTGAAGTCGGCCGACACATCGGGCGTCAGGTACGCGGCCGGGTCGCCGACTTCGTACAGAAGCTGCTCCGCGACCGTCTCGACGTTGACGGCCCCGCCGGTGCCCGGCGGCTTGGTGACGCGACACGTCCCATCGGCATCGACTTCGGCCACCGGGTAGCCGACGAGATCGAGGTTCGTTTGCTCCCAGTTGATCCACAAGCCGCCGGTGACTTGGGCACCGCACTCGATCAGGTGCCCGGCCACGGTGCCGCCGGCGAGGCGGTCCCAATCGTCCCACGCCCAGCCGTGTTCGTGCGCGGCCGGGCCGACGGTCAGGCACGCATCGGCGACGCGGCCCGTCACCACGACCGACGCCCCGCGGCCGAGCGCGTCCGCAATCGGTTGGCTCCCCAGGTAGGCGTTCGCGCTGACGATGCGCGGCCGAATCGTCGCGAGCGGTTCGCCGGTGTCGAGGTTCGTAAAGGCGTGGCCCGCGGCGATCAACTCGTCGAGCCGCGGCAACAGGTCGTCGCCGGAGACGACGCCGATCTTGCGCTCCTTCAAGCCGGCCGCATCCAACGTCGCCCGTGCTTTCGCGGCACACGCGGCCGGGTTCATGCCGCCAGCGTTTGTGACGATTTTCAGGCCGGGTTGCGCAAGCAAGTGGGGGCCGAGTCGTTCGAGGACGTTCAGAAAGTCGGACGCGAAACCTACCCCTGGGTCGCGGGCCTTCTGGACCGCCAGGATCGACATGGTAAGCTCGGCCAGGTACTCCAGTGTGAGGTAGTCGAGATGCGTACGGGTGACGAGTTCGACAGGAGCGTCGAGATTGTCGCCCCAGAAGCCGCAGCCGTTGCCGATGCGGAGTGCCATGCAAAAAGTGTAGCGACGCTTCGCAGCAGTCCCAAGGGAATGCGTCTGCGAAGCGTCGCAAAACGAACGCCGATGAACCAGTTTACGCGGTGACGAAGCCCTGCATGGTCGTGCGGAAAGCGTCCCAACTCACCGTCACCAACCCATCGTCTGCACCCTGCCGCAGTGGGCCATCGGTGCCCCACGGGTTGCGCAGCGTCACCTTGCCGTCGGCCGACACGGCCATCACCGTATAGGCGTGGCCGCTGATGAGGCCGTACTTCTCGGCCCCGCTGCCGTTGGTCAAAGCAATGGCCGGGCGATGCGCGTTGGCGGCGGTTCGGAGGTCGCCCAGATCGGCCTTGTCCAGCGCCCCACCATGCCACATTGCCGCACCGGTCAGGGCGATCAGGGCCGAGTCGGCTTGCTGGAATTTGTCGCCGTACTTGTCGGCCCACTGGTCCTGGTTCGGGTCGGTCCAGCGGACACCCATCTCTTGGAGATACGCTCGCTGGTAGATCAAGACCCAGGCGTCGCCGGGATTTGCGAGCATCGGGTCATTGTCGGACCATTGGCCGTCGAAGTAGACGGACTGCGTGACCCAGCCCGTGCCTGGGCGATAAAGCGGCACATTGTACTGGTTCTCGCCGACCTGCTTGATCCGGCCGGCCAGGTCGATGCCCTTGTTCGTGACGGCTGCCAGGGACGAGAGCAATACGCACGTGCCTGCTTCGCCCTGCTTGACGTTTTGCACCTCGGATTTGCCGTCGAGGATGTCGCTGATGTCGTTGCGGTAGACATCGTAGCCGGCGTTGCCCTGGAGCGTGTCGCTACCGGCTCCGCCGTCAAGTCGGTCGTCGCCGTCACCGGCATAGAGCTTGTCATCGCCCGCGCCGCCGGCGAGCCAGTCTTCGCCCGCGCCGCCGTAGAGCGTGTCATTGCCGCTGCTGCCGTCGAGGACGTCCGCACCGAGTCCGCCGATCAGCGTGTCGTTGCCTTCGAGGCCGTAGACCCAGTCATCGCCGGCCCCGCCATCGACGTAGTCGTCGCCGACGCCCCCCGAAACGAGGTCATCGCCCTCGTTGCCGAAGATCACGTCGTTGCCGGCGTTGCCGTAAACGCGGTCAGCCCCGGTGCCTCCCTCGATCCAGTCGTCGCCGCCATCGCCGTAGATCGTGTCGGTGCCGCCGTCGCCGTAAAGCCGGTCGTTGGCCCCGCCGCCGACGATCAAATCGTTACCCGCCCCACCGTGGATCGTCGCCAGCAACGGTTTCGTCGCGGCGCTCGTGTCCATGTAGAGCTTGTCGTCGCCGCCACGTCCGTCGATCGAGACTTGGGAGACGCCGGCAAAGTTGAGTTTCTGGCCATTGGCATCGACGGTCACGGCCCGATCGGTCTGCCGCACGACGATGGTGTCGGCCGCCTCAGTGCCGGTCACGGTCAATACGCCGCTACGTAAACTGGCGGTGACGCCGGCCGCCGGCAACGTACGGTCTTCGAGTGGTAGGATTTCCAGCCGGCGGTGTGGCCCGAACGTCCCCTTCATCGTTCGCCTCCTTGCCGCGGTCAGCCCGTCCCCTTGGGGCCGCCCCGTTGTCAACCGACGATCCGTGTCGGCGTCTCGCTCAATTCATGGTCGCATCACGCTCCCGCGCCGTGGGTGGCTAGCGCGACCGCCAGCCGACACCCCGCCGCGAACTCGGTCAGGTCCACGAACTCTTCGACGGTGTGAATCGCGTTTTGCCCCGCGCCCATCGTCACCGTGGGCACCTTGTGCCGGACAATCCAGTTCGCGTCCAACCCACCGTTGGCCACCCGTAGGTTGGGCGTGCCGCCGAGGGACGCAATCGTCGCCGCGGCATGCCGGACGACCGGCGCGTCATCCTTCATGCGGAACGGATGATAATCGAGTCGCGATGCGAACTTCACCTTCGCACCGTTTCCGGCATCGTCGGTCAACTCGCTGGCCGCCTTGGCAAAGGCGGCCTTGTACGCGGCGGTGATCGCCTTGGCAAAGCTCGCATCGTGGCTGCGCGACTCGCCCTTGATGAAGACGTAGTCCGTAACGACGTTGGTCGCATCGCCGGCACATCGACCGTCGCGCCCGCCGAACGGGCCGACGTTACTCGTCCCGCGCGCGGGTTCCACGCTCGTTCCACGACCTTTATCGGCCATACGACCGGATTTCTTGACCGAATCCGCAAAGTCGGACTTTTCGACCTTACCGAACCATCCGCTCCGCACCGCATCGGCGATGGCGAGCGACGCGACCGCGGTCGCCGAAATCCCCTTTTCCGGGGCGACGCCGGCGTGCGACGCCTTGCCCTTGATCTCCACCTCCCATCGCTCGGCCCCGACCGCTCCGAGGATCACGTCGGTGGCGAGCTTGCCGTCGAAATTGAACCCCATGACCGGTTCGCCGAGATCGGCCGGGTTCAGATGCCGTGCACCATATAGGCCGCTCTCTTCGCGCACGGTGAACAGGAAGGTCAGCGGCGGGTGTGGCAGGCCGTGCTTGAGCAGCGTCGCCGCGAGGGTGACGAGAACAGCACAACCGGTCCGATTGTCACCGCCGAGGGCCGTCTCGCCGGCCGCGACGATCCGATCGCCCTTGCGCAGCGGCTTGGCCCCAGCGCACAGCGGCACGGTGTCCATGTGCGTCATGAAAAGAAGTCGCGGCCCGGCCACGGTGCCGGGCAACGTCGCAATCAGGTTACCCGTTTCGGTCGGCACGGGAATGCGGGCGTTGGCGTCGTCGAAGTGAATCGCCGACTTCGGCAGCCCGGCCTCGCGAAGTGCGGCGACGATTTCGCGGCCGATGGCGGCTTCGTGCCCGGTCACGCCCTCAACCGCGAGGAAGCGCATGAGCAGGTCGGTCGCCGACTTCGCGTTGACGAGCTTCGATGCGTCGTGCGCCATATAGCCGCGCTCCCCGTTTCGCGAGGCTTCGGAGAAGGGTTACCGCTTCTCCGAAGCCTCGCGAACCACCAACTCCGAGATCCCCCACACGTAGCAATCGTACTGACGCCGCCCGCCCCAGTAGCGGCGTTCGAGCCTTTGACGCAGTTCCCAAGTCTTGCCCGGCGGCGGTGTCGATGTGCCCGTGACGGCCCACGTCGCCCGGTCGTGAGCTGCAGGCACCTCGATCCGCTCCAGCGGATTCCCGGCCGCGTCTACGAGATCGACGTCGTGCCCGTGCCCCCGAGCGGCCAGATGCCAGCGGAAGTGAATTCCCTCTTCGACGTTGAGCGTCGAATCGCTGACCCAGGCGACCCGGTCGTTCGGTCCCGCGTTTCGTTCAACGATCTCCAGTGTCTGCCATAAGACGTCCGCGCGGGCCGCGAACTTCCCCTGCCGGCCCACATTGGCAACCGCTACGGCGACGAGTCCGCACCCAACTCCGGCGACGGCGATCCGTCGCCAAGCGACGAGCGGTACCGATGCGAGTCTCATGAGCAGGGCAGCGAACATCAGGTCAAGGCCCCAGACGCCCGGCATGGTGTAGCGGCCCGACATCGCCGCCATCGGTGCATACACGGCGAGGCCGCCGAGCGCGAGAAGTGCCCCGGCGATCCACACGTATTTCGGAGCCGCGAGCGTGAGCGAGCGAACACTCGGCTCTCGCTCACACTCGCGGCTCCAATAGGCCGTACCGATTCCGATCAGGGTCAACCCTAAGCCAATGCCGAGGAAATCGATGCTCATGGCCCCCACGAGCGATGACAGCTCGCGGCCGATTTGTGCCAGCGTGATGCCCGTCGGCGGGTACTGGCCGGGATGCCAGTGCGTGCGGAAGTAGACGTAGTGCCCGACCGGCAGCGCCAGCGTCAGTGCGAGCCATGACGCTCGCCGGACCCCGGCCCAGTTCCACGGCCCGTTGGCCGCGACGCGTAAGTACAACTGTGCTGGGACCAGCGCGGCAAACGTGTTCTTGCAACCAAGTGCGACCAGGACGCACACGGCCGACGCGACCTCCCAGGGCCAGGCCGTGCGGGCCCGGCCGGCGCGAGCGGCGCACCACAGGCCGGCAAGCGCATACGGCATGGCGACGCCTTCGGAGAGCGTCAGGCTCGTCCAGATTTCGTTGCGGTATGGGTTCCACATCGCCAGCGCCGCGGCCGCCAGCGCCGGCCACGCCCCGACCCGTAGCTCGCGCAGCAAAGCGAGCATCGCTGCGGTGGCGATGCCCGACCAGAGCAGCCGGGCGAGCCGCCAGCGGAATTCATCGCCGCCACACAGTTCGGCCGCGAGTTCCCAGTGTGCCCAGAGCGTCGGCCGGAACGGACCGAGGTGGTCGTAGTTCGCGACGACCTTTTCCCACACCAGCTGTAGACGCGGCCCGAGCGGCATCGGCGGGGCCGGGTAGACGAGGTTGCCGTCATCGATGAAGTCGAACCGGGTACCGAGGGTCGGCAGGTAGACGCACGGGATCGCGAGCGCACCGACGAGTACGACCCAGGCGGCGAACCGGTTGGCCGGAGCGGGAGCGTCCATGCGTGCGTCCATGCGGGGGCGGCAGCCGTTGGCTATACCAGGGACGGTTGCCGGGTGCCAGCCGAAATCGCGCCGGCCGCCGGCGTCGTCTGGTAGGATGGGCAAGGTCGTTGGCCGGCGGTGGGTCCGGGTGAATTGACGCGCCCGCGGCCGCGCCTTACACTCCCAGCGTCATGCCGAGCGTCCGCCGACGTCCGATCCTCATTACCGCCGCGCAGGGAGTGCGCGTCCGTCCGTACCTCCGGCGCTAGCGGCAGCCGCCACGACCGACACCCGCGCGGCCCCGGAGCGATGCGTTCCGGGGTCGGTTCGTTCCTTGAGGGTTCCATGAGCCGCGTGTTCGTTTACGACACCACCTTGCGCGACGGTAGCCAGGGCGAGGGCGTCAACTTCTCCCTGCAAGACAAGCTCCTCATCACCAAAAAGCTCGACGAGCTGGGCGTCGACTTCATCGAGGGCGGCTACCCGCTGTCGAACCCGAAGGACTTCGAGTACTTCCGCGCCGTCAAGACGCTCGCCCTCAAGCATGCTCAGGTGGCTGCGTTCGGCATGACCCGGCGGAAGAACGCCAAGCCCGAAGATGACGTTTGCCTGAAGGCGCTGCTCGACGCCGAGACGTCGCTCGTCACCATCGTCGGCAAGACGTGGGACCTGCACGTCACCGAGGTTCTCGGCACCACGCTCGACGAGAACTTGCGGATGATCGCCGACTCGGTGGCGTACTGCCGGGCCGCGGGCCGGACGGTCTTCTACGACGCCGAACACTTCTTCGACGGCCACGCGGCCAACGCCGACTACGCGCTGGCCACGCTACGAGCCGCGGCCAACGCCGGAGCCGAGGTCGTCATCCTCTGCGACACCAACGGCGGCTCCTTGCCCGAGCGGGTCGCGTCGGCCACCGCCGCCGCTCGCGCGGCCGTCCGCTGCGCCGTCGGCATCCACACGCACAACGACGGCGACTTGGCCACCGCCAACACGCTCGCCGCGGTCGCGCAAGGGGCGACGCAGGTACAGGGCACGATCAACGGCATCGGCGAGCGGTGCGGCAACGCCGACCTCGTGAGCGCCGTCGCCAACCTGGCGCTGAAGCTCGGCCGCGACGTGCTGCGGCCGGACAGCCTGCCGCGGCTGACGGAGCTGTCGCGGTACGTCTACGAGGTGGCGAACATGAACTTCCGCCCCGGCCAGCCGTTCGTCGGCGCGAGCGCGTTCGCCCACAAGGGCGGCATGCACACCCACGCCGTCTCGAAGCTCGCGGCCAGCTACGAACACATCGACCCTGAGTCGGTCGGCAACGAGCGGCGGATCCTGGTCAGCGAGCTGAGCGGGCAATCGACCATTCTGGCGAAGACGACGAAGTACGCGGTGACGCACGACAAGGCGCTGATGGCGAAGATTCTGACGCAGGTGCAGGACCTGGAACACGCCGGCTACGAGTTCGAGGCGGCCGAGGCGTCGTTCGACCTGCTCGTCAAAAAGGCGGCCGGGCTGTACGAGCCGTGGTTCGAGCGGCTGGCGTACCGCGTCAACATCGAGGCGGCCGTCAGCGGCGAGCCCGTGACCGAGGCGACAGTCAAGCTCCGCGTCGGCGGGGCCGTCGAACACACCGTCTGCGAGGGCGACGGCCCGGTCAATGCGCTCGACGGAGCGCTCCGCAAGGCGCTGACGGCGACCCACCCGCAGCTCGGCGAGATGCAACTTGTCGATTACAAGGTGCGGGTGGTGAACGCTCGCGCCGGCACGGCTGCGCGGGTGCGGGTCGTCATCGAGTCGCGCGACGCCGACGCGGTGTGGGGGACGGTCGGCGTGAGTGAGAACGTGATCGAGGCAAGTTGGTTGGCGCTGTGCGACGCGGTGGAGTACAAGCTGTTCAAGGACGCGGAGGCGGCTCACGCTTCGGCGTAAACGAGCGTGTCGTCGACGTAAAGAACGTACCGGCCGGCGGGGATGGACGCGACCGACAGGCACTGGAGCCGAAGAACGGTGCCGGGGTGCGCGTCGAGAAGGATGAGGTACTGCGCGCCCAACTCGACGCTCATCAGCGAGCGGATCGACCCCGGAATCACCCGCCCGGCTGCCTCGCCCACTTCGACCGAACTCGTCCACGGGTTGACGCGGATCGTGCAGCGGATCGGGCCGTCCAGCGTCAGCGACCGAACCCCGAGCCGGCCCCGAACGCCGGCGCATCGCTGGAACGCCCCGCGGACCCACGTCGCGCCCTTGTACGGCCCGCCGTGGCGGGCGATCAACTCGCGGAGCCGTAGGTCGTTGCGGTGGTGCCGGCCTTCCGACAGACCGGCCCGATACTGCTCGTGCTGAAGGCGGATTGCCTCGGCCCGTTCCACTTCGCCGATGTCGTCGAGCCAATCGGCGTATTGCAGCCGGACGGCGGCGTCGTCCGGTGCGTCGCGGATGGCGCGGAGAAAGGCATCTTCGTCGTCCGGCGGCACGGTCACACCCGAATTCGCAGCGAGCGACACGCATCGACGTAGGTCGCTTCGAGGTCGAGCGGCACGGGGCCGTCGATGCCGAGCCACAAGGGAAGTTCGGGGAGCGGCTGGCCGACTTCCAGGGTCGCCGGCCAGATTTCGAGGCGCGATCCGTCGTCGGCCACGGGCCGGTAGGCGATCGCGGATAGGCCGGTCGGCGACGCCCAAGCGACGGACGCCTTGGCGTCGAGCAGGCCGGTCAGTTCGGCGTGCAGGTCGGCCCGCCGGTCGGTCACGGCGTCGATCACGATCACGGACGTGCGATGCAGCAGGTAGTTCGCGCACTTGGCCGCGAATGCCCGCCGCTCGCTCGGGCGGTCCTTGTTGGCCGGGCTGACCAGTTCGATGGCAGCAACCAGGTCACGCTCCGCGCGGTCGTAGAACACCCGGACCTCGAACTCGCGCACCGCGGTGAAGTCGATGACGGCCGTCACCGCCGGCGGTGGCGGCACCCAACTTGACGCCGGCGGGTCGTCGGACGCCGCGTGTGCCCCGGTGCCGTTGCGGAGCGTGGCGACATCGACCTCTATGCCCGCAACGGTCGTCGTCGGCAGGGCCAGATACGACTCCGGCAGCACCGACTCGTTGAGCCGGCGGACGATCGCGTTGATCCACGCACTGTGGACGGATTGCCACCCGGCGTGATCGGCGATCGGCGGCGCGAAGTGGTCCAGCAGCGGCATGGTCGGCCTCCCGCCGGCGCGGACGACCGCGGCCGGCCGATCCGTATCATACCCCGATCCGCCCGCCGCCGCCAATTCGGGAGCATCCCGTCATGCGAGCCATCGTTCTGCGCGACCTGGGGCCGGCCGAGAACCTGCGGCCGGAAACCGTGCCCGACCCGACGCCCGGCCCCGGCGAGGTCGTCGTCCGGCTGAAGGCCGCCGCCCTCAACCACCGCGACGTGTGGATCCGCAAGGGCCAGTACGCCGGCATCAAGCTGCCGATCGTCCTCGGCTCCGACGGGGCCGGCGAAGTCGCCGCCGTCGGCGCGGGCGCGGACGCCAAGCTCGTCGGCCAAACGGTGGTCATCAACCCCGGCCTCGACTGGGGCGACGACGACCGGGTGCAGGGGCCGACCTTCCGCATCCTCGGCCTGCCCGACGACGGCACCTATGCCGAGCTGGTGAAGGTGCCGGCCGCGAACGTTCACCCGGCCCCGGCCGGTTGGTCGATGGAGGAAGCGGCCGCGTTGCCGCTGGCCGGGCTGACCGCGTACCGGGCCGTCGTCACCCGCGCCCGGGTTACGGCCGGCGAGCGGGTGCTGGTGACCGGCATCGGCGGCGGCGTGTCGGCGTTCGCCCTCCAGATCGCGAAGGCCCAGGGGGCGACGGTCGTGGTCACGTCCGGCAGCGACGAGAAGCTGGCGCGGGCGGCGAAGCTCGGGGCGGCCGGCGGCGTGAACTACCGCACGGCCGACTGGGTGAAGGAGGTCGTGAAGCTGACCGACGGCGGCCCGGACGTGGTGATCGATTCGGTCGGCGGCGAGACGCTCGGCAAGGCGGTCGAGGCGGTGCGGCCGGGCGGCCGGATCGTGACTTACGGGGCGACGACCGGGCCGGTGCCGAGCCTGGAGACGCGGCGGGTGTTCTGGAAGCAGGTGAGCCTGCTCGGCTCGACGATGGGCACGCCGCGGGAGTTCGCGGCGATGCTGGCCCTGTACGCGAAGGGCACCGCCCGGCCGACGATCGACAAGGTGTTCCCGCTCGCCGACGCCGCCGACGCCCACCGTCGGATGGAGGACGGCGGGCAGTGCGGGAAGATCGTGTTGAGCGTTACGTGAGCTTCGTTTCGCGACGCTTCGCAGAAGCGTCTATCGCGAAGGACGCTTCTGCGAAGCGTCGCGAAACGATGTCATTGGGTATCGACGACGTACTCGACCGCGTGCGCCTCGGTGACATCCGGCATCTCCCACCGTTCCAGCAGCCGCGCGATCACGCGCTCCGGCACCGGCCGCGACCGGGCGCGGTTCCGCGCCCGCAGCCGCTCCGCCGTCGTCTCGCGGTAGACGATCCGCACCCGCGCCCGGTAGTCGGCGCACAGCCGCAGCACGATGCCGCGGAGTTGCCGGCTCAGGTTGGTCGCGTTCCACACGAACGGCTCGCCGGCCCGCAGGTACGCCCGCGCCCGGTCGCGGGCCGCCGTCACCACCTCGCCCTGGTCGTCGGCCGGGTCCACGGCCAACTCGTCGCGCAGGTCGTCGAGCGACACGACCGGCCAACCGGGGCCGTGCGCCCGCAGCCAATGGTCCTTGCCCGCCGCGGGCAGGCCGCTCATCAGTAGTACGTCGCACCGGCAGTCGTCGTGGGCCGGGGCGTCGGGGTGCCGCGACGGGTCGCGGAAGTAAAGCACCCGCGCGTGGTCGGACGCGAACGGCCGCGGGCGGTCGAGGCAGCCCGACTCGCGGCACTGTTCGGCGAACAGCGCGATGTTGTCGAGCAGCCGCGGCAGGTCGCGACAGACGCGGCCGCGGGCGTCGGCTTCGGCGAGAACCGCGAGCCAGTCGCCGCGGGCCGTCTGGCTCGCCGCGATCGCGACGCGCTCGGCGTCGCCCCGCTCGGCCAGGTGGAACGGCGCGAGATGGTGCCGCACCAGCCCGCACACCGCCTCGCGGCGGGCGAACGACACGCCCGCATCCCACAAGATCGCGCGGGCGCGAATGGCCCCGCGGCGCGAGTGCCCGCGGAAGCTGATGTGTCCGTCCGCCTCTTCACGACGGCACGCCGGTTTCGCGATGTCGTGCAACAGCGCCGCGGCGAACACGACTTCACGGTTGCCTGCGTCGAGTCCCCGCCAAGCCGGCAACCCGGCCAGCGCCTCGCACACCATCCGCGTGTGCGTGCCGACGTCGCCCTCGCCGTGATTCACGGCGTCCTGCCCGCAGCCGTCGAGGTCGGCGAGCCACGGACACGCGTCGCGCACGGCCGGCCAGTCGAGCCGCCAGTCGGGCGGGGCCGGGCACAGGTCGAAGGGCGTCACGGCAACGCCCCCGCGAACAGGTCCACGTCGGCCGCGAGGCGGTTCGGCACGATCGGCCGTTGGAGCCAGTGCGACCCCGAGTCGAGAACGGCCGTTAGGAAGCTGGCCCGGACGTACTTGTATCGGCCGACGACTTCGCCGCCTTCCTCGACCTTCAGGTACAGCCCCTCCATGGCGTCCGACAGGTCCGTCTCGGCCCAGACCCGCTCCGGGTCGCCGGCGTCGGCCGTCAGCCGCTCGCGCCAGGCGGGACTCTTGTACCGCGACGGGCCGATCAAGGATGTTAACTCGTCGATGCGTTCGACGACGCCGGCCCGCAGCACCGGGACCGACCGGACGGGCAGCCCGGCGAGCAGGTCGCGGCGGCGGTCGGTCGCCAGGAACGTCGCGGCCTGCCGGTCGAACACGTCGAACTCCAGTAAGTAGTGCGGCAGCGCGTCGTAATAGACGGTGTGCTTGGCGTACAGCCATTCGCCGAAGACGAGGTAGCGGTCGCCGAGCCGGCCGATCAGGGCGGCCCGGTGGCACGCGGCCCACCGCTTGAATGGGTTGAAGTGCTTCTCTCGCGGCCCGCCCGTCAGGTAGTGCCCGCGGCTCTGGAGGCGGAGCGTGCCGTCGGCGTCGAACGACAGCCCGGCGTTGGCCCCGTCGAGCTTCTCCTCGGCGACGACGCACCGGCCCCGCAGTTCCGCGAACGGCGCGGCGGCGAGGTCGTCGTCGCCCGGTTGGAGCCGCGAGCCTTCCAGGTGGCGGGTGCGCGGGTACTTGCGGATCGGCGTCATCGCTCGCCCCCGGTCGCGACCAGGACGTAGTGGTTCAACACGGCGTCGATCCGCACGGTAGCGAATCCGGCGTCGTGGAACAGCGCTTCGAGGCGGCGCTTGGTGAACAGTTGAACGTGTTCCGGGTTGTCGTCCGGGCGTGACGGCACCGACGCGACGACCGCCCGCCGGGCGACGCGGGCGAGTTCGGCCACCGCCCGGTCGGGGCGGGCCAGGTGTTCGAGGACTTCGAGCGCGGTCGCCACGTCGAACGACCGATCGGCGAGGCCGAGCCGGGTCGCGTCCATCGTGACGGCCGTCAACCGGCCGACGCCGCCGGCGCGGACGGCCGCCGCCACGGCGGTGCGGTGCGGGTCGTTGTCCACCGCCAGAACGGGCAAACCGGGATACGCATCGAGCAGCGGCCAGAGGAAGGCGCCGCGGCCGGTGCCGATGTCGAGCAGTTCGCTCGGGGCGAGACCGCGAAGGATGCCGAGAACCCGGCGGACGCGCGGCAGGCCGGCGGTCCGCTTGAAGCGGTGCAGCCGCAGCCCGGCCGCGACGCCGGCGTGGAACGTCGCGGCCGGCGAATCGGTGGCGCAGTCCGGCCGCAGCCCGCGGACGTAAGCGGCCGCGAGGTCGAGGTAGTAGGCCTGGCTTAGTTCGGCATCGTCCATCAGAAGTCTGACGCTGGTCGCCCGCCGCGGGTTCGACGGCTACGCATCCGCCAGATCGATGTCCGGCACGCGGTTGAACGCGATCCGCGTCGTGTACTGGTGTTCCAGCCCATGCATGCCGGCGTAGCACGCCCCGGCCAGGCCGAAGCGGCGGTTGATCTGGTCCATCGCCTTGGCCAATTCCACCAGGCTCCGGTTCGGCTCGAACAAGGACCGCGTGCGGTCCTTGGCCGGGACCAGGTCCGCCAGCACCACGCCGACCTTGAGCAGCTTGCCGCCCGGCGGCCGCCGCGACCATAGATCCTGGCATGCCCGGATTACCGACAGTGTGTCCTGGCATTCCTCGATCCGCGCCCAATTGTCCCAACCGTGTTGGCCCAGGTAGCGGGCGTGGACCGACACCCGGCCGGTCCAGTAGTTGCCGGCCCGCAGCCGGGCCGCCACCTTGTGGATCAGCCGAACCAATACGGCCCACGCCGCGGCGTCGTGGCGTTGGTTTGGCGGCAGCACCCGCGAATGGCCCATCGACCGCGTGCGCGTCGGCCGCTCCGGCAGGTCTTCGCCGCGGAGCTTGTGGTACAGCCCGCCGCCGACCACCTGGCTGCCCCACAACTGCGACACCTCCTTGGGCGTGAGCCGGCAGAGCGTTTCGACCGTCGTCACGCCGACCCGCCGCAGCCGGGCGTCCATCCGCGGGCCGATGCCGGGAATGTCCGTCGGCTTCAGGCCGTAGAGCCGCTGCGGCAGTTCCTCCTTGTGGACGACGGTCAGCCCGTCCGGCTTGTGCATGTCGGCGGCGACCTTGGCGATCAGCCGGTTCGGGGCGACGCCGACGGAGCAGCGCATCGCCACGCCAGCATGCGCGTAAATCGCCCGCTTGACCCGCATGCCGAGTTCCCTGGCCCCGGCCTCCGTGCGTTCGTGGCCCTGGAGCTTGCAGATCATTTCGTCGACGGACATGACCTTGTCGACGGGGATGCACGAGTCGATGGCGTCCTTGATCCGGTGGTGCATCTGGACGTAGAGCTTCGGCCGGGCCTCGACGACGCACAGGCCGGGGCAGAGCGCGCGGGCGTCGGACACGCGGGTGCCGGTCTTGACGCCGAACGCCTTGGCCTCGTAGCTGGCGGCGATGCAGCAGGTCGTCTCGGCACAGACCGGCACGACGGCGACCGGCTTGCCGCGCAACTGAGGTCGCAACTGCTGCTCGACCGAGGCAAAGTAGGAGTTCATGTCCACGAACAGGTAGTTGAGCGGCATGGCGGCAGGCCCCCTGATGGCCGATGTGTACTAATGTACACTCATTCGGGCGAGTGTCGCCGCGATTCCTTGCCGATTCAAGGTCGGTAGGCGCTGCCGAATTCCGGTTGTGCGGAATGCGCGATTTTTGGTGAGCGGGGTCGGTCACGACTCCGGTTCTTCGCCCCCCGAAGGCGCTCGAAAATGTGGAAAGATGTTGAGAAATTCTCAATCGGGCGAGGTCGGTCACGACCCCGGTTCTTGGAAGCAAAGAACCGGGTCGTGACCGACCCCGCTCGCCGGTTACGGCAGCGGCATGAACAGGTTTTGCACGAACTCGAACAGATCGGTGCCGTCCACGTCGCCGTCCCCGTCGAAGTCGAACGCCGGGTTGTAGTTGCCGGCGTTGAACACGGTCGGGACGTAAGCAAATAGATCGGTGCCGTCCACGTCGCCATCGCCATCGATGTCGCCGTAGTAGCGAAACAGGCCGTTCGCTGCCGTGCCGTTCAGCACGTAGTCGTCGCCGGCGATGCCGTCGCCGTTGGCGTCCAGGCCGCCGGGCGTCGTCACCTGATTTGCAACAACCGTGAGCGTGTATCGACCATCGACGAGCGAGTCGCCGGCCGTCGCCGCCCCGGTGAAGTTCGACAGGGTGACGAAGGGGGAGCCGCTGACGGTCGCTGCGGTGGCGGCGAACTCACCGCCGTTGCCGCTGAGACGCAAGTTTGCCACGGCACAATAAGGGCAACAGGAAAAAGCTAGATGAGCCTGAACTTGTCGTTAGTTTTTTCTTGACAAGCCCCTCCCCCCCATCGGTAATATCGGCACAAGTGGCCTGGTTCCTCGATGTGCCTGATTCGTAGGAATGCCATGCGTCCAGCCCGTTTCGCTTTCACCCTGATCGAGACGCTCGTCGTCCTCGCCATTGGTTCCATGCTGGCCGGGCTGCTCCTCGCGGCCGTCCAACGGGTGCGTGAGACGGCGAACCGGGCGCGTTGCTCGAACCACCTGAAGCAAATCGGCTTGGCACTCATCCACCACCACGACGCTCGCGGCGTCCTGCCGTCGAACGGCGGCTGGGACGGTCGACAGACTATCATCGCCAAAGACGGCACACCATTCTTCGCGACAACGCGCGACTACCTTCGGCCCAACGACTTCGTTTGGGGCGTCGGCGACCCAGCCTTGCGTCCGCAGGACCAGACCGGCTGCTGGGCGTTCGCGATCCTGCCGTTCGTCGAGCAAGAAGCGGCCTTCCGGGCGCGGAGTTGGTGGACGCCAGTCGCCCTCTACGCTTGCCCGTCGCGGCGGGACGCGGTGGCGCGGCCAGCGTTCGACGACGAGTACGGCTACTACCGCGGCGGCGGCTGGGATTGGGCCAAGACTGACTACGCCGCTAGCGCCCATGTGATAGCCAACCGGCCGAAGTGCCAAGCCCTCACCGACCTGTCGGCGGGCACGTCGCAGTCAGCGTTGTGTGGGGAGAAGTCACTCGACCCGAAGAACTACGACACCGGCACCTGGTATTGGGACGAGCCGTACTTCCTGGGCGGTTCGGAAGGGACCATGCGTTTCGGCCGCCACGTCTACCGCGACGAGCCGGGCGTCGAGTTCCGCAACAGTTGGGGATCGGCCCACGCGCGCGGGGCGAACTTTGCGTTCGCCGACGGGTCGGTGCGGCTGGTTGCATTCGGCAAAACGCGGTTCAAGCGTGGGGTGTTGCAGCCCGACTCGTGAGGACGGACCAATGAGGCGCTTCTCGCTCTGCGTAGGCTGCTTGGTTGCTACCACCGCGCTGGCTTGGTACGGGTTTCGCGCGCTGATTCCGCACCCGCGCCTCCAGTTTGGTCTGTGTGCGCGAACGATTCCAATGGGCACCGGCCGCGAAGGGCAGGAACTCGTCAAGGTATTTCGGTTCTCCAACAGCGGACGCGCCCCTCTCAACTTCAACATCCAGGCCAGTTGCTCCTGTAGTTCCGTCGAACCTCAGGAAGGAACCGTCGCGCCGGGTGCCACACAGAAGGTTCGCGTCGCCGTCAAGTTGCGCACGCCCGGCCAAGACGAAGTGGTCGGCTTGCGGATGACGACGAACGACGCGGACAACGAACTTGTGGCCATGAACCTCTTGGCGACATGCGTGGCCCCGATCAACGTATCGCCGCAGACCGCCGACTTTGGCGACGTGCCGATCGGCACCGAGCCGACAAAACGCCTGCGCCTGCGTGATGCCAAGGACGCGCCGTTCACGGACGCCTCATCCCTAACAGTCAAGTCGTCCTCACCGGACTTGATCGCCGACGTCGTGCCGGACGCAGATCGGACCCTCGCGCTGTCGTTACGGCTGGCGACGACTATGCCGCCCGGTGCCTTCCTCGGCCACGTTGCGCTGTCAGCCAAGGGAGACGATCAAGCGCTGGAAGTGCCGGTGCGGGCCAACGTCCGCGAGGTGCTGAACGTCACGCCGACGACACTCTACCTGACCGCCACCGACTCGGCTGCTAGCCTCCGCGGGACCGTGCTCGCCTGGCGCACGGACGGCAAGCCGCTCGCGCGACTGGCGAGTTTCGAGGCACCGGAGGGAGTCGAGATCAAGAATCTGGACGACGCGAACGCCGTGCGCAGGCGTCTTGCCGTCACGCTCTCAGATGTTGGCACCGCCTTCGAACAGGTGGACGTGATGTTGCACTTCGAGGGCTGCGATAGCCCGGTGAAACTCCGTGTGCGAACTTCCCGCGGGCGCACGCCCGCCGGTGGGTGATCGATAGCTGGCCTGCGCGCGCAGGTTGCGAAAGGAGAAACCCATGACCGTGTATCAGCGATTGGCCTTCCCGTTGCTGCTCGTCGCCTTGACCCTCATCTGTGGCCTCAGCGTCACCCTTGCGGTACGAGCCGATGTTGACGAGCCGGATGAGGTCGGAGTCGGCGATGACGGGGGCGGTACGCAACCCGTAAATGGCGGCGCGACTTGTAGGCAGGCGAACCAGCAATGTAACGCCAACGGTACGTCCTGCTTCCAACTCGTCACTTTCGCCCCGGTGACCTGCCCCGCTCCGGGGTCCCAAAGGCTGGTCTCTGCCGTGGGCTACACCGGCGGCAACAACATAACCTTTAAGACCTGCATTTATTCCGCAAGTGGCTTCTGTCAAGTGACGGGCAGCAATACGGCAAACTGCGGTAACGGAATTATCTATGGCGAGGCATGTTGCACGCTGAACCCACTTACCGGCGCGGTCAGCTGCCCTTCCATCGTCTGTGTTGGCCAGGGCGTCAACGCTGGTCTTCTCGCGGGCCAGTTTTCGACCTGCTGATGCGCATACGGTCGACAGCCGGCTGCACGTCCCGTTGCGGGGTGAGGGCTGATTCCGCGTTCGCAGATTTCGGGGCGTGTTGCCGGGCTACTGGCTTGTGACGTATCCTTGCCGAACTTGCCGGGTGACACTTTCAAGTCGGGTAATCGGACATGATGCGACTATCTCCTTCCACAGTCATTTGCATTGCGGCGTCTCTCGCGCCGCACGATGTTGCGCACGCCCAGAGTAAGCACGTCAACATCGTCGAGTTAACCGACAACATCCGATCCAACGAACAGCTATACCACAACTATGAGGTTCGCTGGGATCGCAGTTACCGGTTCCACACCGAGAACGTACCCCTGCCCGCCGCCGTCGGCGGATTGGTCGCGATCACGGAAACCGGCCGGTGCATTCGGCAGGGGGGCTTGTACTTCTTCCGTGAGGACACGACGAACAACCTACAAGGCGGTCAGATTCAAAAGTTCTCCATGGCGCAGGCGTACGACGGAAGCAAGACGCGCGTCCTGTCGGCCGGCGTTGCGAACGTCGTCGATGGGCAACAGGCGTCGGCGCACGACTTTCACTCCCACTCCTGGATCATACTTCGCGACAACGTCAAGGTCCCACTGTCAGTCCTATTGAGGGGCGGCGACGAGTTGAAGAAGCACCCCAGCGCGGGCGTCCTAAAGGACGCCGTACCGAAAGTATCCGCCGAAGCCGTCGAGGTTATCGATGGCCTGAACTGCGTTCGTGTCAATTGCGACGTGTCATTTGACGGCCACCCGCTCAAGCCGTATCTGACCTATCGGCTGTGGCTCGCGATCGACCGAAACTACCTGCCCGTCCAGACGGAATGCTACATGGCCCTCAACAGCCGGATTTTGCCCACCGGGGTTCGCCGCGCCAGCGACTTCAAGGAACTTGCCCCAGGCGTTTGGCTCTTCCACCGACTTGACAACCGCGCGTACGACAACGGCAACCTGCGGCAGGGAAAGGCGGTCGTCAATCAAACCGAGGAGTTCAGTATCACCGTCGCGCACCTTAACCCGGACTATCCGGTCGAGGAATTCTCCAAAGTCGACTTCCCCGAGAGGGCTACGGTGTACGATGTCAACAGCAGCGGCAAAATCGTCGGAGAGAAGCGGCCGGCAGTCGTCTCCCGAGTTCAAAACAACTTCGCTTGGTTGTTGATCGCCGCCGTTGCGGTGGCGGCGGCGCTCGTCGTCCGGCAGGCCGTTCGTCGCGTCCGGTCGCGGGCGGTCGCGTGACCCGACTCGCCGTCGTGGCCCTACTCGCGGCCCACGCCGGGCTGCTGCTCGCCGAGTCGCGCGTCAACTTCGCCGTCGTCGATGAATCCGCCCACATCCCGGCCGGCCTTGCCCACTGGCTGACCGGCGACTTCGCCCCGTATCGCGTCAACCCGCCGCTGCCGCGAATGCTGGCCGCCCTGCCGCTCTTGGCTGTACGCCCGGCCTACGACTGGCACCGCCGCGCCGACGTGCCGGGCGTCCGCTGCGAGTGGGACCTGGCCACCGACTTTTCTGACGCCAACGCCGGTCGTTACCACGATCTCATTTGCCTCGCGCGTCTGACGACCGTCGCATGGTCGCTGCTCGGCGGCTGGATCGTCTACCGTTGGGCCGGGGAAGTCTACGGCCATGCGGCCGGTCTGCTGAGCCTCGCGCTGTGGTGCTTTGAGCCGAACGTCCTGGGCCATGCGTTTGTCGTCACGCCGGACGTGCCGGCGACGGCCGCCGGCCTCACTGCGTCCTACGCTTTCTGGCGCTACCTACGGACGCCATCGTGGCGGCGGGCGGTCGTTTGCGGCGTCCTCCTCGGCGTCGCCGAGTTGACCAAGTTTACGAACCTGTTGCTCTACCTCATCTGGCCGCTCGCCGCGCTGATCGTCCGGCCGCGGTCGGTGCGGCTTAGCCACGCAGCGACCGTCGTCGGTGTCAGCGTCCTCGTCATCAACGCCGTGTTCGGCTTCCGCGGCACCGGCATGCCGCTCGGCGACGTGCCATTCGTCAGCCGACTGTTCGCCGGCCCGCCGGATGGCGTACCGATCTACGGCGCGGGCAGTTGGGGAAACCGTTTTGTCGGCACCGCCCTCGCCGATTTGCCGTTGCCGTTGCCGGTCGATTACCTCCGCGGCATCGACACGCAGCGGCGCGACTTCGAGCTATGCCCGTGGTCGTACTTGCGCGGCGAGGGACGGCATGGCGGCTGGTGGTACTACTACCTCTACGCCTGGGCCGTCAAGTTGCCGCTCGGCACCCTTGGGCTATTGGTACTCGCCGCGGTATCGGCTGTCGCCCGACCGGATCGGGCGACGGGCTACCTCGCCATCCATGCGGCGGTCATTGTCGCGGTCGTCAGCTCGCAAACGGGCCTGAACGCGCACTCGCGCTACGTCCTGCCGGCGCTACCGTACCTGTTCGTCGCGGCCGGGCGGCTGGCCGCCTGGGTCCGCCGCGCGACGTGGCTGCGCGGGGCGGTCGTCATCGCCCTCGCCATCGCCAGTGCCGCCAGTAGCCTCCGGGCCTACCCGCACCACATCGGCTACTTTCACGAACTGGCCGGCGGTTTGGCTCGCGGCGACGACCACCTGCTGGAAAGCAACGTCGGCTGGGGGCAGGACATGTTGTTCGTGAAGGACTGGCTCAACGCCCATCCGGAAGCCCGCTCGCTGGGGTTGGCGTGCTTTTTGGGGGTCGATCCGCGCGTTCTCGGCATCGACTATGTGCCGCCCCCCAAGGAGCCACGACCGGGGTGGTACGCGGTGGACGTGAACTTCATCCGCGGCCGGCCGTACACGATTCCCGACGGCCGGGGCGGCAAGGTGCGGCTGGACCGCGACGACTACGCTTACTTTCAGCGCTTCCGACCTGTCGCACAACTCGGCACGTCCATGCGGATTTACCGGATCACCGCGAGCGAGGCGGATGCCGTCCGGCGCGACCTCGGCTTGCCGCCGCTTCCGTGAGGGTCCGCGCGGCGAACGTACTCGCCTTCCGTCACGACCATACAATAAGGGCCGGTTCCGCGACCCCTAGGGAGACCCCGACCGTGACACCGCTCGAAAGCCTCGTCGCCTCCGGCACGAAACTGTGGCTCGACTCCGTGGACCCGGCCGAGGTCGAGAAGAACCTCGCCTGGGGCGCGACCGGGGCTACCTCCAACCCGATCATCATCAGCGACCTCGTCGAGACCGGCCGGTTCGACGGGCTGATGTCCAAGTTCATGGCCGAAGCCGAGGACGATACCACCCTCGCCTGGCTCATGACCGACGCGCTCGTCAAGGAGGCGCAGGCCAAGTTCCTGCCGGCGTGGGAGAAGTCGAAGGGCAACACCGGCTACGTCAGCTTCGAGCTGGACCCGCTCTTGGAAGACAAGTCGGCCGATTCGATGCCGCTCGCCGAGAAGTCGGCGAAGTACATCGAACTCGGCAAGAAGTGGTCGGCCGGGCACAAGAACCGGATGATCAAGGTCCCGGCCACGCCCGGTGGCCTCGGGGCCCTCGAAGAGTTGTGCGCGGCCGGGGTGACGCTCAACGTGACGCTGATCTTCTCCGAGCGGCAGTACGTCGCCGCCCGCGACGCCATTTGGAAGGGTGCCCAACGCCGCAAGTCGCTCGACGGGTTCAAGTCCGTCTACAGCATCTTCGTCAGCCGGCTCGACGTGTACACCGAAAAGCACGTCCCGAGCCTGTCGCCGGCCGCGCAGGGCCAGGTCGGCATCGTCAACGCCAAGCACATCTGGAAGCTCAACAAGCAGTTCTGGGCCGACAAGAAGCTCGGACTGCAGCAGGAGATGATCTTCGCCAGCACGGGGACAAAGAAGGCGTCGGACCCGGCGTGGAAGTACGTCGAGGCGTTCGCCGGGTCCGACATCGAGACGAACCCGCCGGCCACCAACGCCGCCGTCGCGGCCAGCGGCCGGACGATCACCAGCCACGTCAACGAACTGCCGCCGGCCGACGTGTTGGCCGAGATCGCGGCCAAGGTGGACATGAAGCACCTCGAAGAGACGCTCATGCGCGAGGGACTGTCGAAGTTCGCGGAGCCGTGGCACAAACTGCTGGCGACGATCGCGAAGAAACGCGAGCAGCTCAAGGCCGGCGTCCGATAAAAGTCATGGCGACACCGGCGGCGACGGCAAGGAACTGTGGCCGCCGCCGGCGCGTCGAAGGAATGTGGTCGTCCACGTTGTTGGGAAGCGATTCACCTGCCGTCGCGGCCAGGAGTTCGACAAAATGCTTCGTCTCTCGCGTTGGATTCCGTTGTTCGCCGTGTTCGTCGTGCTGCCGGTCCTCGCCGCGGACGACGATCCGAAGAAGCCGAACGAGACGGACAAAAAGGGCGAGATGAAGAAGGACGATAAGGCTCCGCCCGCCAAGCCGGACGCGAAACCCGAGTCGAAGCCGGCCGAGAAGAAGTACATCGAGTCGGGGTCGATCGTCGGCAAGCTGAAGAAGATCGACACGAAGTCGTCCGAACTTCAGCTGGAAATCCGGAGCGGGCGCTATTCCAAGACCGAGGAGCTGACGCTGGCCGACGATTTGCACGTCATGACCAAGATTCCGCCGGAAACGACGGGCGACGACGGCAAGCCGAAGAAGGTCGTCGGAGCCGAATTGGCGAAGCTCAAGGAGCCAAAGCACACCGGTTTCTTCAAGAGCAACGTCAATGAGCTACATGCCGGGCAGACCATCGAGGTCATATTCGGCCGGCTCAAGGATACCAGTGCGAAGAAACCCGCGTCGAAGGACGCGAAGGCCAAAGGCGACGACAAGGAGAGCCTGGTCGTTCGGGTCGCGATCCTCGTCGACGACAAGATGGTGCAATCGGGCAAGAGCAAGACGCCGGCGAAGAAGTCGAATTAACGCATCGTCACCAGGCCGCAGCGCGAGCAAGGGCACAAGCCTCGGCCCTTGCTCGCGCTGCGGGCTTGTAAAACCGCTCCGCAGCTTCAGAACTCCATTCCTTTCAGCACCCGCGCCCCGGCTCGCAATGGCAATATGGTGCCGGCGATGCCTACGGCGACGCCACACAGTGCAGCGCCTACGACCCACGGCACCGCCCGTCGGGGAAGGGATTCTTCGCCGCTCAAGCCCAGGGCCAGGTGCAGCGGCCCGGCCATGAGCGCGATGACAATGAGCAAATAGAGTAGGCCGGCGATCAGATTCATCGTGCCGCCGAAGCCGACAGCGATCTTCGACGGGTCACTCTCGCGGAAGTTCGGCACCACCGCTCCCAGACCCACGCTGAGCCCACTCAACCCGATCGCGAGTACGACCACCGTCGGCAGGTGGAACGCAAACGCGATCGCCGGCATGCCCAACAGGACGTCGCTAATGGCCACGAGTGCGACTCCGATCACGATGGACCCGGTCGCCGCGAACGCAAACTTGCCACGCAACAGTCGCTCGCGCTCCAGTGGCAGCAAGCCGAGAATCCAGAACTTGCGCCCTTCCAGGCTGAGCATCGGGTAGACGAACCGACTCATGTACGCACACATCAGCATCGCGGTCGCCAGCAAGTTAGTGAAGCCGATGACGTGCTGAAACCCCCGGCCGCGGTCGCTCTGATAGAACTGTGGTGAGTTCAGGAAATAGAGCAGCATCAGCCCCGCAAAGATAAGGATTTGTGCCCACTGTGCCGGGTCGCGGCGGAACGTGCGAAAGTCGTTGACGATCAATAGCCGAGTCTGGCGATCGACGAAGAACAAGACGCGCTCGAGTGCGTCGTCCATCCACTGGCCACCGTACCGCCGGCGCAGGTCCCCGCCCGTGGCGAGGCGATTGTACCCGCGCCGATAGAGCCGACCGGCCGTGTACGCCGCCGCGAGATAGAGCATTAGCCCGTTGGCCCACAGAAGCGTCAGCGGGTACGCCGTCTCCAGCCAGTCCCCACGCGCAGCCGCCTGAAGCCCGCGCGTCATCCAATGGCTCGGCACAACCTTGGCGCGAGCAAACGCGAATTGGTTATCGAGCCATTGCAACGTATCGCGGGTAGCGCCTTGCCCGCGTACGGCCTGGCGAAGTGTCGTGTACGTCCACCAGACGAGCACGACGGCGAGAATGGCAACGATCGCGCCCAGTACCTGCTTGCGTCGCTGCGGCGTAACGTTGACGACGAGGAAGCACCCGATCGCACCAATCGAGCCAGGTACAAGCAGGAACCCGCCGAAGAAGACCGGCAAGAGCGCGTAGTACCCCCAGGGCACGGCATAGGCTAAGCCGTAGGCCACGAGGATCGGTAGCCCCATGAGCAAGAACGCCCACGAGCTGAACGCGACCGACGCCTGGAACTTGTAGGCAAATACCTGATCGGCCTTGGCGGGTGTCGCGAGTAGAAATGCCGTTTCCGGCGACGTGAACAGACTGCTGTAAAGGATGATCCCACCCGAGAATACGAGCAGCACCGACAGAGCGAGGAAGAGAAAGTCGAAGAGAATTCCGACGATTCGGCCCGAAAAGGGAATGCTCTGCCGCTTCAGTAGCAGGAATCCCTCGAATGCGCCGGCGAAGACCGTGCCGGCGATCAACAGGCTCGCCAGCAGAATCGTAACCAGGCGCAGACGCGAGTGGCCGAAGAGCAACCGGGTCGCATTGTTGACGAGCGCCCAGCGGAGGGACTGAAAGACGCGGAACTGAGACATGCCGTCATCCTACGACCCGACCCGCCCACACGACGGGGCATATACTGGAATAGACCCCCGAGGAGAGTCACCGTGCCGCAGACCTTGACCGAGAAGATCCTGGCCCGCGCCGCGGGCCGCGAGAGCGTCGCCCCCGGCGAGAACGTGTGGGTGAACGTCGACGTCCTCATGACGCACGATGTTTGCGGCCCCGGCACCTTCGGCGTGTTCAAGAAGAACTTCGGCCCGGACGCCAAGGTCTGGGACCGCTCGAAGGTCGTCCTCATTCCCGACCATTACATCTTCACGCATGACCCGATGGCCAACCGCAACGTGGACGTGTTGCGGCAGTTCGCGGCCGAGCAGAAGATCGACTACTTCTACGACGTCGGCACGCCCCAGTATAAGGGCGTCTGCCACATCGCACTGCCGGAAGAGGGCCACACCCGGCCCGGCGAGGTGCTGCTCGGCACCGACAGCCACACCTGCACGGCCGGGGCGTTCGGCGAGTTCGCGACCGGCATCGGCAATACCGACGCCGGGTTCGTCCTGGGCACCGGCAAGCTGTGGCTCAAGGTACCGCCGACCATGCGGTTCGTCTTCCACGGTAACCTGCCGCCGTACCTGATGGCCAAGGACCTGATCCTGGCCGTCATCGGCGACATCGGCTGCGACGGCGCGACCTACCGGGCGATGGAGTTCGACGGCGACGGCGTGTATGCCCTGAACATCGAAGAACGCATGACGCTGTGCAACATGGCCATCGAGGCCGGCGGCAAGAACGGCATCATCGCCCCCGACCAGGTGACGCTCGACTACGTCAACGCCCGCAACGCCGGCCAGAAGCCGTACACGGTCATGAAGTCGGACGCCGGGGCGCAGTACATCACCGAGCGCGTCTACGACGTGACGAAGCTGGAGCCGGTGGTGGCGAAGCCGCACAGCCCGGACAACAAGGCGAAGGTGAGCGAAGTCCGCGGCACCAAGCTCGACCGAGCGTACATCGGCTCCTGCACCGGCGGCAAGCTGACCGACTTCCGCGCCGCGGCCGCACTTATGAAGGGCAAGAGCGTGCGGATCGACACGTTCGTGGTCCCCGCCACGACGGAGGTGGCCCGCGGCTTGAAGACGGAGACGATCGGCGGCGAGACCCTCGAGAGCATCTTCCTGAACGCCGGGGCGAAGATCGGCGACGCGAGCTGTGCGGCGTGCCTGGGCGGCCCGTCGGACACGTTCGGCCGGCTGAACGCCCCGATTTCGTGCATCAGCACGACCAACCGCAACTTCCCCGGCCGGATGGGCCACAAGGAGGCGCAAGTGTTTCTGGCCAGCCCGCTCACGGTCGCCGCGAGCGCGCTGAACGGCACCATCGCCGACCCGCGCGAGCTGCTGGCGTGACGGCAACAGGGATGGGCGAATCGGGGACCGTCATGCTACGATGGCCGCAACGACTCAAGGGAGCCAGCATGGACATTCCGGTCGTCATCGAACCCTTCGATGGGCATACGTTTCGCGCCCGGGCGCTGCACCTGGGTGCCGAGGGGGGTACGGCCGAGGAGGCACAATCGCGCCTCGAAGCGTCCGTCGCGCAATTCTTCCAGGCTGGCGGGCGGGTCGCGACGCTGACGGTCGCCAACGGCACGGCTCCACCGGACCCGCGGACACTCAGCTACGGTGGCTGCCTCAAGGACCACCCCCTTCTCGACGAGTGGCGGAAGGCGATGGCCGACTACCGGCGGGAACTCGACGCCGAGCCGGACGAGCCGTGAGCTTCTTCGTCGTCGACACCGACACGCTGACCTTCTACCAAACCGGACACCCGAATGTCGTCCCGACCGTCGATGCCCACGCGCCGGGGGCGGTGCGCGTCACCGCGGTCTCCGTCGAGGAGCAATTCATTGGCTGGTACACCTACGCCCGCCAGGCCAAGCGCCCCGACCAGATCGCCCTCGCCTACGATGGCCTGACACGTTCGGCCGCGAGCCTGGCGCGGTTCACGATTCTGACGTACTCGGCGGCCGCCCAGCAGCGATTCCGGCAACTCCGTAAGCTGCTCCCGCGGGCCGGCAAGAACGACCTCCGCATCGCCGCGGTGGCCCTCGAACACGGCGCGACACTGGTCACGCACAACGTCAAGGACTTCGCCGGCGTTCCCGGCCTCGTGATCGTCGATTGGGCGAGTTGAAGTGCGTTCCGACCCCCTATAGCCGCGGCGCGAGGTGGCGACGATCTGGCCCGCCGCACGTCCGACATCGGCTTTATCCGAAAGCGAGCGCCGTGCGGGCGGCGTGGCGGGTCAGTCGCCGAGCGCGTCGGCGAGTTTGCCGTACACGTCCGGCTCTTGCCGGTTCCAGGCCGGGCCGAACGCTTCCCACAGGGCGACGAGGCCCAACAGTTCGGAGCCGGTGTACGCGACGAACGTTTGGCCGTCCCGCCGCGCACACCAGAGGGAGCCGTCGTCCCCCCGTTCGAGCCACAGGTCGTAGCCCTTTTGCCGCAGGACGAGCAGGCACGGGTTGTAGGTGTTGCCGGACGCCACCAGGCTCGTGTCGACGTGTGTGGCCATGCCATCCCCCGGACCTCAGTAGTACCTAATAGGCCGACCAATTGCAAGCAGCCGCATCGATCTCGGCCCGCCTGCCTCAGCCCCGGAGGGGCGGCCGTTGGTAGCCAGGGGTGTCAACCCCTGGAATCGAGATGCGTTGATGCGTCAGCCCCGGAGGGGCGGCAGATGGTCCCGGCGTGAGTTACGGTCCCGCGTGGATTGCGGTCCCGCGAGGGGTCACGGTTCCAGGGGTTCACACCCCTGGCTACCAACGGCCGCCCCTCCGGGGCTGAGACAGAGCAATCAATCCCACAGGTAGCGCTCGTCGAACTCGATGTCGTGTCGGAGGAGTAGGGCGCGGTACTCGTCCTGAAACGACTGCGTACGGTGGTGTTCCTCCTGATTGGCGAGATACGCCTCGACGACCGGCATCTGCGACCGGCTGACGGTGAATGCCGCGTAGCCGGCCTGCCACGCGAAGTGCGGCGGGGCGAGGTTGACGTCGTGCAACCACTTCGATGTGTTCGCCTTGATGAGCCTCAAGGCGTCGGCGACCGATGTCTCGCGGCCGAGGCCGGCGAGCAGGTGGACGTGATCCTCGACGCCGCCGGCCGCGACGAGGCAACCGTCGTTCGCCTTGAGGATGCCGCCGAGGTAGTCGAACAGCCGCAGCCGCAGGTCGGCCAAGAGCAGCGGCTCGCGGTGCTTGGTGCTAAAGACGAAGTGGTAGTGCAGGGACGCGAAGGATTGCGGCACGGCGGCGGCTCCGGTGAGGGTGTTGGGCGTCATGGAGCGTATCCGCCGGGCCGGCCGAATGCTAGCGGCCGCATCGACCTCGGCCCGCTTGCCTTAGCCCCGGAGGGGCGGCCGTTGGTAGCCAGGGGCGTCAGCCCCTGGTATCGGTATGCGTTGATGCGTCAGCCCCGGAGGGGCGGCAGACGGCCCCGGCGAGACATCTGCCGCCCCTTCGGGGCTGGATGCGGGTGGGACCACGGGGACCAGGGGTTTACACCCCTGGCTACCAACGGCCGCCCCTCCGGGGCTAACGCAGGGCGTCCGGCAGACGCCGGGACGATCCGGAGGCGCAGCCGCGTGAGGCCGCCGACGTGAGTATGGCGTCCCGAACGGCGGTGCCCCGGTCTCAGCCCCGGAGGGGCGGCCGTTGGTAGCCAGGGGCGTCAGCCCCTGGGATCGAGATATGTCGATGCGTCAGCCCCGAAGGGGCGGCAGACGGTCCCGCGCGGGGCATTGACGCCCCTCCGGGGCTGGATTCGGGCGGGGTGACGGGGACCAGGGGTTTACACCCCTGGCTACCAACGATCGCCCCTCCGGGGCTAAGACCTGCCTTCCGTCAATTCTTTCCTTCAAGACGCCGCCGATCAGTCTGCGCGGCAGAGAACACGGAAACCCACGTGGCCGTAGTGCTCCCAGGGCGTGACCCCGTGACGGAGGGCAGCCCGGCAGCCCACCCCACCACTACCATAACCCCCGCTCCGAACGACCCGCCAGCCATCCGCTTGATTGAATGGATCAACAAATAGTGTGTGTTTCTTGTAGAAGTCCGGATCGTAACAGTCGCGGCACCACTCGAAGACATTGCCGTGCATGTCGTACAGACCCCAGGGATTAGGCTCGTAACTGCCCACCTTGCAGGGCCGTCTGAGGCTTGGCCCCTTCGCGGTGGTAGCGTACGGATGTTCGCCGAGGCAGTTCGCTTGCGTGCCGTTGAGCGAGGTACCCCAGTGGAACGGCGTCGTCGTGCCGGCCCGGCAAGCGTACTCCCATTCCGCGTCAGTCGGCAACGCAATCCGCTTGCCCGTCTTCAGCGTTAGCTTGTCGCAGAATCGGTCGGCATTTTCCCACGAAACGTTCTCGACTGGGAACTGCCGCGTGTCCAGGTTGGTGTTGTGTACCTTGTGACTACTAGGATTCGCGGCCATGACAGCCTCGTACTGCTCCTGCGTCACCTCAAATATGCCCATATAGAATCCCTTCGTGATCCGTACCCAATGTTGCGGCTTCTCGCCGTCTTCCGCATCCTTTTCGCCGTCGGGTGCCCCCATCAAGAACTCGCCCGACGGAATAAAGACGAACTTCATCGTCACCCCGCCGCCTAGGTCGAGGTCAGGCACGAGCGGTTGCCCCGCCTTCAAGCCGCTTGCCAACTCTGGCCACTTCCCACCAACTGGCTTGCGGAACTGATCCTGGAAGGCGAGGTTCACGGTTACTCGGCCCCCAGCCGTCAGCGTCACCTTCTGCCCCTCGACCTTGAACCCACCCTTCTTCACCTCGACCGTGTGCGTGCCCGGCGACTTGCGAATCTCGATTGGCTCATCGCCCTTGCGCGTCACCGTGATCCGCTCACCGTCGACGAACACCTCGGCATCCGGCTCGTTGACCGTCACGACGATGGTCCCGTCGGCCGTCTTCACGTGAAGCACGACCGCCGCTGCGACCGTCAGGCCGACCGCGAGCAGCCCTACTGCGATGCCTGCGACCAGCGACCAGCGGCCATCGCCGTCGCGTCGCCGGCTTCCGCAGGCTCGTCGTCAGCGACGGCAGTCCGTCGAATGCTAGCGGGTTCACGTCGGCCGCTTCCGCATTCGCCATCGCCGTCCGCTTTGTGTACGGCCCCAGTGCCTCCGCGACCTCCTTCGCCGTCGCCGGCCGATCCGCCGCGTCCTTCGCTAGCATCCGCGCGATCAAATCGGCCAAACCCTGGGGCACGTCGGGCCGCAACTCCGTCACCCGTGGCGGCGGCTCGTTGATCTGCTTCATCACGATGTCGATGGCCGACCCGCCGGTAAACGGCGGCCGGCCGGTCAGCAGGAAGAACAGCGTCGCCCCCAGGGCATAGATGTCCGCGGGCGGGCCGGCGCTCGACGTGTCGCGGGCCTGCTCCGGGGCCATGTACTCCGGCGTTCCGAGGATCACACCCTGCGACGTCATGCCGCCGCGGCTCTTCGTCTCGGTCGCCAGTTTCGCCAGGCCGAAGTCGAGGATCTTGACCTGCCCCGCCTTCGACAGCATCAGGTTCTGCGGCTTGAAGTCGCGGTGGGCCAAGCCCTTCTCGTGGGCGTGTTGGAGGCCGAGCGCGGCCAGCCGGGCGCACTTGCAGGCGTAGTCCACCGGCAACCTGCCGCGGGCGGCGACCACCTCGTCGAGCCGCTGGCCGTCCACGTACTCCATCACGAACAGGTGCAGCCCGCCGGCCGTCTGGGCGTCGAGCGCCCGCACGATGTTCGGGTGGTCGAGCTTGGCCACGGCCCGGATTTCCGCGTGGAACCGGGCCACCGACTTCTCGTCGGCGACCAGCTCGGGGGCCATGACCTTGACGGCCACCGGCTTGTCGAGCATGGCGTGGTGGGCGAGGTACACGGCCCCCATGCCGCCGCGGCCGAGCAGCCGTTGGACCTTCAACGCAGGGTGGTCGCGCAGGGCCGGCGGTATCTCGGCGTCGGCCGGCGGCGGCGAGTCCTGCACGCCGGTCGCGACCGCCGCCTGGGGCGGTTGGACGCCGGTGGCGGCGACGGATGGCGCGGGCGTCTCGGCCTTCGACCGGCCGCTCGCCTTCTGGAGCAGCCGCACGAACGTGTCGGCCGGCGTCCGCTCGGCGAGGGTGCGGCAGCGCGGGCAGGCGTCCAGGTGGCCGCGGACGGTCTCGGCGTCCGCGGCGGCGAGCTTGCCGAGGGCGTAGGCGGCGAGGGCCACGTCGGTCGGGTGGGCCGTGGTGGGGGGCATGGCGGGAGTCCTTGCGGGTTTCCCACCCGTTGCCACGGGTGGGCTTTCCAAGCTTCTCTACTCAGAAATGCGCGGGCGCGCGAATCCTGTACGAAAAAAGTCAATCAATCGACCAACCCGGCCGCCTCCTCGCGCAACCGCCGCAGGACGCGCGACTTGGAGAGCAGCACCGCGTTCTCGGTCGTGCCGAGTTCGACCGCGACTTCGGCCGCGCTCGCCCCGTCCAGGGCCAGCCGCCGGAACGCTTGCCAGACCGGCCGGCTGAACTCCGGCTCGATCAGTTCCAGCAGGCGACGCAGGACGTGGCAGTCGTGGTCCGCGTCCCACCGCGCCGACAGGCCGGCCGACGGGTCCGGCACGTCCGCGAGCGCGTCCGGGCCGATGGCCGGGCGGCGGTCGCGCCCCCATTGGCGAACGCGGTTCGCCGCGACCGTACGGAGCCAGGCGCGGAAGGAGCCGTCGCGTTGCCGCTCGAAGCGAGGCAGCTCGCGGACCAGGGCAGCCATCACGTCTTGGGTCAGGTCGTCGGCGTCGTTGGCGAGGGCCGGGTCGCGGCCGAGGCAGCCGCGGACGAACGGCTCGTACAGGTCGATGAGCCGTTGCCACGCCGCTGGGTCCGGGGTGCGGCGCAGCCGCTCCAACAGGCTGACGGAGGTAATGTCCACGGGCGCACGTCCCTTGGGGAGAGCGTCGCCAGGATATGTAGCGATCGACGGACGGGCAACGCGAGTCAGATCGTCGGGATGTTTGACCACAGGTCGGCCGGGACGACGCGGCCGAGGTGGCGGACGTTGGTCGTCGCAACGATGAAAGGAACGCCCAGCGTTAGGGCTTGGACGGCGAGGATCATGTCCGCGTCGAGATCGTTGTCGCCGGCCGTCGGCTTACCGCCCTGGCGAACCGTGGCCCAGAGTTCCGTCGCGCGGCGCATGGCGTCTGTCGGGATCGGCAGGTACTCCGCCGTGCCGGACAGCCAATCGAGCGAGCGAAGTGCCTTGACCCGTTTCAGGCGGATGAGTTCGCGGCGGCTCTCGTAGTCCGCGATCTCCGGGACCAGCACTCGCCGACCCGCACGCACCAGGTCGGCCAACCAGCGAGCGCAGTCGGCCGCGTGGCTGGAGCGGCCCGGAGGTGTGGTCAGCAGGCCGATGACGTCCGTGTCGAGGACGACCGCCTGCCTCATCGCTCGCCGCTCGACAGCAGTTGGGTGAAGAGCTTGCGGCCGGCCGAACGCTCGTCGTCGATGGCGCGTAACACTTCGGCGTTGGCAGCCGCCTCTTCGTCGCTCATCGCTTCGATGTCGCGCGCCCACCGTTCGAGTTCGGCCGCAGCGGCTTCGCGTCGATCTACCCGAGGCAGCGTTTGGTCGAGCAACTCGGCCGCGCAAGCGTCGGCACTGACGCCTCGGCGCGCAGACGGCTGGCGATCTCCGGCGGTAGCGTGATCTGTGCGGACATGGCACGAACCTCCCTCTAGCGTCAGCGTACCGCGCCGCAGGTTTCGTCACCCCGCCATGACGTGGTAGCCGCAATCGACGTACAGGATTTGCCCCGTCACGCCGGAGGCTAGCGGACTGCACAGGAACACCGTCGCGTCGGCGACCTCTTGCGGCGTGATGCCCCGCGGCAGCGGCGACCGTGCGGCCGCGTACTCGATGGACTTCTCGAACTCGCCCGGCCGGATCGACCGCGCCGCCCGACTGGCGTACGGGCCAGCCGAGATCAGGTTCACCCGTACCCCCTTCGAGCCGAGATTGTGCGCGAGCTGCTTTGCATCGATCTGCAAGGCCGCCTTGGCCGTGGACATTCCGCCGCCATAGTAGGGTACGACCCGCTCGCCGCCGAGGTACGTCAGCGCTACGGCACTGGATCCGCCCGGCCGGTTCGCCATATACGGCTCCGCGGCTCGCAACAGGCTCGTCAGCGAATACGCGCTGATCCCGAGCGCCTGGTAGTAAGCGGCCCGGCTTGTATCCTTCATGAGCTTCGTAATCTCGCGGCTGAACGCGACCGAGTGAATCAGGATGTCGATGCCGCCAAACGCTTTGCCGACCGCATCGACCGTGCCCTGGATGGAGAAGTCCGGGAACTTGGCATAGCGACGGTCGGTCTTGAGGGAATCCGGCACGTCGGCCATCGTGTCGTACTCGACATCGCAGGCGTAAACCCTTTCGACGGTAAGTTCGCCTGCGCCGTAGGGCAGTTGCCGCGACTCCTTGTCCTGTTCACGACTAAGGAAGCTTTCGACGATGCCGACCATCCGCGGGTGGCAGGCCAAGACGATCTTCGCCCCCGCGGCCCTGAGTGCCTTGGCAATGAACCAGGCGAAGCTCTCATTGTCGCCAACGCCGGTCACGAGCGCGACCTTACCGCTAAAGTCGATAGGGATCATCAAACCGCCTCCTTGGATCAGTGGCGGTTGGTTTACCCTAGCGCGGCAAGGAGGGCAAGACAGACTGGCCTCGCGACCCCATCAAACGCGCGGTGGCTCGTGCGGTGTGGCGATGATCCGGCCAGCGGCGATCGCCGCGACGAGGGCCGCGTGATCCTGCTCCGTCTGGTCGGCGTAGGCGATAGCGAATCTCGCCAGCGCCTGGTCGAAAGTGTCGCCTTTGCCAAGGTAACCGGCGAGAACGGCCGCGTCGCCGCCTTTGGCGTGGGCACGGGCAAGAACCCGGCCACACAGCCCGGCGTACCACGCAAGCTGCGCCGCCGACATCACCGTCACGTCGACCGATCCTTTCATGTCCTGAAGCTGGCGGAAGTAGTAGTGCCGGCCCTCGTCGTCTTCCGTCCAGCCGAGGAAGATGTCGGCCGCCGGTTGCACGAGTCGCTGGCCTTCGACGACGCGCCGTCCCTGGTGTGCGTACACGGACTTGCCCGCGAACGGCTCCAGAACGGACCGTCGGGCTTCCTTAATCTGGAGCAAGAGTGGGGCATCGCCAGCCAGGAAGAGGGCGACGCCGCAGCGAGTTCCGACGCTCCCAACGCCGACGACTTTTGTCGCCAGGTCGACCAGTTCGAAACGGTCGAACAACGCACGTCGATCGTCGGGAATCGACTCGCGGTACCGGGAAATCAGCCGGTGTAATTCCTCCTCCCAACCGGCGTGCATCGGTGGGTGAAACAGCGATGGTGGACGATCGACGAAGCGCCGCCGACCATTCACGACAGTCGTCAGCTTCGGAAATACCTGCTCGACGGTATGGGCACGGGCCTTGGCCGCGCCGGCGGCGTACGCTTGACGCTCCGCCTTGGTTGGGGCCGTCGCAATCACTTCCTCCGCCGTCAACCGGGCATGCCAAAGGTCCAAGGGCGAACGTTCGGCGTGTTCGAGGATGCCCTCGCGATACGTGCGGGCTGCCGCGAGAACGGCTCCTTTGCCAACGGCATCGCGCAGGCCGATTGACCGTGCGGCGACGAGGACGCTGGCCACGAGTCGCTTGACGTCCCATTCAAATGGGCCGGGTAACGTCTCGTCGAAGTCCATCAGATCAAACAGAAGCAGGCGCTCCGGTGTCCCAAACGCGCCAAAGTTGAGCAGGTGGCAGTCGCCACAGAGCTGCACGCGCAGGCCGGAATTCGGTGTCGTCGCCAGGTCCTCAGCCATTGCCGCCGCAGCCCCACGCAGGAACGTGAACGGCGATACGGCCATGCGACCGTAGCGTAGCGGCAGTAGCTCGGGCACACGACCGGTGCTGGAGCGCTCGAGCGTCGTCACGGGATCGGGTCGGTCCTTCGGTGGCGACCAATCGCCATGCGCTGACCGCGGCAGGACCGCCCGGGTGGACTTGCCGCGGGCCAAGCGGTCGGCAAGTTGCGTCATAGGATTTCCCGCTTCGAACGAGGTCGTTAGCCACAACACCGCCGATACAATCGCACCCATGACCGTGCGCGTCAACCATCTTCTGCGCCGTCGCCTCGAAGCGGCGGGCACACGGCGGCTCGCCCGTCGACCGACCGACGCCGATTCACTCTATCGCGAATTGCTGCGGGCCGAGCTAGCGCGCGGTACCGACTTCGGCGACGACTACGAACACCTGCTTGCCCTACGGCCCGCCATCGACGCCAGTGGATTCCGCCTTCTCGATGGTGGCCGGGCACGCAAAGCCGCGGGTTGCTACTACACGCCGCCGGAATTCATCGATGCGGCACTCGACGCTGCCCTGGAACCGTTGCTCGACGAGCACGGGCCGGACGTGCGCGTCCTCGACCCGGCGTGCGGCAGTGGCCGGTTTCTGGTGGCGGCTGGCGAGCGCATCACTCGCCGTGGCGGCGACCCAGCAACATGCCTCATCGGCATGGACCGCGATCCACTAGCCGTTGGGCTGGCACGTGCGGCCTTGCGGCGAGCGTTCGGCACAACGGGCCGTATCCTCTGTGGTGACGGGCTGATGGCGCGCGGTCGGTACGACCTCGTGATCGGCAACCCGCCATTCGTCAATGCCATCGAAGGCGCGGGTGTGGCCGCCGACCTGCGTCACCGCTTCCCCCAGATACGCGGTGCCGCTGACCTGGCGTATTACTTCCTGGCTCGCGCGATGGAGTTAGTGCGGCCGGGAGGACGAGTTGCGCTGGTCTTGCCGCGGCCGGCGCTGTGTGCCCCGGCCCTGGCCGATTTCCGCGCTTCTCTGCCACAACACCTGCGACCCATCCTGATCGATGCTCCCGATACGTCGCGCCGCTTTCGCGGGGCCTTGGTATTCGCATGTCTCGTCGTCCTTGGACCGGGTGGCACCTGTCGAGTCCGCTGTGGCAGCGATACGGCGGTCGGCGAGCTATCCTCATCGAACTGGTGGGCGGCGCTCAATGCTCTGATCGATGGTCCGCCGCCCGTTGTTGATGGCCCACCACTTGCCGACACGTTCGAGGTGACGGCCGGCTTGACCGCGGCTGAAGCCTATGACCTGCGAACTTTCGTGTCCGAGCGTCCGGCGGCCAGGCGCGGTCGTCTAGTGACGACCGGGCTGATCGATCCCGGCGTCAACCACTGGGGCGAACGGACGTGCCGCTTCCTGGGCCGAGACTATTGTCATCCGGTCGTCACGAATTTCGGTTTGCCCGGCACCTTGACACGGCGACTCGTTCGGTCGCACCGACCGAAGCTGATGATTGCAGGACTGTCACGCCGGATCGAGTGCGTCATCGATGCGGACGGAGCGTACCTTCCGTCGGTCGGCACGTTTGCGATCTGGCACCCGACCGACGATGTCAGTGCGTTGGCCGCGCTCGGTGATTGGCTGCACTCTCCTGAAGTGGCAAGGCTGTGGCGCGATGCGCTGGGTGCGAACGCCGTTGGTGGCGGCGACACAGTGATGACCAAGGCATTCCTGCGCAGCGTGCCCGTCACTGCGACAGCGGTGTGTCGCCTGGCGTAGTCGAGGCGGTCGGACTTCACCACCAATGCAATCGTGGCGCACGTGTCCCGTCGGTGCCGCTACTCGGAGACAACGATCGTCTTCGCGAGTGCCGACCGATGACCGACTATCCCGACGACGCGGCGCTGGCTGCCGGCCTCGCTACGGTGTTAGACGATGCGGATTGTCGCACTGGGAGCGTTGCCTTCCATCGTCGGCAGGTCAACGAGTATGCTCGCACGTTTCCGAGTGAACTCGTCGACTACGATCGAGCGGGTGGTGACATCGGTCGGCTGTTCTGCAAATACATGACGGTCCTGCCCGACGACCACCGCGATCACGGTAGTCGCGGCGGAGTTCCGTATGAGGCGATGGTCTACGAGCGCGCTCTCGTGGGCCTCGAACTGACGTTGCCAACGTTTCGTGGACTGGCGCGCGACCCGGCCACGGGATCTGCATGGCTCGTCCTCGACCACGTGGCAGACGCTGTGGACCTCGACCTCTCCGAAGATGAGTCCGCTCTCGTTCGTGCCGCCGATTGGCTCGGTCGCTTCCACGCTACTTTGGCCCACCGCTTCGCGGGCGCGAGGCCATCGGGCCTGACGGTGTACGATGCTGCCTATTACCAAGGCTGGGCACGGCGGGCCGAAGAGTTCGCAGGATCGTGGTTCGGCGAATTCCCGTGGCTGGTTGGGTTCGCCGAGCGATTCGAGGGCGCGATTGCACTCCTCGTCGCGGCCGAGCCAACCTTGGTCCACGGCGAGTTCTACCCCCACAACATCCTCGTCCGGGCCGACGGCATCTACCCTGTGGACTGGGAGTCCGCAGCGATCGGAGCGGGCGAGATCGACCTTGTCACGCTGTCCGACGGCTGGCCAGCCGACGACATCGCCGCTTGCGACGCAGCCTATACACGGGCGCGCTGGCCGGGTAGCGCGCCGGCCGACTTGACCCAGACGACCGCTGCCGCTCGACTGTTCAATCAGGTACGGTGGCTGGGGTCCAACCCTTCCTGGACCGCCCACGCGGACGCCCGCTGGCGGGTCGTGGATCTCGGGACGGCCGCTGCGGCATTGGGCTGGCCGGTGTCGACTTAGAATCGATGCTTCGTTCCATTCCATTTCTCGGCGGATCGTGATCGGCGGTGCCGCTACTCCTGAGGGTGCGCGCCGAAGGATACCGATGAACGTCTGTTTGGTTTCGCAGGAATACCCTCCCGAGACGCCCGGCGGCGGCATCGGCTCCCAGACGCGCACCAAGGCCGTCGCGCTCGCCCGGCTTGGGCATGATGTTCACGTCCTCACCTGCTCCCGAACCAAGGAGGCACCGGACCTGCGGACCGGCCGATTCGATGGCGTGACCGTTCACCGGATGCGACCGCCGTGCGCCGATTTCGCCGTCTATGGCCACCACACCTATAAGCTCGGCTACACGTGGCAGGTCTTCCGGCACCTCAGTCGACTGGCACAGGAATGGAAGTTCGATGTTGTCGATTTCCCCGAGTACGGGGGCGAGGGATTTGCCTATCAACTCGACCGCAGCACCTGGAACTGGTTACCCGTCGCCGTGCAGCTCCATGGTCCGACGGAAATGTTCGTCGAGTACATGGGGTGGCCGGAGCGCGGGAGTCGCTACCACCAATATGTCACCTTCGCCGAGCATTTCTCGATTCGGCAAGCCGACGCACTTATGGCATGCAGCGCCGCAATCGCCGGCCTTGTGAGCCGATACACGGGCGTGCCGCGGGATGCGATCGAAGTCGTCCACTGTGGCGTCGATGCCGAGCGTTTCCGACCGGGCGGTCGACGAGCCGAACGGCCGACCGTGCTATTCGTCGGCAACGTTGTCGAGAACAAAGGAGCGCATGTCGTCTTCGATGCCGTCGCTCGACTTCGCACGAAGTACCCGGACATCCACGCGATCTTCCTTGGTGCGTTTCCAGAGGGCTACGAACTCGGCAAGTACTTCCGCACGCGGCTGGCTGCCGACGGTCTGGATCGCAACATCGAGTTTCCCGGATTCGTGGACGCGGATCGGCTCCCAAACTACTACCAGGCCGCCCACGTCTTCTGCTCGCCGGCCGAGTTCGAGGGCGGCGTCGCCAACGTTTACCTGGAGGCCATGGCCTGCGGCTGCCCGGTCGTCGCCAGCACGGCCGGCGGTGGGCCCGAGGCCGTCACCGACGGCGAAACCGGTTACCTCGTCCCACCGAACGACGTAACGGCCACCGCCGATGCCCTGGATCGCGTTCTCGGCGAACCCACCCGGCGCGATTGCTTCGGGGCCGCCGGACGCCACCGAGTGAATGAGTACTTTGCCGTGGAACAGTACATCCGGCGGGTGCTGGCCGTCTACGAGCGGGCCATCGCCCGGTCGGCCGCTCACCCGGATCGCCACAGGGACATGCGCGAGTGAAACAGGGTCCTTTCTTGCACGTACCCGAAGGGCCGGCCGATGTCGAGCGGCTGTGGAGGCAATCTGCGCTGCTCGACACCAGCCGCCTGCCAAGCTGGCTGACGCCGGACGACACCGACGTCTACCGCCTGGCGGCCGCTGTGCCGATCGCGGCCCTCGGCGACGATGAGCGTCCCGCGTACCTCGCTGCACGGGCCGAGCTGGAAGATCAGGGGCTTGTCATCGAGACGAATGGTGGCGTTGAGCGGTTCTACCTCGCCCGGCCACAACGCGGAGACACCTGGGCAATCGGCATCTATCGCGGTCCGTCGCCGCTCGAACTTACGCCGGTGTCGGACAACCCGGTGCTAACCCGCGACGACGTGAGCGACGTCGCCGCGTCGAACATCGCCGATCCGTTCGCGATTTGGCTCGACGGCACCTGGCACCTGTTCTTCGAAGTGTGGAACTGGCGATCGAACAAGGGCGAAGTCGGCCATGCGACCAGCCCCGACGGAGTACGCTGGGCATACGACCGCATTGTGTTGGCCGAGCCATTCCACCTGTCGTACCCGCAAGTGTTCGTCCACGCCGGCGATGTGTACATGATCCCCGAGACCTTTCAGGCCGGAGCCGTGCGGCTGTACAAGGCGCGGCCGTTCCCGAATCGTTGGGCGTTCGTCGCCGCGCTCATCGAGGGGCCATACCTCGTCGACGCATCGGTGTTCCGCCACGACAGTCGCTGGTGGATGTTTGTGGATGCCAGCTCCGATCAGGGGCACGACACGCTGCGTCTGTACGGAGCCAACGAGTTGACCGGCCCGTGGCGCGAACACCCAGCCAGCCCGGTCGTCGCCGGCGACCCGCACAACGCCCGTCCCGGTGGCCGGGTCGTGGCGGTCGGCGGCCGGCCGATACGTTTCGCACAAAACTGCTCGCCTGACTATGGCATGGACGTCCGCGCGTTTTTGATTGATGAACTGACATCGACAGCGCACCGCGAGCGCCCGGTTGGACGCGTTGTCGGTCCGTCGGGCCATGGCTGGAATGCGGCGGGGATGCACCACATCGACGCCCACGCCGTGAACGGCGAATGGCTGGCGTTTGTCGATGGCTGGCAGCGACCGGCAGCGGGAGATGGACCATGAAACGATTCGTCATCGGCATCGTTCTCGTTGCGCTGACGGGATGTTCCAAGGAACCCGTCTACGACGGTAAGACGCTGAGCGCCTGGCGGCAGCAGGTGAAGCAGGGTGACCCCGCCGCGCGGCAAGCGGCACTCCACGCGCTCGGGACAGTCGGTGCCGAGGCCGCAGCGGCTGTGCCCGACATCGCGGCGGCCCTGAAGGATGCGGACACAAAAGTGCGCGTCGAGGCAGCGCAAGCCCTGTGGTCGATGGGGCCGAAAGCAGCCGCGTCTCTGGCCGAGCTTACAGTAGCTTCGAAGGACAAGAACGCGGAGGTGCGGATGTGCGTGGCCGGTGCGCTGGGCTCCATCGCTCCCGAAGCCACGGAAGCAATTCCGGCCCTGGCTGACATGCTCAAAGACAAGGACGAGACGGTACGCCACGGCGTGACCAAAGCGCTCATGGGCCTGGGCCGTGCCGCCGCGCCGGCAGTTCCGGCACTCGCTGACGCCATGAAGGACAAGAGCGCGACAGTCCGCATCGGGGCGGCGTACGCGCTCGCCGAGATCGGGACCGACGCGAAAGGTGCGATCCCCGCCCTGCAAGCGGCACTCAAGGACAAAGACGCGGAAGTCCACAGCGCCGCGGCGCACGCCTTGGGTCGTATCAAGTAGCCTGGTGGATGAGTGCCGGACGCTCGATCGTGATGCACCATAGCGGTCGGGCGACTGCTCCGAAGTGGCGTTTGTACGCTTCCTCGCCGCGCAGGAAATCGACGGCCGACCGGCCGTTGTCCGCAGCCCACTGGATCAGATGCCCGAGCAGGACAATCCCCGGCGACAGCTCGCGAAATGCCGGGTCCAGGCCGCAATTGTAGACCCAGATGCGGCCGTCGTAGTCAAAGTTGAGGAATGCGGCGGCCGGCTGGCCCGCGATCACCAGGCGGGCGAGTTGCAGCCAACCCGCGTCGAACGCCGCATACAGCAGCCCGCGGAGTTGCTGGCACACGGGCGGTGCAAACAGGGTCGCCTTATCCGCACGGAAGGCCATCAGGCGGAGTAGGTCGTCGGCCGCTTCTTCCAGGCGTGCACGATCGGCGACGATCGACCAGCGAGTGTTCCCGGCCTCCTCAGCCCGTCGCATCTTACGGCGGAACTCATGACGCTGCTTCTTGTCCAGGCGACTCTGATAGCCCTCCCAACCGCCGGCCAACGATGCCGTTGAGTAGTCGATAATGCGCTCGCGACGACACGACCAGCCGCGAGCGGCCGCGCTTGCTTCGAGAGCGGGCAACGTCGGCGAGTCGTCGCGCAGATTGTACAAATCGAGTGACCGCCACGCCGGAGCCTCGGGGCTGTCGAGATGCTCGAGCATGGCGGCGACAAATTCGGCCAGGTGCTCTGGACGGGCGATCAGGTCCAGGTAGTCGGATAGTTCATCGCTACCGATCAAGGCGAGGACTGGCTCGCTGTCGTGGTTGACCGACGCGAACAGCGGAGCCACCGCCGCCAGTTCACCGTCGATGCGGGCGGTCACGATATGCAATTCGCCGTGCGGCCACTCGCCCGGCGCGCCGAGGTATGCCCACCAATTCGTGAGGTATTCGTGCCGCAAAAACGGCACCCGCGCGACACTCCCGGCCAGCAGGTCGTTCCATTCCCGCGCAAGATCGTTCCACGCCGGAACCGTGCGGACCACACTCAATTTCATCGCGACGCGCCCTCGCCCGGGCCAATTGTGGCTCCAGGTCGCTCGGTCCGCAAGGGCCGCTCGTGTACAGTACCAGCTATGGGAGCGTGTCTTTGCACTGCCCGATTCTCCCAATCGGCCAGATTTTGGCGGATGCAACAACCGCGTGCCGCTCCCGGTCCTGAGGCGACGATGGCCAACGACCGTCCTGGAGTGCCCGAGCCGAAACGCGCACTCGACGCGAACGGTCGGGGTGCGCCTTCGGATCGGTCGCTTTTGCTGCGCTTTCAGGGCGGTCAGGGCGATGCAGCCACAGAGTTGTATCTCCGCTACGCCGAGCGGTTGCACGCTCTCGTCAAGGCGCAACGCGGCGACGACCTCGCCGTCCGCGTCGATCCCGACGATGTCATTCAATCGGTCTTCCGGACTTTCTTCCGCCGGGCCGCCGAGGGGCAATACGAAGTGCCCGAGGGCGACGACCTGTGGAAGCTCTTCCTGGTGATCGCCCTTTACAAAGTCCGCGATGTGGCGGCGTATCACCGGGCCGAGAAGCGCGATGTGCGGCGAACGGCGTCCGGAGCCGAACTCGACCATGCTGCGCCGACCGATGGCCGTGACGAGACGGCCGTGGCCGCGCTGCGGATGGTCATCGATGAGATCCTCGCCCGGTTGCCGGGCAGTCACCGGCAGATTGTCGAACTGCGGATCGAGGGCCACGACGTGGCGGAGATCGCCCGTCGGGCTGGCCGCGCGAAGCGGTCGGTCGAGCGCATCTTGCAGGAATTCCGGGAGCGGTTGAGTGCCGAAATCCGCGATGAGCGCTGAACCCGACGCCGGCACGGCCCCGTGGCTAGAGCTGGACCAGTACGTCGCGGCGTTCGAGACGGCCCGTGCGGCCGGCGACGCCGGCGACCTCTGTCGCTTCGCCCCGCCAGCCGACGACCCGCTGCACGCGAGCGTGCTCCGCGAATTGGTCCGCGTCGATCTGGAACTCGGCTGGGACGACGGGACCCATCGCCCGCTCGCTTACTACCGGACGAATTACCCCGAGCTTTTCCGCGATCCCGCCGATTTGCGGGCCATCGCCTTCGAGGAGTTCCGCCTCCGCCGTAGCGCCGGTGAGAACCCGGACCCGGCGGACTACGAGCGCGAAGGCATCGACACTCGCGGTTGGCCGACTCCTACGGTACGTCGGGTCGCCACCGAGCCAACGCCGGCCCCAAAAGGCCCGGCATACGCGGACCTGTTTATCGCGCTGCGCGACAGTGACCCGCGAGCGGCGGAGCGCTTGGCGCAGGCGGCAACGGCGTGGCCTGCGCCGGGCGACACGTTTTGCGGCTTCCGGCTGGCCGAGGAGTTGGGTCGCGGTGCCTTCGGCCGGGTGTTCCTCGCATATCAGGGCGAGTTAGCGGACCGGCCAGTCGCGCTCAAGGTTGCCTGCGATGTATTGGGCGAGCCGCAGCGGATGGCCCGGCTCCAGCACGCGAACATTGTTCCCGTCTACTCGGTCCACCGCGCGGAGCCGTTCCACGCGATCTGCATGCCCTATGTCGGCGGCACGACGCTGGCCGAGGTGCTGGCCAAGTTGCGCCGTGGGCCGATACCTCCGACATCCTGGCCCGATGCGGTCGGAACGACCGCGATCCCGGGCAACTATGTCGATGCCGTGTTGCAGATGGCTGTCCGGCTCGCCGACGGTTTGGCTCACGCGCATGAGCGCGGCGTGCTGCACCGCGACATCAAGCCGGCCAATATCCTGCTCGCCGATGACGGCCAGCCGATGTTGCTCGACTTCAACCTCGCCGCCGAGGCCGCGACGCCGGCTGGTGCGGCTGCCGCGTACATTGGCGGCACGTTACCGTACATGGCTCCCGAGGCGCTCGCGCGACTGAGCGACACCCCTGGCCCGTCCGATCCCCGCGCCGATATCTACGCGCTCGGCCTGGTCGTGTGCGAGCTACTAACCGTCCGACCGCCGTTCCCGCCGCGGACGGGAAACCTGCCGGCCGTGCTACCGCCGATGATCGCCGATCGACAGTCGCCGCCGCGCGTCCGCGACCTGAACCCGGCGGTCTCGCCAGCGACTGCGGCCATTGTCGCGAAATGCCTCGATCCCGTTCCGGCCCGGCGCTACCAGACCGCGCGGCAGCTTCAGGACGACCTGCAACGGCAGCTCGACGACCGACCACTGAAGTATGCCGGCGAACCATCGGTATGGGAGCGGGTGCGGAAGTGGCGGCGACGACATCCGCGGTTGGCCGTCGTGCTCGTGGCTGCGGCAATCGTACTACCGTTCGTGGCAGCGTACGTCGTGCGCGGGCGCAACCTCGCCGCCGCCGAAGCCGCCGTGACACGCGAAGCATTTGGCCGCGAACGCCAATTGGGTCGCCTCCTGTTGACGTTGCCAAATCTCTCGGCTTCGGAACGGGCGGATGGCATGGCCACCGCCGAGGCTGCCCTGGCTCGGTACGGCGCGTTCGATGGTCCCGCCTCGCGGCCGCTGGCTCGGCTTGAACCTGAGGAGCGGTCGCGCGTTCGTCGCGAAATCGGCGAACTGATGTTGCTCTATTCGTTGGCTGCGTCTCCGAAGGGGCCGCACGATCCGAACCAAGTTCGCATGTTGGCCGCGGCGCATCTCGCTGCGGAAGGGACGACGCCACGCGATGCCTTCGGCCAACTGGCGGAGGTCCACGATCTGCTCGGTCGCGGTAGGTACCGCGAGGCGCTGAGTCGGCTCGCCGCGGCATCGCGCAACGATCCTCGCGATGCCCTGGTCTGGCTGGCTCGGGGCGATTGCCATGCGGCGGTCGGGGAATTCGAGCCGGCCGTGGGCTGTTACCATGCGGCACTTGCTCTGGCTCCGGATTTCTATCGCGGTCACTTCCACCGCGGGGTCGCCCAGCTTCAGCTTCATCGGCCCACCGAGGCCATTGCCGACTTCGATACGGCCCTTCGGCTCAAGCCGGATTTCCTGCCGGCGCTCATGCAGCGCGGCGTCGCTCGTGCTGAGGCCGGCGACTTCGTCGCAGCGGTCCGCGACCTCGAAGCGGTGCGCGAATCCTACGGAGCGCCGACGCAGGTCTACTTCATGTTCGCGAACGTCCTCGAACGGGCCGGCCGTCGAGCCGAGGCCGGCCAAGCCAAGGCCGAGGGCCTGAAGCGAGAGCCTGGCGATGAACTCGACGCCAACGCCCGTGGCCTTGCCCGCCTCGATGCCGACCCGACCGCGGCACTCGCGGACTTTGAGCGGGCCGAGGCGTTCAATCCCTATTACCTGCCGGCGCTGCGAAACCAGGCTCACGTCCTCGGGGAAGTCCTGGGTCGTGGAGCGGATGCAGCTCGCGTCTTGGGCCGAGTGCTGGAAATCGACCCGGATGCCGTCGCCGACCGTGCCAGCCGTGGTGTTCTCCTGGCCCGACTCGGCCGGCGCGACGAAGCGTTGACCGACGCCGTGGAGGCGCTGCGGCGCGACGACCGGCCGTTTAACCGTTACCAGGTCGCCGGAATCTATGCGCTGACCTCCAAGCAACGACCCGAGGACGCTCGTGAAGCGTTGCGGCTACTGGCGGCAGCGCTCGAAAAAGGTGTCGGTCTCGATCTGATCGATAGCGATCGCGACCTCGATCCCATTCGTACACGCCCCGAATTCGCGAAGTTGATCGCTGCAGCACGGACCCTACACGCGCCGGTTGTGACGCAACCGCGCGCACCATGAGGCAGCTTTTTCGTTTAATTAGTGAAGGCGATGATTCGCCCAATTCGCTCCGGAGGTGGTTTGACCATGTCCCGCCGCGCGCGCCTGGCTGTCCAGCGGATGGAAGACCGTTCGCTTCCGGCCACCTTCGGCGTGGCCTGGCCCGACGCAAACCACCTGACCCTCAGCTTCGCTCCGGACGGGACGGCCATTTCCGGGCGATCGAGCAATCTATTCTCGGCGCTGGATGCCCAGACACCGCGCTCGGTTTGGCAGAGCCAGTTGCTGCGGGCGGTCGAGACCTGGGCTGCGGCGGCGAATGTCAGCGTGGGCGTTGTGACCGATGGCGGTCAGGCGTTCGGTGTGGCCGGTATGGGCCAAGGAGACTCGCGCTTCGGTGACATTCGCATTGGAGCAGAAGCGATGTCGCAGGAGGCTCTGGCGGTCTCGGTGCCGCACGACCCGTACCTTGCAGGAACCTGGTCCGGGGACGTCCTCCTGAACACGTCGTACACCTTCACCCAAACCCGCGCCGGCCTCTTCTCCGTAGCGTTGCATGAAGTGGGCCACGTCCTCGGTCTACCCGAGAGCACCGATCCAGAATCCGCGATGTACGGTGAGGGGATTGTCTCCCATTCCGGTCTATCGGACGGCGATATCGCAGCCATTCAGGCGCTCTACGGCCCGCGACTACCCGATGCCAATGAAGGAGCCCGCGGCAATGAGACGACTGCGACGGCTACTCGCCTCAATGCCAGCGATGGAGCGATACCTGCCCTAACGTTCGGCGACATAACGACAAACCGCGATGTCGATTACTACGCGATCAAGCCGCCGACGGGCTACTCGGGGTCGATGACCTTTCGCTTGCAGAGTGCCGGCATCAGCTCGTTGGCACCCAAGCTGACAGTCCTCGATTCTACCGGCCGCGTCGTCGGGTCAGCGTCCTCGGTCAACCCGCTTGGCGATACGATCTCGGTCACGTTGAATGCGGTCAGCGCGCCGCGGACGTACTACCTGCGCGTCGAAGGGGCAACGACCGATGCGTTCGGCATCGGCCGCTACTCCGTGGCGGCGATTGCGAACGGTCGCTCGACGACATCGTCTTCGGCGATCGACCGCGTGATGCGTGGGCCGTACGAGAATCTGAGCCAGTCCGATCTTGGGCCGCTGCTGATCTCACAGACCTCCGAACCGCACGAATACCATGATGCCCAGTTCGATGCTCCCGGCGCATGCGATCTGGTCGCGGCCCAGGCGGGCGTTACCACGACGCACTATGCGGCCACGGCCAACCTCCGCACGGCAACCGAGGTCGACGAGTACCATTTCCGCGCGGACTTCCGCGGGGGCGCGGTGAACGTCATGACCGCCACCGTCGCGTCCCTGGACACCAAGGGTGCCGTGCCGCGCATTCAGTTGCTCGACGGGATGGATCGACCCGTGGCAACGAAAGTGCTGCTCAACGGTAACGGTACGTACACGGTCCAAGCGACCGGCCTGACGCCGGGGACCGTGTATGAGCTACGCGTCTCCGGTGGGATGAGTACATACGGTCTGACCATCGACCTCGGCGGGCGAGTGGCCGCGGTGGACGATTACACGTCGGGCCAACTACCAGCCGCTACGGCTGCCGTGCCGAAACCGGCAACGACGCAGACGCTTTACATTGCCAAGCCTCTACTCTTCCAGTTCATTCTCTCGGCCACGGCGACCGGGTCGGGAACGGGCGGCGTCGTTCGTATGACGATCGTCAATGAAGCCGGTAACATCGTGCTGACAGTCGCAACCCGGGCCGGTGAATCCTCGACCGGGCCGGCTGTGCTGCTCGTACCCGGTGCCTATACCGTGCGATTCTCGTCGGAAGGCGGAGCGAATTCGCCGCCGATGACGTTTGGCGTCCAGGGCGAACTCCTCAGCGACCCGATCGGTCCAGCCAAGTCGGATACGACGCTGTCGCCCCGGTACATCAACCCAGGCGACCCCAAGAGCTACCTCTACCCCGGCGGCGTTTTGTCCTACCTGCCATTTCTTTGGGTCAAGCTCCTGGGCATCTGACCGAATCCCGGCTCGTGGCCGTCCCGGCTGCAATGGTCGAGCGGCTCGATAAGCCGGCGCGACGGCCGAGCTTCCGGCACGGTCCACTGCGAACGGCGGCATCGAGACACCTCAGCGTCTCACAAAATACTGGCGGAGATTATTCGTCCGCGTCGCTCCTCCTGGCGGACTGATCCGCGGTTCGGTGAATCACGTCCGCAGTTCGCGGCCGGCCGACGCCTCTCCCTCATTGGTGGTTTTCTCCACCGGGCCGGCCGCGTTTCTTCAGCCGAACGAAGTCCGTGCCGGCACTCCTGTGCCCAGGACTTAGGGTGGGCCGCTGCGCGTCGCGTGGGAGAGTTTGGACATGACATCACCGCACGAACGTCGGCCGCGCGGCTTCACGCTCGTCGAGTTGCTTGTCGTCATTGCCATCATTGCGGTGCTGATCGGCTTGCTCCTGCCGGCCGTTCAGAAGGTACGTGAGGCGGCCGCGTCGGCGAGCTGTCGCAACAACTTGAAGCAGTTCGGTCTCGCCTTCCAAAACCACCACGACCAGTACGGTCACTTTCCGTCCGGCGGCTGGGACTGGTTCTACCCGCCGACCTACGTCAACGGTTCGCCCGCCGTCGGCGAGCGCCAGCAGGCCGGCTGGGGCTTCCAAATCCTGCCGTTCGTCGAGGCCGACACGACCTGGCGGGCCGGCGCGCTGGCTGCCGTCGGCACGACTAACAAGCTCTACTTTTGCCCGTCGCGCCGCGACCCGCAGACCATCACCTACGCCGACGAGTATACACCCGCGCTGACCGGCACCACGGTGACGCATGCTCTGTGCGACTACGCGGCCTCGAACTGGGAGGGGACGGGCGTCGTCCGGAACACGACACCGGTTCGCATTCCCGAGGTGACGGACGGCACGTCGAACACACTGCTCCTCTCCGAGAAGCGGCTGAACTTGCGCGATCTCGGCAAGGAGCAGCCCGACGACAACGAGGGCTACACCGTCGGCTGGGATGAGGACACGATCCGGAGTTCCGACCAGCCGCCGGAGCGCGATTTCGTCGGCGACGGACCAGACGGCCTGCGTCGCTTCGGCGCGTCACACACGGCGGGAATCAACGCCGTCTTCGCCGACGGCTCGGTCCACACGATCCGTTACGGCATCGCGGCAGACGTGTTCCGCTTTCTGTGCCACCGCAGCGACGGCCAGGCGCTCAACGGCAACGACTTCTGACGGGGATTCGGTGGGATGACCGCGACGGCACTGCGACCGCTAACGCGCGAACTGGTGGACCGGGCGACTGCGCCTGCTGCCGTCCCGCCGGCGCGTGAGTCGCGGCTGTGCGTGGACGGCAAATTCTTCGCGCGAGGCGATGAACGGGTTCGCGTCCATGGGGTGACCTATGGTCCCTTCGCGCCGGACGCCGCGGGCGAACCGTTCCCTGACCCTCGGCGCACGGCCGCCGACTTCGCCGCCATGCGGACCGCTGGCATCGACGCAATCCGTACCTATCATCTGCCGCCGCCGCGCGTCCTCGACGCCGCGGGCGAAGCTGGGCTTGGCGTGTTCATCGATGTGCCGTGGCCCAAGCACCTCTGCTTCCTCGATAGCAACAAGGCCCAGGCCCGCGCACGCAAGCTCGTTGGCGAAACCGCCGCGCTCGGCAGACGGTTCCCGTGCGTCGCGGCCGTCAGCGTCGGCAACGAGATTCCGCCGAACGTCGTCCGCTGGCACGGCCGGCGACGCGTCGAGCGCTTTCTCGCCGACCTGTGCGACGTCGCCAAAGAGGCCGACCCCGAGGGACTCGTCACCTACGCCAATTTTCCTTCGACCGAGTACCTGGACCTGCCGTTCGTCGATTTCGCGACCTTCAACGTCTACTTGCACGATCGCGAGGCGTTCCGTCGCTACCTGTTGCGGCTGCAAAATCTCGTTGGCGACAAGCCGCTCGTCCTCGGCGAACTTGGGATGGACACGCTCCGTCACACGGAGGCGGCTCAGGCGGCGTTTCTAGCTGGACACCTGCGCGAAGCGGCACTCTGCGGCCTGGCCGGTGCGTTTGTCTTCGCATGGACGGACGATTGGCACACCGGCGGACACCCGATCTCCGATTGGGCGTTCGGCATCACGCGGGCCGACCGCACTCCGAAAGCCGCCTACCACGCCGTCGGTGAAGTGTTCCGTGCGTCCCCGACCACGCTGCTCGCCGCGACACCGCGCGTCTCCGTCGTCGTCTGCACGTACAACGGCGGTCGGACGCTCGACCAGTGCATCAAATCGCTCCTGGCCCTCGACTACCCGGACTACGAGGTCATCGTCGTCGACGATGGGTCCGAGGACGACACGCGGGACATTCTCCAACGCTACCCGCAGGTACAAGCGATCCATCAGCCGAACTTGGGGCTGAGCGAGGCCCGCAACGTCGGTCTACGGGCCGCGACCGGCAGCATCGTGGCGTACACCGACTCCGACTGCTTCGCAGACCCGCATTGGCTGGCCCAGCTCGTGCGACCGCTGTTGCGGTGCGACGCGGCCGCAGTTGGCGGGCCGAATCTGACGCCCGACGACGGCGCGCTGGCCGCGGCTGTCGCCGCCGCGCCGGGGCAGCCGATGCACGTCCTCGAGTCGGACCAGGTGGCGGAGCACATCCCCGGCTGCAACATGGCGTTCCGTCGGGACGCGCTGCTCGCGGTCAAGGGCTTTGACCCGGTGTACCGCAAGGCCGGCGACGACGTGGACGTGTGCTGGCGGCTTCAGCAGGCCGGCCACTGGATCACATTCGCGCCCGGCGCGTTCGTTTGGCACCACCGCCGGCAGACGCCGCGGGCCTACTTTCGCCAGCAAGCCGGCTACGGCGAGGCGGAGGCGCTTCTGCGCTTCATGCACCCCGACAAGTTCAACGGCCGTGGCGACGGCAAGTGGCGCGGCGTCGTCTACGGGCCTTCCCTGCGTGGGTTGGCGCTCTCAGAGGCGATCATCTACCGCGGCACGTTTGGCACCGGGCTGTTCCAATGCGTCTACCAGCCGGCCCCGGCCCATTGGGCGATGCTGCCGGGCAGCCTGGAATGGCACGCCACGGCCATGCTGCTCGCAGCGGCGGCGGTCTACGACCCGCGGGCGCTCGTTGGCGTCGTCGGGATGCTGGTGCTATCGCTGATCGTCGCCGCGGTGCAGGCGGCGCAGGCCCGCATCGCCCCGGCGCACGACTCGTTTCGCACGCGGCTACTGGTCATGGCACTCTGCTACGCCCAGCCACTCGTGCGCTCCTGGGCACGCTACCGCACGCGCTTCTTCGCCTATCGCACGCCGCAGGCCCCCGCCGGCGCGCCGCCGACGGCCGATTGCGCGCTGCCGCTGAGCGGCCGGCGAACGGTCACGTACTGGAGCGAACACGGACTCGACCGGCTCCAGCTCATCGGCTGCGCGATTCAGGACTTCACCGAGAATCGCTGGGGCCGAACGATCGACTCGGGCTGGGCTGACTGGGATGTCGAAGTGTACTGCCACTTGTGGACCGTCGTGCAGATTGCGACAGCCGAGGAGGAGCACGGCGGCGGCAAGAAGCTCGTGCGCGTCCGCTACCGGCTGCGGCCGAGCGGCTACCTCAAAGCACTTATCGCCGTCACGCTGCTCATCGGAGCAACCGGGGCTGGCTTGTTGTCGTGGCTGGATGAGGCGGTCTGTGCCGGCTTACTGGCCGTGGCCACGGGCTTGTGGTGGCACGGAACGCGTCGGGCCGCGCTGGCCGTTGCTGTCATCGATCGTTGGGCCGCCGACATGGGCATGGTTCGCATGGATCGCCGGACCGTCGCCGCGTCCCGGAAAGGGGCCGGCCGATGAGGTACTTCCTTCGCACGTTGCACTATTTGCGACCGTACTGGAAGCTGGCGACGGTTTCCGTCGGACTGATCGGCCTCGGTGCGCTCGCATCGTTGGCGGCCCCATGGCCGCTCCAAATCCTCCTCGACTACGTGTTCGGGCAGCTTCCGTTCGAGGGAGTGGTCGGCCACGCGATTGAGCGATTTCACCTCAGCCGCATTGGCCTGTTGTGGCTGGCCGTCCTCGGTGGGGTCGCGGTTGTCCTGGCCCAGCACGGGCTGACGGTTCTCGACAACTACGTCAACACGAAGATCGACTTGGGGATGGTTCTGGATTTCCGCAGCGACCTATTCCGGCACGCTCAGCGGCTATCGCTGGCGTTTCACGATCAGCGCCGGTCCGGCATGATCATCTATGCGATCAATGCTCAGGCGGAGGCCGCGGCGCGGCTCGTGATGACGGTGCCGGCTCTCGCCCAGAGCGCCTTGACGTTGGTCGGCATGGTCTGGATCCTCTTTGCCATCGACTGGCAGCTCGCGCTACTGTCCCTGACCGTCGTCCCGTTCCTGTATTACTCCGTCAACTTTTACGCCAATCACATCCAGCAGCGGCTCTACGAAGTCCGCGGCATGGAAGGCGAATCGCTGGCGATCATCCATGAGGCGATGTCGATGCTGAAGGTGATCGTCGCCTTCGGCCGGGAGGACCACGAGCATCGCCGCTTCCGCACACAGGGGACCGCAACGGCCGCCGCCCGCCTCAAGCTCACAGTGCGACAGACCGTCTTCTCACTGGCGGTGGACACGATCACGGCTCTCGGCACGGCGCTGGTGCTCGGTGTCGGAGCGTTCAAGGTTCTCGACGGCCGGATCACCGCGGGCCAACTCCTGGTCGTGATGGGCTACATCGCGGCCGTCTACAAACCGCTGGAGACCATCAGCACGACAGTCGGCGCGTTGCAAGAGGTGTTCGCGTCGCTTCGGATTTCGTTCGACTTGCTTGACACGGAGCCGGAGATTCGCGACGTCCGCGGGGCCGTCGCCATCGGCCGTGCGGAAGGACGGATCGAGTACGAAAACGTGGGCTTCGCCTATGCCGGCCGGGTGGACACTCTACGAGACGTGTCGTTCGTGGCCGAGCCAGGGCAGGCGATCGCCGTTGTCGGGCCGACGGGGGCGGGCAAGTCGACGCTCGTCAGCCTGCTGCCGCGATTCTACGACCCGGGCGTGGGCCGCATCCTTCTCGACGGCCGCGACACTCGCACCCTCACGCTCAAGTCGCTACGTGCGCAGGTGAGCATCGTTCTACAGGAGCCACTATTGTTCTCCGGATCGATCCGAGACAACATCCGCTACGGCCGGCTCGATGCGACGGATGCCGAGATTATCGCAGCCGCAGAGGCGGCCAACGCGCACGATTTCATCGCCCGGCTGCCGCTAGGGTACGACACGGAATTGGGTGAGCGCGGAGCCAAGCTCTCCGGCGGCGAGCGGCAGCGGATCGCCGTCGCTCGCGCATTCCTGAAGGACGCCCCGGTCCTGATCCTCGACGAGCCGACCTCATCCATCGACTCGCGGACGGAGGCGGTGATTCTCGATGCGCTCGATCGGCTCATGGTCGGGCGAACGACGTTTATGATCGCGCACCGGCTCTCGACGGTTCGCCGGGCCGACCGCATCCTCGTCGTGGACCAGGGCCGCGTGATCGAGCAGGGTGCGCACGCCGAGTTGCTCGCTCGTGGCGGCTTGTACAAGCAACTTCACGACATCCAAACCCGTCCGCGCGGCCGGCGCAAACTCGTCGAGGCGTCGGCCAACGGCGAGGAGGTGGAAGCATGACCATTCTGCATCCGCCGAAGGTCGTGGTCCTAGGCATGATGACGAAGATCCCCGTCGCCGGGGCTGTCTGGGGTACGCTGCAATACCTGATCGGCCTGCGCCGGCTCGGGTACGACGTGTACTACGTCGAGGCGCACGCCCGCACGCCGTCGATGCTCATGGTCAACGACGACGACGATAGCTCGGCTCTGGCCGCGGAGTTCATCGGCCGGCACCTGCGGCGGTTTGACTTCGGCGATAAGTGGTGCTTCCATGCCTTGCACGACGACGGCCGCTGCTACGGGCTGAGCGACACGCAACTGCGCGACCTGTACCGCGAGGCGGCGCTGCTCATCAACTATCACGGCGGTACCGTCCCCCTTCCCGAACACGCTGCAACCGGCCGGCTCGTCTACCTCGAAACCGACCCGGTGGAACTTGAGGTCGAGTTGCACAACCAGGTGCCCGGCGTCGTCGAGTTCCTGGAGCCGCACGTCGCGTTCTTCACCTGGGGGCTGAACTACGGCCACACCGACTGCCGCGTACCGCAGCCGGAGCGGTTCCGCTTTCGCCCGACGCGGCCGCCGGTCGTTCTTGACGCCTGGGAGCCGTTTGCGACCGGGCCGGCCGAGCCGTTCACGACGGTCGGTAACTGGCGGCAGTTCGGCCAGGTGACGTTCCAGGGCGAGGTCTACACCTGGAGCAAGCACGTCGAGTTCCTGAAGTACCTCGACCTGCCGCGCCGCACCGGCCGGGCGTTCGAACTCGGGCTGAGCAGCTACGAGCCGGAGGACAAGGCGCTATTGGAAGCGCACGGTTGGAAGGTGACGCACGCGCTCGACTTCTCGAAGGAACTCGACCCGTACCGCGACTTCATCCGCCGGTCCCGCGGCGAGTTCACCGTGGCGAAGGACCAGAACGTCCGGCTGCGGAGCGGCTGGTTCAGCGAGCGGAGCGCTCAATACCTCGCGGCCGGCCGACCGGTGGTGACGCAGGAGACCGGCTTCTCGAACGTGCTGCCGACCGGCCGCGGCCTGTTCGGCTTCGCGACGCCGGACGAGGCCGTCGCCGCGGTGCAGGCCATCGACGCCGATTACGAGACGCACCGCAAGGCGGCGCGCGACGTGGCCCGCGAGTACTTCGACGCCGAGCGCGTCTTGCGCGACCTGATGGCGGAGTGCGGCGTATGACGGCCCTGCCCGCCGACGTCGACCTGACGCTCGTCTCGCGCCGCCCGGCCCGGCTCGCGGAATCGACGATCCGTGCGGTCACGGCCGGCGGCGTCCCCATCGCGTCGCGCGTCGCCGGCCCGGTGCGCATCAGCGTCGTCGTCGTCACGTTCAATGGCCTTGTGTTCACGCGGATGTGCTTATCGAGCGTGTTGGGCAACACGACGGAGCCAGGCTACGAGTTGATCGTCGTCGATAACGCTTCGACCGACGGCACGGCCGAGTACCTCGCGGCTGTCGTCGCGGAGAACCCGCACGTCCGTGTCGTCCGCAACGCGACCAACCGCGGGTTCGCAGCGGCCAACAACCAGGGGTTGGCACTGGCGGCGGGAGACGTGTTCGTGCTGCTCAATAACGACACCATCGTCCCGCCCGGTTGGCTGGCGACGCTGACCCGCCACCTCGCCGACCCGGCCGTCGGCCTGGTCGGCCCGGTCACGAACCGCATCGGCAACGAGGCCGAGATCGAGACGGACTACGCAACCTACGGCCAGATGCTCGACTTCGCCGAACGGACGCGGACCGAGAACGCGGGCCGGGGCTTCGATATCCCGACGCCGTGCATGTTCTGCCTGGCGCTGCGGCGCGACGCCTACGACCGCATCGGCCCCCTCGACGAGCGGTTCGCGGTCGGCCTGCTCGAAGACGACGACTACGCCGCCCGCGCCCGCCGGGCCGGCTATCGGCTTGTGTGCGCCGAGGACGCCTTCGTCCACCACTTCGGCGAGGCGTCGTTCGGCGACCTGGTACCGACGGGCGAGTACGGCCGGTTACTGGACGCCAACAAGCGGCGCTTCGCGGAGAAGTGGGGCACGGCCTGGACGCCGTACGCTCGGCGGCCCGGCCGAAGCTACGCGGAGCTCAAGGCCGCGGTGCGGCGCGGCGTCGAGCGGCTGGTGCCGGAGGGTGCTACTGTCGCCGTCATCAGCAAGGGCGACGACGAGTTGACCGACCTTGGCCGGCGGACGGCGTGGCACTTCCCGCAGGACCGCGACGGCGGGTATGCCGGTCACTACCCGGCCGACTCCGCGGCCGCGGTCGCCGAACTGGAATCGGTCCGCGCGGCCGGCTGCCGCTATCTCGTGATTCCGGGCCGGTCGTTCTGGTGGCTCGACCACTACGCCGGCCTCCGCCGCCATCTGGACGATCGCTGCCGCGAGGTCGCGCGGGACGCCAACGTGGCGATCTACGACATCGCACCCCCGGCCTGACCGCCGAAGGAATACGCCGTGCTGACTGCAACACCGCCGAGCCGCTCCTCGAACCTTTACAACGGCTTCTACTACGCGCACTGCTGTGGCCGGCCGTACCGACGCAGTCCGGAATGGGAAGCGTTCTTCGGTGGCATCGCCGATCGAATCGTGAGCCAACTGCGGCCGACGACCGTGCTCGACGCGGGTTGCGCGAAGGGCTTCCTGGTTGAGGCACTGCGCGATCGAGGTGTCGAGGCCTACGGTATCGACATTTCCGGCACTGCGATCGACGAGGTACGGCCAGACATCCGGCCATACTGCCGCGTTGGATCGCTGACGGACCCGCTACCGCGGACG
>JAXMAS010000015.1:0-146486 GCA_046350275.1 Gemmataceae bacterium
CGTCGGCGGGGATAGGGGTGTGGATGCAGAAGGAGTGACTAAGGCAACTCGGTCGATGAACGCAGTGTTGTCACCGCTGCTCGGGCTTAGCCCTTCAAACCGGATAGTGTGGTTGCCAGTCGTGACAGCGAACGCGGCAGTCTCGTAGTCGCCATATGCGGATCCGTCGGGCCGGAACGTTCCGACGACGGCACTATCGACCAATACCCGAAGTATCTGAGCGGACGACTGTAAGTTAACCCGCTGGGCCGCCTTGAAGGTAATCGAATAACTGCCAGCTTCCAGAGCCAGCGACTGGCTGACACTGCCGGTATTTTGGAGGAAGAGGACTTGTGTTCCCTCAGGGGCTGCTGGGTTGCTCCCCGTAAATCCGCTACCGTTGCCGGACACACCCGACTGGCCCGAGAAAGTCCATGGTGTGCCGGTCGGGTTGTACAGATATGCGCCCGGGCCGATATTTGGGCTTTCGAACCCGCTGTTCTGGAGGCTCACAGGGACCGGTGGGACCGTCAGAGTGACGGTGACCATCACACTTTGGTTGACGCTCGCTCCGTCCTTGTCTGTGACCGTCAATGTGGCGGTATACGTACCGGCCGCGGTATAGGCATGCGTCGGTTGGAGTGCGGAACCGGTCGAGCCGTTACCGAACGTCCACGAATTGCCATCACCAAAGTTCCAGACATACCGCAGCGTCTGTGCATCGACCGGGCTAGGATCGCCTGCGGTCGCGCTAAACTGAATGGCTGTGCCAGCCGGCGTCGCAGCCGGCCCGGTTACGCTGACTGTGGGAGCAAGGTTAGTTACAGCGATGGTGGTCGCGAAGTCGGTCGTCCCGCCGCTGGCATTCTGCATTCGGCCGACGACACGTACGTTACCGGGGCCATCGGCCAGGAAGGTCGCTGGGACCACGGCCGACGCCGCGGTACTGTTCACAATCTCGAACTGGCCATCGCCATTGAAGTCGTAGCTGAACGTGTACTGGCCGGCCGGGACATTCGAGAAGCGGACTTCACCGGGGTTACCCTCGCCGACCGACGTGCTACCGGAAAACGATGGCGGCGTGACCGGAGTGGAAGGCGTCGAGACGATGGAGAGGTCGCCAATGGCCCAGGTCGACTCACCACGCCCAGCACCCTTTAGACCGAGTGATAGGACCTCGTCCGTGACGGTGACCGTGTAAGTTCGCGGAGACGCTCTGGTTGCCCTGAGTTGTTACGGTCTCGACAAGCGTGTCCTCTAGGAAGACGCTGGTGCGACCACCCGACCTGGCTGTGGGATCGCCCAGGGTGACCGTCACGGTGTAGGTGCCGGCGGGCACTTGGGCGAGGAAGGTGCCAGCGTCTCGGCCGAAGTTGTAATCGCGCGTCAGCGCCGACCCGACCTGTGTATCGGCTGATTGGATTTTGCCGCCCGACAGCCAACCAAACCCGACTGTGGTCTGGAATGTGCTCTTTTCCGAGACGCGTTGGTAGCCTTGCGACACCGGCGAGTCGGGGGTTCCAAAATCGAAGAGGAGTTGCGTTCCGCTCGGCACATCACGTCGTTCTAGCTCGACGATCTCAAACGGGAGACGGCGATTCGAACGTCGGTTCTGCCGACGGGTCTTCCGCAGTTGGTCTTTCATCGCAACGTGTTTCCCAGGGTGCGCGGGCGACCAACGGGACAAATCAACGTATTATTGTTCGAGACTTTGACAGGGGTATACCGAACGCCCAGCGTCGGAGTATCGACGCGGTTTCCCAGTACATTCCGACAGCCGGAATGCAGCAGGATGGCCGACTGAGAAGTGAGGGGGGAACCGTTCGCTGGAGGGGATGCGATTGTGCGCGTTCGTCCTTGACATTCTCTTCACGCAATACGGTTGTGCATTCTCTAAGCCGCCCAACGATAGGTTTTTGACGGGCCGCTGTCAAACGATTATTGCCACAAAATACTCAGCTCCGCCCAAAGTCGATGGTCTACAAGTAGTTACAAATGCGAATCCTGGCGCGAATTGCTCCAACACCACCGCTTCGACCATCGTTGGCATTAACTGATGCTCAGTGGCAACACATCGCGCCCTCCGTGCCTGGGCGCGGAAAGTCTCCTCGCGGCGGCCGGCCGCGGGCGGATGATCGCGCGTGTTTGGAAGGTGTGTTGTGGGTTATTCATCACGAGGCGCGCTGGCGGGACCTTTCCGAGGAGCTACCCTCGCCGGTCACGTGCTGGCGTCGACTGCGCGATTGGATTTCGAGCGGTGATTGGCCGGGCATCTGGCAGGCATACCTTGCGACGTTGAACGAGGCGGACCGGGCGAGCGGAGAGTACAGGACCATGGCCGCAGGTTGGAAACCGAATCGCCGGCAAATACGCCGAATCTCAGTCAATCGGATTTCATGAAGTCGATCGCAAAACTGTGTTTGGAGGTCGTCGCAACGCTGGCCATCCTGCCAGCGTTCACGACCTATGCCATCGGCCGACTGATCGTCGGCACGGAACGAGCCTTTCCCGGTTGGTCGCAGGCACTGAGCCTGGTGCCTGGCCTCTGCGGTGCGTACATGCGCCGGGCTTTCTATCGACTCGTGTTTCGCCGCTGCGGCTCCGGAGCCTGGATTGGGTTCGGTACAATCTTTTCACACGCGGGATGCACAATTGGGCGGGACGTCTACGTCGGTAACTTCTGCTGTTTGGGAGAGGTTACCTTGGATGACGATGTCTTGCTCGGCTCGCACGTCTCGGTAATGAACGGATCGGCCCAGCACGGCACAGAGCGACTCGACATTCCAGTCCGCGAGCAGCCGGGCGTCTGGCCGCATGTTACGATTGGACGTGACACGTGGATTGGCGACCGGGCTGTGGTGATGGCCGACATCGGCAAGCATTGCGTTGTGGGGGCAGGCTCGGTCGTCACGAAGCCCGTGCCAGACTACGCCGTCGTCGTGGGGTCGCCAGCGAAAATTGTCCGCTACCGAACCGATGTTCCTTCGTCGAAGGACGAGACACCGTCCAACGCTATTGGATCGACCTGAACCGAGGTTACAAGCATGGGTTGGGGACTACCAGGTGTTTTGCGTTACCTACCGTCACCGACTGTCGTGCCAAGGCCGACCATTCCGCTTACGTTGGCAGCACTTCCAAAGTGCGCCCGGATTCTGGACGTTGGGGCCGGTGGGCGGCGCATTGTGCCCGGCGTAGTGACCTTCGACGCCGTTGCCGGGCCGGAAGTCGACGTTGTGGGTGATATTCATCGCATGCCGCTCGATGACGCCACGTTCGACTGTGTGTTCTGTACCGGAACCCTCGAACACGTGGAAGACCCCTGGCAGGCGGTCCGTGAAATCTATCGCGTCCTCCGCCCAGGCGGCATTGTCCACATTGATGTACCGTTCATGCAGGGCTATCACGCCGACCCGACTGACTACTGGCGATTCACTCGAGATGGTCTCCGCTTGCTGTGCAAGGCATTCGACGAAATCGACTGCGGCGTTCATATCGGACCGACCTGCGGTCTGATCTGGATCGCCCGCGAGTGGGCGGACAGCCTGACGAGTAACCGTTACCTGTCCAACCTGCTGTTGGCCGGCATGGCCATCGCGACCGCCCCGTTCAAGTACATTGACTACCTGGCCATCCGCAGCTCCCGAGCGCATCGGGTCGCGTCCGCCGTCTACTTCCGCGGCCGCAAGCCGACCATCTGAGGAAATCGCCAATGTGCGGCATCGCCGGAGTCCTGTACGTCGATCCCGACCGTCGGCCTGACCCGATGGCCCTCAAGGCCGTCGGTGACGCCATCGCCCACCGCGGGCCGGACGCCGAGGGCTTCCTCGCCGAGCCGGGCGTCGGCCTCGTCCACCGCCGGCTGTCGTTCATCGACCTCGCCGGTGGCGACCAGCCGATCGGCAACGAGGATGGCACCGTCCAGGTCGTCTACAATGGCGAGATCTACAATTACCGCGAGCTGCGAGCGCTCCTCGAAAGCCGCGGCCACCGGCTCAAGACCAAGAGCGACACCGAGTGCCTCGTCCACCTGTATGAGGACGAGGGCGAACGCTTGGTCGACCGACTCCGCGGTATGTTTGCGTTCGCCATCTGGGACCGGCCGCGCCGGCGGCTGCTCTTGGCCCGCGACCGGGTTGGCATCAAGCCGCTCTACATTTATCGAGATTCCGAGAAGCTGCTCTTCGCCTCGGAGCCGAAGGCGCTGCTCGCGTACCCCGGCTTCAACGCTGCGGTCGACCCGGCGGCCCTTGAGGACTACCTCGCCTTCGGCAACGTCGGCGGAGCGCGGTCGGTCTTCCGTGGCGTCGAGAAGCTGCTGCCGGCCCACACGCTACTGGTCGGGCCGGATCGACTCGACGCCGCGCCGCGGCGGTACTGGCGGCTGCGGTTCGAGCCGGACGAGTCGCGGACCGGCGAACAGTGGCAGGAGGCGGTGGCGGCCAAGTTCGAGGAGACGGTCCGCGCCCACCTGATCGCCGACGTGCCGGTCGGGGCGTTCCTGAGCGGCGGCGTCGATTCGAGTTCGGTCGTCGCGGCCGCGGCCGGGGCGACGCCGGAGCGGTTGCAGACCTTCGCGATGGGCTTCCGCGAGGCCGCGTTCAGCGAGTTGCCCTACGCCCGCGCCGTGGCCGACCACTTCGGCACCGCCCACGTCGAGGAGGTCGTCACGCCGGACGCGGTGGACCTGCTCGACAAGCTCAGTGTCTTCTACGACGAGCCGTTCGCCGACGCCTCGGCGGTGCCAACGTACCTGGTGTCGAAATTGGCGGCGGGGCGGGTGAAGGCGGTGTTGTCCGGCGACGGCGGAGACGAGGCGTCTTGGCGGCTACGCCCGGTACGCCCACGACCTGAAGGAAGCGGCCGTGGCGCGGCGGCGGCTGCCCGGCTGGCTGCGGCGGGGCGTCCTCGCCGCTGGCGTCGGTCTGGCCGAAGGCCGACTGGCTGCCGCGGCCACTGTGGGCCAAGACGCTCACCACCCTGTCGCTCGACCTGACCGGGCGTACGTCAACACCATGAGCGATTGCCGCATGCCGCTGCGGCGGCAACTGCTCGCCTCGACGTGGCCGCCGCGTTGAACGGCCACGACCCTGGCCGGGCGGGTGGCTGCCTGCTGGCGGGCCGGCCGGCGATGCCCTCGGCGGCATGATCGCCGCCGACGTTGAGACGGTCCTGCCCGACGACTTTTTGGTGAAGGTGGATCGTGCCAGCATGGCGTGCGGGCTGGAGGTGCGACCGCCCCTTTTGGACCACGAGTTGTTAGAGATGGCGGCGAGCATCCCGTCGCGGTGGAAGGTGCAACGGCGAGACGAAATGTTCAAGCGCGATGGCCCCGCGGCTGCCGGCCGAGGTGCTGACCCGTCGCAAACAAGGTTTCGACGTGCCGATTGACGCTTGGCTCCGCGGTCCATTGCGCGGGCGGTTCGAGGACGCTGTGTTGCAGCCGCGGTCGGCGGCGAGCGATCTGATCGACCGCGGCGTCGCCCGGCGGTTGTTCAGCCCACCTGGCCGGCACCGGTCGGCACGGTCAGGTTCTGGCTGTGCTGCTGATCCTGGCCCACTGGTCGGACCGCTACCTGCGGTCGGCGCTGGTCGGGGCGAGCTGGACGTGCCGACGCTGCTCGACATCCCGCTCGTGATCGACGGCCCCGCCGTTCGTGCCAGTCGCGCTGCCGGCCGACGGTTTCCGCGCTGTTCGATGAGCTAGTGTTATTGATTGCACGTCGCGCCCGAGCCATGGTTCAATCGCCGTCGCGGCTCTGCCAGTTTTTGGCCAACCGACCGTGTACCGACGGGACACGACGCCGCTGCGTGACTGGATTCGCGATAGCTTTTCCCGTCTGGGCAAGAGCCCGCCGGTGTTGAGAGGCATGATGCCTGCGACCAAAGACCAGCCACGGGTGCGGCCCAGGCAGCCCCGGTTCATGGGGTGGTCGTGGCACGCGCTTGCCTTTCCGGCCGGCCTGCTTGGTACTCGCGGCCGCGTGGCTATGGGCACGGCATGCCAGTGGTCGCTGTGCAGTTGCCCTCTGGGCGGCCTGTACTGGTCTGGCGGCTGCGGATCGCTACCGCTACGGTGTGACGCCGGCGACGGCCTTGGGGGGCGGCTGCGCCAGCAGCTGGCCGTCTTGAAGGCCGCGACCCGCGTGTATGACCCCTGTACGCCGCGGCTTCTGCCGGCGGGGACGGACGCGCCCAACGACGCCGACGGATACGTCCGGGTGGAAAACGCGTTCCCGCCCGGTGGGGCCGTCCGGGTCGAAGGATGCTGCTTAGGGACGTGGCCACCCCGACTTTCGGTTCCAGCCGTCGGACGAACCACGGCTCGCGGAGTTGCGGCCAAGTATCGGCTCGACGACATCACCGCCCCGGCGGCGGACGAGTTCGGCAAGATCGTCCTGTTACGAACCGGACCCGCAGCCAATTTCGGCGTGAGGACTACCAGCCCGGCGACGTCAATTTCGATGCCCTAAGGACATTGACCGCGGACTGCGCGGCCACGGCGAGCCGTACACGATCGGCAGGCACTACGACCCGTGCCAGTTCTTTCCCTTGCTCTTTTGTCAGATTGCTATCGCTACGGGCCACCAGACCCGCCTGACAAGCGTCAACCACGGGCTGGCCGAGATCTGGTCCAACCAGTTCGACAAGTGGATCGTCCTGGACGTCGAACTCAACCACCACTTCGAAAAGGGCGGCATGCCGCTCAACATGGCTGAGCTATTGGACGAGAACTTCGTCCCCGGTCCGACGCAGGTCCGCCCTCCGCGGCGAGGTAACGGTGGACGAAACCCCACGATGGCCCACCTTAAGGTGCCGGAGTTGACCGCTACCAAGACGGTTCCGTTCAAGACGAACCTGATATTGGTCGACCGCGAAACGATTGGATGACCAACCATTACTTTCGCGGCCACCCGGCCCGAAGTGAGGCCAACAGCTTGATTTACATCGACTCTCGGCTCGGCGGCCGGCCCAGGTACGAAGACCGGCTGCTGCCAGTGACGTCTGACCGCGCGGCGTTGTACTGGCCCCTGAACCGAACCGGGAGGTTCCTTGCCAGGCGTCCTGACGCGGGCGGTATTGATATTGCCCTGCGGACGTTCACGCCGAATTTCTCTCACTTTGAGGTGACTGTGGACAGTCAGCTCGTGGTGCGGTCGGACCTGGACGGTATCGCTGGCAACTGCACCCAGCGCGAACTACTTTGCCGTACGAGCAATGAACCGTCTGGGTGTCCGTGGTCCTGGAGAGTAGCGTCCGGCTAACAGTCGCCGGCGGGCAGTGACCCGCGATGAGTTGCCCGTGTAACGATCTGCTTACACCTCGTTAAGTGCAGGACAGCCTGCGCTCCCATCCACCTCTCGGTCGAGGGCCGTTTCGGCCCGCAACTTCAAGTTCTCGTTCGACATAACCGGTTATCATACCGTATCTTGAAGCGCAAGACGTCCGGCAAACTCGTTAACGGCACAGACCTTGCGTTCGGATGACGAATTCGATCCGGTTCGAGCCTAGCGCGAGAAGTACTGGGGCGGGCGCAAAAGGCGTTTGCGCCTCCTGCCGGGCGGGTACTTTTGCCTAACGCCGCCGGATGCAAGTGCGAGTTACCTGCGGGCACGGAATGCGCGCTACGGCCGTTGTTCGACCGCTGGGTTGGTCCTGTCCGGAGTCTCCATGAGCGCGATGCCCGATACTGCAGTTGCCCCTCCCACACCACCGCGGCCGGCCGCCGACCGCCGCCTCGTCGGCACGATACTGCCCTACCTGGCGATCGCCCGGCCGGACCACTGGTTCAAGAACGTCTTCATGGTCCTGGGGCTGGTCCTCGCCTTCTTCTGCCACCCCGAACTGTTGCATGCCCACGTCGTCTGGTCGATCCTCTGGGCCGTCGCCACCACCTGCGTCGTCGCCTCCTCGAACTACGTTCTCAACGAGGTTCTCGACGCCCCGACTGACCGCAGCCACCCGGTCAAGAAGAACCGGCCAGTGCCGTCCGGCCAGGTCCTGGTGCCAGTCGCCCTGGCCGAGTGGGTCGCCCTCGGCGTCCTCGGCCTCGCGATGGCCAGCGCCCTGAACTGGCCATTCTTCTACTCGTCCCTGTTCCTGCTGGTCATGGGCTGCGTTTACAACATCCCACCGGTGCGGTCCAAGGATCTGCCGTACCTGGACGTGATCTCCGAGTCGGTGAACAACCCGATCCGCCTCTTGCTAGGCTGGTTCGCCGTCGCGCCGAACGACGTGCCGCCGGTGTCGCTCTTGATCGCCTACTGGATGGTCGGCGCGTTCTTCATGGCGAGCAAACGGTTCGCCGAGTACCGCTCGATCGGGCAGGCCGAAGTGGCCGGAGCGTACCGCAAGTCCTTCCGCGGCTACACCGAAGAGAAGCTGCTCGTCAGCATGTTCTTCTACACGACCGCCTTTGCCCTGTTCCTTGGTGTGTTCATCATCCGCTACCACCTGGAACTGATCCTGATCGTGCCCTTGGTGGCCGGGTTTGTCAGCTATTACCTGCACATCTCCTTCAAGCCCCAGAGCGCCGTGCAGAACCCCGAACGGCTTTACCGCGAGACGGGACTGATGGCGTACCTGGTACTGTGTGTCGTCGCGTTCTCGCTGCTCATGTTCGTGCGAATCCCGGCCCTGTACTCGCTGTTCAACGTCGTGCCGTCGGCGGCCCCGGCGCTGTGGAAGTTCTGAGCGGCCCAGCGTCGGGAGAGGCACGAGCGTGACTCTGCAAGTCAACCTGGTCGAAGCGACGCCGACGATTGCCGGCCGGGGCGAAGCCCCGCGCAGCGGCGTGCCAGCGCTCGCCGTCCTCCTCGTCGCCGGCCTGGCCGTTCGGCTTGCCCTGTGGCTCGCCTTCCGTGACGCGCCGATCACCATCTGGGACGAGAAGGACTACGACGCCATTGCCCGCACGCTGGTCGCGTCTGGCGAGTTCGGCTTCGAGCCCGGCCAACTTGTGTCGCTCCGTCCACCGCTCTACCCAGCCCTGGTGGCCGTGGTCTACGCCGTCGCCGGCTTGGGCAACTTCGCGGCCGTCCGGCTCCTGCAAATACTGCTGAGTCTCGCGACCGTCGGCGTCGTCTACGCGCTAGGGGCAACTGTCGCCTCGCGGCGGGTCGCCCTGTGGGCGGCCGGCCTGTGCTGCTTCTACCCATCGCTGCTCGGCTACAACAACTTGCTCCTGAGCGAAACTCTCTTCACGCTTCTGTTGACCGGCACCTGCTACTGCGCCGTGCGGGCGTTTCAAGCAGGGTCGGTCGGGTGGGCACTTGCCGCCGGGCTGGCCCTCGGGCTGGCGGCCTTGACTCGCAGCGTCGTCTGGCTCACCCCACCGCTGTTGGCCGGCTTCCTGCTCCTGACGATGCGGGTCTCGTGGGGCCGGCGGCTCGTCGCGGCCGTAGCGCTCGTCGCCGGCTTCGTCGTCGTGGTCGGGCCGTGGTCGGTTCGCAACACGCGGCTCCAGAAGACGTTCGTGGCCGTCGACGTAATGGGTGGCCGCAACTTCATGATGGGCAACTACCGGTACACACCGCTCTACCGCTCCTGGGATGCAATCGCCTTGGAGGGTGAACAATCCTGGGCGCATGAAGTCTTCATGACGTACCCGCCCGAGGACCGCCCGACCCAGGGCTTCGTCGACAAGCTCGCGCTCAAGCAGGGCCTGGCGTTCGTCCGGGCCAACCCCGGCCTGACCCTGAAGCGGGACACCATCAAGTTCTTCGACTTTTGGGGCCTGGAGCGGGAACTCGTGGCCGGGGCGGGGGCTGCCCACGGCGGATCGCTGTCGAAGCCAGCCCTCCTCGGGTTGACGGCCCTGATCGTCGGCGCGTACGTCACGGTGCTCTTTCTCGGCGTCTACGGGGCGTTCGTCGCCCCGCCGGCCGACCGCCGCGCCCTTTGGCTGTTCCTGGCCGTCATAACCTACGTGTGTGCGATGCATACGCTGACGTTCGGCCACTCGCGCTATCACCTGCCGCTCGTGCCGCTGATCGCAGTCTTCGCCGCGGGCGCGATTACGCAGGCTCGCTCGATCTGGCGGCAGCGCTACCGACCGGCGTTCGTGGCTGCGACGGGCGTCTGCGCCGCCCTTGTGGTCGGTTGGGTCTGGTTGTTCGTCGCAGTCGATTGGGACCTGCTTGCCGCCGCCTTACGGTCGTGATTACTGCCTCCTGACGGAGATTTGACGGATGCCCGGTATCTTCGGCCTCGCTTGTTCGTCACCGCTCGATGACCTAGCGTCGCGCCTTGCGGCGATGGCGACGCGGCAGCGGCACCACGACTGGTACGCGGAACAGACCCACGCCGACGAGTCCGGCCGCGTCGCCCTCGGCCGGGTCACGACCGGGTTCGTCAACGCTGCCGAACAGCCGGCGGCCAACGAGACCGGCACCCTCCTCGCCGTCATGGAGGGCGAGGTCTACGACTACGCCGAGCAGCGGCGGGCGCTTGAGGCCGCAGGGCACCGCTTCGCCACCGACTCGCATGCCGAATTGCTGCTGCATGGCTTCGAGGAACAGGCGGCTGCGTTCTTCCGCGGGCTGCATGGCAAGTTCGCCGCCGCCATCTGGGACGCCACGAGCCGCAAGCTGCACCTTGTCAACGACCGCTTCGGCATGAAGCCGTTGCACTATGCCCACGCGGCCGGGCGGCTGACGTTCGGCTCCGAGATCAAAGCCCTCCTCACTGACCCTGCTGTCAACCGCCGGACCGACCTCCGCGGTGTCGCCCAGTTCTTCACCTTCGGCCAGATGCTCGGCGAGACGACGCTCTTCGATGGCGTGCGGCTGTTGCCCGCGGCCGGCTGGCTCACCTACGACGCCAACACGAACCGCGTCACCCTCGACCGTTACTGGCGGCTCCGCGGCCTGGCCGTGCCCGGCCGAAGCAAGGCCGAGTGCCTCGACCGCATCGATGCTGCATTCACGGCTAGTGTCCGTCGGATGACCGATGACACCGACGGCCTGGGCCTGTCACTCTCCGGCGGCCTCGATGCCAGGACACTCCTCGGCGTGATCGGCCCCGGTAAGCCGTTGACGAGTCTGAGTCTCGGCATGCCTGGCTCGATGGACCACCGCAGTGCTGCCGAGATGGCTCGGCTCTTGGGCTATCGGCACACCCAGGTCGTCCTCGGCGACGAATTCCTGGCCGATTACGAGTCACACCTGCGGCAGATGGTGCGGCTGACCGACGGCCAATACCTCTGCCAGTGCATCGTCATGCCGACCTTGCCGGTCTACCGCGAGTTGGGCGTCCGCGTCCTGCTCCGTGGCCACGCCGGCGAGTTGATGCACATGACCAAGGCGTACAACTTCTCGCTCGACGACGCAGCACTGGCTCTGCGCGATGAGGCCGGGCTGTACGACTGGCTGTGGCGGCGGATGCAGTCGTTCATGCTCGACGGCACCGAGGGCCGACTGTTTGCCCCGGCCCACCGTACCGCGATGGAAGGGCTAGCCCGCGACTCCTTGCGCGATTGCCTGCGACAGACCGAAGGGACCGAGCCGGTCCCGCACCGCATCTGGCAGATGTTCTTCGAGCAGCGTTCCCGACGGGAGACGGCCCTGTCGCTCGCCGAATTCGAGTCGGTCGTCGAAACCCGCCTTCCCTACCTCGACAACGAACTGGTCGACGAGTTGTTCGCAGCCCCGCCGGAGCTGAAACTCCGCGACGAAATCCAGGCGCACATTCTCAAGCGGCACCGGCCGGCGTTCCTGAACGTCGTTAACGTCAACACCGGCACCCGCGTCGGGGCGAGCCGGCTGGCGAAGTTCGTGGCGAAGGCTCGCCTCAAGGTGTTTGCCAAGCTCGGTGTGCCGGGCTACCAGCCGTACGAACGGCTTGGCCTGTGGCTGCGGCGAGAGTTGAAGCCGCTTGTCCGCCGGCTGCTTTTGAGCGACCGCGCATTGAGCCGCGGCGTCTTCGACCCGATGGCGGTGCGCTCGGCCGTCGAGGACCACCTGAACCACCGGAACAACCACACCTACCTGCTGCTGGCGATGATGGTCTTCGAGACCTCGCAGCGGGAGTTCGTCGACGGCGAGGCTGCCCCAGTCGAGGTCGCCGCCGTGTGATTGGGAGTCAGGAGTCAGGGGTCAGAGGTCAGCAATACAAGGTGTTTGTCTTTCTGACTCCTGACCCCTGACCCCTGACTCCTGGCTAGCGAGGTGCCCCCGATGCGGATTCTGTTCCTAGCGCAGCGCGTGCCATTCCCGCCCAACTGCGGCGTCAAGATCCCCACGTACCATTACATCCGCCGGCTCGCGCACGACCACGACGTCACGGTCATGTGCCTGGCCAACGGCCGGGCCGACCTCGCCAACGCCCCCGGGCTGGCCACATGGGCTAAGGATGTCGAGGCGGTGCCCCTATCGCGGACGAGCAAGCTGCGGGCGCTCGCCGCACTGGCTGGCACCCGGCCGCTGACCGTGGCGGCGTTCGACGAGCCGGAGCTTCGCCGCCGAGTCCACCGCCGGATCAAGGCCGGCGAGTTCGACCTGGCGTTTGTCTTTAGCTCGGGCATGGCGTCGTTCGTCGAGCCGTTCGCGGACCTGCCGCGGGTGATCCAGTTCGCCGACCTCGACTCGCTGAAGTGGCGGCAATATGCCGCGACGTCCCGGCCGCCAATGCGCTGGGTATATGCGACCGAGGCCGAGCGCATCCTCGCCTATGAGCGCCAGATCGCGACGACATTTACGCGGTCGCTTGTCTGCTCGCCGCGCGAGTGCGATGACTTCAAGCGACTGATTCCGGACGCGACGGTCGAATGCCTGCCGAACGGCGTGGATCTCGAATACTTCCGCCCGGCCCCGCCGGCGGCGAAGCGGCCCGACTCGCTGGTCTTCACCGGCGTCATGAACTACAAGCCGAACGTGGACGGCATGGTCTGGTTCTGCCGCGAAATCCTGCCACAGGTTCGGGCCGAGGTGCCGGGGGCGACACTGACCATCTGCGGTTCGTCGCCGGACAAGACGGTGTTGGCTTTGGGCAAAGAGCCGGGCGTGACCGTGACGGGGGCGGTGCCGGACGTGCGGCCGTACCTGGACGAAGCGTCGGCCGCGGTGGTGCCGCTGCGGCTGGCCCGCGGCATCCAGAACAAGCTCCTCGAGGCGATGGCGGCTGGCCTGCCGTGTGTCGCCACGACGGCGGCGTGGGCGGGCATCGAGGCCGAGCGCGGCCGCGACCTACTCGTTGCCGACGAGCCGGCCGCGTTCGCCGCCGCGGTCGTGCGGCTGTTGCGCGACCGGCAGCTACGCGAGCAGATCGGTGCCGCGGGCCGGGCCGCGGTCGAGGCCGGCTACCGCTGGGAACGGACGCTGACGCGGCTGGCCGCGGTGGTCGAAGAGGCCGCGGTGAGCGGCGCGTGTGAACGCCCCGGTCGGGGCGAAAACCAGGGCGTTCACACGCCCCGCTCGCCGGTGGGGGCCTGACGAACGCATGGTCGCCGCGAAGACGATCACTGTCTGCCAATTGCTGCATAGCCTCGACGTGGGCGGGGCCGAGGTGCTGGCTGCCCGGCTCGTCCGCCGGCTGCGGGACCGCTACCGCTTCGTCTTCGCCTGCCTCGACTCGGTCGGCCCGCTCGGCGAGCAGATGAAGGCCGAGGGGTTCACCGTTCACGTCGTCGGCCGCAAGGCCGGGTTCGACTGGCGGTGCCCGCTACGGCTGGCAAGTTTCCTGCGGGCCGAGGCGGTCGACGTGGTTCACGCCCACCAGTACACGCCGTTCTTCTACGGCCTCGCTGCCCGCCTGCGTGGGCCGCGGCGGCCGATCGTGTTCACCGAACACGGCCGACACCAGCCGGACTACCCGCGGCCGAAGCGGATGTTCGCCAACCGGCTATTGCTGTCGAGCCGGGACCGCGTGGTCGGCGTCGGCGAGGCAGTGCGGCAGGCGCTCATCGTCAACGAGGGGCTGCCGGAGGGCCGGGTCAACGTCCTTTACAACGGCATCGATGTGGACGCCTTCGCCGCCGCGGCCGACCGGGCCAGCGCCCGTACAGCTCTCGGCGTCCGGCCCGACGAGTTCGCGATCATCCAGGTCGCCCGGCTCGACTACCTGAAGGACCACGCGACGGCCATCCGTACGCTGGCGCGGGTTCCCGGCGGGCGGCTTGTCCTCGTCGGAGACGGGCCGGAAAAGCAATCCATCGAAGCCGTAGCTCGCGAGCAGGGCGTTACGGATCGGATCACCTGGCTCGGCACCCGGCACGACGTCGCCCGCCTACTGCCGGGGGCCGACCTGTTCCTGCTGACGAGCGTCAGCGAGGGCATCCCGCTCACGGTGCTGGAGGCGATGGCGGCGGGGCTGCCAATCGTCGCGACGGACGTCGGCGGGTTGCGCGAGGTCGTCGCCCATGGCGACACCGGCTTTCTCGCCCCGGCCCGCGACGACGCGGCGCTCGCCGGCCTTATCCAACGATTGGCGGACGATCCGAACCTGCGCCGCCGAATGGGCGAGTCTGGCCGGGTGCGGGCCAAGGAGCGGTTCGACGAGCCGCGGATGTGCGACGACTACGGCCGCCTGTACGAAGGAGCGTGCCGTGGCTGAACCGCTACTCGTCTTCGCCGACGACTGGGGCCGACACCCGTCGAGTTGCCAGCACCTTGTCCGGCAGATGCTGCCGCACCGTTCTGTAACCTGGGTCAACACTGTCGGCATGCGGCCGCCGCGGATTGACCTCGCGACCGCCCGGCGGGGGTTGGAGAAGATTCGGCAGTGGGTACGGCCGGCCAAGCCGCAAGCGGCGGGGATGGAGCCGGCGAACCCGCGCGTGTTGAACCCGCGCATGTGGCCGTGGGTCTCGTCGCGGCTCGACCGGGCGATCAACCGCCGGCTGCTACTCAAGCAACTGCGGCCGGTCGTGGACGCGATGCCGGAACCGCCGGTCGTCGTCACGACGATCCCGGTCGTCGCCGACCTGATCGGCGAGCTGCCGGCCCGGCGCTGGGTGTACTACTGCGTGGACGATTTCGGCGAATGGCCGGGCCTGGACCATGAGGCCGTACGCCGGCTCGAAGGGTTGCTCGTCCGCCGGGTGGACGAGGTGGTGGCCGTCAGCGAGACGCTGCGCCGCCGCATGGCCGAGTTCGGCCGCGAGGCGCACCTCTTGACGCACGGCGTCGATACCGATCACTGGGCGGGAGAGGGAACGGACCTCCCGCCGGCCCTCGCGAATCTGCCCCGGCCGCTCGTCGTGTTCTGGGGCGTCGTCGACCGGCGGATGGATGTCGCCTTCGTCCGCGCGTTGGCGGACGAACTGCCGGACGCGACTCTCCTCTTCGCCGGCCCGGTGTCGGACCCCGACCCGGAGCTGCTGCGGGTGCCGCGGCTGACGACGACGGGGTCGCTGCCGTTCGCGGAGTTGCCGGCCCTGGCCCGCCGGGCCGACGTGCTGGTCATGCCGTACGCTGACCTGCCGGTGACGCGGGCGATGCAGCCGTTGAAGCTCAAGGAGTACCTGGCGACCGGCCGCCCGACCGTCGTCCGCGACCTGCCAGCCAACCGCGACTGGGCCGACGCCCTCGACCTGGCCGCGACGCCGCACGAGTTCGCCCAACTCGTGCGTCAGCGGATTTCGACGGGTCTGCCGCCGGAGCAGCGAGACGCGCGCGAGCGGCTCGCCGACGAGTCGTGGGCGGCGAAGGCGGCGATGTTCGAGAATTGGCTGTCGGCCGCGGAGGTGGTGCGGTGAGTGTGGTCGTCGCGGAACCGGCTGTCGACCGGCCGCTCGCGGTCTTCGACCTCGACGGCACGCTGTTGACGCGGGACTCGTTCCTGCCGTTCCTGCTCGGCTACGGCCTGCGCCGCCGTCGACTGCGGGCGCTGGCCGTGACCCCGTTCTACCTCGCCCTGTACGCCAGCCGGCTGATGTCCGACCGCTCCGCCAAGCAGGGGCTGCTCGTCGCCTACTTCCGCGGCGAATCGGCCGACGCGATCGCCGACCACGCGGATCGCTTCTGCGAAACCTGGGTGGCGAAGCGGCTGCGGGCCGAGGTGATCGAACGGCTGCGGTACCACCAGTCGGCCGGGCACCGCGTCGTGCTGCTGTCGGCCAGCCCGGATATCTATGTGTCCGCCATCGGCAAGGCGCTCGGCATCGGCGAGGTGATTGCCACGCGAGTTACCTTCGACGGTGACACCTGCGTCGGCCGGATCGACGGGGCCAACTGCAAGGGGGCCGCGAAGATCGCCGCGGTGCAGGAGTTGCTCAAGGCGGAGCGGCCGCCGGGCGGGTCATCGGCCTACGGCGACTCGCGGCACGACGTGCCGCTACTCAAGTGGGTGCAGCACGGGTTCCTTGTGAGCCGACGGGGGTTGGCGGAAATCAGGAGTCAGGAGTCAGGGGTCAGGAGTCAACATCCATGAGTGCATTACATCCTGACTCCCGACTCCTGACTCCTGGTACTCGGAACGCCGTCGTCCTGGAGACGCGGGTCGTCTGCGGTACCGGTGGCGGGCCGGACAAGACGATCCTCAACTCGCCGCGATTCCTGTGGTCGGCCGGGTACACGACTCTTTGCGCGTACATGCACCCGCCCGGCGACCCCGGTTTCGACGAATTGCGCCGCAAGGCCGAGGCGTGCCGTGCGCCGCTCGTGTCGGTCCCCGACCGCGGGCCTTGGGACTGGCGCGTCGTCTCAGCGTTCCTGAACCTTTGCCGCCGCGAGCGCGTCGCCATCTGGCACGGGCACGACTACAAGAGCAACGCCCTCGGCCTGCTGGTCCGCCGCTTCTGGCCGATGAAGCTCGTCACGACCGTCCACGGCTGGGTCAAGCACACGAACCGGACGCCCCTCTACTACAAGGTCGATAAGGTCTGCCTGCCGCGTTACGAGGCGGTGCTGTGCGTTTCCCAAGACCTGCACGATAGCTGCCTGGAAGTGGGCGTGCCGGCCGACCGCTGCCGGATGATCGAAAACGGCATCGACACCGACGACTTCGCTCGCCGCAGCGATACCGCGACGGCCAAGGCGCGGTTGAATGTAAGGCCGGGCCGGCTTGCCGTCGGGGCCGTCGGCCGGCTGTCGCCGGAGAAGGGGTTCGACGTCCTGATCCGCGCCGCTCATGCGTTGATCCAGAGCGGCGTTGATTTGGAGTTGCTGATCGCCGGCGAAGGCAGCGAAGCGGTCACGCTACAAGCGTTGATCGTGGAGTTGGGGCTGGTTGATCGCGTGCGGCTGGTCGGCCACGTCGCCGACCCGCGGCCGTTCTACGAGGCGCTCGACGTTTATGCCTTGAGCAGCCACCGCGAAGGGCTGCCGAACGTGCTGTTGGAGGCGATGGCCCTCGAAGTGCCGGTGGTGGCCACGCGGGTTAACGGCGTACCGCGGCTGGTCCGCGACGGCGACAACGGCGTGTTGATCGAGCCGGGGTCGGCCGAGGCGTTGGCGGCGGCCCTCGGGGCCATGCTCGGCGACGCGGCGGCCCGTGCGCGGTACGCGGCGGCGGGACGGCGAACGGTGGTCGATCACTACGGCTTCAAGGCCCGCATGGAGAAGGTGCGGGCGATTTACGACGAACTGCTCGGTCGGGTTTGATTACAAGCCCGCGGAGCAAGCGAGGGCAGCGACACTACTCCCTTGCTTGCTCCGCGGGCTGGTGAGAAACGGATTGAAGGACAACGAAATGCGTTGTGCGGTCACCGGGGCGGCCGGGTTCATTGGCTCCCACCTGTGCGAAGAGTTGCTCGGCCGCGGGCACGAGGTCCGCGGCATCGACGCGCTCGTGCCGTACTACGCCCCGGCCGTCAAGGAGCAGAACATCGCCCCGGCTCTCGCCCACCCGAACTTCCGTCTGCACCGGCTCGACCTGCGGACGGATCGCCTCGCCGATGCCTTGGCCGGCGTGGACGTGGTGTTCCACCTCGCCGGCATGCCGGGCCTGAACCAAAGCTGGACCGACTTCGACGGCTACATGACCTGCAACGTCCAGGCGACGCAGCGCTTGCTCGAGGCCGTGCGATCGGCCGGCGGGCCGCGGTTGGTGTACGCCTCCACGTCGTCGGTCTACGGCCGGAACGCCTGCGGCGACGAGACGCTGCCAACCGCGCCGGTGTCGCCCTACGGCGTCACCAAGCTGGCCGGCGAACAGCTCTGCCGGGCGTACGCCGACGCCTTTAACCTGCCGGTCGTGGTACTGCGGTACTTCTCGGTCTACGGCCCGCGGCAGCGGCCCGACATGGGCTACTTCAAGTTCGTCGAGGCCTTGCGCTGCGGGGAGCCGATCACCGTCTTCGGCGATGGCCAGCAGGTGCGCGGGAACACTTACGTCGCCGATTGCGTCGAAGCAACAATCCGCGCGGCCGACGCCCCGGCCGGCGAGACGTACAACGTCGGCGGCGGCGAGACCGCTTCCGTCTGGGACGTGCTGCGGCGGCTCGAAGCGATCGCTGGCCGCAAGGCCCAGGTGCGCCAGCAGCCGGGCCGCCCCGGTGACCAGCGGCACACCACCGCCAACACTGCAAAGATCGCTCAGCACCTCGGCTGGACGCCGCGAACGTCGCTCGACGACGGCCTCGCCCGCCAATGGGAATGGCAGGCGAGCCGCGCTGAAGTCTGACGCGCCCACACCCCCTACGCTCAGGCAGGACTTCATGACCGTACTCAATACCGCCCCGACACTTGCCGCCCCGCCGCCACTATCGGTTCGCACCCACACCGGGGCGGACCTGATGGGGCGGATGAAGGCCCTGGCCGACTACATCCAGCGCGGTCAACGCGTTGCCTTGAGCCGGCACCCCGGTTGGCTGACGGTTCTCGAAGAGGGGTTGGGGCATACGCCGTACGCTCTGGAGGCGGTGCGGGGTGAGCGGACCGTCGGCGTTCTCTGCTTGGCGTATGTCAAGCACGTCATCTTCGGACGTTTCCTCGTCGGCCTGCCGTACCTCAATACCGGCGGCGTCGTGGCCGACGACGCACATGCGGCCGAAGCACTGATCAACCGAGCCGTCGAACTGGCTGACCAGTTGGGCGTCCGCTACCTGGAACTGCGGCACGAGTGGGCGCTGGACCACCCGGCGTTCAACGACCGTCGGGGCGACAAGGTTCACATGCGCCTGGATCTGCCGGTTGGGGGCAAAGACGTTCTCTTCAAGCAGTTCCCCGCCAAACTCCGCAGCCAAATCCGCAGCGGCGAGAGGAACGGCTTCACGATTCACTGGGGCGGCGAAGACCTGCTCGACGAATTTCACGGGGTCTTCAGCCGGAACATGCGCGACCTCGGCTCACCGACCTACGGCCGGGAGTTGTTCGCTGCGACCGTCCGACGGTTCCCCGGCGCGGCCGAATTCTGCGTCCTCCGCGACCAGGGAAAGGCCATCTCTGTAGCGCTGCTGCTCCACGGCCAAGGCGTGACCGAGGTGCCGAGCGCAAGTGCGCTGCGTGAGTACAACTCGAAGAACGCCAACATGGCGATGTACTGGAAGCTACTCGAACGTGCGTGCGACCGGGGGCAAGAAGTCTTCGACTTCGGCCGCTCGTCGGAAGGCAGTACCACATACCGCTTCAAGAAGCAGTGGGGCGCAACACCGTTTCCGGCTGAGTGGCAGTTTTATCTGCGGCGTGGCACCGTCGGCGACATGCGGCGCGACAACCCAAAGTACCGGCTCAAGATCGCCATCTGGAAGCGCCTGCCGCTCGGGCTGACCCGCGTCCTCGGACCGAAAATCGTCCGCGGCATCCCGTAGCCGAAATTTGTAAGCGCGGCTTAACACAAGTCAGCCGGGCGTAACAGGTGCTTTACCGTCAGCTACCAGTAGCGAACTCTGAGATGCGTCAATCTTCCGCGCCCGCCCTGAATAATCGCGAAAAACACCCGAGAAACTCCAGATTCTCCACTCTCTAGCCCAGACGCATCGATTCGGCCCGCGGTTTGCGTTTTACTGTAGCGACCCGCAAGGGAACGAAACATTGAGCTATGGTGCGGCGTGCGGTCACGGCATTGGGCACCGCACGTGTCTCGCCGCCGCATCATTCATATTCGCCCGATTGGCGTGGGGAGGCGTGCCCGAATGCCGCTGCTCGCCCTGGAGCCGTTTATCCATCCCGAGACTCTGCTGACCGCCCCATCGGGCGAAGCGAGTCCGGGAACGTGGTGGGTGTTGCACACGCGGCCGCGCGCCGAGAAAACGGTGGCCCGCCGGTTCCTGGATGGCGGCGTCGATTTCTTCCTGCCGCTTTACCATCGCCAATGGCGCAACCGCGGCCGGACGTTTCGATCGTACCTTCCGCTGTTCCCCGGCTACGTCTTCCTGCACGGTAACGCCGATGCACGCCTGGCGGCCTTGGAGACCAACCTCGTCGTCCATGTGATTCCAGTGGACGATCAGCGCCAGCTTGTCCATGATCTGACGCGGGTCTATCGCCTGCTAACCAGCGGCGAGCCGGTGACCCCGGAAGAACGACTGGAAGCAGGCGACATGGTGCAGATCGTCAAAGGGCCTCTGACCGGGTTGGACGGCAAAGTGCTGAAGCGAGGTAAGCAACTGCGATTCGTTGTGGAAGTGCGACTTCTCGGCCAGGCCGTGTCGGCCGAAGTCGAGAGCTGGATGTTGGAGCCCCTAGCAACTGGCCGTGCGTGAGCAAGACCCAATGAGCGTTGGCCATTGGACAGACAAAGGGTGCCAGGGATGGTGGAGTGTCGGACTGAGAGACCGACCATACCGGAGGTTTGCTCGCGCGGCGACAGCAACGGGTCGAGAGTGGGCCTGCGGTCGCATGTATGCAGAGCTTTACAAGCTGTAAGTTTGCTCGTACAGGTTGAGGAGCGGTACCGATGGAACGACCCCACGAATCTCGAATCGTAAACGGGGTCAGCAAAACCGGATAGAACGCAGCCGCAACTTGTAGCTGGCTTGCTGGGCCGAACGGCCCGCGATTTGCGTTCAGTAGGCAATAAAGATACGATTCGCTAGGTTACTCAGTGTGATCCGAAAGGTCACGACCGCGCCTTTGTTGTTGGGAGATTTCTTCGTGTCTCTGTTTGGTGGACGAGTGCTGGCTACCTTGGTCGTATCGCTAGGTATGGCGATCATCGGCCAGGGCTCGCGCGCCTCGGCTGCGATGTGGAACACGTTGACGCTGCCGGAGTATCCAACATCCAGCAGTGCTACTGTCGAAACGGTAGACTCCGACCCGGCGTCCCTCAGCGTTTTGCCGAGGACGAACCACCTGTTGCCTGGCAACTACCTTGATGGGATGAACTCCGGTTGCGCCGGCTCGTCGTCCACACCTTCGTCCTCGACCACGGCGTCGGGTGCACCCGCACTTGAGTCAGCCGGTCGTGTTGTAGTGCTAGCCTCTGATGCTGTGTCCCTGTTGGGGCCGGATCGAACTCAATTCGTGCCAACACTTCTTTCTGCTGCCATTTTTGAGCCGCCGCGCGCCTAGCGCCAAAGTCGCTACGGAGTACGGACGTACCGCCGCCAGGACGACTGGTTGTACGTGGCCCTTCGCAAGGCGACATTTACAGACCACAGCTATTGTGCGTCCCGTATGGGCCGCCGATAAGCGGCTGGTGATTCCTTTTGAGATCTAACGTCGGCGTATGGGTCCGCTTTGAGGAGGGGCTACCCCGACGTAGTTCATGTCGACCGGCCGTAACCGGTTTGACATCCTGATGTAGCCGATATCGACTAACACACACCAAGAATATAACTCGCAAGGAGTTTCAATGTCTAGCAAGTATACGGCCCGCGCATTGATGCTGGCCGCCGCCGCCGGCATCTTCTGTGCGTCGAACGCTCGCGCTGACCTCCAGGTCCGCATCACGGTCTTTGATTCGGGTGGGGCATCACTAGGGACCAACACTGGTACATTGGCTGGCAACCCACAGGGCGCGGGCTCCATTTCCACTAGCCTGGCGGCTGGTGGTTTCGTGGTGGTAGCTGCCACGGGTCTGTCGTCAGGGTCGGGCGGTATTTTGCAACAGTCGACGACTGTCAACTACAACTATACGGGCCCGACGGGTGCGACTTCGAATCGACTCGTGATCGAGTTTGTTGGCACGAATTACAACGCGCCGGTTGGCGGTGTTTTGACTTCGAGCGACGGCTCGCTTTCTTCCGGCACTGCAACGACGCCGGCCAATGCCGTGACGATGGTGAGCGGCATCAGCACAACCAATCAGACTCTGGCTGTGATTGGTGCAACCCCTGGCGTTCCGACCGGGTTGGCTGCCAGCTCCGTGACGAACGGATCGGGCACGGTGACTGGCGTTGCGTCGCTTCTCACCCCGAACCCGTCGACGAACGGGCCGACGACCACGGCCGCGTTGTATTCGTTCTACCAGGCTGCGAATTTCGCCAGCTTCTCTGGTACGGGCACGGGTGGCGGCGTCTTCACGTCGACCTTGACGCCTGTTCCGGAGCCGGCGACGATCGTGAGCGCTCTCGTCGGTCTCGGCGGGCTTGGCCTGGCCAAGCTGCGTCGTCGCAAGACGACGGTTGCTGCGTAAGCTGCATTGTTTCTGAACTGGCGACACCGGGCAACGGCGTCGCCTAAAGGCTCTATCAGCCCCTCCTTGGGTGCAACACGAAGTTGCACCCCTTTTTTGTCTTTGGTCGAAGCCGCTTTCTGCGGCGTTCGACATCAAGCCTGCCCGAATGACTTACATCGCAGTGCAGTACCGTTAACGTACCTTTACGCGATGGTAGCATCGAGCTGCGAGATTCACCTTCTGCTAGCGGTGGATCGACGGCGTATCGATAGCGAGTTTCCGAGGATACAGGGCCATTGGGCGTCGGAGCGTCGCAATCGCATGGAATCGGCCTTGCATTTGCATTAGTGGTTCCTCGCTAACTCGGTCAAAGTCTGGAACTTCAACGCTTGGCGGTGTGTGGGCCGCCAATCGGGTGCAGCTATGCAGATCGTCCTCAGCTTCGACATCGAAGAACATGACCGGATCGAGGCTGCATCCGGCCTTGCCGTGAATGCAGCATCGAAGCGGCATTACCGCCAGCGGATGGACGACTGCACCCGGTGGCTGCTCGAAGCATTGGCTGACGCGGAGGTCTGTGCAACCTTCTTCGTTGTCGGCCAGATTGCGGTGAGCCATCGCGAACTCATCCGCGACATTGCCGAGGCCGGGCACGAGGTTGCGAGCCACGGCTGGGACCATCGGCGCGTCCTGGCGATGTCGCCGGCCGAGTTCGCCGACGATATCCGGCGAAGTAAGGAAGCCCTGGAGCAAGCCGCCGGCACGGAGGTCGTGGGTTACCGGGCACCGACCTTCAGTGTGGTGGCGCAGACGGCGTGGGCGCTCGATGTCCTGGCTGAGGCCGGGATGACGTATGATTCGTCGATCTACCCGGTGCGGCACGACCGTTACGGCGTGCCCGACGCACCGCGAGAACCGTTCCTGGCCCGCGGAGAACGGCACACAATCCTCGAATTGCCGCCGGCGACGTATCGGGTTGGCAGGGCCAATGTGCCGATGGGCGGCGGTGGGTACTTCCGCCTGTTTCCCTTGTGGATGACTGAGAAGGCCTTGCGGCAGACGGCGGCTGAGTGCCGGCCAGCCGTGGCCACGCTTTACTTCCACCCGTGGGAGTTCGACCCGGACCAGGAGCGGCTGCCGCTCGGCCGACTCAGCCGATTTCGGACGTACGTCGGCGTCGGGCGCACCCGCTCTCGCCTGACGCGGTTGCTGGCGAAACACCGTTTCGCACGTGCCATCGATGTAGCGGAAGACTTGAAGGCCGGCCGCGAAGGACTCGCGGAGTATTGCGTCGGCTCGGAGGCCGAGCGACCGGCTCCGTGCCCAACGTGACCTTAGCCCAAGCGGAGGGATCCCGAACTGTTCGGAAGGGGTGGTGCCATGCGTCGTCGTCTCAACGTCCGCTTTCTCGCCTATGTGCTGGTCAGCATTGCCGTTTTGTCGGTGGGCACTTACTTCGCCCACGGCTATCAGGTGAAGCGCAACGCCGAGAGCCTGCTGACGCAGGCCGACATGGCCAAGGAGAAAAAGGACCTTCGCCAAGAAGCGGACTTTCTGGGCCGCTATCTCGGGTTTAAACCCAATGCGACCGATGTTTTGATCCGATATGGCGAGTTGTTGGCCGACCCACAGTTGGCGAAGACCCCTCGTGACGAGTATCGGGCGTATCTGGTTCTGGAGAGCACCACCGCCATCGGATCGCCACGACATCCGTCAGCGCGTCGTCAAGCTCGGGATGAGTCCGACCCTCGGGTTTTACGGCAACGCACGCGATGATATCAAGGAGCGGCTATTGCCAGTCTTCCCCAACGACGCGGAGTTGGAAGGATGGCTCGCTCGCTGTTACGAAGAGGTCGGAGAGTACAAGATGGCTCGTAAGTACTACGCGTTGTCGGTGAAGCATGCTCCGACAGTCGTGGAGACCTACGGCCGGCTCGCGGACCTGTTGCGACGACACTCGCTTGAGATACTCGAAGGAAAGGAAACGCGCGCCGATGCGTTGAAGGAGGCCGACCAGGCGATGGATGATTTGGTTCGGGCCAATGAAGGATCTTACCGCGCCTATCTTATGCGGGCAGCCTATCGCCGTGCCACCGCGACAAGCGACACCGAGCGTGCAGATGCCGTCCGAGATGAGCGGCGTGCCCGCGAGTTGGGCGGGAACGCTGTCGAGGTGCTTGTCGCGATTGCAGACACGGCCTGCGAACAAGCTGAGAAGGCCCGCCAGAGCGGCGATGTCGCGGGCGCGCGTGCGGCCATCGACGCGGCCCGCGGTTCGTTGCGGCAAGGTTGCGAGCGGTCCCCGAAAGAATGGCAACTCTATCTCGCGTTGGCTCGTCTAGAGACGAGCGACGGCAAGATCGATGCTGCTATCGCCGCGCTGACGGATGGTCTTGCACAATCGCCCGACCAAGTCCGTCTTCAGTGGGAGTTGGCCGAGTTGCACGCGCGGGCCGGTGACGCGGACAAGCTGACGCCGATCCTTGAACGTCTGACGCATGCCGGGGTCGGGGACGCCGAACGGACGTTCCTTAGCGCGATGCTCGACCTTAAGTTGGGAGACTTGAAAGCAGCGCGCGTGAAACTCGAGAAGTCTGCTCCCGCACTGGTAGGCCGCGCCGACTCGGCTGGCATAAGTCTTGCCGCCCGCCTCGCGCCACAAGCGAATCTGATGCTCGCTTATTGCTACGATCAAGTCAGCGACTTTGACCGGGCATTGGCTGTGTACAATCGAGTGCTGACGCGCGACCCGCGATCGGTACCTGGTCGTCGCGGGGTTGCGGCCGCTCAGCGAGCCCTCGGGCATACGCAGGAAGCGCTCGATCAATACCGGACGCTGATGCGAGAGTCCGACCCCGTGATCGCAGGTGGAGCGGCTATCGAGGTCGCTCGCCTATTGTTTGCACGCAACTTGGCCCGCGAAAAGAACTCCCGCGATTGGGCGGAAGTCGAACAGATCTTGAATGATGCCGAGTCCGCGTACACCTCACCTCGGAGCGGGCCGCCGCGACCAGTGCCGTCAGTTACAACTCTTCTTCGCGTCGAGGTGTTGGTGGCCAGCGGCAAGTCCGATGCTGCATTGAAACTTCTTCAGGAGCGTTTCCCTAATCCGGCGACCCGACCGGCCGAGGCATGGGTCGCCTTAGCTTCCTTCGAGGAGAGAAAAAGTAGCGTAGACGCTGCTCTTAGAGTCTTGGATGAGGCAAGCCGCTATGTTCCTGACGTAGTCGAGTTACGCCTGGCGCGTGGAATGTTTCTCGCCCGCGCGAAGCGTACGGAGTCAGGAGTTGCTCTGGCGCGTTTGGCTGACAAGCGGGAGCAGTTTGACGCCGAACAACGAAGGAACCTATTGAATGGGCTGGCGGCTATCGCAGCCGGCAGCGGCGATGTCGCCGTCGCCGAGCGGCTCTGGGAACAACTCGTGAAGGAGTGGCCTGACGATGTCCTCACCCGGGCCTCGCTGTTCGATCTTGCGATTCGCACGGGCAGTGCCGAAGCCATTCAGTCACGAGTCGAACAACTCCGCGCTGCCGAAGGTGAAGACGGTGTGCTATGGCGCTACGCCAGCGCTTTCTCGTTGATCAAGCGGTACCAGGGTGGCGACAAGTCGGCTAACCTCGCCGAGGCGCGCAGCCTATTGGCCGCCATAGCCGCACGGCGTTCTAACTGGTCGAGCGCGACGAAGTGCGAAGCGAGGTTAGACGATTTACAGGGCCAACCCGACAAGGCTCTGGCTGGCTACTTGAAGGTTCTCCAGTCGGGAGACCGGGACCCACTCGCCTTCGCTCGGGCCCTAGAACTGCTTTACGAACGCCGGCGCTACAACGAGGCCTACGACCTGATGCGAACGTTGCCGGAGTCCGATCGTGCCTCACCCGAACTGAAGCGATTCGGAGCGGAGTTGGCGCTCCAAGTGCGCGATACCCGGGCGGCGCTGACCAATGCAGAAGCAGTCGTTGCCGCTGGCTCGAATGACTTCCGTGATTACATGCGCCTTGGTCGCGCCCAGTTGGCGTCCCTAGCGAACGACAAGGCGATCGCTTCCTTCGAGCGTGCCCGCGAGCTGGCACCGAAGGAAGCGGATACTTGGGTTGCCTTGGTACAAGTCCTGGCCAGTACCGGCAAGAAGGATCGGGCGCTCGCAGAGACGCAGGCCGCCGAGAAGCGCCTTACAGGGGGCGACTCTGTGCTGGCGCTGGCGCAATGCTTCGAGACGGCTGGAAAGTCCGACCGGGCCAAAGAGTTGTACGAGGCCGCCGCGAAGGTTGTTCCCACGAGTGCGAATCTGTTACAAGGCGTCGCGAACTACTACGTCCGTACCGGGCAATTTGCAACCGCCGAGCCTATGTTGAGACGGCTGGTCCGGGACTACGGGACACAGACGCCGGACATGGCTCGCTGGGCTCGCCGTAACTTGGCCGTAATCCTCGCAATTCAAGGTGGCGATGCTCGAACCACCGAGGCGCTCTCCATCCTCGAATCCGACGGTACAACATCGGGCAACGTCGATGCTGTGGGTACTGATCGCACAAAAGCGACTCTGCTCGCAATTCAGAAGACTCGCAAGTCGCGTCGCGACGCGTTAGGAATCCTTGAGGGGCTGATCGATGGTCGCACGGCCACGCCGGAAGATCATTTTCTGGCCGCCCAGCTTCACGAATCGCTCGACGATTGGCCCAGAGCACGTCGTCGCTACTTAGGTTTGATCGATTTGCCTGGCGGTATGGATTCCTCGACCCGAATCGTCGTCGCGGCTCGCAGTCTATTGCGTCATGGTGAGCCAAACGAAGCCCGTCCATTCATCCGCAAAATCGATGACTTGGACGCTAAGTCGTTCGCCGCGCGGGAGATGAAGGCTCGGTTGTTGCGAGCGGAAAATAAGCCGGTCGAGGCGGTGGCGTTGCTGAAAGCCGTTGCGCAATCCGACGGTGTCAACCCAATGGCCGTGGCCGGCCTGCTCAACGAGTTTAAGGAGTACGCCGCGGCTGAAGAACTCCTTCGGCACTCTGTCGATAAGTCGCATCAAACAATCGATTCCCTCTTGCTAGCCGAGTTCCTAATCGAGCGCAAGCGATTTGCCGACGCGCTCGAGGTCTGTGACCGCCTATGGTCCGTTGTTAAGCCGGCCGAATTGATAGCCCTAGCCGATGCGTGTCTGGTCGCTTTGGCTCAAATGCCTCCCGACTCGCCCCAGGCCGATCGCGTCGAGAAGCGCCTCATGGAACAAGCGGCGAAGTTCGAGGATCGCATCGATTTGCGGGTAGCCCTCGCGACCGTACAGAACTGCCGTGAGCGATACAACGAAGCCATTCAGACGTACCAGGCCGTGATTCAAAAGGATCCGCGCCAGATTGTCGCTTTGAATAATGTCGCGTGGCTATTGGCACTGACCCGCCGACCGGACGAGTCTCTTGCCTATATTCGACGAGCGACTGACATACTCGGCCAAGACCCCCGCTTGCTCGACACCCGCGGCGTTGCCTTGCTGGCAACGGGTAAGATCGAGTTTGTTCAACAAGCCGTTAAGGATCTAGAGTTTGTCGTGTCGGAAATGCGGAGCGCAAGTGGTTACTTCCATCTTGCTCAGGCGTATACAGCAGCGGGTCGTAAGGCAGATGCGGCCAAGGCATGGCGGCGGGCCAAGGAAATGGAACTCGACAAAGGGTCGCTGCACCCGTTGGAGCGTCCAGCGTACGAGCAAATGGAACGAGATTTTCGCTAGTAGGCGTACTGGAACTGGGTCATGGCCAGACGATTTGGCGGCAATCACTGAATCACGAGTCGATTCGGCGGAGTCTATCGGCGGGATGCCGGCATGCGATGTAGCTTGAGCGACCAATGAACTACGACGGTTGTAGCGGACTGGCGCAAGCCCTCTTTGAGGAATCGGGCGATGCTCAATTCCTCATTGATGCCGACGCAAAGCGTATCCTGGATGCCAACGCCGCCGCTCAGCGGCTGAGTGGCTTCTCGCTTCGCGATTTGCTCGCGACTTCGGTCGCGGGGCTGTTTCAATCGAAATCCGGTCCCGGGCTGACACCGCTTCCGCCCGGTGCCCGCCGTCTCTACCTGACGTTTGAGCTACAGCACGTTCAGCTTCGGAGTTTCCAAGAATCGTTGTGGCTGCCCGTCGACGTTATCGTGACGCGACTGGTCGTTCGACCCCAGCCGGTGGCAATGCTCACCGTTCGCGATGCGCGCCAACAAGATACGCCGCCGCTACCGTCCCGTCGACTGCGTCATCTAGTGACCGCTGTCTCGGATTGCCTCTGGAGCGCCGAAATCGCCAACACCGGAAGTGCCTTGTTCCAGTACCTATCTCCCGTTGTCGAATTGATCGCAGGTCGACCGGCGTCTTATTTCGGCAAGGACCTGGCGCGTTGGCGAAACATCGTGCATCCCGAAGATCGTGTTCGATGGGACCGCGCGTGGGAGCGCCGCCGCTGTGGAGCTTCAACCGAAGAGGAATATCGCATCATTCGCCCGGATGAGTCCATTCGCTGGGTTCGGGATAGCGTCCGCGCAGGCCGACCGGAAGGCGATAAGTCGGTTTGGCTCTACGGCGTGTTTGCCGATGTCACGCGATCGAAGGACGAAGGTGAGTTCGGACGGCTCGATTCGCTGTTGCGCTCGGCCGAAAAAGGCTCGCCCAATCGGCAGTTCGATGGGTTGATCGTGGATTGGCAAGACGGGCCGGAGCGATTGTTTGGCTACGTCGCGGAAGAAGGAATCGATCGCCCGCGGCTACGACTGTTCAACCTGGACGAGGACGCCGAGATTGCCGAATCCGTACGACAGTTGGCGCGGCAGCCCGCGACAGCCGGTCGGCGTACCTCGCAAGAGGGCGATGCGGGTTAGCGAGTCGGCAAGTCGGTAAGGCCGTACTGCTTAATCTTCTTGTACAACGTGACTCGACTGATCCCGAGTGCCCGAGCAGCGCTGGAGCGGTTGTACTGGCAGTTCTCCAGTGTCTGCAGAATCAGCGTCCGCTCGTAGGCTGCCCGGTTGCGGAGCAGGGTGGTATCGCCCATCGCGCGGGTGTCGTGCGTCGGGGTGGTATGTCCAAATCCACTCGAAGCCATGCTGCCGTTACTACAAGCCGACGAAGAGCAGCGGTCCGAAAGCGGCGGCAGGTCGTCGACGGTGAGTTCCGGTCCATTGCTGACGAGGACGGCTTGCTGAATCACGTTTTCGAGCTGGCGAATGTTGCCGGGCCAGTGGAACGCTTCGAGGGCTGCCAGCGCGCTCGGTGCAATCTCAAAGAGGCCCTTCTCGTACTTGGCGTTGAAGTGGGCGGCAAAGGACCGCGCGAGCGGCAACACGTCTTCGCGGCGTTCCCGAAGCGGCGGCAGGTGGAAGGCCATGACATTGAGCCGATAGAAGAGGTCCTGCCGAAAGCGACCCTCGGCCACGGCACTATCGAGATCCCAGTTGCTGGCGACGATAATGCGGGCCTCGCTGCGGTGGGGCTCGTTGCTGCCGACTAACTCGTACGCTCCGGTTTCGATGACGCGCAACAGGCCGGCTTGCTGCTCCAGACCGAGCGTATCGATTTCGTCGAGAAGGATCGTGCCTTTGCCGGCCGCGGCAAACTTGCCGGGGCGCGTCTGCGTTGCACCCGTGAAGGCGCCTTTGACGTGGCCGAAGAAATTACTCTCAAACAAGCCAGGCGATTGTGCGCCACAGGGGACCGTCAGGAACGGGTGCTCGCGGCGGGGCGAGTGCTCATGCAGCAGTCGCGCGAGGAACGTTTTGCCGGTTCCGGTTTCGCCGGTCAGCAGTACGGAGATGTCGTGGGATGCGGCCACGGCCAAGCGGCGTGCCTGTGGCAAAAGCGATGGCGTGTACCACCGCAATCGGGCCGCCAGTGTTTCGGCCAATGGCTCCGGAGCCATCGCAACTTGCGACGACCGAATCAACTTCGCGACCTCGCCAGCTCCTTGCGGCCATGGTACGCGGCAGGCAATGTAGCGATCCAGTGGCGCAAGAACGTCTTCGGGAGCGCCATTCTGGAGTACGGCAAGCGTCAGCGGTGAACGCCGCAGCCGCGCCTCGCGCACAACATTGACTGCAGCATCGGCTTCACTTTCGGACGATGCCGACAGCAGTACTACGCCTTCCTGGTGCCAGGCGGCGTGTTGGCGAAAGTGATCGTACGAACAGGCGGCGAGCTTCTGTCCGAAGCGCTCTTTTTGGACCGACCGAATTTCGTCGGCGACAGGGGTTTCACTGGCAACCAGCGTAGGGCATTGGGCGTACGACACAACTGTCTCCTCTCAAGTTGTCCGAATCGCGAAATCCGGCGTGTCGGTCTGTGCCAAAGTGCGACCGATGACGGATGAGGAGCCACGACTCCCGAACCGATCGGTGAGCCGCGAGGCGAGCGCGTCCTGATCTCGTTTCCCGCGGGCTTGGCGACAAGAGTTCAGAATCCGATTCGAGCCTCTCATCCGCCACGCGATGAAGTTTGGACCTACACCTCACCGCACACACACCCATGTGATTCGTCGGAAACAAGACCGTCCAGCCGGGTTTACAGGTGATACAAGTACTAAACACCGGACGACCGGTTTTGACGACTCGTAGAATTGAGAAAAGTAAACCAACGTGAGCGCGTTGTCAAGCGCGCCGTTAAAAAAATGACCCAAATTAACCCAGCCCCCCCAGCCTCTAATCGGACGGGGTCGGATCTGTGCTAACCAGAATCGAGGCCAACACGGTAGAAATCCGTGCCTGTTTCGGAATTGTTACACCTCAGGCAATTCCTGATCGGGACGCGATTTGCGGACCTCACGCGGCCCGCGATGCTTCGACCTTACCGAGAACCTCTTCCAGCTCGCTGGCGACCGCCGGATAGGTCAAACGGTGCGAGAAACTCGCATTGGGCCCCATGTCGGCTGACTGGCTGAGCACGATAAAATCGACACGATGGTCCGGCAAGAGAGCGCCAATTAGGCGTGCAATCCGCGCGGCATTGGGTAGCCGTGAATCGATGAGCACGACATCGGGCGTAAAGCCTCGATTGACGGCTTGCATGGCCTCGGCCCCAGATTCGCATACGAGCGTGCAGCGTCGGTGCGCGCCGGCCGCCAGTGCCGTACAGGCCGGATCGGACCCAGCCAGCACGATCAGAAGATCGCGACAATCGGTCGTAGGGTAGGGCGCAGGACTATATTCGCGCTGGTGCAGAACGGACGATGCGCGAATTGGCCAGATCGGGGAAGCTGCGAAGAAACCGCCGATCATGATCTACCCCTATGATCGATACTGCAATACGAACCCTAAATTGGAAGCCTAGTTCACTATTTCAGGTGTAGTCAAACGAATCGAGAGATTTTTTGGAAAAATGTTGGGATTATGGAACTTTTTTTGTGGCAATGACAGTATCGTTTGGCGCGAAAGCGACAATTTGGGCAATTCGGGTTGACCGAGTGAAATGAATCGCGTCTGGTATCTTGAGAACACGGAATAGCCCGTCCATGAGCCGGTCGTTGGATGAGCGATGTTGCGAGTCAAACGATAGATCGGCCGACTATAGTCGTTCTTTTGGTGGTGTCAAGACGAGAACCGCCAAGTTTGGTAACATCCGAGGCGGGGAGAAACGTGCATGGATGACGGATTGTTATCCGAGTTTCTACACGCCTGTGGTGCGACGGGGCCGCTGGAGTTGTGCGTCGAGGCGGCGGGGACCGAGCTTCCCATCGTCCTGGGTCGGCCCTTCGCGATCATCGGTCGTACGCCCAATGCGGATATCGTGGTCGATGAGACCGAAGCGGGCTGGAAACATGCGTACATGCAGCTCCTGGGCGGGCACCTCCTTTGTGTCGACATCCAGGGCTTGTATCGGCCATCGCGCCGGCCGCGGTGCGCATGGGTGGCACCCGGGCGTGCCCTGAGAATCGGTGAGACAAAGGTCCGACTCGTGCGCGGCGCACCGGACGACACGGAACTGCTGGATCGTCGGCAGTTGCCGACGGTCGTATTGACCGACGACGACGGCAAGACATGGAAGATTCGTCGCCCGTTGACATTGATCGGATCGTGCACGACGTGCAAGGTCCAGATGGTCGGCCCGGGTGTTTCGCGCATCCATGCCGCCCTTGTGTCGATTCCACGTGGTGTCTGGCTCGTCGATCTTCTCGGCCGTGGCGGCATCGCCTCGAACGATGTGGCCGGCCCGGCCGTCCCATGTCGTCATGGCGACCGGCTGCGCGTGGGCCAATCGTTCCTGGACGTGCGAGTCCTCGCGCCGGGCGAGTCCGCGTCTACGAGCAATCTCAAGATGATCGCCCCGCCGCGGAGCCAGCGACTCTCAGCTCTTGCGACGGCGGCCGAAGTGCCTGAGTTGATGGCCGAATCACTCCGTGCGCAGGAGATGATCGATCGGCATCGGGAGCAAACGGCGATCGTGTTCCGGGCGCTGATCGAGATGCAGCGCGAACAAACGCGGATGTTGCGCGACGAGATGGAACGCATGGACCAGCTCAGCAAGGAGTTGGCCGAGCTGAGGGCCGAGCAGGTGCGGCTGGCGCGGTCGCGCCCGTCTTTGCCCGCGCCTGCCCCGCGGCCGAACATTCACTTGCCGCAAGGTCCGCCCACGCGCGCGACCAATGGGTCGGCCGAGCCGTCAGCCGCTCAACCCGTCGATGTCCATGCTTGGCTCGACCAGCGCGTGGCCGAGTTGCAACAAGATCGGCACGGAGCGTGGCGTCGGGTCCGTAGTTTCTTTGGCGGCGCGCCCGCCGACGCCGACCCGCCTGCATCGGACTCGTAAGGTTTCCCACCCCACCCCCGCGGGGTCCATGGAGGACGGGGGAAGTCGAACGGAGACCGCCGGTGTCCAGCGACTCGCCGCCAGCCACCCCAAGCCGTCCTGGCATTCTGATCGTTGACGACAACGCCCTGGTCGGCCGCATGCTGGCCGCGGCGCTGGACGCCAGCGGCTTCGCTGCGTACCCGACCGAATCCGGTTCGGCGGCCATCGAGCGATTCGACCATCTGTCGCCTGCGCCGGTCATGGCCTTGCTCGATGTCTACATGCACGGCCTGGACGGGCTGGAGACATTGCGTCGGCTGCGCGAACGCGACCCGGCGCTGCCGTGTTGTTTCATGACCGGTTATGGCGGCAGCTACACGGTGCAGCAACTCCTCGACCGTGGGGCGGCTCACGTCTTCCTCAAGCCGTTCCATGTTCGCCGCCTGACCGATGCTCTGCGTCGTTTGGTGTTCGGGTCAGCCCCGGTGGAATCGGTGGCGGGGTCGCCGGAGGTCGAACGTCGCCGCTTTCCGCGTTGGGAAGGAACGCCGTTCGAGGTTGCCGTCACCACGGGCGACACTCGGTCCGCACCGCGTCACGCGGTTGTGTGCGATCGCTCGCTGGGCGGTGTTTGTCTGATGGCGGACGCGCCTTGGCCGGCCGGCACGCAGTTGCAGTTGAGCCGCAAGACGATCGGAGCGAAGGCGCAATCGGTAGAAGTTCGCCACTCGCGTCCGGCGGGTGATCAGTGGGCGGTCGGTTGCCGCTTCACCGCACCGCCGCCGCTCCAGATCGTGTTGGCGGCGTCGTAAAGCCAACGGACCGCGTAGAGCCACACATCCATCTCGTCCGATCGAGCCCCGGGGTGGTGGGGCGGTGATTGGACATCCATGCCGACACAACGCTTCTCAATGACCGCTGGCTAATCAAAAGGGGTCGGGTTAAAAGGGGTCGGGTTTCATTTCCTTGGCGTCCCTGCGGCGTTCGGTGGCGCGGCGTGGCAACGTCGAACGGTGATCGAGCTGGGCATACAATCGGCGATGCGCGACCGCAGCCGACCGAGGATCGATGCCAAGAAATGAAACCCGACCCCTTTGTTTCTGTCGACCCCTTTGTTTCTGTCAAGACGTGGACATGCAATCCGGACTTTCAACTGATGGTACCGAGTTAACATATTCAAAGTTCACAGTTGCTAGTTCAGAGCAGTAGGAGAGGCTTCTCAATGGCGAAACAGCCAACGTAGATTACGTCGGCGAGGATTCCCCGCAGTAACGATTGCAAAGGGCGAGACCGATTTCTCTTCGGCAGGCCGAACCTACCCAGCCCTACCCTGCGTGTGCGCCCGCCGTAGCTTGCGGACCCGCCGCTGGGCCAGCCCCGCCAGCGCAAGTCCGAGCAGTGCCGAGCCGCCGACGATCCAGGCCAAAGGCTTACGCGGCGGGATGTCCCACAGCCCGATGGTGCCGTTGTTCTCCACCGTCGTCGCCAACACCGTCCCGTCCGGCGACCAGCCGTTGTGCTGTGCCCACGCGCCCGGAATCGAGGCGTCGACCCGGCCCGTGGACAGGTCGACGAGGTTGATGGCGTTAGGCGTTCGCTGCGGTAAGCTCACGCCGTAACGGTTCGCGCGTTCGATCAGCACGTCCCATACGGATGCCGTCATCGTCCCCGCCGCAACGTACCGACCACGGCCGGCGGGCGAGACAACGTTCATGCTCATGGGCAACGGCAGACGCGAGGTGTCACCGGTCGTCGCGTCGATCAGCAGCAGTGTCGGCGCGCCGAGGTACATCGCGGCCAACCGCCCGTCGGCGAGAAATCTCGCTTCGAGGCTGCCCTGGACTAGGGCATCCTTCACGTCGACCGCGTGGCGGCCAACCACCTCCCATGTGTCGGTACGCCAGCAGACGATGGCCGCCTCCGTCGGCGTGAGGCCGGTCACCGCGGCGAACAACCGGCCGTCGCGGGAGAACGAGAACGATCCCACGCTTTCTACCTTGCGAGCCTCGTCGGCCACCAGCTCCCGGTGCGTCGGCGGGGTCTGCGTCAGGTCCCACACGCGGAGGTTGCCGAGCGGGCCGTCGGCGGTCGTGACGAGGCGGCGGCCGTCGGGCGAAAAGGCGGGAAGGTTGCCGGGCAGGTCGGCCAGCGGGCGGCCGGCCGCGAGGTCCCAGACGAGGACGGAAAACGGTGACGAGCCGGTCACACTCCATGCCAGGTAACGTCCGTCGTCGGACATGGTCGCGGACCAGAAGTGCGACGTCGCCGGCTGGCCCAGGGAGAAGCGGGAGAGTTCGCGGCCGGTAGCGGCGTCGTAGCGGGTGACGGTGCTGTCCGCCGACGCGATGAGGACCGACGCCCCGTCCGGCAGGAAGCCGATAAAGGTCCCGGCGTTCGGGATGACGACCCGCGGCACCGGCGGCAGCACCCACCACAGCCAGGCCGTTCCCGCCGCCCACGCCAACCCGGCGAGCAGGCGCGTCCCGCGCGGCGTTCGGGGCAACAGGCGCATGCCGAGCCTCCTGGGTCACGCGAACGGGCGGTCCGGCTCGCCGGTCAGCGTTTCTGCCCCGGCGGGTCGGCCATGTCGAACAGGTGGACGGCCCCGGTCCCGCCGACGGCCAGCATCCGACCGTCCGGGCTAAAGGCCAAGCCGCCGCCCGTCGGGCCGAGCTGGTAACCGTGCGGGCAGATCACGACCTCCGGTTCGGTGGCCGCGGCGGTCAGGTCGAACAGGAACACCCGCGGCTGCGGCAGGTCCAGCGGGTCGGGCTGGCCCACGAACTGCTTGCGGTCCCACGCCGGTTGGCCGAGGACCGCGAGCCGTCGGCCGTCCGGCGCGAGCGCCAGGTGCCAGAACGTCACCGCGTCGCCGAAGGACTTTTCCACGACGGCTTTGCCGGTCGCAACGTCCCACACCCACACACCGCCCTTGTAGTCCATGGCCGCCAGCCGCCGGCCGTCCGGCGCGATGGCCAGGCCGGTGAACGGGAAGGGCCCGCGGAAGGGGGATGTCGCCAGCTCCTTTCGCGCCGCCACGTCCCACACCCGCAGGGCACCCGGCTGGACTCCGCCGCTCGTGGCCTGCACGGCCGCCAGCCGCCGGCCGTCCGCCGAGAACCGCGGCCAGATCAACCGCCAGCCCGTCACCGTCGCAAGCTCGGCCAGCTCCGCCCCGTCGGCGCGGAACAATTTCAGCACGGCGGACTGGCGCGCGGAGTTGTTGAGGCAGAGGGCGAACTGTTCGGAGTCCGGGGTGAACGCGGCCGTCGCATCGTAGCCTTCGCCGAGCGGCTTGGCGGTCGCCGTCCGGGTGTCCCACAAGACGACGCGATTCGCCTTCCGTTCGCCGGGGGCGAAGGACGGCTGTTCCTGCGCGACGAGCTTGCGGCCGTCCGGGGAGGCGTACACGTGGCTGACGCCGTGCCCCGGCGGCGGCTTGAGCGTGGGCCGCGGCTGGCCCGTGGCCGCGTCGAACACCAGCACCTCGCCGTCGAAGTCGTACCCGACGGTGCGGCGGCCGTCCCGCTCGCCGCTCACCAGTTTCCGCCTCTCCTGGGGCACATAAACGGCCGACCAATCCGCCGGTAACTCCGGCCGCGTCTCGAAGGAAACCCGTTTCCCGGGCTGGGCATCGAGGCGGAGCAGCTCCTTGCCGGCCGCCACGTCCCAGAACTGCAACACTCCGGACGGGTAGCCCGCGGCGAACAGCCGGCGGCCGTCGGGCGAGAATTGAACGGGGTCGACGATGGCCTTGTGGTCCGTGTGGACGAGGGAGCGGACCAGCCGCGGGGATACCGGCTCGGAGACGGCAAGCCCCTTCGGCCGGGCCACGGCGACGGCGTGAGTGGTCGGGGCGACGCTCGCGCCCGCCCAGGCGTCGAAGGAGACGGTGAGGGTGGCGGTGCCAGGGCCTGCGGTGTCAGGGGGCCGGACCGGCCCGTGCAGGATCACCCCTCAACACCGCCCCTTCAGCTCGTAGAGTTCGCGGACCGGCGGGTCGCCAGGTCGCCCCGGCGGGAACGCGACCTCGACCCGCGGCCGGACGCCGTCGGGGATCGTCCCCTCGTACTCGAGTTCGGTGAAGGTGCCGGGGCCGTGGCCGGGCGTGCCGACGACCAGCGGCAAATCGTTGTCCCGGCCGAGCCGCAGCACCGGCAGCTCCTCCGAGACGGTCACCTGAAGCGGCCCACCGATGTGGACGATGGGCGCGGCGGCCGGCTTATCCGCGAACAGGAGCACCTCGTCGCCGTACTTGATCCCGGCCGACTGGATGACCCGTCCGTCGCCGCCCCGATTTCGGATGTCCAGCCGGTCGACGCGGAGGGAAATGCCGTACCACCGGGACTTCGGGTTCGCGGTGAGGGCCGCCTTGGCGTTCGGCTGGTTCTGCACCCAGTCCGCGGTCCCGGCGAGCGGCGACGCCCGCACCGTCAGCTCCTGGTGAACCCGCCCGCCGACGCGCAACTCGCCGACCTTGAACTCGGTGCGGACCTCGTCGGGGTTCCGGTCCTTGTCGCGCTTCCCGGCGACGGCCTCGCCGGGGTCGGTCAGGTCGCCGTTGCCGTTGCGGTCCACGTAGAGTGTGTCGCCATCGTGGACCAGCCAGACCCGCTCCTTGGCGTCCGGGCCGAACACCAGCAGACAGTACCGCGGCGTGCCGGCGTAGGCCGGCTCCTTGCGAATCGTGCGGTCGACGGCCGCCAGGTCGGCCGCCGCGGCCGGGGCGGCGACGAGGCCGGCGACGAGCAATGGTGCCCAGTGCAACGCGGCCCTTTGGCGTCGCGGATGGCTTCGAGTGTGTTCGCTCACGGCTGGGTGTCCTGGCGGTCGGCGGTCCCACGGCATTCGGATGGCCGCAACTTTAACACACCATCCTTATGGGCGGATGAGAACGGCGGCGACTTCGCGTCCGATTTCATTTCCGGCGCGGCGGCATCCATCATCACTCCCAACGGCTTACCGGCGACCGCGTGGCACCCGCGACGGCTATGCTGACGGGGTAGTGTCGGCCTATCGCCCAGCGCACGCCCGGAGCGATGCCATGAAGTACCTTCTCCCGACCGTCGCCGTGTTCCTGATGGCCCCGCTCGCTTCCGCGGCCGTACAGGCCAAGGCGATGGGCAAGTCCGTCGTCGTCGTCGGGCCGGACACGCACCTCGGCGGCCTGTCGGCCGGCGTCAGCTAACAACACGGTAGCCGTGGTTGCCGCGGATCAGAGCGACGAAGTCGCCAGGCCGGTCCACGACCGCGGCGAAGTTGTCGAGGACGTCGCGGCCGAGGACGCTCATGTCGAGCGCGAACGGGTCGGTGAACGCGGCGAACGTGCCGCCGACCGCGGCCGGCCGACCGGCGTCGGTCGGCAAGTAAAGTGTCGTATCGACGGCGACGACCGCGGCTGCGCCGCCGACGCCGCTGACGCGGGCTTGCGACGGCCGGTGCGGCAGCGCGAGTTGGCCCAGGTCGGCGGCCGAGAACGTCGTCACGTCCGCCCCAGTGTCGAGGAGAAATGCCACGTCGAACTGCGCGGCGTTGACCGCCAAGACCCGCGCGTGGACGACCCCGTCGTTGTACGCGTACCACTCGCCGGGAACGATCATCAGACCCTCAAGTGCCGGTTCATGGGAACGTCGCCGACGATGAAGCCGCGGTCGTCGGGGTGCTTAGCCCGCGCGGCCTTCACGGCCTCGTCGGCGGAGTTGGCTACGAACAACTCCTGGCCGGCAATGCAATAGTGCTTGCCGCGGTGGGCCAGCACCTCGTCTAGATGCGCCGCCCGCCAGACCAGGTTCTTGTCGGCCTGGGCACGTTGCGCCTGGAAGCTTGCGATCTCCGCTGGGTCCGTGACCTCGACGATCTCCTTCCGTACAACCGGCTCCGCGGTCGGAAGTGGGGCTGCACGAATCATGGCCAATTCCTCGCTGAGGGGCGACGCCGCCATTATGGCGACCCGGCCTGCCCCTGTCACGCCAGTTGGACGGAACGAACGCCGCCAAACGGGTCAGGCATTAGAATGGCTGGCACACTCGCGGGTTGCCGACATCAGACAACACCCTTCCGCGCCAGCACAGGACAATGCCATGAAGCACCCCTTTCTCACCGTCGCCGTGTTCCTGATGGCCCCGCTCGCTTCCGCGGCCGAGTACGACGTGGTGGTTTACGGCGGCACGGCGGCCGGCGTCGCCGCGGCCGTACAGGCCAAGGCGATGGGCAAGTCCGTCGTCGTCGTCGGGCCGGACACGCACCTCGGCGGCCTGTCGGCCGGCGGCCTCGGGTTCACCGACACCGGCAACAAGGCCGTCATCGGCGGACTGGCCCGCGACTTCTATCACCGCGTTTGGAAGGAATATCAGAGGCCCGAGTCGTGGACCTGGCAGAAGAAGGACGAGTACGGCAACAAGGGCCAGGGCACCCCGGCGATGGACGGCGCGAACCGGACCATGTGGATCTTCGAGCCGCACGTCGCCGAGCGCGTCTTCGAGACCTACGTCAAGGAGTTCGCCATCCCCGTCGTCCGCAACGAGTGGCTCGACCGGGCCAAGGGCGTCGCCAAGGTCGGCCCGCGGATCGTTAGCATCACGATGCTCTCGGGCAAGACGTACGCCGGCAAGGCGTTTATCGACGCGACCTACGAGGGCGACCTGATGGCCGCGGCCGGCGTCGACTATCACGTCGGTCGGGAGGCCAACGCCGTCTACGGCGAGCGGCACAACGGCGTGCAGGTCGGCGTCCTGCACCACCGCCACCACTTCGGCGTCCTCAAGACGCCGGTTAGCCCGTACGTCGTCGCCGGCGACCCGAAGTCGGGCCTGCTGCCGCGGGTCAGCGGCGGGCCGCCGGGCGAATTCGGCACCGGCGACAGGCGGGTGCAGGCGTACTGCTACCGCTACTGCGCCACCGACCACGCCCCGAACCGCGTGCCGTTCCCCAAGCCGGACGGGTACGACCCGAAGCAGTACGAGCTGCTCGCCCGCGTGTTCGACGCCGGGTGGCGGGAGTGGTTCGGCAAGTTCGACCCGATCCCCAACCACAAGACCGACACGAACAACCACGGCCCGTTCAGCACCGACAACATCGGCCTCAGCTACGACTACCCCGAGGCGAGCTACGACCGCCGCCGGGACATCCTGGCCGAACACCGCACGTACCAGCAGGGGTTGCTCTACTTCGTCGCCAACGACCCGCGGGTGCCGAAGGACGTGCGCGAGGCGATGGCCAAATGGGGGCTGGCCAAGGACGAGTTCACCGACAACGGCCACTGGCCGCACCAGATCTACGTCCGCGAGGCCCGGCGGATGGTCGGCCGGTTCGTCATGACCGAGAACGAACTGACGAAGGTGAAGCCGACGCCGGAGCCGGTCGGCATGGGCAGCTACACCATCGACTCGCACAACGTCCAGCGGTACGTCACCCCCGACGGCCACGTCCAGAACGAGGGCGACATCGGCGTCGGCATCGCGCCATACGCGATCTCGTACGGGGCGCTCGTGCCGAAGAAGGGGCAGGCCGACAACCTGCTGGTGCCGGTGTGCGTGAGCAGCTCGCACATCGCGTTCGGGTCGATCCGCATGGAGCCGGTGTTCATGATCCTCGGCCAGACCGCCGCGACGGCCGCGGCGCTGGCCATCGACGGCGGCGTCGCCGTGCAGGACGTGCCGTACGCCAAGCTCCGCGAGCGGCTGCGCAAGGACGGGCAGGTGCTGGAGTACGGCGGCGCGGCCACGGGCCGCGGGGCGATCGACGCGAAGACGCTGCCCGGCGTGGTGGTGGACGACGACGCCGCCAAGCTGACCGGGATCTGGACGATCAGCACGGCCAACGCCGGCTACGTCGGCACCGGCTACCGGCACGACGGCAACGCCCGCGACGGCAAGGCGTCGGCCGTGTTTACCGCGGCGCTGCCGAAGCCGGGCCGGTACGAGGTGCGGATCGCCTACCCGCCGAACGCCAACCGGGCGTCGAACGCCGCCGTCACGATCACTCATGCCGGCGGGACGAAGGCGGTGACGGTCAACCAGCGGACCCGCGGGGCGGAGCCGTTCGCGTCGCTCGGCACGTTCGACTTCGCGGCCGGCACGGCGGCGACGGTGACGGTCACGAACGCCGGGGCCGACGGGTACGTCGTCATCGACGCGGTGCAATGGCTGCCGCGGTGACTGAGGTTAGCGGATCAAACAAACCGTGCGCGGTACGCTCGGCCATCGGTCTTAGTACACTCTTGCACCCGAGTCCCGACGTGCGGCGTCTGCATTAGCGCGGGCGTGGTCGGCAGACGCCCCGCGGGAATCGGCCTGTCGTTCGCGGCGTCGGCCTGCGTAAAATGGCCGTTACACATGCTCGTCCAAAACGGGAGGCGGCTCATGCCGGAATTGACCCTGGAAGCGTTGGCGCAACGAGTCACCCGCTTGGAGCAAGAGGTGGCGACGCTTCGAACGGTCGCGCCCGCCACCCGCGACTGGCGGGAAGTCGTCGGCATGTTCGCCGGCAGCGAGTTCATGCTCAAGGTGGACGAAGAAATCCAGGCGATGCGCGCTGCCGAGCAAACGGCCCTCGACGCGGAGGACGGTACGTGATCGTACTCGATACGGACCATCTGACCGTCCTGAAGTACGGGTCCAGCGACCGGGCGCTGCGGCTCGTGGGCCGGCTGACCCTCGCGGCCGCGCAGGGCAATCGCATCGGTACAACCGTCGTCAACTTTGAGGAACAGATGCGCGGCTGGCTGGCGGCCGTGGCCAAGGAGCGTCAACCGCGGCGGCAGGTCGTCCCGTACCGCGAACTCGCCGGCCTGATCGGCTTCTTCCGCGGCTACGAGATCGCCCTCTTCGACGACACCGCCGCCGACCTGTTCGCCGGCTTCTCGGCGATCCGGATCAAGGCGACGGATCGCAAGGTCGCCGCCATCGCCATCGCCTCGAACGCCCTGTTGCTGACCGCCAACCGCCGCGACTTCGAGCAGATTCCCGGCCTGAAGTTCGAGAACTGGCTCGACCCGTGACGGCGGCCCGCCCGCGTCGAGGCGATGCGCCGCCCCGGTGTGCCGGGTTGCAGGCAGCCGGGCACGTCGTCATCGACGCGGTGCAGTGGCTGCCGCGGTGACGGGGGTTGCCGGAATCAGCGGACGTGCTAGCCGTCCCGCATCAGCCAATCGACCCCGAACGCCATCCACCCGAAGCCGATGGCGAACGCGCATTGCGCGAGCGGGAATAACCAGAAGGCGTGGAACGGGACGAGCAGCAGCCCCACGACGCGACGTAGAGGGCCGATAAGAGCCACTTGGTGCGGGTTTCCATGTCGCTCCACACGCAGCAGCACACCAGGCTTCCCAGCGCGAAGACGATGAGGAGGACCATGCGGGCGTCCGCCGGTCGGGCGGCTCGTGCGTGGGTTGGCCGGTAACGTCCTCGTCATTGCACCCGACCGCCGCGGCGGTGTCAACGGGCGGGGCGCTATCGGATCGACCTCACTTGAGGACCGGGCTCGACAGGATCGCCCACGTCACGGCCACGGCGAACGCCGCGGTCGCCAGGCCCAGCACACGGACGTAGGGGCCGCGGTACGCGGGCCGGTGACGGAGCAGCTTCGCTCGGCCGGTGGCGGCCACGCACAGGCCGGCAAGGACGCCGACGGCTCCCACGGTCCACGCTGTCACCACGATCGGCGTCGTATCGGTCTCCGCGAGCATGGCGTCCTCCGGGGTGAGCCGTCAGACTACGCGGCGAACGCGGCGCTGTCGACCGCACAGAACTCCGCCATGTCCGGGCGGGCCGGCTGAACCGCTTCCGCTTTGATCTCTGCGGCCAGCTTTCGGCTGAGCCAGAGGACATAACCGATGTCGCGCAGCATCGTCTTGACAGCCGTGGCGCTCCGCGGGGACTCGGCGGCGTGGGAAATGGTCATGGTCGGCTCCTTATAGGTCGGTACGATTAGGGGACGCCCGACCTAACGCACGCGCCATGCCGCGGCGGCGCGAATTCGTTCGGAATAGTCGCAAGTGCCGTGCGGCCACGGCCTTGATGGTTCGCGGAGGTGCGTGGGGCGGAACGGCTCGAACTGGGCCGAAATTACAACGGCTACAACTTGAGGGGAATCTCTGCAATCCGATGATCTTTTTCGCGACAGCCGGGCAAGCGGCGGTGCGGGGGCACTCGGCGAAAACCCTTGCAATCGCACCTCAGCGGGCTAACCTACGCCGTTGCGTAGCCAAGGCCGCGTCGTCTGGAAAAGGATTCGTTTAGGGGATTGCGGTATGTCCAGAAGCCTGGCCTCGGCTCTCCGTCGCATCGTCGGCCGGCCGTCCGGCCGTGCGCCGTCGCCCAGCGCTTTCCGGCCGCGCGTGCTACGGCTGGAAGACCGCGTCACCCCGGCGGCACCGACCGTCACGAGTGCGACCGTCACGTCCGTCACGCCCACGACCGCCGTCCTGGGTGGCAACGTCTCCAGCGACGGCGGCCTCCTGGTCAGCCCGCGCGGCGTCGTCTACGCCCTGACCGCCGTCAACCCGAACCCGACCGTCGGCGGCACGGGTGTCACGGAGATCGACGCGCCGCCGTACGCCAACATGGGCAGCTTCCTGGTCACCGCCGGCCCCCTGAAGCCGAACAGCGCGTACTCCTTCCGGGCCTTCGCCACCAACCCCAACGGCACCGGGTACACCACCGCCGCCACCTTCACCACGGCCGGCGGCATCGTCATGCCCAATTCGACAGTGACGCCGCAGAACAACCAGGACTGGGCGGTGTTGAACCAGGTCCTGTTCTTCCAGCCCGCCCCCGGCCAAACGCTGCCCGGCTCGACCACACCGGTCCCGCAGATCCCGGAAAAGCAGATCACGATCACCAACAACCTCACCACCACCGTTTACCCCTTCATGCGGGACGCGGCCGCGACTATCGACCCGGCGGCGTCGTCCGACACTCTGCCGGCCGGCCAACGGGTGTACCAGGGGGAGTACGACCCGATCGACCAGATGAACGAGGAGTACCGGGGCTACATCGGCTACCGTTCGAACGGCGTGAACTACCTGGGCCTGCCTCCCGGCATGACCATCACCGTCTCGGTCCCACTCGTCTTCTGGGACGGGGCGCGGATGGAGATCGCGACGGACGGCACGTACCTGATCAACAACGCGAAGGTCGGCGACTCGCCGCTAAGCCCGAACCCGTTCCAATACTACGACCTCAACACGGACGGCTCGTCCACGGCCCGCGTCGCCCTGCCGGCCCTGTCCAGCAGCGGCGGCCCAGTCGGCACCAACGGGCAGGCCGCCACCGGCATGGTCCTGTGGTACCGCCAGGGCCTGAATAACCAGACCGACCGACACCAGCCGGCTCCCCTGCAAGCCAAGGCCCCGGCGAACGACGCCCCGGCGCAGCTCGCGGAGTGGACGATCCGCGACACGGTCCTGAGCATCATCAACCCGAACATCGACCGGCTGCACCTCTTCTACGGCGAGACGCACGCCAACATCAACTACGACGTGTCGTACGTCGACTCCATGGCCTTGCCCGTGGCCATGGCGGCCCTGGACGTCCCGGTCCCGGTGCAAACGGTGCCCCCGCTCGACCCGCGGAATCCGAACCCCGGCCCGCGGCTCCCGTACGGCTGGATCGGGGCGGCGCAGACGGCGGCCGAGTTCCAGGCCGCGCTCGCGAACTTCACCAGCAACACGTCGGCCAACGGCCTGGGGGCGTACTTCCCCAACGGCCAGGGCTGGCCCCGGTACAACACGCCCGCCGGCGCGTTCCCGAGCGGGATCCCGTCCATCAAGGTGCCGTCCGGTCAGGACGTACCCCTGGACACGCCGCTGGCCGACAAGCCGTCGAGCTACGACATCCTCAGCAACCTGTACACGCTGTCCAGCGGCGGCACGACGCCGATCAAGGTCATCAACGCGGGCGGCTCGTTCTCGAACGGCACGACGACCCTGTACATCCTGGCCAACAGTTCCGCCCTCCAGGCGGCGCTGCGGTACTCGTTGCAGCCGGGCATGGGCGTCGCCCTGGCCGGCGGCCAGCCGACCGGCCCGACCGTGCCAGCCGGAACGACGATCAAGTCGATCGGCCCCGTGGGGAACGCCGGCTTCAACTTCACGCAGTACGACCCCGGCAACGGCATCCCCGTGACGGTTCTCGAGGTGCAGTTGACAAGCGCGGTCCCAAGTTCGGGAGTGAACAGCTTCGCATTCAACTTCAACCGGGTGCCCGCGGACTACGCGACCACGGCGCTCATCAACCTTTGGTACACGTGGGCCGACTACTACGTCCGCCGCGTCGTGAGTACGGATCAGCCAAACGTTCCCGGCCAAAGCCTGACGACGGACGCCACGAAGCCCGACAGCGTGATCCGCCTCAACAGCCCCGTCACGGGTCTACAGCCGGGCATGCTGGTGACCGGCTCGGCCGGGTCGGGTATCCTCGCCCGCCGGTCAGACGGGACCGGGGTGACCACGATCGAGTCGATCGACTCCGACGGCGTGACGATCCACCTGAGCCAGTCCGTGGGCGTCAGCGCCGCTGGCAGCACGTATAGCTTCGCCAAGCCAACCATGGCCTCTCCCGCGATCGTCGGTGCGAACGAGGCGACCCTGCTGACGAACTTTACGCCGACCGACAACGAGGTCGCCGGGGTCCCGAACGTCCTGAAGTTCGCCCAGTATGCCTACCAACTGCTGAGCCTCATGAGCCAGGTGCCGAACTCGGGCAACGGCCCGATCTCGGTCCAGGTGCTGGGCAACGTGATCGGCGGCAACATCGCCTACGCCTCCCTGAACCCGGACGCATTCCACCACAGCGAGGTCGCCTTCCGCGGCAAGATCAAGTCGCTCCTCCGCGGCGTCAATGACTTCAACATCCAGAGCGACCCGACGACGTGGTACCCCGAACCAAGCGCTCGCAAGGCCGGCCAGGCATTCAACGCCTACAACCTCGACCCGTTCGTCTGGTTCGTCCACAAGCAGATGGGCCTGTCCGGGTACGGGTTCTCGCTGGACGACGACACCGCCGACGTCAGCGGGAACTTCTCGACCAAGCTCGGCATCGCCATCGGCGGGTTGAACGGGCTGCCGAATCAGTTCGAGTGGATCAACCCGGCGGGGTACGGACCGGTGTCCGGCACGGCCACCGTCAAGTCGGCGCAGGAGATCGCTGGGCTGCCGCCGTACGTGTTCTTTTCGGCCATGCCGTACGATAACAACGAAAAGGTTCTCGGGGCAAACGTCCAGGGCGTCGGGGTGTCGTCCGGAACGAGCCTCGCGGCCTTCGGCAGCGGCGGCCTGTACACGTATTCGTACTTCCTCTCAAACCAACCCCCCACCGTGTCGAACCAGTTGCAGATCCCGCCGCTCGCGGTGAACGGCACGTCCCAGTTCACCCTGTTGGGCAACGGCACGGTCAATACCACCGCCGGGACGTACACGCCGCCGGCCGGCACGACACCGGTAGTCGGCCCGTACATCAACGCCCTGTACGACGTGACAATCCCGGCGGGCCGGACGTTGAAGGTCACGGCGCTCGTCGGCAACCTGACCAGCTACACGCAGCAGGTTCAACAGATGGCGCGGGTGAGCGTCGTGCCGACGGCCGCGTTAAACCAGGCCGGCACCGGCCCGACGACGTTCGTGCCAAACGCCACCTTGCCCGGCCTCGACACCGTGGTCAACGGCACACTGGAGGCCGGGCGGGTCAACATCGCCGACGGCTCGCTGTCCGGCACGGGCACGGTCAAGGGGTCCCTCAACGTCTTCGGGCCGGTCAGCGGGTACGACGACCCGATCAAGCTGATGCCGGTGGGCACGCAACCGATCGACCCGAGTTGGGACAACCCGCAGAACAAAATCCGGGCCACCCCCGGCGGCGTCCTGGCGGCGGGGACGCGGGGGACCGGGACGCCCGGCAAGCTGACGGTCACCGGCGACGTGTCGCTGTACGGGGCCACGTTCACGGTCTACGCCCGAGGGGCTGCCGTCCAGGGCAGTGACTTCGGCTGGCTGACGAGCGACGGGGCGGTGCGGTTGGGCAACAGCAAGCTGGAGCTGGCGCTCAGCGGGTACACGCCGCAGCCGGGGCATTCTTTGACCATCATCAACGCCGCCAAGGGCATCACCGGACAGTTCAGCCAGGGGAGCAGCATCACGGTGAACGGCTTCAAGTTCCGGATCACCTACAACGTCAACAACGTGGTGCTGACCTACGTCCCGAACCCCGCTCTTCTCGTGGCAACGCACGTGCGGCACTAGGTCCCTGGCGGCGATAACCGCACGACGAGGTTAGCACGATGACACGGCGACTCGCAGTGTTCGTAACGGTCGCGGTGGCGGGCGTCGCCGCGTCGGCCGACCCGCCGGCCGTCGGCCCGGTCTGGCAGGTCCGCCTGACGCTTTCGGCCGACGAGTACGCCGCGATGCAGCCGCGCGCCCGCGGCGGGTTCCCCGGCTTCGAGGCCGCGCCCAAAGCCCCCGAGAAGCCAGCCGACGCCGACCGCGAGTCACACCGCAACAACTTCGGCCTCGACCTGCCGTGGGCCAAGGGCACCGTCGCCGTCGGCGGCGAGACGTTCGCGAACGTCGGCGTCCGCTACAAGGGCAACGGCACCATGATCGACGCCGGGCGGACGATCAAGAAGTCGTTCCACGTCGATCTGGACCGCTTCGGCGGCAGCGGCCGGTTCCAGGGGTCGAAGACGATCAACCTGCACTGCGGCGTCGCCGACCCGTCGAAGTATCGGGAAGTCCTCGGCTACGCGCTCTACCGGGCGGCGGGTGTGCCGGCCCCGCGGACGGCGTTCGCCGAGGTCCGGCTCACCGTGCCCAGCAAGTACGACGATGAACTGCTCGGCGTGTACACCGTGACCGAGGAGATCGACAAGCCGTTCCTCCGCGCCGCCTTCGGCACGGACAAGGGGCTGCTGATGAAGCCGCAGGGCGTCCGCGAGATCGAGGACCGCGGCGACGACTGGGACCGCTGCAAGGGCCAATACCGCCCGAAGCGCGACGCCACGCCGGCCGAGGCGAAGCGGATGATCGCGTTCGCCCGGCTCGTCCACAAGGCCGACGACGCGACGTTCCAACGGGAGATCGACTCGTACCTCGACATCGACGGCTACCTGCGGTTCCTGGCCGCGACCGCGTTCGTCGCCAACGTCGATAGCTTCTTCGTGCTGGGGCAGAACTACTACCTGTACCTGCACCCGACGACCGGCCGGCTGCACCTGTTGCCGTGGGACCTCGACCGGGCGTTCGCCAACCACCCGCTGCTGGGCACGTTCGAGCAGAAGATGGACCTGAGCATCACGCACCCCTACGGCGGCTCGCACCGGCTGACCGAACGCATCCTGGCGATGCCGGGGATGGGCGAGCGGTATCGCGACCTGTTCAGGGAGCTTTCGGCGACCGTCTTCGCGAAAGACCGGCTGCTCAAGGACCTCGACGCGGCCGAGGCGGGGATGAAGGAACTGCTGGCCCGCGACGTCAAGGCGATCGAGGGCCGCAAGGAGGTCAACAACCCGGGAAACGCGATGTACGGCAAGCCGCCGGACCTGCGGACGTTCGTCGAACGGCGCACCGCGTCGGTGGCCGCGCAGCTTGCCGGCACGTCGAAGGGCTACGCCCCGACGACCGGGTTCGGCGGGTTCGGCGCTCCGCAAGGGCCGCCGCCGAAGGTCGGCGACATGATGGCCGGCCCCTTGATGCCGGCGCTCGACACCGACAAGGACGGCAAGCTGTCGCGGGACGAGTGGATCGCGACGGCCAAGCGGGTGTTCGCCGCGAGCGCCCAGGACGCCGACGGGCGGGTGGACCAGAAGGCGTTGGCGGCCGGGCTGAACAGCCTGTTCCCGAAGCCGCCGGAGGGGATGCCGCAACCGCCGCCGGAGTTCACGCTCGGCTACCTGATGGCCGGGCCGATTCTCACCAAGGCCGACGCGAACAAGGATGGCAAGCTGACGGCCGACGAACTGGTCGCCGCGGCCGGCGCGACGTTCGACGCCGCTGACAAGGCGAAGGCCGGCAAGCTCGACATGGCGGCATTTTCGGAGATGCTGACGGCGCTGTTCCCGGCCCCGCGGTTCGGCCCGCCGCCGGCGCAGCCGAAGGCCGAGCCGAAGAAGCCGTGACGGCCGCCAAATGGCACATCCGCCAAGCCAGGGTGGTTCTTAAGTCCAAGGCGGACACCCGTAGGGCACCCGTAGGGTGGTACGAGCGTAGCGAGTGCCACCAGAACCGTCAGGCGCTCGGCGGTTCTGGTGGCACTCGCTACGCTCGTACCACCCTACGACGTGTCGTATGCGATGAGCTTTTCGTCGTCACCGTTGGTTCTGGTGGCACTCGCTACGCTCGTACCACCCTACGACGTGTCGTATGCGATGAGCTTTTCGTCGTCACCGTTGGTTCTGGTGGCACTCGCTACGCTCGTAAGTAGCCGCTTACGGCTTTGCGTCGCCGCCCAGCGCTACCCCGCAAATGCCTTCCGCAGTCCGGCGATGTCGATCTTCTTCATCCCAAGCATAGCTGTCATGGCCTGCGCCGCGGCAGGAGATTGCGAGTCCTTGAGCATGTCGGCCATGCCCCGCGGCACAACCTGCCAGGACACGCCAAACTTGTCCTTGAGCCAGCCGCACTGCTGGGCCTTCGGGTCGCCGCCCTCGCCCAGCTTCGCCCAGTAGTCGTCGATCTCGGCCTGCGTGTCGCAGTTGACCTGGAACGAGACCGCCTCGTTGAACTTGAACACCGGGCCGCCGTTCAGGGCGGTGAACGTGTGCCCGTCCAACTCGAACTCCACGGTCATCACCGACCCGGCCGGCCGGCCGTGGACCTCACGGCCGGCTTCGCCGTACCGGGTCGTGGTCACGACCTTTGAGTTTGGGAAGATGCCGGTGTAGAACCGGGCTGCGGCCTCGGCCTGGTCGTCGAACCACAGGCAGGGCGTGATCCGTTGCACGAGCGGCATGTCGCGTCTCCCAAGCGGCGATCGGTTAGTCCCGCTTCCATACGACCGGCCCCGGCGGCCGTAGATTGGGGACGTGTGGGCAAAGGTCGTGCCGCGGCCCCAACGGCGCTGTCAGCCCACCAGACCATCTGGGGACGGCGAGGCGCAGATTGATGAGCAACACCGAATCGATGCGCGACGCGGGCACGTGCCTCGGGGGCTTCCTGGGGATGTTCCTCGGTGCCATGCTCGGGTTCGCGGTCTGCATGAAGTTCGTCTTCGAAAAGGTCGCTCGCAATGACGGCACCGTCCACGCGAACCAGGCCCTCCTCCCGTTCCTCGGGGTCATGGCCGCGGCGTGCGTCGGGGCCGTCGCCGGCGCACTGGTGAGTCGACTCGTGTTCGCCGCTTTCGCGCGGGTGTTTTCTGCGCGCGGCGACAAGGGGTGAGCCGGCTGCGGCGTTTTATGCCAGCACACGGAGCCGCCGCGGCAAAACCTCGACGCGCACCTCGTGGATGTCGTCGTCGTCCAAACAGAAGAATTCGCCATCGACATGGACGCGCAGCGGTCCTGCGGCGCGCACGGTCGCTTCGCGGCAACGGCCGACGCGGATGAGCGGGTGGTCGGCCGGTAGCGTGCCGGTCGCGATCTTCGGCAACATCGTCAGCGCCTTCCAGCGAGTCAGCCCGCCGGCGTGAACGTAATCGAACAGTCCGTCGTCGAGGGACGCTTGCGGCGTCACCAGAAAGCCGCCCTCGCGTTTGCCCAGGCCGAGGGTGAACGCGAGCGTCGGCCAATCGGCTGTCGTATTATCGAGCGTCACCGCGTAAGTCGGGCTGACGAAATGTCGGCACACGCAATGGAGAAACGCCAGACCGTACAGGGCCATGCCGGTCAGCCAGGGGATCCGCCGAGCCGAGAGCGTCACGGCGCTATTGAAGCCGATGCCGAGGCAGTTGACGAAGAACATCGAGCGTCCGCCGCCGGTCACACGGCCGACATCGACGGCACGGACCGACATTGCCTGACGTCTCGCGTCGTCAAGCGGCCAATCGCTTTGAATGCCGAGGGCATAAGCGTAGTCGTTTGCGGAACCGACCGGCCAGACGCCAAACACGACCGCCGGTTCGTTCGCTTGCAGAATTCCGGCCGCGACTTCATGAACGGTGCCATCGCCTCCGGCGGCAATGACGGTCGTGCAGCCATCGGCGATCGCGTTCAGCGCCAGGTCCGTGCCGTGGCCGGGAGCCGTGGTCGGCCGCAAATCGAACCGCCCGGGGTAACGTCGCGTCAGTTCAGCGATGAGGTTCTTCGCTCGCCCGCGGCCGGCAGCCGGGTTGTAGATGACGCATTCGCCCATGACGCCGCACCTGTGGTTAAGGTATACTCCATCACCATGCACGGACTGCTCGTCCTCGACAAGCCGCTTGGAATGACCTCGCGCGATGTGGTCAACCGAGCCCAGCGCTGGTTCCCGCGGGGCACCAGAATCGGCCACACCGGCACTCTCGACCCGCTGGCGACGGGCGTGCTGGTGCTCACCGTCGGCCACGCAACCCGGTTGACCGAGTACGTCCAGGACATGGGCAAGACGTATGTCGCCGATGTCGAACTCGGCGCGACCAGTGCGACCGATGATGCCGAGGGGCCGGTGACGCCGGTCGCAGTCGCGGTTCCGCCAGGGCGCGACGCCGTGAATGAAGCCCTGGCCACATTCGTCGGAACGATCGAGCAAGTGCCGTCAGCGTTTTCGGCGGTCAAAGTCGCGGGCCGGCGCGCGTATGACCTCGCTCGGCAGGGATCGGCTGTGGAACTGGCTCCGCGAACCGTACGAATCGATGGGATCGACGTGCTGGCTTACGACTACCCGCATTTGCGGCTGGAAGTGCGCTGCGGCAAGGGGACGTACATCCGCTCCTTGGCTCGTGACCTCGGCGAGCGGCTCGGCTGTGGCGGCTACCTGACGGGCCTGCGGCGCACGCGCGTCGGGCAATTCGCGCCGGAGCAGGGGATACCGCTGGATGCCGTTGACGTGGGAAACTTGCGGCCGCTCGTCGAAGCTGTCGCTGCGTTGCCGCAGATCGGCGTCTCGTCGGTAGACGCGGCTCGGCTGCGTCACGGTCAACGAATTGTCGCGACCGCGGCCGCCGCACCCGAGGTCGCCGTTCTCGACCCAGTCGGTGCGCTCGTCGCCATCGTGGAATCCGACGGCCACACGCTGCGACCGCTCAAGGTGATCCCGGCATGAGTACGGACCTCGACCGCCGCGCCGCTGACGAGACGCCCACCGCGCCGCGAATTGTCTTGCATCACTTGTTTTGGCCCTGCGTCCTGGCGGTCAGTCTCCTCGTCTACAGGTGGACCGCCGAACCCGGCCAGGGCGCGGCGATCGCCTGCACCAAGTTCGGCTGGGACGATTTTGCTCACAGCAGGGCTCCGCCGATCCCAACCGGGCACGCGGTCGAGCACGCACTTTTGGCTGTACATCGCGGCCGGGCTATGGAAGGTGGCGCTCTCGGGCGTCGCCGTCATGGTAGCGGTGACGCTTCTCATCGTTGCGTTCAAGCACGTTCAGCCAGGGATGCCACCCGTATTCGCGGCCGGAACACTGGCGATGTTGACGGGGTTTGCGTTGTCGGCCCTCACGACAATGCGGGCGCTCAGTGGGGCACGACGTCACCGCGTTCGGTTGTGGCTCGATAGCCGAGTTCACTTCGACCGCGAGCGGCGTCGATGGCCGCCGCGATTCGGGCCGCCGGGACGCAAGAACCGCGCTGGGGCTGTCGTGCTGACGACCGTGTTCGTCTCGCTCATGGTACTAATCGGCTTCGGGACAGCGGTCGTGAAGAAGGCGCTACGCGGTTGGGTCGTTGGCATGGGTGGCCGGCCGCAGGCGGTCGATGGCCCTGTCACGGTGGCGCTACTTCTGCTGCTGGCGTTCGTCCCAGTTGCGTTGCTGCTGACGCGGGATCTGCTCGATAACCTTGTGCTGGCGCGAACACCGGCGGAATGCTGGGACGACACGGACGATGCTGCGCGATAGGCTGCCCTTGCCACATAAAGGTCGATCTCGTCCCTGGTGGTCCATCGTGCGGCGGCAACAGCGGGATTCGAATTTCCGGCGCACGCCCGCCGTGCCATAATCAGACAATCCCCACACCTCTCGCCCGAGGGTTGGCGCGATGGCCGACAAGCCGCCCGACGAACGCACCGCCTTTTTGCCGCGCCAGCCAACACTGGCCGAGCAGCCGGGAACGCCGGCCCACGAACCGACACTGCGCGCCGCCCCCTCGCCGGACGAACCGGTGACCAGACTCGACGCCAACGCGACATTGGCCCAGCGCAAGACCGATCAACTCGTTTGTCCGACTCAGTTTTCTGTTTGCGTGCCGGGCTACGAAATCCTGGACGAACTCGGTCGCGGCGGCATGGGCGTCGTCTACAAGGCCCGGCATCTCGGGCTGGATCGCCTCGTCGCGCTGAAGATGATCCTGTCGGCCGAGTTCGCCGATGCCTCGGATGTGGAGCGGTTCCGCATGGAAGCGGTCCAGCTCGCGCGGGCCCAGCATCCCAACATCGTGCAAATCTTCGAGGTCGGCGAGTACGACGGCCGACCGTTCTTCGCGATGGAGTTCCTCGGCGGTGGCTCGCTCGCCGGCACGATTGCCCAGAAACCGCTCGCCGCGCGCGAGGCGGCTCAGCTTTGGCGACGCTGGCATCCGCGATGCACACGGCCCACGAGAAGGGCATCATCCACCGCGACCTGAAGCCCGGAAACGTTCTGCTCGGCGACAAGGGCCGAAGGACGATAACGGCGAACCTCGCGAGCTACAGCGGCATTACGCATCGGCCGCAGTATATCGCCAAGATCGCCGACTTCAAGCTGGACAAGGTTCCTGGTGACAGCCTCACGCACCGGCTCTGGGGACCGTCCTCGGGACGCCAAGTTATATGGCTCCCGAGCAGGCTGGGGGTCAAGGACATCGGTCCGCCCGCGGACATCTATGCTCGGCGTCATCCTCTACGAATGCCTGACCGGTCAGGTCCCATTCCAGGGTGCGACGCCCATCGATACCATCCGGCTTTTACTCCAACGAGGAGTTGGCCGCCGTCGCGGATTGCCTCTCGACTGCCGCAGGACATTGAAACCATCTGTCTGAAGTGTTTGAGGAAGGAGCCGAAGAAGCCGTTACGACACTGCGGCCGCTCGCGGCGGACCTTTGGCCTTCCTCGGAAGGCGAGCCGATCAAGCGCGACCCGTCGGCCCGATCGAGCGAGCCGTCAAATGGGCAAAGCGTCGGCCGACGCTGGCGGCGCTCGTCGCCACGATCGAGGCTTTCGGCCGCGGCTGCTCGCGGCGGGTGGCGTCTGGTTTACGATCAACGTCCGCGAGCAGCGCGATATCGCTCGAAAGAAGGCGACGAGGCCGACAAACAGCGCACCGAGGCTGAGAATCAGGAAGGCCATCGCCGAGCAGCAAAAGACACTTGCCGAGCAGCAAAAGTCACGAGCGGAGCAGTTGCAGGCCGTCGCTGTTAGTGAGAAGCATCGAGCCGAAGAGAAGGAGGCGGAGGCCCGCAAGGAAAAGGACCGGGCCGAGGCGAACGCCGCTCTTGCCGAAGCCCGTTTTCAGCTCAGCCGTAAGGCGGTCGACCACTACTTCACCGAGGTCAGCGAAGACACGCTCCTCGACGAGCCGGGCCTGGAGCCGCTCCGCAAGCGATTGCTCGGACTGGCGAAGGGCTTCTACGCCGACTTCGTGAAAGAGAAGCCCAACGACCCGGCGGTCCGTGGCGACTATGCGCGCGGCCTATTCCGGCTGGCGATGATCGCGGCCGAGTTGGACGGTGCGGCCGAAGGTGTCAATCAGCTCAAGCTGGCGCTGCCGACGTTTGACGAGCTGGCAAAGGAGAAGCCGGACGACCCGGCTCGACTCGCGGAGGTCGCGCAGACCTGGCACCACCTCGGTCGGCTGTACCGCAAGCTGAGCCAGATGAGCGACGCCGAAGCGGCGTGTGCAACGGCTGTCGCCAAATGGGACGCGCTGGCGCTGGCCCATCCGATGGAGATGAGCTATCAGATCGAACGGGCGCGGAGCCAGTTCGGCCTGGCGAACGTCTATCTCGTCGAACGCAAGCTGCCCGAGGTTCGCAAGCTCTACGACACGGTGTTGTCCGAACGTCAACGGTTCGTGGCGGCGGACCCGAACTCGGAGATACTCCAGCGCGACCTGGCGACAACGTGGGACAACCTGGCCACCCTCGGCACCAGCGACCGTGATTGGCCGCGGGCCGAAGGGGCCTACGGCGAAGCCCGCACCATTTTGACGAAGCTGGTGAAAGCTCGGCCCAATCGCACGCTTTACCAGCACGATCTGGCCCGCAGCCGCTACAACCTCGGCAACATGTTCCTGGCCTCCGACCGCGCGAAGGAGGCGATCACCGCGTACCAGGAGGCGATCGGCCTGTGGGACCGTCTGCGGCAGGGGCACCCGGAGGTCAAGGATTTCCGCGTCGGCCTGGGGAATGCGTACTTCTCGCTCTCGCAAGCGCAGGCGAAGCTGAATCAATCCCAGGCCGACGAGACGCTGAAGCAGTCGGCCCTGATCCGTGAGGCACTCGCGAAGGAACACCCGGACACGCCAGACTATCAGGCTGACGAGTTGCTCTGCGTATTGGAACTGGCCGAGCGTCGGCGCGTGGGAGGCAAGTATGCCGATGCCGCGCCAATCTACGCCGATGCCGTCAAACGATTGGAAGCGCTCGCCAAGGCCAACTCCGCCGTGCCGCGCTTCAAGGGCGATTTGGCGCGGACGCTTCAAGAGGCTGGACGGGCGCAGCTTCAAGGCGGCGATCTGGGCGAGGCGCGCAAACTCTTGAGTCGGGCGATTGCCAGTTGGTCGGCGGCCAACGCGAGCGATGCGCCGGAGGCACAGCTTGGAGAGGTGACGCGTGTTGTTCGTTGTTGGGTGATGTCGAGCGTGCGGCGGGTCGTTATGCCGAAGCAAGGATCAGTACGAACTGGCCCCTGCGCGGGCCGACCGGTTTTGGGCGCGCTGCACCACCCGCCGGGCGAAGCTATCGCTGCTGGCGACCGAGCGAGGTCTGGTCGAGCTGCCGGACTGCCCTGGGCGACGATGCCAAGGCCAACGACGCCTGCGGCGAGTCACACGATCCCGTGACGCACAAGTCGTGGTATCGTCTTCGTTCCGTTTCGCGACGACCGCAGCGACGACGCAGTACGAACAGGCGCCGCCGGGGCGGAGTTGGCGGCCAAGGACGCGAAGCAGTCGGGACCGGTGAGTGCCCGGACGTTCCTTCAGGCTGCGGCGACCGCAGCCGGCGATCCGTCGAAGTCGGCGCCGAGCGAGAAGTTGGCGGAAGCATACGGCAAGCGAGCCGTGCAGTTGTTGTCGGTGGACGCACGCAGTATCGGGTTCTATCGCGATCCGGCCAATCGCGTCGCCTTAGCGCGGGACGCCGAGTGGGGAGCGACTACGTGCTCCGTTCGGACGGCAGGAAGCTCGGCGAGGTCGGCCGCTGGGGACGAAACGACATGCACCTGAATCCGGCGCGCTGCTTCTGCGATTGATCGACCAGGCGTTTGACAAGAAGTCCTGGCATGGGACGAACCGCTCGATCCGAGGGCTTTCGGCCGCGCGGGCCAGCAAGGCCTCGACGCCGGAGCGGCACACCATTGCGGAGATCGTCCTGCACGCCGCGTATTGGAAATACGCCGTTCGCCGCCGGCTGCGCGGTGAGTTCGGCGGCCCTTGCGCTCGGGGTGCTGCGCAACTGGTTCCCGCAACCGGAGTCCCTGACGCAGCCGATTTCGAACGGGGCCGTTCAGCTTCTCGTCGATGAGCACCGCGCTCTGTGTGACGCAGCGTACTCCGTTTGATCCACGCCAGCAGGCCGTGCCGCCCAACAAGACAACCGCGACGGACCTGATCCAAGGCATTGCGGCTCACGATTTGTACCACGCCGGGCAGATTCAATTGCTCAAGCGACTGTGAATGAGCCAGTGGCGGCCGGCCCGCCATCCACCTTCCGCCGCTCACTTGCTACACTGATTGGACCTGCCAGCCTGTGTCGACTCACCCGCCGATTGAGGATCGCATGACTCACCGAGGTTTCGCCACCGGGCTGACGTTGTCTGCTGGTCGGCCGCCGGGTGCCGATTGGTTTGCGCGCGGCCCGGATCGCACCGACGTCTCGTAAAGGAAACCGGCCTGCTCGGATCGTGGCCGAACGAAGGCGCCCTGAAGCTGCTGCGGACTTACGGTCGCGGGGCCGGCGTCGGCTACCCGGCCCGTCGGTCGTCGGCGGCAAGCTTCAAGGCGCTGCGCGGGGGCCGAGAAGAAGCCGGCAAGGAGTTCGTCTTCTGCGTCGACGTCGCCACCGGCAAGGAACTCGGCGCAAGCCACGCCCGACCGGCAGTCCGGACGGCGACCAAGGTGCCGGGCGCAGGGCACTCCCCGCAGCTCGCCGACAGTCGATGGCGACGCTCTGTACGTCCTCGGCGTCAAGGGCGACCTGCTTGTGTCGGCCTCGACGGCAAGGTCCGCTGGCAGAAGAACATGGTCAAGGACCTCGGCGGCCGGGTCATGGCTCAGTGGGGCTGGTGCGAGTCGCCGCTCGTGGATGGCGATACGCTGATCTGCTGTCCCGGCTACGAAGACGGCACTGTCGCCGCCCTCAACAAGAAGACCGGCGACGTCCTTGGGCGCAGCAAGGACCTGGACGGACGACGCCTGTACGCTTCCACCGTCGTTGCCACCATCGCCGGCGTTCGCCAGTACGTCGTGAAGACGGATAAGCACGTTGCTTGACCGACGGCAAGCTGTTGTGGCAGGAGGCCGTCGGCGTCAATGGTACCGCAGTCATTCCGACGTGCGTCGTCAAAGGCGACATCGTGTTCTCGACCTGCGGCTGGCTTCCTCGACCGCGGCGGCAACTGCGCTGCGATCGAGGTGACCTCCGCTGGCGGCAAGCCGTCGCCGAAGGTGCTGTACAAGAACACTGGGGTCCTCGCCAACCACCACGGCGGTGTCGTCGGCATCGGCGATTATGTTTATGGCTATGCCGAGAGCGGTCGTGGTGGCGGCGGCGGCGGAAAGGGTGGCAAAGGTGGCGACGGCAAGGCCGGCAAGGGTGGCGACAACAAGGGTGGCAAGGGCGGTGACGGCAAGGCCAGCGGTGGCAGCCCGGCTGGGTGGGTGTGCCTGGAGTTGAAGACAGGCAAGGTCGTCTGGTCGAGCGATAAGCTCGACAAAGGCTCCTGCACCAGCGTCGACGGCAAACTAATCTGCTGCGGCGAGCGGAGCGGCAGCGTCGCGTTGATTGACGCTAGCCCGGAGGGGTGGAAGGAGCACGGCCGGTTCTCGCCGCCGAAGAAATCTGCCCAGCGCGCGCCAGGCGGAATGTTCTGGACGCACCCGGTCGTCGCTGACGGCCGGCTGTACGTCCGCGACCAGGAACTGCTGTTCTGCTACGACCTGAGGCCGGGGACGACGACGGAGTGAGGAGTGTGGTTTTGGACCGCGGCCATCCCGACCGCGCGCGTGGCCGGGACGGCCGTGGTCCAGAAGACCGTTCGACAGGGGAGACTCGGATGAGAGCTGTGCGTATCGCGTTGATCGTCGCGGCCGGACTGGCCGTCGGAGCCGATTGGCCGCAGTGGCGTGGCCCCGACCGTACGGGCGTCTCCGCGGAGACAGACTTGCTCACCAAGTTTCCGGCAGGCGGGCCGAAGTTGGTCTGGACCTACGACAAAGCGGGTATCGGTTTCTCCAGTGTTTCTGTCGTTGGCGACCGGCTTTACAGCATGGGTCAGGACGACAAGGACGAATACGTCTTCGCACTCGACGTGAAGTCTGGCGATCAAGTTTGGAAGCAACCGGTCGGCGCAAACTACCAAAACCGCAACGGGAGCGGACCCCGTTGTGCGCCGACCGTGGATGGCGATGCTCTGTACGTCCTGACGGCCCCTGGCGACCTCGCCTGCCTGGCGACCGCCGACGGCAAGGTTCGCTGGACCACGAACATCGAGAAGAAGTACAAGGGTAAGATGATGTCCAGTTGGGGCTACAGCGAGTCGGTCCTTGTGGACGGCGATCTCGTGCTGTGCTGCCCCGGCGGCGACGAAGGTCACGTGGCGGCGTTCGCCAAGAAGGACGGTTCGCTCAAGTGGCGCAGTACGGGACTGAGTGCGACTGCGGGCTACTCATCGATGATCGTCTCGAATGCAGGTGGTGTTCGCCACTACGTCCAGCTCACGCCCGACGGGCTGGCCGGCTTTGCACCCAAGGACGGCAAGGTTCTCTGGCAGCTCCCGATGAAGGGCATGCGGATCGCGGTCATCCCGACGCCGATCGCTCACGGCGACTACGTTTACGGTACGTCCGACTACGGATACGGATGCGCTTGTGCTCAGGTGACATCCGACGGCAAAGGCGGGCTGAAGGCCGAGAAAGTCTACGAAGGCCTCAAAGACATGCAGAACCATCACGGCGGCGTCGTCTGTGTGGGCGACCATATCTACGGCTCGTCGGGGAATGCGAACGGTCAGAAGTCGTTGCCGCTCGTCTGTCAGGAACTCAAGACCGGGAAGGTCGTGTGGAAAAGCAACCTGGAGCCGAGCGCCATCGTCGCGGCCGGCGGGCATCTCTATTGCTATGGTCAGAGTACCGGCGTACTCGCATGTGTCAAAGCCACTCCCGAGGGCTTCACGGAGACGGGCCGGTTCACGATTCCAAAGCAATCGAGTCTGAGCAAGCCGCGCGATGCGATCTGGGCGCACCCGGTCATTGCCAACGGCAAGCTTTACCTCCGCGATCAGGATTTGCTGTACTGCTTTGACATTAAACCTGGGCCCGTGACGGAGTGACGTGTTTCTTCTCCCCTCTCCGGCAAAGCTGGGAGAGGGGAGCCGGACACAAGGCGCAACGATGCCACCGGCGATCGACGACCGCTTCTCGCCCCGTCAGCGGGAACGGCTGCGCGATGTCTTCGCGGCGTTGCCCGCGAATCCCTTCTACGCGCGCAAGTTCGCCGGCCGCGGTCCCGACGACTTTGCCGAGCTGCCGCTCACGACGAAAGCCGAACTGGTCGCCGATCAGGCCGAGCATCCGCCGTATGGCTCCGCCCGCTCCAAACCGCTTGCCGCGTTTACACGCTTGCATCAATCGTCGGGTACCACGACCGGTCGGCCGCTGCGTTGGCTCGACACGCCGGACAATTGGGACTGGATGCTTGGCCTGTGGCGATACAAATTTCGGGCGATGGGCCTGATGCCGGGTGAAGATCGCTTCTACTTCCCCTTCTCATTCGGTCCGTTCCTCGGGTTTTGGACGGCCTTCGAGGCGGCGAGTCGGCTCGGCTTCCTGTCCGTGCCCGGCGGCGGCCTTTCCAGTGCCGCTCGACTCAAGGCCATGTTCGAGCATCGGGCGACCGTCGTTTGCTGTACGCCGACCTACGCGCTGCACCTCGCCGAAGTTGCTCGCAGCGAGGGGATCGATTTGCCAGGTTCGTCAGTGCGTTCGATCGTCGTGGCCGGTGAACCCGGAGGCAGCATCGCGACGACGCGGCAACTGATCGAGCAGGGTTGGGGGGCGCGCGTGTTCGACCACTATGGGCTGACCGAAGTTGGTCCCATCGCGGTCGAATGCGTCGAGAACCCGCTCGGCTGCCACGTCCTCGAATACGATTACATCCCGGAAATCCTCGACCCGGCGTCTGGCACGCCAGTTGCCGCGGGGGAGGTCGGCGAGTTGGTAGTGACGAACCTGGGACGGATCGACAGTCCGCTCATCCGCTACCGCACCGGCGACCTCGTGCGAGCGGATACGATGGTTTGCCCGTGCGGCCTATCATACCTACGGCTGGCGGGCGGCATACTCGGCCGCACCGACGATATGATCCACGTTCGAGGGAACAACATTTATCCTGCCGCTTTGGAGGCCGTCATCCGCCGCTTCGCCGTCGCGGAGTATCGCCTGACGATCGATCGTCGCGGGTCGTTGACCGAGTTGCTGGTAGAAGTCGAGCCGATGCCGGGGGCATCCGACGTTGCGGCCCAGGTCAGCCGTGCGATCCGCGATGAACTGCTGTTCCGCACCGAAGTCCGCGAAGTCCCGCCGGGTATCCTGCCTCGCTTCGAGATGAAGGCTAAGAGAATTAGCCACAGATGAACACAGATAGACACAGATAAAACAATCTCAAGGAGCCAGACATGAAAATGCGCCGACATCTCTTCGGGATTTCCATCTGTGTCTATCTGTGTTCGTCTGTGGCTAACTCCTCGCCGGCCGCCGATTGGCTGCACTGGCGCGGTCCCTTCCAGACCGGCGTCTCCACCGAAGTCGGCCTGCCCGACAAGTTTGGCGAAGACCCCAAAGCCCCCGACTCGAACGTCATCTGGAAAGCTCCCTACCCGTGCCGCTCGACGCCCGTCGCCCTCGACGGCCGGGTGTTCGTCATCAATAGCGAGGGCCAGGGCGTCATGGAGGGCGAGCGGGTCATGGCGTTCGACGCCGCGACCGGCAAGGTGCTGTGGGAGGACAAGTTCAACGTCTTCCACGCCGACATCGTGTCCGCCCGCGTCGGCTGGTCCAACCCCGCCGGCGACAAAGAGACCGGCTATGTCTATGCCCACGGCGTTCAGGGGCTGCTTACCTGCTACGAGGGGAAGACGGGCAAGGTCGTCTGGCGGCGGTCGCTGACCGAGGAGTACGGTCGGGTGTGCGGCTACGGCGGCCGGACGACGACTCCGGTCGTCGAGGGTAATCTCGTCATCGTCGGGTTCATCAACAACTCGTGGGGCGACCAGGCCCTCCGCGGCGGCAACCGCTTCGTCGCCTTCGACAAGCGGACCGGGACCGTCGTCTGGTGGTCCGACCCGTGCGATCGCGTGAAGCTGACGTACTGCTCGTGCCCGGTCGTCGCCACCATCGGCGGCCAACGGCTGTTCATCACCGGGGCAGCCGACGGGCACCTGGTCGCCCTCCAGGCGAACACCGGGGTGAAGGTCTGGGACTACCCCGTCGGGGCCTCGACCCTGGACGCCTCCCCGGTGGTCGATGGCAGCCACGTCTACATCACCAACGCGGTCGAGAACGCTAACTCTGCCGACCAGGGTTTGATCGTCTGCGTGGACGCCGCCCAGATCGAGAACGGCCACCCGAAGCTCGTGTGGGAGGCCCACGGCATCAAGGCGTGCCTGTCGTCGCCCTTGGTCCACGACGGCCGGCTCTACGTTGCTGACGACACGGCCATGCTCTACTGCTACGACGCCAAGACGGGCAAGCGGTTCTGGCGGCACAAGTACGGCACGGCGTCCCGCGGCGCACCGGTCTGGGCCGACGGCAAGATCTACCTGTCGGCCGTCAACGCCCGGTTCAACATCCTCAAGGACGAGGGCAAGGCCTGCAAGGTGCTGCACGAACACCGCTTCTTCAGCAAGGCCGGCGGCGAGCTGGTCGAGTCCAATGGCACCGCGGCCGTCGCCAACGGTCGCATCTACTTCGGCAATGCCGACGAGTTCTACTGCATCGGCGTGGGACTGGAAGCCGTCCACCGGCAGCCCGGGCGACTCGCCGAAGGTCGAGACGCCGAAGGCGGGCGAGCCGGCGCACGTCCAGGTGGTGCCGGCCGACGTCGTGCTGACGCCGGGCGGCAAGGCATCGTTCAAGGTGCGCCTCTTCGACAAGAACGGCACCTTCGTGAAGGAATCGCCGGCCGAGTGGTCGTTGGCCGCGTCCGCCCCGCCGCCGACGCAGAAGGCCCCGCCGACGCCGCTCGCCGGCACCATCGACAAGGCCGGCAGCCTGACCGTCGCTACCGACGTGCTCGGGCAGGAGGGCTTGGTCATGGCCAAGGTCGGCAACTTGAGTGGTTCGGCCCGCGTCCGCGTCGCGGCGCTGCTGCCGTACACCCTCGACGTGAGCAAGATGCCGGTCGGCTCGTACCCCGGCGGCTGGCTGAACACGCAGGGCAAGTTCTACGTCGTCGAGAAGGACGGCAAGAAGATGCTGCAAAAAGGCGCGATCATCCCGGTCCCGCCGATCGCCCGGGCGAGCGGGTTCATCACCTTCTGGCATGAGAAGGACTACACGGTTCAGGCCGACGTGATGGGCGAGCAGGTCGGCAACAACATGCCCGACGCCGGCCTCGTCAACCAGCGGTACACGCTGCAACTGACGGGCAACAAGCAGGAGCTGCGGCTCGTCTCGTGGGACGCCCTGCCGCGAATTGACGAAGTGGTGAAGTTCGCGTGGAAGCCGGGCGCGTGGTACTCGATGAAGATGACCACGGTGCCGAAGGGCGGCAAGCTGCTTGTCCGCGGCAAGGTCTGGCCGCGCGGCGAGAAGGAGCCGGCGGCGTGGACGATCGAGGTCGAGGACCCGCGGCCGAACCCCGAAGGCTCGGCCGGCATCTACGGCTACGCCACCGGCATCTTCGACGGCCAGGCGGGCGCGCCGGCCTACTACGACAACGTGAAGGTGACGCCGAACAAGTAATCCGCCTCCCCCTCCCGCGACGCCGAGCGGGGACGGGAAATCGGAGTACCCGGTACTGAGAACTGAGTACTCCGACTCCCCGCCCCTTCCCGCAAACCCGGGAGAGGGGAGGAAAACCTAGGAGTTCCCGATGCACAGCAAAATCCTCGCGCTCGCGGCGGTCGGTCTGGTCGCGGTCGCTCTGAACGCTCCGGCGGGCGACAATGGCACGGCCGAGGCCAAGGGCGCGGCCGCCAGCGGGACCGTCGCGATGTTCGGCGGTTCGCCGAGCCGCAACATGATCAACCTGCACGACAAAAACCCGCCGACCAGTTGGAAGGTGCCGACCAAGGACGAGCCCGCCGGCGAGAACATCCTCTGGTCCGCCAAGCTCGGCTCCCGCGCCTACGGCGGCCCGACCGTCGCCGGCGGCAAGATCTACATCGGCACCAACAACAACTCCTGGCGCAACCCGCGCGACGCCCGCAAGCGCAAGGACGGCAAGATGGAGCAGATCGACAAGGGCGTCCTGATGTGCTTCGAGGAGAAGACCGGCAAGTTTCTCTGGCAGCACGTCAACGACAAGCTCGAGATCGGCCAGGTGTGCGACTGGCCGAACGAAGGCGTCTGCTCGACGCCAACCGTCGAGGGCAACCGCGTCTACTACGTCTCAAATCGTTGCGAGGTCAACTGCCTCGACGCGAACGGCCTGGCCGACGGCAACCAGGGCGTGACCGACGAGAAGTACAAGGACGCGACCGACGCCGACGTGATCTGGCGGTTCGACATGATGAAGGAGCTAAACGTCTTCCCGCACAACATGTCGGCCTGCTGCCCGCTGATCGTCGGCGATACGCTGTTCATCGTCACCGGCAATGGGGTAGACGAGGGGCACATCAACCTGCCGTCGCCGGACGCCCCGAGCTTCATCGCGCTCGACAAGCACACCGGCAAGCTCCTGTGGCGCGACAACTCGCCGGGCAAGAATATCATGCACGGCCAGTGGTCGAACCCGACCTTGCTCGAAGTGGCCGGCAAGCAGCAAATCCTCTTCCCGGGTGGTGATGGCTGGCTGCGGTCGCTCGAACCGAAAGACGGCAAGGTCATCTGGCGGTTTGACGCCAACCCGAAGACGTCGAAGTACGACCTCGGCGGCAAGGGCACTCGCAGCGACTTCATCGCAACGCCAGTGTTCCACGGCGGCAGGGTCTACATCGGCACCGGCCAGGACCCGGAACACTTCGAGGGCGTCGGCCACCTGTATTGCATTGACCCGACGAAGAAGGGCGACGTGTCGCCGGAGCTGGTGACGAAGGACGATCCCGACCCGGCGAAGCGTCAGACGAAGGTGAACGGGAACTCGGCGGTGATCTGGCACTTCGGCGGTCCCGAAACGAATCCGCAAGCGGCCGGACGCGATTACGTCTTCGGCCGGACGATGAGCACCTGCGCTGTCCACGACGGTCTCGTGTATGCGTGCGACCTCGCCGGTATCATGCACTGCCTGGACGCGAACACGGGCAAGCTCTATTGGAAGCACGACATGAAGGGCGCCGTGTGGGGGTCGCCGATGTGGATCGACGGCAAGGTGTACATCGCGACCGAGGACGGCGACGTGTACATCTACACGCACGGCAAGGAGAAGAAAGATCCGATCAAGGTCGAGATGGAAGGCAAGACGATCAAGGGCACGCCGGTGATGGTCAACGGTGTGTTGTATGTCATGACCGAGACGGACCTGTACGCCATCAAGGCGAAGAAGTGAACCTCGCCGCTGAGCGAGCGGACGCCCGGGGTGAGGGGGCGGTCACGGCCCCCGGTACTGCCGAAGTACCGGTACTTCGGCAGTACCGGGGCCGTGACCGGCCCCGCTCGCCTTAGAGCCCGCTCGCCTTAGAGCCCCGCTCGCCTTAGAGCCGTAGGTCGTCTCGGACCCATAGCTTGCCGCGACCCACCCGTCTATAACTCTCGGTACGCCACCCCCGCCGCATTGAGGACATCTCACGCATGGCCACCGATGCCCCCACGCAAGCACAGATCGACGCCGCCCGCGCCAAGCTCGACGAGCAGGTCCGCGAGGTCGTCCGCTGGCACTTCAGCCCCGACACCGGCACGCCGTTCTGGCTCGACAAGTCGAACTGGATGAAGTCGGGCATGAAGGACTTCGACCCGCTCAAGGATGTGACCACGTTCGCCGACCTGAAGCGGTTCGGCTCCTTCGAGGACGACTGGCTCCGCGGCGGGCCGGTGCGACGATGGGTGCCGAAGGGGTACGCCGGCCGGCCGGTTTACGTGTTCGAGACCGGCGGCACCACGGGGCTGCCGAAGACCCGCATCGTCATCGACGACTTCCGCATCGACTACGAGATGATGTCCGACACGCTGCCGGACAAATACTTTCCCCGCGGCTCGAACTGGCTGATGCTCGGGCCCTCGGGGCCGCGGCGACTGCGGCTGGCCATCGAACACCTGGCCCAGCATCGCGGTGGCATCTGCTTCAGCCTCGACCTCGATCCGCGGTGGGTCGTCAAGTGCATCAAGGAGCGGCGGATCGACGAGGCCAACCGCTACAAGGACCACTGCATCGACCAGGCGCTGACCATCCTGGCCGGCGGGCACGACATCAAGTGCATGTTCACGACGCCGAAGCTCCTCGCCGCTCTCGACACGGCCCTGCGGGCCGGCAAGCTGGAAGAGAAGATCCGCTCCGTCGGCGGCAAGGTTCCGGCGGGCGGCGTCCGGTCGATCAAGGAAGCGGGCATCACGGGTATTTTCTCCGGTGGCACCGAGTTCACGCCGCAGTTCACCCGCGAAGCCTACGAGGAGATGCTCGACAACGGCGACGTGTACATGACGCCGACCTACGGCAACACACTGATGGGCCTGGCCTGCTCGAAGCCGATCGGCCCGCACGACGGGTTCAAGATCACCTACTACGCCCCGCAGCCGCGGGCCGTCGCTGAGGTCGTGAACCCGAAGGACTTCGACCAGATCGTCGAGTACGGGGCGACCGGCCGGGTCTTGCTGACGACGTTGACGAAGGAGTTCTTCGTGCCGCGGTTCCCCGAGCGCGACGAGGGCGAGCGCGAGCCGCCGTACGTCAAGTACCCGTGGGACGGCGTGAGCGGCGTCCGGCCGTTCAGCGAGTTGGCAGCGACGACGGTGGTCGGCGTATATTGAACCGGTTGGCGAACCGGGGAGGTGCCGGCATGAGCAAGGTGCAAGAGATTCTGCGGGCCGTCCGCGAGCTAAGCCACGAGGAGTACCTGGAACTTCGGGCGTCCATGGACGAATTCGACGAGGCGGAGTGGGAGGCCGCGCGGACCCAGGCGGCCCGCGACTGGGCCGCGACCGGGTTGACCGACGACGACATCGACGAGGCCGTCCGCCGGCGCCGTCACGAAAGTCGTCGTTGACACGATGATCTGGGTGTCCGCCGCGGTCAATCCGGACGGGCCGCGGCGGCGGGCCGTCGAGCGCGCGGTACGCCAGCGCGTGCGACTCATCGCGTCGGCGTACATCCTCAACGAAGTCGAGCGCGTCCTGGTCGAAGACTTTGACAAGAGTCCGCGGTTCGCAGCGTTGACGGTGCAGAACATCCTTCGCATGACCCGCTTGGTACGCTTGCCGGAGTCGATCCCGAGCCACGTCGCGACGGACCCGAACGACGACCCCATCGTCCAAACCGCACTCACGGGCAAGGCCGACTACCTCGTCACGGCCGACAAGGTTCTTCTGGCGCTGGCGAAGGTCCGTGACGTCGAGATCATTGGCCTGGACGACTGGCTGGCGCTCCTTCCGCCGGACGACTGACCCGAAGGAATCGCATGAGACCATCCTCGCTTGCCGGTTTCACACTCGCCCTGTCGTTCGTGGTCGCCGGGCCGCTGCCGGCCCGCGACCCGGCCCGGCCGAACGTGTTGCTCCTGTTCGCCGACGACCAGCGGGCGGACACCATCGCCGCGTGGGGCAACCGCCACGTCCGCACGCCGAACCTCGACCGGCTCGTCAGCCGCGGGACGAGCTTCCGCAACAACTATTGCTTTGGGGCCAACAACGGGGCCGTCTGCATCCCGAGCCGGGCGATGCTCATGAGCGGCCGGACTTGGCTCGACTTGCCGAACGACCTCAAGGACACGCGGCTGTTGCCCGAGTGCCTGCGGGCGGCCGGGTACGCGACGTTCGCTACCGGCAAGTGGCACAACGGCAAGCCGTCATTGGTCCGGGCGTTCCCGAACGCCCGGTCGGTGTTCTTCGGCGGCATGGCCGACCACACCAAGGTGCCGGTCGCCGACGTGACGGACGGCAAAGTCGTCAACGAGCGGACGGCCGAGAAGTTTTCCAGCGAGCAGTTCGCCGACGCGGCTATCGACTTCCTGCGGTCGCACAAGGGCGGCGGGCCGTTCTTCTGCTACGTCGCGTTCACGGCCCCGCACGACCCGCGGAACCCGCCGGAGGCGTACCGGCAGGCGTACTACCGCGACCGGCCGCCGCTGCCGGCCAACTTCCTGCCGCAGCACCCGTTCGACAACGGCATGACCAAGAACCTCCGCGACGAGAACCTCGCCCCGTACCCGCGGACCGAGTCGGCGATCCGCGACCAGTTGTGCGAGTACTACGGCCTGGTCACGCACCTCGACGAGCAGGTCGGCCGCATACTCGCGGCTCTGGAATCGACCGGCCACGCCGCCGACACAATCGTCATCTACGCAGCCGACAGCGGCCTGGCCGTCGGCAGCCACGGTCTGATGGGCAAGCAGAGCTTATACGAACACAGCATGAAGTGCCCGCTGATCGTCGCCGGCCCCGGCGTGCCGGCGGGGAAGTCCACGGAGGCGTTCACCTACCTGTTCGACATCGTGCCGACCGTGTGCGGCCTGACCGGGGCCGCCCTGCCGGGGCCGCCCGCCGGCGAAGACCTGCGGCCCGTCTGGACCGGGGCGAAGCCGAAGGTGCGCGACAGCGTGTTCCTGCCGTTTCAGGGATTGATGCGGTCGGTGCGCGACGACCGCTGGAAGCTCATCGTCTACCCGCCGATCGACCACCGCCAGTTGTTCGACCTGAAGGCCGACCCCGACGAGCGCCACGACCTCGCCGCCGACCCGGCCCATGCCGCCGAGATCGAGCGGCTCATCGGGCTGATGAAGACGTGGCAGGCGAAGGTCGGCGACAAGCAACCGCTGACGGTGGCAAACCCGAAGCCGAAGGCGGTGTCGTTCGACGGCTACGAGCGGAAGCCGGACCAGTGGCAGCCGGCATGGATCGTCGAGAAGTACTTCAAGAAGCCGTAGCCACCGGGTACACTGAGCGGCGATGTGTCGTACCGCGTCTCTCGTTTCCATAAGGGGATTGCCGTGGCCGCTCTCGACATTCGGCGTCTGACGGTCGTCGCTCTGGCGTGCCTGACGCTGGCCCTGCCGGGCTGCAAGCGCAACGTCAAGATCACGCAAGCGAACCTCGACAAGATCACCGAGGGCATGTCGCTGCCGGAGGTCGAGGCGATCCTCGGCCCCGGCGAGACGGACCCGGACCTGAACATGGCCGAAGGTTCGTCGGTGGCCGGGGCCGTCGGCATCGGTGGCGACCTGGGGTCGATGACCCAAGGAAAGAGCGCGATCAAGGTCTACAAGTGGGGGTCGGAGACGCGGTTCATCCGAGTCGTCTTCCTCAGCGGCAAGGTGACGAAGAAGGAAGGGCAGGGGTTGAATTGAGCCCTCGGCCGCCGAGGGCGGATGTCAATCGAGCCAGTTTTCGAAGCGGAGGCCGGGCACCTTCTCGAAGTCACGGCGGTTGGCCGTCAGGAGCACCCCGCCGGTTACGAGACAGATGGCCGCGATCTTCAAGTCGCGCGTGCCGATCCGCATTTTGGCGGCGCGCAGCCTGTCGAACTTGTCGGCCGCGGGCGCGTCGAACTCGGCCGCCGGCAAGTCGGAGTAGAACGCGAACAGCTCACCGAGTTCGCGGTAGGCCACGACTTACCGGGGCGCGGACCGCTCCCTGGCAATCGCGGCCATCCACCCGCGCATCTGTTCCTCGACCGTAATGATGGTCGTCCCGAAGTCGTCGTCGGCGTCGGCCAACCGGCGGGCCAGCGTCTCGTACCGCGCGCCGGTGCGGGACTTGAGTACGGTGGTGTGATCCGTGTCGAGGACGATCATCGGCCGTTCTCTCGGTCGAACGCCTCAAGGTCGGCGAGTCGCTGGGCCTCGTACCACGCCCGCCCCTCGGCGTCGACCGACTCGGCGAACGCCTGCTGCTCTGGGGTGCGGGGCACGGGTTGCCGCACGAGCAGTGCCTTGCGGTTCAGCCGCTTCAACTCCCGCTCGACGGCGGCCAACCGTTCGGCGAGCGATTCGAGGGTGAGTTCCGGCAAGGCAACCTCCTCCGGTGCGGGCGGTCCAAGCGGATTGTAGCCGTTGGCCAAGGTTGGACGCAAGCCTTCGGGGCGACGGCTCGCGGCGGTTCGGTCACCGTTGCGGCGGTCGGTACGGGGAATCGAGGTCGATGTCCGGGCGGTGCTGTCGCAGCCACGCGACGGCGTCCCAGACGGTGCGGAAGCGGCGCTGGCGCTCGAACGCCGCTTGCCGGCCGGCGGCCAGCACGCCGAGCGAGGCCGGCTCGACGAGGCCGGTCGCGATCACCTCCGCGACGAGCCGTTGGCGATCCGCGGCCGTCGGTTGGAAGGCCAACTGTTCGAGCCTTTGTATGGTCGCCGCCTGCACCTGCCCCGTGCAGCGGTGGTCGCAAAGGCAAGTCGCCACCGTGTCGATGCGGTGCAAACCATCGACGAGCATCCGCGCGGTTTTATATGAACGTTCCGCGTTTCCGTACTGTGAAATAAGGCTCTGGCAAAAGCGATCGGCCAACTCGGTCGGCAACGCCGGGACCATTGCCGCGAGGACGGATTGCCAGTCATTGTATTGGACGAGTGTCCGATCTCGACCCTGCCGCGCCACAACGACGGCGGTCGCGCGATGCCAGATGCGCCGCGCGTCGGCCGCGTCGAGCCGGCCGGCCAATGTTGTCAATCCGTCCCTCGCCTCTCGAATCGCGGTGCTATCCGTTGACTTGTCAAGTGCGTCGATCAGTGCATCGGCGACGCGGCAGAGTCGCTCGCGGCTCGGACGCCGCGTCGATCCGGCGGGCCAGGCCGCCAGACTGCAAACCGCTGCCGCTTCCGCATCCGCGTTTGTTGCCTTCCCCAGCAGGCCGGTCAAAGTGTCGGCGCGGCTCGCGGCGGCCGCCGGGTCGAGATGACCGGCCACCGCCGACAAGCCATCGGAGGCCGCAAATAGCGTACCGCGGGCCGTCGTCTTTCCCAGCACGCCGATCAGCGCGTCGGCAGCGCGGCTCAGCCGCTCGCGCTTCATCGCCGGGTTCAGCAGGTCCGCCAACCGCGGCATGCCGTCCCCCGCCGCCTCCAGCGCGACGACGTCCGTCGTCTGCCCAAGTACGTCGATGAGGGCATCGGCGGCCCGGCCCAGACGCTCGCGTTCCGACGCCGGGTCGAGCCCGCCGGCGAGCGACGACAGGCCGATGACGGCCGCCGCAATTGCGGTCCCGTCGGTCGCCTTTCCCGCGACACCGATCAGGGCATCGGTGCGGGCCGCGAGCGACGTCGGCTCAAGCCGGTAGGTCAGTGGTGCCAGGGCGCTACCCGCCCAACGTACGACACCCGCCTCCTTCGCGAACTTGCCCAACGCGGCGATCAACGTGTCGACCGCGCGGTCCAACCGCTCGCGTTCCGACGCCGGGTCGAGCCGGCCGGCCAATGCCGCCAGAGCGACCGCCGTCGCGTCAGATTCCGCAGGACCTATCGACTCGACCAACAGGCCGACCAAGGCGTCGGTGCGGCTCGCGGCGGCCGCCGAATCGAGGTACGCGGCCAAGGTTGCAAGAGTGCTGCCCACCTCTGAAACCGAGTACACGTCCGTCCCTTTCCCCAAAGCGTCAATGAGGGCATCGGCGGTACGCCCCAGCCGCTCGCGCCCCATCGCTGGGTCCAGCCAGTGGGCGAACGTCGTCAAGGAAGTCGCCGTCAAGTTCGTCGATCTCCGTAGCACGCCGATGAAGACATCGACGGTCCGGTCGAGACGCCGACGTCTCGCGGTCGGGTCCAGCCGGTCGACCAACGCCCCCAAACTATGGCACGCCGCGGTGAACGAGTTGCTGTCAGGCGCTTTACTCAGTCCGTCGATTAGGTAGTCGGCGCAGGCGGCGGCTTGGGACGGGTCGAGCCGGTCGGCTAGATTCTTCAGGCCGTACGCCGCACGAATCGCGGTTATGTCGCCCCCTGACGCTTTGGCCAATACCTTGGCGGTCAGAACGTTGGCAGCCAACTCCAGCCGTCGGCGATCCGCGGTCGAATCGAGTCGATCGGCCAATCGCGCCAGGCCCCTCGTCGCACTACCTATTATGTCGTCCGAGTGCTTGCTTAGCAGGCCGAGCAAGGCGTCCGCCGCCCTACGCAGCCGTTCGCCGTCCGACACCGCGTCGAGCCGGTCGGTCAGTGACGGTAGGCCGTTACACGCCAGCCTAGTGACGTCCTCGCGTGTTGCTCTCCCCAGCACGGCGATCAGAGCGTCCGTGGCCCGGCGTAGCCGCTCGCGGTCTGTTGCCGGGTCGAGCCGTCCGGCAATGACCGTCACGCATTCGCTCGCCCAGCCAACGGCCATTGCGTCGTCGCCCGACTCCAGCAGCCACATCCACGCGGGCCACAGAAGCTCAGCCTGCGCGGCGCTGAGTTGTTCGATGTCAACGGTAAAGTCAAGACTCGTGCCCGCCCACTGTGCGGACCAATCGGCCGCCGGCAGGTCGGTGCCGCCCAAGCGGAGGGCGAGGCAGCAGGCGGCCAGCCGGCTCTGCGGCGACGCCGCCTCGTCGCGCTGCACCTGCGTCGCCAGCGCCAGCGCCTGTTGCCGTCGTCGTTCGCTCACGCCGACGACCGCTTGCACGATTTCCTCGCTCCGGCGGGCGAAGCAGGTCGCGGCATCCGGCGTGGCCAGTGCCTCTCTTAAGCACATGAGCCGGAGTCGGTCGTTGTCGAGTTGCGACAGCTCGTTGAAGCTGTGCCACTCGGCTTGATAACTCGTATAGCCTATCGGCCGCAGAAAGCTGCGGACCAAGTTCCGTTCGGCGTCGTCCCGCGCCTGCCCCGCAAGTACCGTCTGCCGGTTCGCCGCGACGGCGTAGTAGCTCGACACCGCGATCCCGCCGACCAGCGACGCGGCTACCCCGGCCGTCAGCCCGGCCACCGCCGGGTTGCGGCGGCACCACAGCCACGCCCGTTCCAGCCGGCCGACCGGCCGGGCCGAAATCGGCTCGCCGCGCCGCCACCGCGCCAGGTCGTCGGCAAGCTCGCCGGCCGTCGCGTACCGCTGGGCCGGCTCCTTGCGCAAGCTCTTCAGGCACACCGTCTCCAGGTCGCGCGGCAGCGTCGGCACCAACTCGGTCGGCCGCGGCGGCTCAGCGTGTTGGATCAGGCGGAACAGCTCGGCCCAGTGGTCGGCGACGAACGGCACCCGGCCGGTCAGCCGCTCGTAGAGCATGACGCCCAGCCCGTACACGTCGGCCGCCGTCGTCACGCCGCGCTGGCCCGCGGCCTGTTCCGGGGCCATGTACTTCGGCGTGCCGACCGGCGACCCTGTCGCCGTCAGCGAGCGGTCGGCGTCCACCCGCTTCGCCAGGCCGAAGTCGGCGACGAGCAGCGTACCGTCACGGTCGCACAGCCACGTTCGACGGCTTCCAGGTCGCGGTGTAGATGCCGCGCTGGTGTGCGAAATGGACGGCCCGCGCCACCGCCTCGATCCGCTCGGCCTCCGCGGCGGGCGAGCCGCGCGGCACGCGGCGCCAGGGTGCCGCCGTCGGCGAACTTCATCGTGAAGTACGGCTGGCCGTCGTGTTCGCCGATCTCGTGGATCGGCACGATGTTCGGGTGGTCGAGCGCCGCGGCCGCCTCGGCCTCCGTGCGGAAGCGGAACTTCTGCTCGGCCGTCGCCAGCGCCCCGGTTTGGATCATCTTCCAGGGCGACCACGCGGTCGAGCGACGCCTGCCGGGCCTTGTAGACGACGCCCATCGCCCCGCGGGCCACCTCCTCGATCAACTCGTACCTCGCCGAAGTACCGCACGCCGGCCGGTCGGGCAGCCGCAGGCGGATCGCGTCGGCCCGCCGGTCGAGGCGGTCGAAGCCGGCGAAGAAGTCGCGGAGGGCGTCGGCGAGGTCGGGGTGCGCGTCGAAGAGGGCCTGCCGGCTCGGCACCTGCCCGGCCTCGACGGCTTGCAGGTACTCGCCGAGAACGCGGTCCAGGGGCGAGTTCGTGACGGTCAAGTCGGCGTCGGGCATCGAGTCGTCTCCGTCTTCGATTCGCGACGCTTCGCAAGCGTGGACGCTTCTGCGAAGCGTCGCGAATCGAAATCAACGTGCGTCGGGCATCAACTTCTCGCGCAACCTCAACCCGCGCGCAGCAGGCCGACGACGGCCGGCACGCTGCGGCCCGTTTCGGCGGCGATCTCCGCGAGCGTCCGGCCGTGCAGGTGCTTCAGCACCACCACCTCGCGCTGGCCGTCGGGCAGCTCGGCCAGGGCGGTCATCAGGTTCAGCACGTCCTCGTTAGCCGCGGCCCGGCCGCTCGGCGACGACTGCTCGGCCGCCAGCCAGCCGGCCAACCCGGACGCCGAGCGGTCGAGGTCGGCTTCCGAGCGTTCCAGGTCGATGGCCCGCTTGTCGGCGTCGTATAGTGGCGGACGGCGTCGGCGAGCGTGCGGGCCAAGGATGGTCCGCAGCCACGCAGCGACGGCCGCCGGCTCGCCGGCTGCGGGGTGGCAGCGGCACGGCGCACAGCGTCTGCTGCACCGGTCGGCCGGGTCGAGCTTGCCGCGGAGCCGGCCGTCGAGGTGCAGACGTGCGAGCAGCGTCAGGTACCGGCGGTGCGGCTCCAGGACCGCGGCGGCGTCGGTCGGCATGGCGTCTCCCTACCGATCCAGACGATTCTCGGCCGGCGTTGACCGCCAATCTACCGGGATTTTCGCCCCGCGGCCAACGGCGACGCCGACCGCTACACTGAGCGGCGAGGGGAGGGCGACGATGCCGCCGACGATCCGCCCGGCGACGGCCGACGACTTGCCGGCCATCCGTGCCATCTACAACCACTACGTCGCCACCTCGACCTGTACCTTCCAACTCGACCCCGAGACGGACGACGAGCGGCGCGAGTGGTTCGCCGGCCGCACCGCCAAACACCCGGTCGTCGTCGCCGCGGACGGCGACGCGGTCGTCGGCTGGGCGGCTCTGTCGGCGTGGAAGTCGCGGTGTGCGTATTCGCACTCCGTCGAGCTGTCCGTCTACGTCCATCACGAACACCATCGCTGCGGCATCGGCCGGGCGCTCGTCGCCGACCTGATCGCGCGGGCGCGGGCTGCGGGGCTGCACACCATCCTCGGTGGCACCTGCACGGAGCACCCGGCGAGCATCGCACTGCAAGAGGCGCTCGGCTTCCGGCAGGCCGCGCTGCTGCGCGAGGTTGGCTACAAGTTCGGCCGGTGGCTCGACGTGGCATACATGCAGATCATGCTCTGACCGGAGGGAACCGATGCCGCAACGACAACTCTCGTTCAATGATCTCTCGGAAGCCGTCGCCGAAGTCGAGCGGTTGCATCGCGGCGGTTACGAGAAGCTCGGCAACTGGGATCTCGCCCAAATCTGCGACCACCTGACGTACTTCGCCCGCGGGTCGCTCGACGGGCAGCCGTTTCGCGTGCCCTGGCTATTCAAGGCCCTCTTCGGCCGCATGGTCTTGCGGCGTATCCTGACGCAGAAGCGCATGAAGACGGGCGTGTTCACCCCGCAGAAGCCGTTGCCGGCCCCCGGCGGCGACGAGTCAGCGGCCGTCGCCCACTTCCGCGAGACGATGGAGCGGGTGCGGAATCACACGGGCGAGTTCCACCCCTCGCCGTTCTTCGGCGCGATGACACGCGACGAGGTCCGCGCGCTGACGTGCATCCACTGCGCGCACCACCTTGGCTTCCTGCAACCTAAGTCAGCCTAGCGGAGACGGGCATGGCGAAACGAACCGCCTTGGACCGCGCGGAGATGGCCTTGCGCGGCTTCGCGATGACGTACCCGGCGTCCACGGAGGACTTCCCCTGGGGCCATCGGGCCATCAAAGTGCGCGGCAAGCTGTTCGTCATCTTCGCCAACGACAATGGCACGTTGCGGGTCACGGCCAAGCTACCGGTGTCGAACGCCCACGCCCTGGCGCTGCCATTTGCGGAGCCGACCGGCTACGGGCTGGGCAAGAGCGGGTGGGTGACGGCCACCTTCGGGCCCAAGGACACGGTGCCGCTGGAAATGCTGTTTGAGTGGGTCGATGAAAGCTACCGGGCCGTCGCGCCGAAAAAGCTCGTTGCAACGCTACAGGACGGTGGCTGAGCCGCCGCGTCGAAAATCACGATCGCGCGCGGGACTGAAACAGGTCGCGCTGCACCGGCTCGATCCGCGGACACGACCCGGCGTCGATTTGCGCAAGGACGTTGCGAATCTCAGCCGGGTCACGATCCGCGAGGAATCGTAACGCCGACCCACGCACGTATGACGGATCGATGTCGATCGTCGTCCAAGCCCGGTCGAGCCGCTCGGCGGCTTCCGCCGTCGTCCCGGAACCCGCAAAGATGTCGACGACCGAATCGCCGGGGTCGGTCAGGAATTGAATGAAGAACTCGGGCAGGGCGCGGGGGAACCGGGCAGGGTGCGGCGAGACGCCGACCTCCTTGCACAGCCGCAAGTAGTCACCGTTGCTCTCGGTGTTCGGGATTTGCAGCAGATTCGACGGAATTGCCCCGCCGTTGTCCTTCGCGAACCCGCGGCTGACGCTGTGCCCGGAAGGCCGAGCCTTCGGACGGTAAAAGCCGTCGGGATCTTGCAGCAGCAGCTTCATTCGCGGCGAGTACGGGACCAGGACCCGCGAAACGTCCGCCTTCGGCCATTCGGTCTTGCTCAGCCACCAAACCGTGTTCACCGTATCCTTCGCCCGCAGCTTTCGCTTGTTCACCCACTCGATGGGCGACGGTAACTTGCTCGGGTTGTGCCAGAAGAACTCTTGCGCAAGGTGGAAGCCGGCTTCATCGACGTGTCGCAACAGGACACGGAACGGGCAAAGCGACCGCGTCGGCCGGCCGCGGCGGTACGCCCCGCCCAGGTCGAGGACGTAACTGCCAGTCGGCTTGAGGACGCGACGCACGGCCGCGGCAAAGCCGCAGAGCCAGTCCACGTATTCACCTTGATCGGCGTTGCCGTACTCCTTTTGGCGGAGCAAGGCAAAGGGCGGACTCGTGATGACCAAGTCGACACCTTCGTCCGGGAATCCGGCCAGCGCGTCGGCACAATCGCCAAGGACCGCCTCGCCGAGCGGCGTGCGAAAGACGGTACGCCATCGGGTGGCCGACGAGGTCATGTCCTTACGTCTCCGAGCCGGAGTGTTGCGCTTTGTCTGTTGTCGAATTGTACTCATCGGCGATGTTGGTCGCTAGCCATGAATTCAGTGCCACTGTCGCGACGGTTCGGCGACAACCTTCGCACGATCCGCGAGGCTCGCGGGGTTTCCCAAGAAGCTCTGGCGGCCAAGGCCGGCTTGCACCGGACTCACGTCAGCCTGATCGAGCGCAACAAGCGGGTCGTCCGCTTGGACACCGTGGAACGCTTGGCCATTGCTCTCGACGTCGAACTATCGGAATTGTTCGTCGCACAACCGAGCCGTCGCCGTTCCGACTCGCGGGTCAATCTATCGGATCGCGACGAGTTGGAACGTCTCATCCCCTACATTCGTGAATTCCAGACCCTCGCGCTCCGGCATGGCATCGCGGACGTGTTTCAAGACAACGGCGGCAAGTTGCTCCAGACCCTGCTCGTTCTCGGCTTGCGGAACCTGCCCGGCCGCGAAGGCAACGACGCTTGCGACGATGAGGGCAACGAATACGAACTGAAGTCCGTCAACGTCCGCCTGACCCAGAGCTTTTCGACCCACCACCACCTCAACCCGATCATCCTGGCGAAGTATCGAGCAGTTCGGGCATGGTACTTCTCCGTCTACGAACACATCGAGCTGACTGCAATCTACCGCATGATGCCGGCGCAACTTGAGCCGTACTTCGCGGCGTGGCAACGCCGATGGGAGGAGAACCGGCGCGACATCAACAACCCGAAAATCCCAGTACGGTTCGTCCGAACTCACGGCCAATGCGTGTTCGAGCGTCCTGAGGGAAGTTGAGGCTGAAGCCGTCGTTCCTGGCGTCGCCCGACGGGAAATGCTATGAGACTCTCATAGCCGTCACCCGTCCGCTAGCCGAGGATCGCGATGCGCTTCCTGATTGCCCCCGAATACTACCAGGAAATGCTTGAGCGGACCGATCATACGCCCGATTGTTACGTCCGGCCAGGACAGTACTTACATCACCTCTACGTAGATGGCGTCAAGTACGCCGTCGCGCAGGCGGTCTCGCAATGCCTTCAAGACGCCATCGCCAAATGCGACGCCGACGCGGTGCGACACCTCCAACTGCACCAATCGCACTACGACGTGCTAGCGAACCAGGTTCTGCACGACGGCCGCAGTCTCAACGATCTGCAAATGCTCGGCGACCCACCGCCCGCCGAGGTGAGCGACGACGATGCTCCGAAACGGATTAATCGTTACGAGCCGCAATGTCCGAAAGTCGCGAGCGAAACGGGCCTGAGCACGTCGTTCCTGTTTGAGATGATCTTGCGCGCGATCTACAACCGTGGGCGGATCACCGGCACCGACATCAGTAATGAGATCAAGCTTAACTACAGCGTCCTCGCGCCACTCTTGCCGATGATGCGGAAGCAATCACTGATCGACATCGTCGGCCAAAAAGGACAAGGCGACGCCTCTTACGAGTACGAGATCAAGCCGCCCAAAGGCCCCTTGGCCCTTCAGGACGCGCTGGCCAAAACCAGCTACTCCGGCCCGTGCCCCGTGCCGTTCGAGGACTACGTCGAGAGCGTTGCGGCCCAGACGATCAAGAACCTCGTTGTCACGCGGCGCAGCATCCAGCGGGCGTTCCAGGATCTCGTCATCACACCGTCGGTATTCAACGAGATTGGACCGGCCATCAACTCGGCCGCGTCGATCTTCCTGTTCGGCTACCCCGGCAACGGTAAGACGTCGCTGGCAGAGCGCATCACGCGCTTGATGGGCGACGATATCTTCATTCCGTACGCCGTCGAGGCCAATGGCGCGATCATCAAGCTGTACGACCCGATCGTCCACCAGATCGTCGAGGGGCCGCGCGACGACGGCATCGAGAGCATGTTCCTGAAGGAGGTGACCTGGGATGAACGGTACGCCCGGATCAAGCGGCCGACGATCGTCACCGGCGGCGAGTTGACGATGCAGATGCTCGACCTGAAGTACAACCCGATCGGCAAGTTCTACGAAGCGCCGCTCCAGATGAAGTCCAACGGCGGCATCTTCATGATCGACGACTTCGGCCGACAGCAGGTCCGGGCGATGGACCTCCTGAACCGCTGGATCGTCCCGCTCGAAAAGCGGTACGACTACCTGACCACCATCACCGGCAACAAGATCGAGGTCCCGTTCGACGAGCTTTTGATCTTCTCGACGAACCTCGACCCGACGCAGTTGGCTGACGAGGCATTTTTACGGCGGATCAAGTTCAAGATCGAAGTCCGCGACCCGGATGAGCACCAGTGGCGGCAGATTTGGCGGCTGGTGTGCCGCAGTCGCAAGGTCGAGTACGACGACGAAGGGATCGATTACCTGGTGGAGAAGTGGTACAAGCCAACCGGCCGGCCGATGCGCATGTGCCAGCCGCGCGATATCCTCGACCAGATGATCTCGATCGGCAAGTACAACATGGAGCGCGTCACGTTCACGCCCGACCTAATCGACGCCGGCTGTGCGACGTACTTCGTGTCGAACGAGAAGAAGGACTTCGGCGCGAAGGTGCGGCTGGACTGACGAGGGAATGTCCATCGATCTTGGCATCCCAGGCGAAGGGCGACGTAAGTCGGCCGTGCGCTAAAGTCCGCCGGCGCACTCACATCCGAGTGCGAACTTGCAAATGCGTGGCGGGCGCACGACAATCCGGGGTGACGTCGTGCCCCGGAGCCATCCTGTGAACGATCAGCCGACACGCCCACTGCGCGATCCCAACGCCACCCTCGACCGTCCGCCGGAAACGGCCACGCTTCCGCCGGCCAGCCCGCTGGCCACGCTCGCGTTTACCGGAGCGGCGGCCGCCCCGCCGGAGGTGGCGTCGATCCCTGGCTACGAGCTGCTCGGCGAGCTTGGCCGTGGCGGCATGGGTGTTGTGTACAAAGCCCGGCAGATCGGCCTGAACCGTCCCGTCGCGCTCAAGATGATCCTCGCTGGGGGCCATGCCAGCAGCGACGACCTGTCCCGGTTCCGCACCGAGGCCGAGGCCATTGCCCGGTTGCAACACCCGAACATCGTCCAGATTCACGAGATCGGTGAGCAGAACGGTTTGCCGTTCTTCTCGCTCGAATTTTGCGACGGGGGTAGCCTGGCGGGTAAGCTCGACGGTACGCCGTGGGAGTCCCGTCGCGCGGCCGAACTGGTCGAGACACTGACGTGTGCCATGCAAGCCGCGCACGATTGCCAGATCGTCCACCGCGATCTGAAACCCGCCAACATCCTCGGCGAGCGAGGGCGGTAACGCCCCCGGTTCTGTCACACTGGGAACCGGGGCGTTACCGCCCTCGCTCGAGTTCACCAAAGATCACCGACTTTGGACTGGCGAAGCGATTGGACGCGATCGGCCAGACAGCCTCCGGCGTCATGATGGGAACGCCGAGCTACATGGCTCCCGAACAGGTCAACGACTCGAAGGATGTCGGTCCATCCGTCGATGTGTACGCGCTGGGCGCGATCCTGTACGAGTTGCTGACCGGCCGGCCGCCGTTCAAGGCCCCGACGGCGCTGGACACGGTGATGCAGGTAGTGACCGAGGAGCCGGTGTCCGTGCGACAATTGCAGCCGGCGACACCGCTCGACTTAGAGACGATCTGCCTAAAGTGCCTCGCGAAAGAGCCGGCCCAGCGCTACCGCTCGGCAAGCGAACTCGCCGACGACCTTCGACGATTCGTCCGCGATGAGCCGATCATAGCTCGGCCGGTCGGACCGGGCAAGCGATTGATGCGCTGGGCGCGGCGGAATCGAGCGCTGGCGATAGCACTGACAGCGGCGACGGTGTTCTTAATCAGCGGAACAGTCGCTTCAACGATTGGATTGGTATTCGCGTCGCACGAGGCTACACGGGCCAACGACCAAGCGTCGAAGCTTGCGGAGGAAAAGGAGAACCTCAGTCTAGCGCTGTCGCGGTCCAACTTCTTCGTAGGCCAAGCGCGCTGGCGAGAAGGCCGAAACTCAGATGCCGACGTACTGCTTGACGCTGTGCGTCTCGGCGACCGCGGCCTTGAATGGGGGTACCTCAAACGGCAGATTGCGGGCGGCTATGCAACCCTCCATGGACACACGAAGGCTGTTGTGTCGATAGTGTTCAGCGCGGACGGCCGTCGGTTAGCCTCCGGCAGCAGTGACCAAACGGTAAAGATTTGGGACGCGGCAACGGGGGTAGAACTCACCACGCTGCGCGGCCACACAGATGGTGTTGCTTCGGTGGTGTTCAGTGCCAACGGCCGTCGGTTAGCCTCCGGGAGTTGGGACCGGACGGTGAAGGTGTGGGACGCGGCGACGGGTGTAGAACTCACCACTCTGCGCGGCCATACAGATAGGGTCGTGTCTGTAGTTTTGAGCCCGGACGGCCGGCAATTAGCCTCTGGGAGTTGGGACCGGACGGTGAAGGTGTGGGACGCGGCAACGGGTGTAGAACTCACCACGCTGCGCGGCCACACAGATCGGGTCGTGTCTGTAGTGTTGAGCCCGGATGGCCGTCGATTAGCGTCCGGGAGTTGGGACCGGATGGTGAAAGTGTGGGACGTGGCGACGGGGGTGGAACTTGCCACGCTGCTGGGGCACACAGACAAGATTGAGTCGGTGGCGTTCAGCCCGGACGGCCGTCGGCTAGCCTCGGCCAGTAATGACCAGACGGTGAAGGTCTGGGATGCGGCGACGGGGGTGGAACTCGCTACGCTGCTGGGGCACACAGACAAGATTGAGTCGGTGGCGTTCAGCCCGGACGGCCGTCGGCTAGCCTCGGCCAGTAATGACCAGACGGTGAAGGTCTGGGATGCGGCGACGGGGAAGGAACTCGCCACGCTGCGCGGGCACACAGACGAGGTTGAGTCAGTGGTGTTCAGCCCGGACGGCCGTCGGTTGGCCTCAGGCAGTAGTGACCAAACGGTGAAGGTCTGGGATGCGGCGACTGGAGGGGAACTCGCCACGTTGCGCGGACATACAGACATGTCGGTGGCGGCCAGCCCGACAGAAAGGGTACTGCCGGTGTCGTTCAGCCCGGATGGCCGTCGTTTGGCTTCGGGCAGTTGGGACCGGACGGTGAAGCTGTGGGATACGGCGACGGCAGTCGAACTCGCCACGCTGCGCGGGCATACGGCAGGCGTCATGGCAGTGTCGTTCAGTCCGGACGGGTGCTGTTTGGCGTCGGGCAGTTGGGACCAAACGGTGAAGCTGTGGGACGTGGCGACAGGGGCGGAACTCGCTACGTTGCAGCATACGAACAGAGTCGTGTCGGTGTCGTTCAGCCCTGACGGCCGTCGGCTGGCATCCGGTAGTGTCGGTCACGTGAAACTTTGGGATGCAGCGACACGGGCGGAACTCGCCACGTTGCGTGGGCACGTAGGTGAGGTTGCTTCGGTGGTGTTCAGTTCAGATGGCCGTCAGCTGGCTTCGGGAAGCCCCGACGGGATAAAGCTATGGGACGCGACGACGGGGGCGGAAGTTGCCCTGCTGTACCCGAGTCCGACCGGGGTTGCGTCGCTGACGTTCACCACAGACGGCCAGAGGCTAGCGTGGGGTAGTATTGATAAGACAGTAAGAATATGGGATGCGGCAACTGGGGTTACGCTCGCAACGTTCCGCGGGCACACGGGGCCTGTGACTTCTGTGGCGTTCACGCAGGATGGCCGGCGGCTGGTCTCGGGGAGTTCTGACAAGACAGTGAGGTTGTGGGATGCACTGACGGGGGCCGAGCTCGCTACCCTCCTTGGACACACGGGGCTCGTGTCGTCTGTGGCGTTTGCGCCGGACGGCCGACGGCTGGCGTCGGGCAGCAATGACAGGACGATAATGCTATGGGACGGGTCAAACCCAGATAACCTGGACGTCTGGGAACTCGGCCAGCGCCGCTTCCACGCTCGCATCAATCCGTGGTGGCATCAGGAGCAAGCCGACACTGCCGAGAAGGCAAACGACCCCGCGGCCATCGCCTTTCACCGCGGCTGGGTCGCCACCGTGTGGCCGGACGATGCTAATGCGTGGAAGCAACTCAGCGCCGCATGTCAGCAAGCCGGGTCGTGGAAACAGATGCTCGCCGCGTGCGACCGAGTCCTTGACGCCAACCCGCGCAATGCCGCCGCCCGCCAGCGCCGGGCCGCCTACCGCGGCTCTGTCGCTGCGAGCGTCGCGGGGTTCGCGGCCGGGTGGCCCGGCCTCGCACCGCTCGCCGATTGGTGACGTCTCTTCGGGCAGCGTCCGTCGACAGGAGGTTTCAGCAGCGTGTGGCCCTCAGAGCGGAAGTCGTCCGAAGTCGGTGTTTGCTCGACGTTTGGGACCGGCTGAGCGAACGATGCGACTCATGTCCTCCCACACGGCCTGAACTTGGGACGACCCATATGACTATTCCCCAGCATCAGCTTTGTGCGCCCAAAGTGTCGCAGTGGCCGACCTGGGGATGATGGTATGCGTCCGAGCCGACCGCGAACGACTCCCGAAGGCGGGCATGTTCCCGTTCTGTTGAACGAAGTGCTCGCTACGTTGGCCGTGCGACCCGGCGAAGTCGTCGTCGATTGCACGCTCGGCAAGGGCGGGCACGCGGCCGAGCTTCTCAAAGCCATCGGCCCGACGGGGAAGCTCATTGGCCTCGACCTCGATAGCGACAATCTGCCCGGTGCCCGCGAACGGCTCGAAGCGGTCGGGCATCCGTTCGCCCTCCATCAACTCAACTTCGCAGGGATTCGGCAAGCGCTCGGCAGCGAAGGGCTGACGCACGCCGATGCGATCCTTGCCGATCTCGGTGTCTCGTCGATGCAGATCGACGACGCCGAGCGCGGCTTCTCGTTCGTTCGCGATGGTCCACTCGACATGCGCATGGACCGTACCCGCGGCAAGACGGCCACGCAACTGCTCGCGACCACGCCCGCTGAGGAGTTAGCTCGTGCCTTCGCCGAGTACGGCGACGAGCCGGAGGCCGCGAAAATCGCCGCAGCCATCGTTGCAAATCCTCCGACAACGACGCGCGAATTGGCGGCGCTCGTCGAGGTAGCCGCTCCGGTTCGGATCGAGAAGCCCCGGCCCGGCGTACCGACGGTGCGGCAGCAGAAGCTTCGGCCCGTTGCCCGAGTTTTTCAGGCGCTGCGCATTCTGGTCAATCGTGAGTTGGCGAACTTGACGGCACTGCTGCGAACGCTGCCGGATGTACTGTCGCCAGGTGGCCGTGTGGCGATCATCAGCTTCCACAGCGGCGAGGATCGGCTGGTCAAGCAAGCGTTTCGCGATGGGCTGCGCGCTGGCGTGTATGCCGCGACGAGCGACGAGACGGTGCGGGCGACGTGGGCCGAGCGCCAGGCGAACCCGCGAGCACGGTCGGCCAAGCTCCGCTGGGCGGTGAAAAAGCAATAAAGCCCACCGTTGGCCAACGGTGGGCTGTGGCGACGTTGCCCCACCGATTGCTATCGGTGGGCTTTATGAGCCTTATCTCTTACCGCACGATGATCGGTACCACTACGGGCACCGGGACCGCGATGGTGTTGAAGCGGTTGATGTTGTAGCCACCCCAACCGGCGGTCGTTGCCAGCTGCGTCAGGAACGCCTGCGCGAACCATAGTCGGCCATTCTGGAGTAGTAGTGGCTGAAGCTGCGCGATTTCGACCACAGTCGCGTTTCGGCCGAGCGTCACTCGGAAGATGGCGTTGATATACGCCTGGGGCCAGGACGCACCGTTGCGAATCACGAACTCATTGCTGGCGAGCAGGATCGACTGGACGTACAGTGGGTTGCCGCTCATGAGGTACTGGTTGGTCAGGACGGCCAGCTCCTGGGCGTTCGGGTTGCGGCCGAGGTACGCATTGAACCAGCGGACGACCTGCGTCTGAGCCGACCGATCCACGACCGGCGGTATGAACTGAGCACGAGCCGGGGCGACGAGACCAAAGACGGAAGCCGCGAGGCCAAGCGTTAAGATCAGTCGAGTCATGGTGCATCTCCGAGGCGCGTCGCTGGTGGGCTGTGTATCGGGAAACGCCTTTGAGAACGCAACTTGCGCTCCCAAATGCCATTGTATACAGCAATAGATCGCCTTCTCCAGCCTTGATACCCTTCGGCTCTTGCCCGTCCAGCCTTGATTGCCAGTATGCCTGCGCCTTAATCGCGATTTTGCGGGGTGGCGCTGACCGTCACCCGGGCCACTTGCCGTCGGCAGCGAATGGCCGCGGCGTCAATTTGGCCGGGTCGATGACGACATGCCGGACCCGCTCGCGCTGAAACGTGTATGTCGTGTGGACGAGCCCGTCGGCGGTCTGGATCACGGCCGGGTACGAGAACTCGCGGCCGGGAGTGTTCTCCAGCACGAGCGCCGCTTGCCAGGCCTTGCCGTCCGACGACACGGCGATGTTCAGCGGGCTACGGCCCTTCGCCGTGTGGTTGTAGACGAGCAGCCCCCGTCCGTCGCGCAGCATCGCCGCATCGATACCGCTGCCGGGGTTGGGCAATGCGGCCGGGGTCGGCGGCGACCACGTCTTGCCATCGTCGGCCGACCAGCACTCCAGCACCGTGCCAGCCCGCTGCGGCCGGTTGAGCGTTTGCAGTCGCCCTGGCCCCCAGTTCAGGATCGTCGGCTGAATTGCGCCGACCGCTTTGTCGTTGAGCGGTCCGCGGCGTTCCCAGGTCTTGCCGAGGTCGCGCGTTCGCTCCATCCAGAGCCGCCAGCCGTCGCCGCGGATCTCCGTGCTCGATCCGCACAGGAGCGTGCCGTCGGCGAGCAGTACCGGCTTGTTCTTGATCGGCCCCAGTGCTGTCCCAGCGAGCCGCTCGCCCGGTGACCACGTCTTACCGCCATCCTTCGACAGTGCCCTCATGCCCCACCATTCGCTGGGGCTGGGGCCAACCTTGTAGAGGAGCGCCAGCGGCCCGCCCGGTTGCTGGAACAGAACCGGGTTCCAGCAGGGATGCCGCGAACCGTCGGTCTGCACGCCGTTGAAGGCTTCGACCGGCGTCGTCCACGCACCGCCGTCGTAGCGCGACACCCAGATGCCGACATCCTTGTGCTTCTCCTGAGTGCCGGCGAACCACGCGGCGACGAGGCCGGTCGGCGTCTCGGCAATCGTCGAAGCGTGGCACTCTGGTGTCGGCTTGGCGTCGAAGATGTACTCGGAACGAACAACGGCCGGATCGGCTGTGGGTTGGGACAGCAGGAAGAGCGCGAGGGAGAGACTCATGGGAACCTCGGGGTAGGACGATACGGACGCCGGTGCGACGGGCATGGTATCACGTCACCGGCTCAACGAACATGGGGCGCGCTCGTGTTGGCACGAGTTTTCGTCGCCATCGCCACATTCGTGCTCGCGCCGCGGATCAATGACGAAGGGCCGGCCCGTTGCCGGGCCGGCCCTCGTCTCTCCGTCGTCACGAACCCCCGACACCTCAAATATTGATGCCGCTGGCGGCGAAGTTTGCGTCAGTGACGTTCAGCGTCGTCTTCAGCTTGCCGGTCCGGCCGTTGCGAATCTGGACCTGCTTGCCGACGGCGACCAGGATGTCCGTCGAGCCGTCCTGGTCGTAATCGACGACGGCGACCTTCGCACCCAGCGACCCCGGTGCACTCAAGGCGGAAAACTCGCGCTGCTGGGCCCCGGTCGCGCCGTTGAAGCTCCGGACCTGGGCACCGCCCTTCGGTCCAGTCGCGACCACGACCTCGGCCTTGCCGTCGCCATCGAGGTCGCCGGCCGAGACATAGACGCCACCGGTAAACGGTGTCGCAAATGCCATGAAGTTCCGCAGCACCGAGCCGTCCGCCCCGCTGATGACGCGCACGTGCGGCCCACCGCCCGTGCCCGCGCCCGTGATGATGTCCGCCTTGCCGTCGCCGTTCACGTCGCCGGCCGCGACGCGGACACCACCGGTAAATCGCACATCGTACGCCATGAACTCCGTCAACACCTGCGTCGTCGTATCCCGGACGACCGTCGTCGAGGTCGTCGTCGGGCCTTCTGTCGTCGTGCCGTCGGCATTGACGGCGACGCTAGTGGAAGAGGTCCCTTGCTGAACCGTGGTAGTGGACGGCGGAGCGATCCATGCGCCGTTGAACACACGGACGTGCGGGCCACCCTTCTCACCCGCGCCGGTGATGACATCGGCCTGGCCATCGCCGTTCACGTCGCCGACAGCCACATAGACGCCGCCGGTAAACTTTTCGGAGTAGGCGAGGAACTGGGTCATCAGTGTCCCGTCCGTGCCGTCGTAGACCTTGATGAGAGGACTACGGCCCGGGCCGGGGGCCGTCACGATATCGGCCACGCCGTCGCCGTTCACGTCGCCAGTGGCCACGCGGACGCCACCTTTGAAGGTCGGCTCGTAGGCGAGGAAGCTGAACTTCACCTGGCCGGTCGACGTGTCGTAGACGCGCACCCCAGGCTTGTAGCCGGTGTCGGACCCAACTGCAACGAGGGGCGCAGCAACGACGGCCGGCGTCGGCGTGGTCTCGACGGGCGGAGCTGGTGGGTCGCCGGACGTATCAGTCGCTGTCGTGGACGGCACTTCACGGCTCTCCAGCGGCAGCAGCCGCGGACGAAACGCAAGCCGACTCGACAGCGGCGCGGCCGCGCCGCCGCGGGGACGCCTCGGGGACATCGCATACCCTCCGGGATCGGAACCTAGTGATTCGAGAGGCGGGCGAAATACCCACTCGAGATGGCGGCGCGAAGGGCAGTATTTACAATTCCGCGCGAAATGCGAAGCGACTCGTTGCCTACGCCAATACGGCACGGATCACTTGGCCGTGGTCGAGTTCGAGTCGCTTGCGGCCGGGGACTTCGAGGCGATGGGAGTCGAGGCCCATCAGGTGCAGTACGGTCGCGTGCAGGTCGGTGACGTAGTGCCGATCCTCCGCGGCGTGGAATCCCAACTCGTCGGTCGTGCCGTGAACCGTACCACCTTTGATGCCACCGCCGGCCAGCCAGGTCGAGAAGCCGTAGGGGTGGTGGTCCCGGCCGTCCGAGCGCTCGGCCCCCGGCGTTCGGCCGAACTCCGAACCCCAGACGACAATCGTCTCGTTCAACAGGCCGCGCTGCTTCAAGTCGGTGAGAAGGCCCGCAATCGGCTTGTCCACCTGTTGGCAGAGCTTTGTGTGATTCGCTTTCAGGGCGCTATGGGAGTCCCACGCACCCGCACCGCCGTTAGAGCCGTGGAACACTTGCACGAAGCGCACGCCACGCTCGACCAGCCTCCGGGCCGTCAGGCATTGTTCGCCGAATGGCCGCGTTGTCGCATCATCCAGGCCGTAGAGCGCTCGCATTGCCTTTGGCTCATTGTCGAAGCGGACGACTTCGGGAATCGAAGTCTGCATACGAAACGCCAGTTCGTACGACTTGACCCGTGCCCGCAGTTGGGGGTCGTCGGGGTACTCGATGGCCGTGTGCTTGTGCAGCTTCGCCAGCAAATCGAATTCGGCGGCTTGGGCCGCTGGCGATTGGCCGGCTGGCGGCGTCGCAAAGGGCAGCGGGTTCTTCGGGTCGACTGCGAGGCGGACGCCGTCGTGTTCGGGGCCGAGGTAGTGCGATCCGTGGCCCTTGACGCCACCGCAGCAGTCGGCGAGCGGCGTCCCGAGAACGACGAACTGGGGTAGATTGTCGTTGAGCGAACCGAGACCGTAATGGACCCACGACCCGATCGTCGGGAACGGCCCTTCGATGGCGTGCCGGCCGGTGTGGAACTGAAGCTGGGCACCGTGGTCGTTATCCGTCGTCCACATGGAGCGTACGACAGCGAGGTCGTCGGCATGGGCGGCGACGTTCGGCCACCAGTCGCCGACGGCCAGCCCCGATTGGCCGTAACGGCGGAAGCCCGTCTGCATCGGGAAGATCTTCGGCTGGACCTTATGCTGACCGGGGACGAACTCGCGCAGATTTTTCTTGAGGTGCGGTGAGTCGAGGACGGCCTTGAATGGTGTCTCCGCGATGGTCTTGCCAGCATGCTCGTTCAGGGCTGGCTTCGGGTCAAATCCTTCGACATGGCTTGCCCCACCGACCATGAACAACCAGATGATGCTCTTGGCCTTGGGCGCGAAGTGCGGCTTGCCATCCGGCGGCGACCACGCGGCGGGGGCGTCGGCCCGAAGGACACCATCGCGGGCCAGCATCGCTCCGAGGGCGAGGCCGGTGAAACCCATGCCGGTGTCGGCGAGGAAGGCGCGGCGGGTGAGGTGGCGTGGCATCATCGGCGTGATCCTCAGCGGTCGGTCGGCAACGCTATCATAGCGTGCATCGCTGACTGGAACATTCGAAACGGGAGGCCGTGCCGAAACGACGCGACAACTCCCTCGGGCGTTGCGCCGTCCTGGAACGCGCGGATCACCAGGTCGAGCAACACCCGACTGTTACCGACCCGGAACACGCCTGGCGGCTCCTCGCGCAGTGGGACCGCCACCGTCAGCGGCTCAAATTCGGCGGTCGTCATTGATCGGAACCTCGCTTCGGCAACGTGGCGCTATTGTACGCGGTTCCTTCCTCCAACCACACGGTGGAAGGGAACGTACAGCGCGAACAACGAGCGCCGCTATCAGAACTCCAGTGCCTCGCCTAACGAAGTGGCGACGACGAAAATCTTGCCGTCGCCGATGCGGCCGGTTCTCGCCACGCGAGCAATCCGCTCCGCAACATCCTCGGCCTGTGCGGCACTCACCCAAAGCGTGATTTCGACCTTTGGCAGGAACGCCAGGCTGTACTCGCTTCCGACGTAGCGTTCGAGGTAGCCCTTCTGCCGACCATAGCCCTTCGCTTCGCGAACGACACACGCTGTCACGCCCATCTCGGCGGCAGCCTTCAGGACCGCCTCGGCCCGGAAGGGTTTCACGATGACCATCAACTGCTTCATCGCGTTACCCACCGAACAGGTGCGGCACGAACCGGCTCAGGTTCGATGTAACCGGCGTCGCATCCTCGCGGATGCCCATGCCGCAGGCATAGCCGTTCACGACCCAACTCCCCAACACCGGGGTATTGCCGCTATAGGTCGGCAGCTCCGCGAGCGCCTGGTAGACGAATGGCCCCTCGCCGTACTCGCCGCCCGTTTCGTGAACAACCTGGCCGGCGCGCACGATCTGGACGTTGGCCCCCTCGCGGGCCTGCGTCGGCTTGCGGACGTAGTTGTCGGTCTTCGGCTCGAAGAACGCTGGCAGGAGGTACGGGCACTCGGGAAACAACTCCCACAAGACGACAAGGATTGCCTTGTTCGACAGTAGCACTTTCCACGGTGGCTCCAGCCAGCGGATGCGGTACTCCAACAAGTGCGGGGCGAACTCCTCGGCCAGCATCCACTCCCAGGGATAGAGCTTATAGCACGTGCGGATCGGTCGCTCGTCGAGGTCGACAAACGCATTCCGCACGCGATTCCAGCCGATGTCCTCGACGGGCAGGTAAATCGTCTCCAGCCCCGTCTGCATGGCGGTGTCGCGCAGGTAGTTCGCGGTCATGAAGTCTTCGAGATGCCCGCGGGCCGAGGCGAAGTGGACCGGCCCCTGTGTCGTCGGCCCGAGTCGCGGCCAGAACTCGAGCAACTTCTCGTGGATGCTGTTGAACTGGTCGCGACCCTTGTGGACGTCTTGCAGCCAGAACCACTGCACGACGGCCGCTTCGAGCAGGGCGGTCGGCGTGTCGGCGTTGTACTCGAGCAGCTTCGGCGGCGACTTGCCGTCATAGGCGAAGTCGAATCGGCCGTAGAGCGACAGTTCGTCTTTCTCCCAACTCTCCTTGATCCAATCGACGAACTGTGGCGTGATGCCGAAATCGACGAACCGATTCGTATCGACGAGGTGCTGAACGGCTTTCAGGCACAGGTCGTAAAGCGTGTTCGTCGCAAGTTCGATCTCGTCGATTTCGCCGGTTGTGAAGTGATAGTAGGCGCGTTCGTCCCAGTACGGTTGGCCATCGAGAGTGTGATACTGGAGGCCCTGCGATTCGACGCGAGCTTGCCAGTCGGGTCGGGGATCGCACGCAATGCGCTGCACGGCTCAACTCCCGCTGCTGCCGCTGCCGGTGCCGCCAAAGCCGCCGCGGCTGGTCGAGCCGCCGATCGACGGCTTGGAGGTACTTCCGCCGCCACTGCCCGAGGATCGGCCGACCGATGGCCCCGGTGAATAGCTCGACCCGCCGCGGTAGTAGGTCGGTCGCGACCACCACCAACTTGAGCTACTCCCATAACGCCGCCGCGTCGTGGATGTGCTGGCGTAGATCGGGTTGCCGTCTTTGTCGTGCCCGACGATCTGCCGCTCCGGCTCCGTGCCGCAGCCGGAGCAGGACAGAAAGCAAGCTGTCAGCATCGCCGAGCCGAGCAGGCCGAGAGCAATGTTGCGCGTGGTGCGCGTCACGGCATCACCCGCTAATGGCCTTGGCGACGATATAAGCGATGCTGCCCATGAGCGCAGCCACCATAATCGCAACGGCGATGTTCTTCTCCGCCAGTTCCTTCTCGACATCGAGCTTCGGCGTCAACAGGTCGAAGACCTTGTAGCCGACAAAGAGCGCGACGATGCCAAGCCCGCCAAACGCGGCGGCGGAGATCAGCGCCTCGACGAGCGTATGGGGATGCCACGGAGCGGGAATGAGTTCGTCGGCGATGAGCATGGGGCCTCGCTTGTCGAATGTCCGATCGGAGCCGCGAGCGTGAGCGAGCGATTGACCTGGCAATCGCTCGCTCACGCTCGCGGCTCTTAAACCAGCCGCCGGTGATTGGCAGCGTTTGACCAGTGATGTACTCGCTCTCCTCGGACGCGAGGAACAACACGGCATTCGCCACGTCCTCCGGGCGACCGACGCGGCCGACCGGAATCTGCTTCTCGTACTCGGCCATCAATTCGGGCCGGATTGCGCCGATCATCGGCGTCTGGATCACACCAGGCGCGACCGCATTGACTGTGACCTTGCGCTTCGCCAGCTCTTTCGCCAGCACTTTGGTCATGGCGATGACGCCGGCCTTCGCGGCGGCATAGTTCGCTTGACCGTGGAATCCGACAACGCCGGCGATCGACGCTACATTCACAATTCGTCCGCCAGCCGGCAGGATTTCGGCCGCGAGCTTCGAACAATAGAACACGCCATCCAGGTTGGTGTCGATGACCGCGTGCCAATCGTCGACCGTCATCTTGCGAACGGTGCGGTCGCGGATAATGCCGGCGTTATTGACGAGGATGTCGATCTTCCCCGCCGCGGCGACGGCCTCGCGCATCAGGCGCTCGACCTCCTCGAACTTACGCACATCGGCTTCGAGCAGGTGCGTGGTCGCGCCACTGGCGCGAATCTTCGCGGCCGTTGCCTCGGCGTCGCCTTTATTCTGGCCATCCGGGTCGGCGAAGTAATGCACCAGGCACGTCGCCCCGGCGTTACCGAACGCTTCAAGGATGGCGGCCCCCATGCCGCGCGAAGAACCGGTCACGAGGACGACTTTGCCGGTGAAGTCGAAGCGGATCATAGGTGAGTGGTCAGTGGTGAGTGGTGAGTGGTCAGTGGTCAGCCGGAAAGCGATGCCTTTCTATCTGGCTGACCACTAACCACGGATCACTGACCACTACTTATTTGGGTATGGCTTCTGCCAGAAGTTCACGCCGTCGATATTGAACGCTGGTTTTGTCTCGATCGAACAATCGCCGTTCACTTTGGCCTGGCACGCCAGGCGCATCTCGTCCTCGTGGCCGAGGTAAGCGAACGACGTAATCGGATGCAGCGTCAGGTTGATCTTCTCGATGATCCCCTTCGGGCTGAGATTCTCCATGCCCGATTTGACCAAGACGCGACAGGAGCCGCACTGCCCGAGGCCACGGCAATTGAGATACTTGTGGATGCTCGGATACAGATCGATGCCGGCCTTCATTGCTTCCTTGCGGAGGTTCGACCCCGCCGGGACTTCGATTTCCTGCTTCTCGTTAATGAACGTGACCTTGGGCATGAGCCAAGACCCCCTTGTTGAGTGGCGAGTGGTCAGTGGTCAGTGGTCAGCCGGAAAGAAGCACGAGTCTTTCTGTCTGGCTGACTACTGGCCACTGACCACTGACCACTACTCTAGGACGGATCGCCGTCGGGGCCAGCGGCGGCGACAATGACCGGATGGAGACGACGCGGCTGGCCCATTTCAGCGACGTCCACGTGACCGTGCCGAGCCTCGGCTGGAAGCTGCGCGACCTGCGCGGCAAGCGGCTCACCGGTTGGTTCCACCTGCGTGCCCTGGGACGCGGGTCGCACTTTCGCCACGCTACCCACGTCGTCGCGGCCCTGATGCGTGAGCTGCGCGAGCGGAAGCCCGACGGGCTGGTGTTCAGCGGCGACGCGACGGCCCTCGGCTTCACGCGCGAACAGGAGTTCGCGGCGAAGGTGCTGAACGTCGGCCATACGGACTTGCCGCCAGGCGTCGCGGTGCCGGGTAACCACGACTACTACACCTACTCGGCCGTGCGGCTCGGGGCGTTCGAGGCCGCATTTGCTCCGTGGCTCGTCGGTGAGCGAATCGATGGCGCGACTTATCCGTTCGCCCGCCGGGTTGGTCACCTCTGGCTCGTTGCTGTGAACTCGTCGCGCGCGAATGTCCGTCCGTGGGACGCCCGCGGCGGAGTGGCGGCCGACCAGCTCGACCGGCTGGCGACGCTGTTGAAGCGGTTGAGCGATGGCCCGCGGGTTCTTGTGACGCATTACCCGGTCTGTCTCGGCGACGGCCGACCCGAGGGCCGTTGGCATGGCTTACGCAACGCCGAAGCGCTGGTGCGTGTCGCAGCCGAGGGACGAGTATGCCTGTGGTTACACGGGCACCGACATCACGCTTACTTCCACCCGAAGCCGTCGCTCGCCCCATTTCCAGTCATCTGTGCCGGCAGTGCGACGATGCGGACCCACGGCAGCTACTTCGAGTATGAAGTGCGTGGGTCAACGCTGATCGCGCGGCGGCGTGTCTACGACGCGCCGAGCGAGGAGTTTCGCGACGGGGAGAGGTTCGAGATCGAATTAGCCACGGATGAGCACAGATAAACACGGATGAATGCATGGCTTATTGCATTCATCCGTGTTTATCTGTGTTCATCCGTGGCTAAACCCTTACCATCGCCGGCCGTGGATGTAGGTGAATCCAACCCCGACTGGCGGCGGCGGGCACGGCTCCACGACGACGACCTCAGGTCCGTAGTACGGTCGGGCATAGACCCGCGGCCGTGGGGGCGGGACTCGCGTCGCGGTCGCCTGCATCTCCAGGACCACGGGGTCGCTGACGTTATACTGCTTCAAGTACGAAATATCGCTCGGCGACAGTGTGTAGACGGAGCCGGTCGAGCGAATCTGGCCGATGATCACAGCGTCGCTGATGCCTTGCTGGGCCATCGTCGCGATCTCTTGCAGTGAGAGCGGACCGCGCACCGGCACGGCCGCAGTTGCCGATGCTTGTTTGATCTTCTTCTCCGAGTCGTCGATCTCATTGCCAATGAGGCCGCCTGCCGTGCCGCCAGCCGCCGCACCAATCAGCGCCCCGGCGGCCGTGTTGCCGGTCGCTTTGCCGATGACCGCGCCCGTTGCCGCCCCAAGCAGGCCCCCACCGACGATGCCCTTCTCGGTGTGGTCCATCGTCGAGCAGCCGGTGAATGCAACGACAACGAACGGAATGGCGTAGCGCAGCATGGTGGTCCTCCTGACCAATCTCTTCGAGACGCGGGAGGATGCCGACCGGGTCCGAGGTGGTCAAGAGCAATGGCTACAATTAAGCTGAGTCGATACCCTGCCGCCCCCCTCGCGTGTCCCTTGCCTCATGACCCCATTCGATCCAAACGTTGCCAATCGCCCGGTCGATAACGCTCCCTACCTTTCCGTTCACCACGCCGGCATGACGATCGAGGGCTATGCCCGGGCCGCCGTGCAGAGCTACTTCCGCGTCCCCGAACTGAAGCTTGGCTTCGACCTCGGCGGCCAACCGTGGGACTTCATGGGCACGCCGACCTGGCTGGTGACGCACGCGCACCTCGACCACATCGCCGCCCTGCCGGTCTACGTCGCCCGGCGGCGGATGATGAAGATGGAGCCACCGGTCATCTACTTGCCGAACGAGGTGATCGAAGAAGTCCGTCGGCTCCTCCTCGTCTTTCAGCGACTCGATCGCGGCCGAATGAACTGCGAACTCCGCGGCATCGCGGCCGGTGACGAGGTGGAGCTATCGCGCGACCACGTGTTGACGGCGTGGGCGACGACGCACACGGTGCCATCGCGCGGCTACCTGGTCTGGGACCGGCGGCGGAAACTGAAGGAGGAATACGCCGGCCTGCGCGGCGACCAGATCCGCGACCTGCGCCTAGGCGGCACCGAGGTCACGCGCGAAGTCCGGACGCCGCTTCTGGCTTATACGGGCGACACCAGCCCGGCCGGCCTCGACGCCTGCCCGCCGGCCTACGACGCGAAGGTTCTGATTACCGAGATGAGCTTCATCCGCCCGAACCATCGGCGCGAGAAGATCCACAAGTTCGGCCACATGCACCTCGACGACTTCCTGGAGCGGGCCGACCGCTTCAAGAACGAACTGATCGTCGCGGCCCACTTCAGTACCCGCTACCACGCCCGCGAAGTACGCAAGTACGTCGAGCCACGGCTGCCGCCGGGGCTACGCGAACGCGTGAAGCTGTGGCTGTAGCGTTCCTATCCGCAGATTGCGGTGATGGACGCAGATGAAGAAGGCAGAGGAAGAGCAAATAGTTCTTGTCTTTCTCTGCTTTCTCATCTGCGTCCATCACCGCAATCTGCGGATCATCCCCTTCAACTCACGTATTGCTCCAAGAACCGCTTGCTCTGCCGCAGCGACCGCACCCGGTCGGCGAACGATCGCTCGTACGCCCGGTCCTCGACCTCGACGCATATCGGGCCGTCGTAGCCGGTCGCCGTCAGCTCCGCGAAGAATGCACCCCAATCGACGTCACCCAGGCCCGGCAGCTTCGGGATTGCCCAGCCGAGGCCCAGGATGCCTTCGTCGTAGAGCTTTGCCTTGTCGATCCGCAAGTCCTTCGCATGAACGTGGATGAGCCGCGAGCCGAACTCGCGCAAGGCCTGGGCGCAATCGATGTGCTGGATGATGAGGTGCGACGGGTCGAAGTTCAGGCCGAAGTTCTTGCTGGGAATCTCGGCGAACATTCGCCGCCAGACGGCCGGGCTCATCGCCAGGTTTTTGCCGCCGGGCCACTCGTCGGCCGAAAAGAGCATCGGGCAGTTTTCGATGCCGACACGGACACCGGCCGATTCCGCGTCCCGGATGAGGCCGGGCCATAGTTCGCGGAACGCCGGCCAGTTTTCGTCCACCGACTTGTGCCAGTCGCGGCCAATGAACGTGTTGACGACGTTGATGCCGAGCTTCGCCGACGCGGCGATCACCTTGCGCAGATGAGCCGCGACCATCTGCCGATGGCTGGCGTCGGGGTCGAGCGGGTTGGGGTAGTAGCCCAGGCCCGAGATGGCGATGCCGTGGATCTTCATCAAATGGCGGGTATGGTGAACCTGCTCGTCCGTGAAGTTGCTCACGTCGAGATGGCAGACCCCGGCGTATCGCCGCTCCGCCTGGCCCGGCGGCCAGCACATCAGCTCGACGCAGCCGAAGCCCTCGTCGGCGGCGAACTTCAGCACCTCTTCGAGCGACAGGTCGGGCAGGATCGCGCTGACGAAACCGATTTGCATGAGTGTGGTCTCCGCAGAAGGAATAGATCCGCAGATTTCGCAGATTTCGCAGATTTCAGGAAAAGGGAATGGGAGCGACGGAGCGCTTCGATCGCACGAAGCGACGGTGTTCGAGACTTCCAGCACCGAAGTTTAGCAGTAGACCGACCTCATAACCCGTGGCTTTCAAGTAGTTGATGATTTGGGATTCTTCGGTGCCGGAGAGTCTGGTGAGAGCCTTCAGTTCCACAATCACGGAACCGTAGCAGACGAAATCGGCGCGGTAGGAACACTTCAGAATCTGGCCTTTGTAGATGATCGGCAGCTCAATCTGCGGCTCAGTCGGCACGTCGGACGCGTTCAGTTCGACCTTCATAGCTTCCTGATACACAGCTTCCAGGAACCCGCACCCGAGTTGCCGATGTACCTCCATCGCTGCACCGATGATGGCGTAAGTCCGCGGATCGCGTCCGCCGTTCTCGTCCATCGCCTATTCTCCGTGCCCTCTGTCTTCCAATCTGTGAAATCTGCGAAATCTGCGGATCAATCCGACATCAGAATCCCCGCGATGGAGGCGTTCAACAGCGTCGCCAGGAAGCCGGCGAAGAGTGCCCGGCCGCCGAGGCGGGCCAGGTCGTGCCGGCGGCTTGGGGCGATCGCGCCGATGCCGCCGAGCTGGATGCCGACTGACGAGAAGTTCGCGAACCCCGTCAGCGCGAACGCGGCCAGCTTGAACGACCGCGGGTGCATCGCCTCCTTCGCCAAGAGCTTCTTCATCTCCAGGTACGCGAAGTGTTCGTTGATCGACAGCTTCGCCCCGAGCAGGCTGCCGACCTCCAGTTGGTCCTTCGCTCCCTCGACGCCCATCAGCATGGCCGCCGGCGAGAAGATCCAGCCGAAGATCATCCGCAGTGACAGGCCGTCGGGAATCCAGTCGGCCGGGAGGCGCAACCAGGTGAGCAGCGGCTTGACCTGGCCGAGCAGGCCGTCGAACATCGCCACGAACGCGATGAACACGATCAGCATGGCCGCCACGTTCAGCGCCAGTCGCAGGCCGTCGGCGGTGCCGGCCGCGGCCGCGTCCACGGCGTTGACGTACGGCGACTTCACGTCGGTATGCGGCGTCAGGCCGCTCGTCTCCGGCGTCGTCACCTCGGGCATCATCAGCTTCGCGAGGTACAGGCTGCACGGGCAGGCCATCACGCACGTCGTCAGGACGGCCACCGGGTTCGCCCCGTAGTTGATGTAGACGGCCATCATGCCGCCCGAGATGTGGGCCATGCCGCTGACCATCAGCGTGAACAGTTCCGAGTTGGTCATCCGCGGGACGTATGGCTTGACGATCAGCGGGGCCTCCGTCTGCCCCATGAACACGTTCGCCGACACCGAGAGCGTCTCCGCACCGCTGGTGCCGAGGATGAACACCATCACCTTCGCGAACAGCCGGACGACCCACTGCAAGACGCCGAAGTGGTAGAGGACGGTGAAGAACGCGGACACGAAAAGGATCGGCGGCAGGGCCTTGAAGGCGAACATGAACGCGAACTCCTTGCCGGGGTTCAGCGCGATGTCGCCGGGGTTGGCCAGGTTGCCGAAGACGAACTCCGCTCCCTTATCCGAGAAGCCGATGAACGCCTTGATGACCGTGCCAACCCTCTCGAACGCCGCCTCGACCGAGTAGGTCGTGTCATTGACCGTGAACTTGCCGTAGATGACCAGCCAGGCCAGGAGCAGTTGCAGGGCGATGCCGCCGATGACCGTTCGCCACGCGACCCGCTGCAAGCTCCGGGAGAATGCGGCCGCCAGGATGAAGAAGGCCACGGCCCCGACCGCCGCGGTTCCGCGGGGGCCAAGCTGGTTCTGGGTTCCATAGGCACAGACCGTCAACCCGACGAAGGCCGTGAACAGCCCAAGCCGCCAGGGCAACGGCGTTGGGTCGTACGGCGGCTCAACCGGGTGAGAATGGACGGGCTCATGAGTCGGAGCGGCGTCGGCGGGTGCGGGGTTCATCGGATTTCGCGCGTCGGATAGGGTGCGGCGGACCGGCCCGCCGTTGGGGGCGAGCATACCGCACTGAGCGCCGTTCGGCGAGCGGCTTGCTACCATAAAAAGAAAAGGAGTCGATGAATGACGACGCGACCCTGCGCGCGCTGCGGCCAGGAAATCCCCGCGGAACGGTGCGAAGCCCTGCCCGAGACACGGCTGTGCATTGGCTGTAGCCAGGCCGTCGGCGGCGAGTTCATCCGGACCGTCGCCCAGGAGAACATCGGTAAGGCCGGCAGCCTGAAAAAGAACTACGGCGGCGTCACCGTCGAAAAGGTGCGCCGCCGCATCGAGCCGCTCGACTGACGCCGACCGTTACCGCAATGTGAAAGTGAAGACATTATCCTGGCCCGTATTAAAGAACCCGGCTGTGAAGGAAGCGCGAAGGGCAGGTGAAAGGTCGCTTCAACTTGGATGAAGCGGTCCTTCACACAGCCCGCGAGCGATGGAAGTGGACGTGGCGCCACTGGCCGTCGGCCTGCTTCTGCCAGATGCGCGTCTCCTCGTAGGCGGCGGAATGGGCTTGCCCGTCCGGTCCGACGCGCTGGTTGAGGCGAACGTAGGTGATGACGGCTGCCTCGCCCATCAGGCGAACACGCGGGTGGACCATCGTCGTCTGGTGGCGGGTCCGATGGTCGTCGTGGTCGAAATAGAAATAGTGAAACTGCAACCCCTTCACGAGTTGGCCGCAGGCCTCCGGTTCGAACGCTGTCAGTGTTGAGTCACACAGTTCCTTGTAGGTGAGCCAGTCACCCGCAGCGATGCTGTCGAGCAACCGCTGGTTGATGGCGAGCAATTCATCGGCGTTCGTCTCGGCAGACATGGCAGTACCCTTTCAATTCACAACGCAGGAGCGTTGTACTAAACGCTCAGTGCTCGGCGGATGTCCGGCCGCAATCGGGCAAGTGCCTTCGCCCGGTGCGAGAGCGCGTGCTTCACGCGAGCGCTCAACTCGCCAAATGTCTTGTGAAATTCCGGTATCAGGAACAGTGGGTCGTAGCCGAAGCCGCCGGTGCCACGCGGTTCTTTGACGATGACGCCGTGGCAGCGCCCCTCGGCCGTGGCTCGCACTTCGCCAGTCGGGTCGCACAGAACCGCGACACAGACGTAGTAGGCCGGCCGCCGGTCGTCCGGCAGCGGGGCCAATTCGGCCATCAGACGGGCATTGTTCGCGGTATCGTCACCCTGGGTGCCCGCATATCGGGCCGAGTAAACGCCGGGCCGGCCGTTCAAGCCAGGCACGACAAGTCCGCTATCCTCGGCAAGGGTCCACTCGCCGGTCGCCTTGGCCACCGCAACTCCCTTCAGGCGAGCGTTGGCCTCAAACGTCGTGCCCGTCTCATCGACCTCAGACACGTCGGGCCGGTCGGACAAATCGCCGAACTCGATCGCAAGGTCGCCGAGAATCTCGACGATCTCCTCGCGCTTCTTGCGGTTGCGGGTGCCGAGCATCAGTCGTGGGGGCATGGATGGCTCCGAACCTACCCGTGGCCACGGGTGGGCATTAGCGGGGAAATTCCTATTGGTATAGCGACACCGGACCGGCTAGCGGGGTGCCATGCGCAAGGGCGAACGCAAACGGCAGTTGCTCGCGGCCGCCAAGGCGCTGGCGGTGTCGCACGGCTATGCAGCGCTAACGCCCGACGCGCTAACCGCCGCAGCCGAAATCTCACCCGGTCGGCTCGCTCGCTATTTTGCCGACCGCGAAGTCCTACTCCGCGCCACGCTCGATGACCTGCGCGCCGATCTCTTTCCGCCGCCAGCTGCCGACGAACCGCCGGACTCTGCAGGTCGCCTCCAGGCGATGCTCGAACGCTCGCTGACGGCCGCGCGCAAGCGGACACCCGGAATCAAAGCGCTCATTCAGGCGTTGACCGAGTTCACGACCGGCGATGCTCGCGCCGAAATGCACGCCCGGCTGCTCGAATGGTCGGAGCCTCTGGTGCAGTTGATTCACGAGGGCCAGCAATCGGGCGTGTTCCGCCGCAGCCTCGACGCTCAGGTGACGGCGTGGGATCTCGTGCAATCGATCCTCGGCCACGCGCTCATCGGCCCCCGCGATGCGACCACCGACTCTCCGCCGCTGGATAGTCTCTGGCAAGGGGTCATGAAGGTCGATGTGTAGACTTCCATCTGAGCCGGACGCGTGAGCGACGGCCTCTTGCCCGAGTGACCGTCGCTCACGCTTCCGGCTCCGAAGGAAGCGCCGTCGCTCACGCTTCCGGCTCGGAGCAGATCGCCGGTGGAGGTGGAACCATGCCGCGGATTGCCTTGGTGCAGCAACACGCCGGTCCCGACAAGCGGGCCAATCTCGACCGCGGCCTCGCGGCGCTGGAAACGGCGGCCGCGAGCGGCGCACGGGTTGTTTGCTTCGCCGAACTGGCGTTCGAGCCGTTCTACCCGCAGTGCCGGGCGGCCCCGGGTTTCGAGCAACTCGCCGAGCCAATTCCGGGGCCGACGACCGACGCGCTCACGGCGGCGGCCCGACGCCTCGGCGTCGTTGTCGTGGCAAATCTCTTCGAGCGCGATGGCTCGCACTGCTTCGACACGTCTCCAGTGATCGACGCCGATGGTACACTCCTCGGCCGCACTCGCATGCTGCACATCACCGACTACCCCGGCTTCCACGAACAGGCCTACTACACGCCCGGCGACACGGGCCTACCAGTCTATGCGACGGCGGCCGGCCGTATCGGCGTCGCCATCTGCTACGATCGCCATTTCCCCGAAGCGATGCGGGCGCTGGCGCTCCGCGGCGCGGACCTTGTGGTGGTGCCGCAAGCGGGCACCGTCGGTGAGTGGCCGGAGGGGCTTTACGAGGCCGAGATGCGCGTCGCGGCGTTCCAGAATGGCTACTTCGTCGCCTTGTGCAACCGCGTCGGCCAGGACGGGGCGCTGGAGTTTGCCGGCGAATCGTTCGTCTGTTCGCCCGAAGGCGTCGTCCTCGCCCGATCGCCAGCCAAGGACGAGAACATCCTCATCGTCGATGTCGATCTGGCGTCGGCAGGCGGGTCGCACGCTCGTCGATTGTTCTTGCGACACCGTCGGCCCGACCTGTACGCCGAGTGGTTCGCGAGCACGTGAGCGTTTTCGACCGATCCTCGAACGGTCACGTCTCGGTGGCGTGATCACTGGATGGATGCGGCGTTCGGCTTCGAGCGGCGCGCTCCGGTCTGCATGAGCAACGCGGTTTCCTGGGCTTGCTCGATCAGGACATCGGTCGCGACGGGAGGGGCCGGTAACCGGATCGTGCCGTGCGCTTGCACCTCCGCTCGGAATTCGGCCGCAAGCCGTGCGACGGCTCGGCGCGACTCGCGAAGCGAGGAAAAGCGCGCTTGAACACAACTCGCGACTTGCCAACAGAGGAGTTCTTCCTCGGTTCGCGTCGGGATCGGTAGACCAGCCAGGTCGAGATTCGTTGGCGGCTGGGCCGACGGCGGCAACTGATTGAGCGACTTGAACAACGCTGCCGCCTCGAAGAGCGTCCGTCGACCTTGAATCACTTCGTTGGCGATGATCTCCTTGGCCGCGATTCGCACGAACGTGATGTCGGAGGTCATGCGCTGCACTTCCGCCGGGATCGGCTCAGGGCAGGCCGTGTCGTCGTCACTTCCCCACGGTCGGATTGCGAGTACAAGAGCCGTTCCAGCGACGACGACGGTTGCCGCAGCTCGACGGGTTCGGGATTTCATCCGTTGGCTCCACAACGGGGCACGGGCAGGTGGGAGCTTAAAGTATAGCAGGTCGGTAATGATACGGAGATGAGGCTCAAGGCGAGACTGGCTGCGCGGTCCTGACAGTGGGGTGGTTCGCTGAAGGAGGGTTTGCAGCGAGAAATGGGACGACTCGATGCTGCCTTGCGCGGACTGGCATCGAGCCGTCGTACCCTGCGACCGTCAAGCGACGGTCGCGGCTTTGCGCCGGGAGCGAATGTAGAGGCCGAGCGCGCCGACGCCGAGCAGGCCGAGGCTGGTCGGCTCCGGGACGGCGACCGGGTTGCCGTAGAGGAAGTCGTCCATCACGACGAGATCGCGCGTGGTGCCGTTGTCGGTGACGCCGGCGCCCAGGGCAGTGTTGCCGAGGGTGATGCGCACCCGGCCGATCGAGCTGCTGCCGTCGTTGATGAACATGCCGAGGAACGAGAACCCTGTTGCTCCAGATTGCGGTGGTGCGGCGAACGCGCCGATGGAGTTGCCGGCGAGATCGAAGAACTGCAGGGCCGTGGTACCCGCCTGTTCGACATCGCTGAAGATCACGCCGAAGGCCCGTGTGCCGGCGGGCGTTGTCGTGCCGGGGATGAAGAAGTTTACGTCCATCTGCGTGCTGCCGAGTTGCGTGAACAGGCGTTGGGCCGAGAACTGCGAAAACGTGGTCGTGTAACTGGCGTCGATATTGCCGAAGTTTGCGGCCGCGGGCTGGCCCGTGCCAGTATCGGTCGTCGCTCCGCTGACGGCGAAGCCGGTGCCGGCCGTCGAGAACACGACACCGCGTGGCGAGTTCGAGTTGAAGAAGTTGGCCGGCAACAGGTTTGGCGCGGCGAAGGCTGCACCGACACCATCCCAGTTGATCTCGCGGCGCTGGCGTGTGCCGTCGTCGAACAGGCCGTTGGCCCCCGCCGTGGTGCCGCCGCCGATATCTGTACGGAACTGGTCGCGGAAGACAGTGATGCCGGCGATATCCGGCGCAGTACCGCTGCGGACGGTGACCTGCGCGGCGGCCGGCCCGGCAGCCAGCCACCCGACCGTCAGTGCAAGGGCGCCGCAGCCCAGAGAGCGGGACGGTGACATGAGAGATCCCTCGTGTTGAATTGACGCTTGGCCGAGCGCACGGCGCAACATCGGCCCTTCGGTTCAACGCGAGTCCCTGACGCGAAAAGCGTTCCTAGCGATTCTCCAGCCCCAACCAACGGATAAGGTTCGTCGTATCGCTTCCAATGGGGATGATGTGCTTGTCGATCTGCACAATTGGGACGACGCCAACATTGCTGTTGGTGACGAACGCTTCACGGATGTCCCGGAGCTTTGCGAGCGGAATCGTCTGCTCGCGGATCGTCAGTGGAGCGCGGTCGAGGATGTACTGCCGCACGGTACCGGGCAGGAACAGCCCGCCCGCGGCTGAGGGCGTGGCCCAGCCGTCGGGTAAGCGGACGAACAGGTTAGCGTGGGCGGCTTCGAGCAGATTGTCGCCTGGGTCGAGCATCAGCGACGTATCGTAGCCGGCGTCCACGGCCTGCCGCCCGACCCGCAGCCGATGGGCATAGTGGAACGTCTTCCACGTCAGGTAGGGCTGCCCCGCCAGGACGGGTGTGCGAAGCGTCTGCAGCCTCAGCGACGGCCGTGGGGCCGGTTGGAGAGCCGCGCTCATCCAGACGACGCCGGGTTGGCCGGGCCGGCCTGCGGTGACGTTGAGCCGCACCACGACATCCTGCCCGGTGAGTGACCGGACGTACTCGGCCACCCGCCGCTCGTCTGGCAATCGCTCGGGAGCGACGCGAATGTCGAGCAGGTCGGCGGTGCGTCGCAAACGGTCCAAATGCGCTGGCCACAGCCACGGGCTGCCATCGATGGTCCGTGTGGACTCCCAGACGCCGCGGCCGAAGAGGAGCCCTTCGTCGGCCGGGTCGATGCGAAATTGGTCGAGGGAGACGATCCGTCCGTCCACCCACAGCAAGTGGGCGACGCGGACGACCTCGTGGACGACATCGGCTGGCAGCCCAGCCGGCAGCACGATGCCCCGCTCCTTGAGGACGGCCGCGGGGTCGAGCCGCAGGCGTTCCTTCAGTGACGGGTTGGCCCACCAAAGCTCGTCGGAATGGGGCACTGTCTCTCATCCTTTGGGCGACAGCGCGGCTTACGCCATTCGCTGCCAACGATCAAGGGCACCTCCGCCGTGCCCGCAGCGTCCGGCCCGCCAGAAGGACAATGCCGACGCACGCGGAGACTGCCGTTGCTGGCTCTGGCACCGTCTGCGTCAGGATAGTGTAAGTGATCGAATCGTCGGTGTCGCCGTTCGTCGCGGTGCCGCCGACCGCGAAGCCGGTCAGCGTGATCGTGATCGAGTTCGCGGTGGTAACGAAGCTCGCCCCGCCGCTCGACACGTTGGGCAATGTAATGGGCGCTGACGTGTTCCGGCTGTTGGTCAGCACAGACAGGCCAATGATCTGCTCCCCGGGGGCCAGAGCCAGTCCGGTAAAGCTGAACGTGTAGGCGTTGGAATTGGCCGACGAAACGCCCGAGAACAAACCCGGCACCATCTCGAAGCCGACACGAATCGTCGTCGCAGTCAGGTCGCCGAAGGCGAAGACGTTGGATTGGGAAATCGGACTGACGTTCGCGAGCGGGCCGGCGAACTCTCGACCCGGGTCAGCCAGTACGGCCGTGCCGCTGGTGAACGAGATCAGTGACCCCGTCACGGACCCGTTGGCAGTTGTCCCAAGGATCAGCCCGGCGTCGGCTCGGCCGGCAGTACTGACCGCCAAGGCCGTGGCGGCGATTAGCAGAGGTCGCATGTTGGTCAGCAGCATTAGGTAGCCCCAATAAGCGAATGACAACCGACCCGCCGCCCTCTGCGGGGCCCGGCTACCGAATTCAACGGGATGGCCTTACGCGAAAACGACCCAGTCGGGAGCCGCGTTTGAGAAGATGCCGTAAATTCCGATGCTACTTAGACTTTCGTGCTATCGGCACCCGTAGAATTGGGCAAAGGAGGGCTGCGGGATGACGATCGCCAAGCTCATGGCCCTTCGCGTCGGCCAGCACGTCGTGTTGTACGATGGTGGTGTTCAGGTCCTGCGGGCTTCGACGAGCCGCTCCTCGTCGCCGTTCACGTGGACTGATGCGGGCGCATAACATGGGCGGGCCGGCGGATCGTCGATCCATCGGCCCGACTTGTCCCAGAAGTGTTCTCGGTCAGCGGTACCGCTGCGGACCGGTGAGGAGTGACGGGGTTCCGGCGCGGGCTGCCCGCTCGGCCTCACCCTCATTCCCGATGCCCGACAGGACGAGGCGGAAGGCGGGGTTGTTCGCCTTCAGTTCCGCCCACTCGCCCTGCTCGCAGACGACCTGCATGGCGGGCATCTTCCCGGCGGCGGGCGTCTCGTACACGACCCAAGAAGTGGCGGCTGGCACGCGTCGCATGAAGACTCCGTAACGGGCGGACAGGGACGGGGCAGCGACTCCAAACCGTTCATTGTACGGGAAACAGCCGCGACCGTCGGGTTGGATGTGGCACTCATCCCCGACGGCCGGCCCGCGGGGTCGGGTCGGCGTCGTACGGGCGTCCCAGGAGCCATGGCCAGGGGCGGCAGGCCGCCGCCCCTGGCTGGCGTCAGTACCGCGCGGGCTTGGGCCTCTTGGGCAGGAGCGCCTTGCGGATCGCGGCGAGCTTCCGCAGCTTGGCCCGCCGCCGCAGTTCGCACGGCTTCTCGTAGAACTTCCGCTTCCGAAGTTCCTTCTGGAGGCCGCTCCGCTCCATCAGCTTCTTGAACCGGCGCATCGCCGCGCCGATCGGCTCCCGGTCGTGAACGCGCATCCGTAACGGCATCAAATCTCCTTCGGTGTCCGGGCGAAGCCGGGGCGAGTCCGGATCGAGTTGGTGGGTCGAGACACAAAGGGGCGGGCATCGCACCCGCCCCCCGCACGGGCGTTAGTACCGCCGCCCGCCGCCGTACCCGCCGCCGCCGCCGCCGGACCGTCCGCCGCCGTACCCGCCGCGGCCGCCGCCCCGGTCTTCCCGCGGCTTGGCCTCGTTAACGGTCAGGCTGCGGCCGCCGGCTGTGTTGCCGTTCAGCCCGGCGATGGCCGCCTGCGCCTCGGCGTCGCTCGACATCTCGACGAACCCGAACCCCTTCGACCGGCCGGTGTCCCGGTCCATGATGATCTGGGCGGACTTCACCGTCCCATAGGGGGCAAACATGTCTGCCAACGCCCCATCGACTGTGTCGTAACTCAGATTCCCAACGTACAGCTTCGCGCCCATCGCGGACTCCAAGACAAAGAACAGCCCACCCCCGGCGGCGCGGCGTCGCGTCAGGAACCGGGGTCGGCCCGACGAGGGAAGGGGGAGGGTTGTGGGGAGGCTGATGCGACCGCAGAACCGATCTCGCGACCCAAGCTATCCGGCATTGTATGAATCCCAACCCGATTCGGGCCGGCGGCAGGCGAGTTTGGCGGGACGAACGGGTGCCCGGTTCGCACAATGATCGGTTTCCCACCAACGAAAGGCCGGGTAATGCCGAAGAGCCAGAAGAAACTACGGGCGGAGGAGGCGGCCAGGGAGGCGGCCGCGAAGATGTCCCGCGACGCCAAGGAAAAGGCCGCTCAGGCCAAAGCCGCCGAGGCCGCCGCCGCTCTGGCGGCCGCGCAGGCCGAGGAGGAGGCCGCGGCCGCGGCCTCCCGCCGCGCCCGTGCGTTCACGCCGAAGACGCCGAAGCCCCCGAAGAAGCGATACGCCCGGCCGGCCCGGGCGGCCACGACGCCCAAGGCCGCGCCCCTGGCGCGGGGCACGACCCGGGCCGCGCGGGCAATGTCGGCCGGGGTCGCAACTTCACCGACCAAGGACGCCAAGCGTAAGGGCCACGAACCGCAGCAATACGACGGCCGCTAACGCCGGATACGGGCCGGCCTACCGGGTCGCTGCCTTGTACAAGCAGCCGGCCCCGACGACGCCGATGACGAGCGGCGTGATGAGGCCGAGCATCGGCTGGTGCTTGGCCCCGGTCAGGGTGCCGTACGCCATCACCGCCGCGCCGCCCAACGCGGCCAGGCCGACGACGCCGAAGACGGCCCGCGCCCAGGCCGGCGTCGGCGGCGTGTACCGCGTCGAACACGCTTTGCACACGCGGTCCCAGGTGAACGACACCATCGTCGCCGGCTGGACCGACTTGTAATCGTTCCCGCCGCACGCCGGGCAGATCGCGCTCACCGGGTGCGCGGTCCCGAACGGCTTGCCGATGTCGAACGGCCGCTCGACGGCGGGCACCGCCGCGAACGGGTGCCCGCAGCCGCAGACGGCGGTGCCCGCCGGGTGTCGGACGCCGCACTTCGGACAGGTCAGCGGTTCGCTCATGGCCATCCCCGTTTACTTGACCCGCCGGAAGCACTCCCGAATGCCGAAGATGGGCACATCGATCCAATAGGTATCGGCATCGTCGAAGCGAATCCGGAATTGCTCATCCTTCTTCGACTCCTTCGACCAGTGTTTGAGGACGACAATGTCGATTCCCTTCTCGACGACCTGGTAGGGCTGCGTGTCCACGTCGCCGTCGAAGTCGACCGTCACTGTTTTGGCGGTGTAGGTCACCTTCATCTTGCCGAACACCTGCCGCAACTTTTGCTCCCGATCGTCGGGGATGTCCCGGGTCTTCCGCAGTTCCGCGATGGTGGTGTCGGCGTCCGATTGCCACGTTCCCAGTAGCCGCGGCTCGCCGCGCCGCGACTGGTAGAAGTGGACGGCCGCCCACGCCACTCCTCCGATGAGGAGGAGAAGGCCGGCGACGACTAGGCTGGCGATCAGCGGGTTCGACGCGCGCCGTGGGGCCTTCCGTCGATGGGTGGGGCGGTCGCGATCGCGCCGTCGGGGGTGGGAGTCCATGCGATGTCTACTCTGTGCGTGCGGTCAGGGATCGGGCCGGCTGGCGGCCGAATTACGGCCATTGGACTCGCCCGACGACGGCGTGTCAACCGCCGCTCCTTCCCTTTCACGCGCCGGCGGCTAGGACGAGCGTGGCCGTACCACACCCGAACCGTTGGGGGACGCCGTGACCTCTCCACTCTCGATGCGCTATTCCATCGCCCTGGTCCTGGCCGTATCGGCTGCGCGTGCCGACGAACCGCCGAAGGCGACGGACCTGGCCAAGCTGCCGCCGCCGGTACAGCTCACCAACGCGGCAGATCATCAGCGGCTCATGGACCTGCTCAAAATCGAGTCGCTGCGCCCGGGGGCCAATGGCAGCAATCGGCAGGCTCCGAACGCCGCCAACTACGACGAGGCCAAGGCCAACCCCTTTCCAAACCTGCCCGACCCGCTCGTCCTCAAGAACGGGCAGAAGGTGACGACGGCCGAGATGTGGTGGACGCAGCGCCGCCCGGAGATCGTCGAGGACTTCGACCGCGAGGTCTACGGCCGATGCCCGAAGGACACGCCGAAGGTGACGTGGGAGGTAACGGGCACGACGGAGGGCAAGACCGGCGACGTGCCGACCGTCACGAAGCAGCTCCTCGGTCATGTCGACAACGCGGCGTATCCGCACGTCAGCGTCAACATCCAGTTGACGCTGACGACGCCGGCCGACGCCAAGGGGCCGGTGCCGGTGATGATGGAGTTCGGCTTTGCCGGCTTCGGCCCGCGGCCTGGCGCGGCGGCCAAGGTAGCACCCAACCCGCCCGCGGACGGCAAGGTAGTGCCGAAAGTGGGTCCGCAACCGGGCAAGTTCGGCGCACCCGTTAGCACCGGGCCGACGTGGCAGCAGCAAGTGTTGGCCAAGGGCTGGGGCTACGCCATCCTGGTGCCGAACAGCATCCAGGCCGACACCGGGGCCGGGCTGACCCGCGGCGTCATCGGCCTCGTCAACAAGGGCCAGCCGCGGAAGGTCGACGACTGGGGCGCGCTGCGGGCGTGGGCATGGGGGGCGAGCCGGGCCATCGACTACTTCGAGACCGACAAGGCCGTGGACGCGAAGCAGGTCGGCATCGACGGCCACTCGCGGTACGGCAAGGCGGCGCTCGTGGCGATGGCGTACGACCCGCGGATTGCCATCGGCTACATCAGCTCGTCGGGGGCCGGTGGCGCGAAGCTGCACCGCCGCAACTTCGGCGAGCTGGTCGAGAACGTGGCCGCGACGAACGAGTATCACTGGATGGCCGGCAACTACTTGAAGTACGCCGGCCCGCTGACGTGGAACGACCTGCCGGTGGATTCGCACGAGCTGGTGGCGTTGTGTGCCCCGCGGCCGGTGTTCATCGGGGCCGGGGCGACGAACGGCGACGGCTGGGTGGACGCGAAGGGCATGTTCCTGGCCGCGGCCGGCGCGGGGCCGGTGTACGAACTGCTCGGCAAGAAGGGCGTCGGCACCACGGAGTTCCCGCCGATCGAGACGGCACTGATCGCCGGCGACGTCGGCTTCCGCCAGCACAGCCAGGGCCACACGCCGGGGCCGAACTGGCCGACGTACCTGACGTTCGCGGAGCGGTACATCAAGGCGGCGGGCAAGTAGCTTACGCGACGGGGCCGGTGCGCGGCCGGGGATACCGCGACCAAATCCACCCCGCCAGCAAGGACGCACAAAACGGAGCGCTGCCGACGATGCGCACGACGTCAAGCGCTACCGAGTCTTGAATCGCATAGGCGCGAGTGGCACCGACGAGGAGGCAACACACCCCGGCGTTGACGCAGACGCAGCCGGCGGCCAAACGCCGTGTCGGCACCGCCGAACAGGCCATCGAGGCCGCCGCCCCGACGACGAGCAGCAGAAATACGATCAGGTGCCACGTGCGGACGTGGGAGATCGAGCCCGCGACGAATAGCTGGAGGACGCCAAGTAGGGATAGAGTGACCCGAGACACGGCCATGCTCACCTCCCGTCGTCGCGGCCGGGTGCCCTCTGCGATCAGCCGCTAGGCGGCGAACTGACGCGCGCCTCGAAGCGGGTGATCTCCTCCTTGAACTGGTTAATCCGCTTCTTGAGCGAGCGCAAGGTCAGCTCGCGGACGTGTTCGTTCGCCGCGGGGCCTTGCCGGGTCGTCGTATAGAGTTGCTCCAACTCCTGGAGTTTTACCCGCGTGTTTTCTAGCTGGCGTCGGCTCTCGATACTCACGGGCTGACCTCCACCATCCCCTTGGGAACCCAGTTACGGTCGGTCGCGAACGTCCGCTCGGTGAACTGGCGGAAGCCCCCCGCGTCCACAAGTTCCATGTTGATGAACGGCAACCCGGCGAGCAGCTCCGCCTCGGCGTCCGCGTCGCGCGGGAAGTCCAATCCGATCAACAGAACGCAATCCACGTCGTTCGGCTCCAGCTTGTCGGTCGTGAAACTGCCGTTCACGACGATCCTCTGGACGCCGGCGCGACGGGCCGAGTCAACCAGCCAGCGGAGGCAGTCCATCTGTGCCTGGCGAAGTTCGGACTCCCGCCCGAACCGCTCGGCGATTTCTTCGACGGTAGCCGGGTGAATGCCGGGAGGTAAATAGCCGTCGTCGTTGAACGGCGGGATCATGGGGCTTCCTGTACCTGGCCTTATGGCTCATTACAACCGTCCTGCGACGCCTCGTCAACGGCCTCTCGCTTCTGGTCCCATCTCCGCCGTCGCCAGGAACCGCGGCGGCCGGCGTCGCTTCGTCGCCTGCTCGAAGGCGTACGCCAGCTTGAGCAGCGTCGGCTCGCTCCACGGCCGGCCGACGAACGACAGCCCCACCGGCAGGCCGAACACCGCCCCCGCCGGCACCGTCACGTGCGGGTAGCCGGCCACCGCCGCGACGCTCGTCAGGTCGCCGCCGAGCCAGCGGTCGCCGTTCGCCAGGTCGGTCACGCACGCCGGGCCGAGCGTCGGCGCGACGATGGCGTCAAACTTGCCCTTCTCCAACACCGCGTCGAGGCCGTCCGTCCGCGCCAGCCGGCGGTTCTTGGCCAGGCACTCCAGGTACTCGTAGCTCGTCAGCGGCCCCCTTGCCTCCGTCTTGACGAAGAAGTCCTGGCCGAAGTACGGCAACTCCTCCGCCCGGTGCTTCTCGTTGAACGCGATCACGTCCGCGACAGACTTCACCGGGGCACCTGGGCCGAGCCGGGCGAAGTAGGCGTTCAGGCCGGCTTTCATCTCGTACTGGAACACCGTCATCTCGGCCGGCGACAACACGTCGCCCTTCGGCAGTTCGGTCGTGTCGACGAGCGTCGCGCCTTGCGCCTTCAGGGCGTCGAGCGCCTCGGCCATCACCGCGTCCACGGCCTCGTGGAAGCCGAAGTGGTTGCGTGCGACGCCGAGCTTCGCGCCCTTCAACCCATCCACGGATAGCGATGCGACGTAATCGACCGCCTTCGCCGACGCCTCGGCCGTCGCGGCGTCCTCCGGATCGGTCCCGGCTAACGCCGCCAGCAGGATCGCCGCGTCGCGGACGGTGCGGGCCATCGGGCCGGCCGTGTCCTGCGTGTGCGAGATCGGGATGATCCCGGTTCGGCTCACCAGCCCGACGGTCGGCTTGACGCCGACGAGGCCGTTGGCCGACGCCGGCGACGTGATCGACCCGTCCGTCTCGGTGCCGACGGCGACCGCACACAGGTTGGCCGCGACCGCGACGCCGGAGCCGGAACTGGAGCCGCACGGGTTGCGGTCGAGGGCGTAGGGGTTCCGGGTCAACCCGCCGCGGCCGCTCCAGCCGCTCGTCGAGTTGGACCCGCGGGCGTTGGCCCACTCGCTGAGGTTGGTCTTGCCGAGGATAACGGCCCCGGCCTTGCGGAGGCGGGCGACTGCGAACGCATCGCCCGGCGGCTTCGCACCGACGAGGGCGAGCGACCCGGCCGTGGTGGCCATGCGGTCGCCGGTGTCGATGTTGTCCTTGACCAGGACGGGGACGCCGTGCAGCGGGCCGCGCGGGCCTTTGTCCTTGCGCTCGCGGTCGAGCGCGTCGGCGATGGCCAGGGCGTCGGGGTTGACCTCGATGACGCTGCGGAGCGCCGGCCCCTTGCGGTCGATGGCGTCGATGCGGGCGAGGTACTTCTCGGCGAGGGAGCGGGCCGTGAACTTGCCGGCCGCCATGCCGGCTTGCAGGTCGGCGATGGTCAACTCGGCGAGGTCGAACGGCGGCTCGTCGGCACGGGTGCGGCGCGCGGCGGCGAGGACGGCCGCGCCGACGCCGGCGGCGAGAAAATGGCGGCGGTCGAGTCGTGTGGAAGCACGTTCGAGACGGTGTTGCATTGCGCCGATCCGGTGCGTCAGGTCGCGGTCGGTTGCCTTGCCTCTTCGCTGCCTTCGTAGACGGCCAACTCTTCGTGAAGCCGTGCGATCATCTTGCGAATGCCCGCCTTGGTAAAGCCCTTGGACCCAAGCGGATGGGCTTGCTCCAACCGCCCGAGCCGCTCTTCGAGACCGCGGAGTTCTTCGCGGGCTTTGTGGTACTCCGTCAGGTTGCCGATCATAGGACTACCTCCACTAGACCTTTGCGTCGCCTGTCGGCTTCGCGTGTTTGGCCGAAGAATTCGACCCACTCGTCCCAGTCGGCGTCATCTTCGGCGGCGAAGATGTCTTCGGGACGGCGGTTCCGGACCATCCCTTCGAGTTCCAGAGCCGCAGGGGTTCCCTGAGTCGTCTGGGCCAGGAAATCGGGCGGTAGCAAGACAACCGCGTCGATGTCGTTCGGCTCGGCCTTCGTGGTCACGAAGCTGCCATCGATCAACAAACGCCGCGCGCCGACCTGTCGAGCCAATTCTATCCAACGACGCAGCCGCAAGGCCAACCGGCGGCGTCGGCGGTTGGCCGCGCCGAAGCGAAACAGGACTTCCGCCTCCGGGGCCAAATGCAGCCCTTCGGGCAAGTAGCCGTCAGGGCGGAACGGCGGAATCGCCGATCGCTGCCGGCCCATGCGGCACCCCTCTATTTACCGGCACCTTCGGCAACCGCAGCAGCCGTCGTTCGCTTCCGTCTACGCTTTCCGGGCTTCCGCGACGCTTCGACCTCCGCCCAGAACTCGTCGTGCCCCAGGACATCGCCCTCGCGAATCTGCTTGCGCGACGTGTCCAAGATGGCCCGGAACCGTGGCGAGTACGCCGTGAGCAGCCGTTCGATCTCGCCCTCGTCCTGAACGCCGACGATCACGGCGACCGGCCGGCCGTTCCGCGTGACGACCACGGGGCCGGCATCGCTGGCCTTCACGTAGGCGCTGAACTGCGACTTGATCGCCGCGACCGACGCGACCTTCATAGTGCCACTCTTACGCCGGCAAACGCGGTCATGCAAGCCGTTGCCATCGGGACGACACCCCGCGATACTCGAATTCGGCCTGTTGGCGGGCCGATTCAATCGTCGGGTGCCACGTGTCGGTCAGCGTTTGCCAGGCCGGATCGCAGTAGAAGAGGTAGAACGAGTCGGCCCCGTCGTACTGTGCAATGGCCAACCCGGCGGCCGGCCCTATCACCTCGCCGCCGACCCGGTGGGTCGCCGCGTCGGTCGGGGCCACCTCAGCGTCAATCCCGGCGAACTCGATGACCTTCGCGCCGTCGATCGCTTTCGGTGGTTGGCACATTACACCCCATTGGACCCGCCCGACGCCGCCGCGTCAACCGTGTCGCCCTCAATCAGCCGGTCGCGGCGCGGGGCGAGACCAAGCGGCTGTTGGAGCTGTCCGTCGCCGAGGCCGGCCCGGCGTTCGTCGCTGCGGGCCTGATCGCGGCCGACGAGCTGGACCGCACCGTCGACGAGATGCGCCGGCTCGCCGCGGACGAGACCGTCGTCGCGGTGATGCCGCGGATGACCCAGGTGTGGGCCAGGAAGCCGGCGCGGTGTGAAAGTGCCGTGTGAACGACCTCGCCTCCCCGCTCGCAGGCTCAGGTGTAGCACCTGGATCGACACGCCACGCGGGGTGTTCCAGAAGTTGCCGCTCCAAATCCGGGTCGGGGACGAGGAACTGGGCCAGCGGTCGGCCGTGCCGGACAACTGCGAACCCCTTGCTCCCGTCCTCACCAGTGAACCGTCGGATGTCATCACCGGGACACCGGATAGCCAGAAATCTCGCCCACTCCCGTTGAAACAGAACGAGCCGGCCAAATCGGGCGGTGAGCGCGTCCAATTACTTGATCGTGACGGCAGCGTGCAACCGCTCCGACGTGGGAATCAGTGCCCGCCACGCTGGCGAAACGCCTGCCGCGAAGCAACGCGCCAACACAGTGTCGCAGGCCGAACACTGCCCTTCAAACACCGATCTAAATTCGGAGTGCAGGGCGAGCCACACCCGAACGACCTCACCACCACACAGAGGACATAGTTGATCGGGCGTCTTGGGGGGTGGCGGTCCCAGGCCGTACCGCACGGGCAACGCCGGCGGTGCTGGGCGTTTTGATCGGAGCTAGCCAAACAGTCGCATCCGCTGCTTTCTCCGCAGCCGAACCGCCTCAGGGCACGGACAGCTTGGCGAATTCGCGCGGGCGGAGACGCACCAGGATGGCGAGCAACTCGGCGTAGGCCGGCCGGATTGCCTCGATCGTGTTTGCCGCCGCGAGTACCACGACGACGGCCAGGGGCAACTCGTCCAGGTTCTGTTGGTATTCGAGGCCGCGGTCGTTCGTCACCAGGGCGTCGAATCCGGCGGCGGCGGCCAGCCGGAGGAGTTCGCCGTTCTCGACGCCGGCCCACCCCATGTACGCCGCGGTGAATACGTCGTGCCCCGGCAACTCCAGCCGCATCTGGTGCGGCAGGTTCTCGTCGAGCAGCAGCCTCACGCCGGCACCGCTTCACGGGTCGCGCCGTCCCGCAGCACGCGAAGAAGGCCGACGACCTGCTCCCGGCGAACCGTGGGGAATTGTTCGAGGAACCCGGCGACGGTGTAGCCAGCCTCCAGATGGTCGAAGAAGGTCTGCACGGTGACGCGAGTGCCCGCGAAACACGGCGCGCCGTGCATGACCTTCGGGTTGCGCGTGATGATCGGTTCCATGCCCCCATCTTACCCCCCGCCCGACCGCACCGCCATGCCCCTCACGGCCGCCTCCCTGCCGACCGAACAACTCACCGTGTCAACCGATCCGCGATCCATCGCGCCGGCCGCCGAGGCCGGCCCGGCGTTCGTCGCCGCGGGCCTGGTCGCGGCCGACGAACTGGACCGCACCGTCGCGGAGATGCACCGGCTCGCCGCGGACGAGACCGTCCTCGCGGTGATGCCGCGGATGACACAGGTGTGGGCCAGGAAGCCGGCCCGGGGTGCGCAAGGGGCGGCGTGAACGATAAAGCACACCTGCCGGGGTCGCTGCAACGGCGGTGACGCTCGAAAAACCGTGATGCGGCCCCGGTCAGGTGAAGCGACTTGTTCGGCAGCGATCTCACTTACTTGCCGGCCTCAAAATAGCCCGGACTCGCGACGCCAACGGCTTCGAAGTATCGACCGCCATTATCGTCTTCATTCTGATCCTGCTGCGGCATCGTGCCGCGCCAAAGGCTCATCTGCAACTTCAAGAAAATATACGAATACCCAACCTCGCGATCGGTTTCGTCGTGCTTGTCAAACTTGCTGACGAGTCGCACCGCATCGTCTGCGGGAAGCTGATGCAGACATTCGCCCTCAAAGAGAGCCTTGAAATGTTCGCTCTTTGCTAGCTCGATGAACTCGACGCATCCGGATTTATCGAAGTCAACAAAGAACCCGCCAAGGAACGCCTCTCGTTCGTTGCGGGACCACTCCGGTTTGCCCAATACATCATGGACCGCCTGCCGGGTCATGCCGAGCTTCACTGGTCCGACGCCGACTCCGGGTTGGATTTGAAAGCGTCGCATGTTAAGCCGCCGAACTGGTGATTAACCCAACCGGCCGGTTCCCTTATCACCCGCGCCGGTTGCCCGATGACTCGCGCCCGTTACCCGATTACGCCTCATTGGACTCGCCCGCCGTCGCCGTGTCAACCGATTCGTGACCCGTCGCGCCGGCGGCCTCCCGCGGCCGGTTGTCGAACACGAAGTACGCCGGCTCGCTGAACCGGCCGCGGGCGTCGGCCCGCGGCTTCCGCCGGTCGCCGTACGCGCCGTTGACCCGCGCCCGGCCGTCCTTGCAGACGACGCCGACGCGGACGAACCCGGGAAGGGCACCATGCCCGGCCGGTCGGGTACAGCGCCGGGTTCAAGGCCCCGTTGCGTCGGCGGTTTTTGCCCCGGCCTGGACAATGGCGTTGAACACCAGCTTGAACGTACCGTGGGATTGGCCGCGGTAGAGGACGTGGGGGCCGAAGAGGGCGAGGCGGCCCTTGCCGAGCTTGGCGTCGACCATGGCCGTGCCCCCTTCGAGATGGTCTTGGCCCCAGGCCCAGCCGCTGCGCAAGGGCGTCTTGGTGTCGAACCAGGCGAGGCGCGTCAGGTTGTTTTGCTTCGCCTCGGCCTCCGGCGGGAAACGGAAGGTCGGGGCGTTGGAGAACATCACGTCCGCGTGTTCGGCCATGCCCCACGTCAAGGGGTGCGTGTTGTTGAGGCGCACGCGCAGGACCGAGGACGGGACGTAGTACTTGTCGCGGTCGAGCGCCTCGGTTTCGCCCTTGTCCGTCGTCGCGGTCAGGTGGTTGGCGAGGGGCAGGCCGAGCGCCTTGCCCAGTCGCGTGGAGGAGCCGGTGGCCACGATCGTGCCGCCGTCCTCGACGAACGCCTTCAGCGCGGCGACCAGCTCCTTACCGCCGTCGGCGGCGAACGCCTCCTCGACGAGCAGCAGCACGTCGAAGTTTTCGCGCAAGGTGTCGCCCTTGAGGTCGTCGTTGAGGACGACCTTGAACGGGAAGTCAAAGCGTTCGAGCAGCCAGCGCGTCCAGCCGGAGGACATCGAGCCGCCCTTGCGGTCCCAGAGGGCGATGCGGACGGGCTTGATGGACACGGCCTCCGTGGTCGGTGCCGACGGCGTGCCCGTGAACGGTGTGCCCAGGTCGAAGGCGATCGTCTCGACGACTTGCTGGGCCGACGGCTTGCGCGGGATGAAGAAGGTGCCGGCCGGGTAAACCGTGCCGCCGGCCGTGAACGGTTCCTGCAGGCGGCGGACCTCTTCGCCCGCGCGCAACAGCCGGTTTACCGCGCGGAACGAATCGTTCGCGCGGGTGTCGAGGAAGAACCCAACCGTCCGCGCGTTGACAGCGACGGCGGCGGGCGGCGGCGGAACCTCGTCGGTGAGCGTCTCGAACGGCCCGCCGAAGCCGTCGAGAATGCGGTCGAACTGGACGCCCATCTGAAAGGCCGGCGTGTAGCCCGCGGAATCGTAGGGCGGCGTCGGTGCCGCGCCGGGGTAGGCGACGTCGTTGGGGTGGTCCTGTGGCTCGAACATGTCGATCACGTGCGGCCGAAACGCCTGGGCGCACGGCACGACGTACGAGCCCCTGGGGTACGTCTTGCCGCCGACGGCGAAGTCGGCCGTGGCCCGTTGCACCTTCACACCGGTGCCGAGGAGGGCGTTGATGAACTTGGTGGCGGTCAAGAAATCGGGCTGGTTGGCGGGCAGGATGTACCCGCGCGGGTCGCGCTGGGCGGGGTCGCGGAAGTACTTCTCGTAGTCCTTGAGGTTGGTGCCGCCACCGCCACCAGCGCCGCCAGCGCCGCCCCGGCCGACGAACCGCCGCGCCTGCGCCGCCGGCGTCATGGCCTTGGCCGCCGGTTCGACCATCTTGGGCGTCACCGTCCAGTGGTCGCGGCTGCCGCGCTCGATCGAGTTGTTCCCCATCCGCCAGATGTTGAAGAGCAGGTGCTCACGGTTGCGCGCGGCGTAGTCGAGTACGGCCTTGTTGCCCGAGACCGAATACCCCAGCGATTGGCGGAAGTGCCACTCCTGCGGCGGGATCGGGGCCAGGTAGTCGCCGTTGGGCAGCAGCTTCCTCGGCAGATAGGGGATCTGCGACGGCGTGGGGCTGCCCCAGGTTTCGGTGAAGATGCCGATCATGTTGTGGAACTGGCACGTCGTGGTCAGCCCGCCGTTCCACCAGGTGGAGAACCGCGCGCCGCTGCGCACGGTCGCCCCGGGCTTCCCTTCGGACAGCAGGCGTTGAATCATGGCGTTGCTCAGGCCGTCGATGCCGTTGAGTACGAGCGGGTCGAGGTTGTAGTTGGACGGGTCGCGGCACGGCGGGATGAACACCACCGTCCCGGCCGGGCCGGTCTGATGGTGGTCGTAGGCGATTTGCGGGAACCACTCGCGGTACATGGCGCGGTTCATGTTGCGCGTCTCGGCCTGGGTGTGGGCGTAGGAGTCGCGGTTGTTGTCGTGGCCGATGTACTTCTGATACAACCGCGGCAGGCCGGAGAGCGACCGCTTCGCCGGCTCCTTGTTCTGCATGTAGTGGTCGGCCACGAGGTCCATGCCGTCCGGGTTGGCGTGGACGAACAGGATGATGACGTCGTTGAGGATGCGCAGCGTCTCGTCGTCGTTGCCGGCGACGAACTGGTAGAGCGTCTCCATGAGGACCTGGGCACACAGGACCTCGCTGGCGTGCAGCCCGCCGTCGATCCACACCACCGCCTTGCCCTCGGCGGCGAGCCGGCGGGCCGCGGCCTCATCGACCCCCTCGGCCCCGGCCAGCTTGGCGGCGACGGCCTTGTGCCGATCGAGCTTCGCGTGATTGGCCGGCGACGTGACCACGCCCATGAGTTGCGGCCGGCCCTCCTCGGTCGTGCCGAGGCTTACCACTTTGAGCCGGTCCGATTCCTTCTCCAGCTTGGCCCAGTAGCTCATGAGCTGCTGATAGTTGGCCAGGCAATAGTCGTCCCCCAGGTTGAAGCCCAGATGCTCCTTCGGCGTGGTGATCTTCCCTGCCCGCGTGACCTCTTCCGCGTGGGCGGTGCCGACGAAACCCATCGGCAGCAAGCTGAGGGCAAGGAACGATGCGAGTCTCATGGCGCACTTCCCCTGGTGGATCGCGGTTGGCGTCTGCGGCTGTGAGGAGCTACACCAGAGCGTACGTCATGCGCAGGCCGGCGTACAGGCGCGACTCAGCCGCGACGCGGTTCGCCCTACCGACTCGCTCATGCAGGCCGGGCCTACGGGCTCAGGCTCAGGGAGACGGCGTCGGCGTTGGGCGCGTTCGCCGACCTGTGCCGCGGGCGTTGCCACGCCAGGTCGAGTTGCAACGATAAGCTGGCCGGCTGCAACGATAGGCCGCTGACGGTGCGGCGGTCACGGCGGCGGAATGGCTTGGCGGCCTTCGTCCACGACGACATCATCTACGAACGGCAGGGGACGAGATGGCATAAAGGGCAAATCCCGGAGCCACCTTTTAACGGCGTTGTCGCGCCCTTCGCCATACCAGGCGGCGACCAGCCGGCCTTGATCGAAGTACACCTGGATCTGAAAGCTGCGGGACGACCATCCCGACCGTGGGTCCCCGTCGATGAAGGTGTAAGCGCGCCAGTTGAAAAGCCTCTCGCCTGGCTTGGGCTTGCGGGTGTTCGGGTCGGTAAGCCGGTACCATTTGCCCCCATCGGGGGTGTCCGCCCACTCCCCATACAACTGACTGTCCACTTCGGGTGAGTCCCCCAGGATGGCAACCGCTTCCGACTCGGGCATGCCCAGCTGGAGTCGCGCGTACTTCTCCTTGGCGGCCGTGATGACCGCCGATGATCTCGGCCACACGAGCCACGCCACGACGCCGAGCAAGGCGACGGCGAGCAGTGCCAAGCGGCGTCGTTTTCGCATCGCCTCAGTCTCCTGCGTGGCGGGCGGCGGGTCGATGTGACGACAGCCATCGAGCCGACCAATGAGCAGCCTCCGCGCCGGCCGAACTGGTGATTCGCCGGCACTCCCGGTGGCATGTTACCGCGGCCGGTTCAGCGCCGCCAGGTACTCGCGCGACCGCGGCCGGCCGGGGAAGAAGTCATGCCCCGAAAACCCGTTCCGCCGGCCCCGTCTGCCGCAACGGCTGGTCCGGCGATGGTATTCCTGGGGAAGCGAATCCCGACCCCTTTGTTTTCCTCGGCTTGAGATTCGGAGTATCTGGCCCGTTCGGGTGAGCGTCTTGTAAGTGGGCCGGCTCTCAGCCCCGAAGGGGCGGGCTAGCGCAGCCCGGGGCAACGCCCTGGGGAGAGACGGCAACCCATGCCATCAGCCCTGAAAGGGCGACCTATTGCGCCCTTTCAGGGCTATTCCATCGTGGCCCCGGTCTCTCCCCAGGGCGTTGCCCTGGGCTGCGCTAGCCCGCCCCTTCGGGGCTGAAAACGCCGGCCGATTTCCTACCCGCTTGCCAGACGCCCACGCGGTCCGTTCTCCGGCGGCGTTCTCGATCACGGCTTGGCCAGGGACTTTTCGTCGAGTTTGGTGTGGGCTTGGAAGTCGCTCAACTCGAAGCGGCCGGAGTTTTCTTCGAGGTCCATGCCGTCGCGGCGGTCGAGGCGGGTGGTCGGCCACATCACACCCTGAAAGGCCTTGTGATCGCGGTAGATGGATTCGGCCGTGTATTCCTCGTTCGTGCGGAGGTCCTTGGCGCGTCGCTCGCTCTTGACCACCAGGCCGGTCTTCTTGTCGAAGAACAGGTTGACGTCGGGCCGGCCCTTGCACGACACCCGAACGCCGACTGCATCCTTTTCGTCCACGGTGACGTCGCCGAACAGCGAAAACGTGAAGCCCTTGTCCTTGAGGGGCACCACGCTCGCCAGCCAGTGGGCGTAGACCTCGCCCACGATCTGGGCGACCTCCGTGTCTTTCAAGTCTCGCCTCCCGCGGTCCGAGCCTTGCCAGCCCTTCTTGCCGTTCACGACCCGGGAAAAGGCGAACCCGCCGCCAGCGGGGTTCGCGACGTCGAAGTCGAACCGGATCTTGTCGGGCATCTCGTAGGTGACGACTCGGACGGCATCCCAGTAAAACTGGTTCTCGACCTTGTGCTTGCCGCTCCACTTGGCGCTGACGGCCTTGAACCGGCTCAGGTTGTCGGCCCCGCCGTGGGCCTTGACGGCTTTGTCGATGATGGCGCGGGCCTCGGCCTCTTCGCGCTCGCCCGGCGGCTGAGCGCGGGAACCACTTGCGGCTAGAAGACTTGCCGCCAGGCCGATGCCGATGCCGCCCGCCAAGACCCGCATGGCGACCTGTTGTTTCAGTCCGGTCATCGTCATTGCTTGCCTCCTTATTCGGTCCAGTCGACGGTGAGGAGTCCACGAGTGGGCGACAAGGTCACGTCCTCGCCTTTTGGGCCGAACGCCAAGGATCATTGCCGGGCCGGCTATGTTGACGTTGAACCCCAGGAAGCCGTGATGCCGGCCCGGTCAACTGCATCCGTTCGTTCGGCACGGACAATCTGCGACGTCCCTATTTCCGTTCCTGTCCCCTTTTCCGTTCGGCGATCGAAGCACACCTCCGCGGTGTCCCCGTCCCGAAGCGGTCGACCGGCTTCATTCCACCGGAACCCACGGCATCCAGGCGGGGTCGTCGATGCGGGCGAGGAAGGCGCGGCTCCAGACGTACTCCTCGTACAGGAAGACCCCCGTATCCATCACGCGGCGAAAGCACGCCTTGGCGTCCGACCGCTTCCCTTCCGCCCAGCGGCGCAGGCCGATGTAAAAGTGTGCCTCACACTGGTTGAACCGATTCTCGCCGGCTTTCTTCCGCAACGCCTCTTCGTCCATCGATCCGCACTGGAAGGCCAGCAGGTCATGATACCAGCGGTCGCGATAGGTGGGGATCAGGTGAGCCGATTGCTCCCGGATCTCCAAGTACATCCTTCGGGCCTTCGGTCTGTATTCAGGCCCGAGCAATTGCAGGTAGGCGGGCAGGTACGATAGTAGTGCGCCTCCCCGGCAAGCACGGATCGCGTCGCTTATCGTTTGCTCCGCCTCGTTTTTGCGCCCCGGCATCGCCGCCAGTACGACCCCGCGGAAGACGACCGGCGTACTCTGGTCTTCCGCAAATGCGGCGGATTGCAGCACGCGCAGCGCTTCATCGAAATTCATTCGGCCGTAGAGAACGCTCGCCTCCATCTCCGTCACGAAGGTATCCTCGACCCGATCCTGGCGGGCCTGGCGGGCGGTCGCGAGGAGAGCATCGTCGTCGCCCCGGACGAGGTAGTACCAGCAGCGCTCCTCGACGGCGATTCTGTTGTCGCGATGCCGAGCCAACCGCTCGACGTCTCGGGCGGCCTGGCTCCACGCCTGCTCGCGGCGTGGGTCGCCGGGAGCGTACGCGCGAGCCGCCGACTGTTGAGCCCGTACGCGGTAGCACAACAGCAAGGGGTTGTCGGGAAGGTCTACTTTGTGGAGGTCGTCCAGGGCCCGTTCCGCGTCCTCCGCCCGGCCGGTCATCAGCGCCGCCCAGGTATGAACCATGCCCCGGCCGAGCCGGGCGACCGGGGACTGGCGGAACCGGGCGGGCGCACCATCCAGAATTTGCAGGGCGCGAAACGGAGCCGACTCGGAAAGGGAAAAGGCCAGGAACAGGTGGTCCTCGGGGTTCCTCGCCTCGAGCTGTTCCAGAGCCATGACCGCTTCCGCGAAGCGCTCGAACCGCCCATCGTCGGAGTATGCCCTGGCGAGGAGGGCCTTGACGGACACGTTCTGGGGGAGTTGCTGGTCGGCCTGTTCCAGGTAGACGATGGCTTCCTTCGGCCGGCCGCGGTAGTATTCGACGACGCCGCGCAGCAGGTTGAGCCGGCCCTGCTCCGCGCCCTGGGTCTCCGCCGCGGTGATGGCCTGCAAGGCGGCCTGGGCGTCGCCGCTCATCGCCTCCAGGATGGCGTTCTCCACCGCCGCCTGTCTCTGTTCGGCTCGAAGCAAGCTCTGAGCCTGCCTCGCCTGCGTCGCGAAGATGCCCGCCACCAGCACTACGACGAGCAGGCAGCCGAGCAACGCCGCCACGCCGGGGTGCCGCTTCACCCACTTGGTCAACCGCGTCCACGGACCCGCCCGGCGGGCGGTGATGGCGAAGCGGTTGACGTACCGTCGCAGGTCCTCGGCCATCGCCCCGGCCGACGGGTACCGCCGGTCCGGGTCCTTCTCCAGCGCCTTCAGGCAGATCGTCTCCAGGTCCCGGGGCACCCTCGGCTGGACCGACCGCGGCGGCGGCGGCTCCTTCTGGATGACCATCGCCAGCAGCTTGTCCCGCCCGTCGGCGCTGAACGGCGGGCGGAGGGTGAGCAGCTCGTACAGGGTCGCCCCGAGGCTGTAGACGTCGGTGCGGTGGTCGACCGGGATGCGGCCGGCGGTGATCTGCTCCGGCGACATGTAGGCCGGCGTGCCCACGAACTCGCCGGTGACGGTCATGCCCGGCTGCTCCAGCATCCGGGCCAGCCCAAAGTCGGTCACGCTCAGCCGCCCGTCGGCCGACAACATCAGGTTCGACGGCTTGACATCCCGGTGCGTCACCCCGTTCTGGTGGGCGTGGTGCAGGGCGTCGGCCACATCGGCGACCATCGCTGCGATACGGTCGAACCGGTCGGCCGACGACCCCCCGGATGTGCCGGTCGGGGACGGGGCGGAAAGGGGATCGGGCGGGACGTAGGCGTTCGTGGTCACGAGGTCGGTCGGGACAGTGGCCGGCTGATCCGCCTGGGACCGCAGTTGGCGGATGACGGTATCGAGGGACGACCCGTCGATCAGTTCCATCGCGTAGAAGTGCGTGCCGTCCTGCTCCCCGGTGGCGTACACGGGGACGATGTTGGTGTGGTGGAGCTTGGCGGCCGCGGCGGCCTCCCGGCGGAAGCGGTCCACGGCACGGGGGGTCAGCCCGAGGCTCGATCCGAGTACCTTGAGCGCGACCCGCCGGCCGAGGGAGGTCTGGACGGCCTCGTAGACGACGCCCATCCCGCCCCGGCCCAGCTCGCGGCCGATTCGGAAGTCACCCAGCCGTGTCGGTGGCGATCTCATAACGAACGACTGCTCCCATCCGGGGCCTCGGCCGCCGACCGACCCCGCTCATCGGCCCGGCCCGGCACCGCTGAGCGATGGTCACTCAGAAACGAATCAGCGGGCCGGGTCCGCGGCAGCGGAGGGTTCGGCCTCGCTTGTCGCCGCGGAGCGTCGGTCGGTCCCGCGGGCGGCACTTCCCACCCGCTCCCACCACTCCGCCGCGTCGTGTGCCGCCCACGCCTCCACGGTGACGCCGGCGAGGGCCGAGTCCAGGCTCGCGGCGTCGGGCCACCGCTCGGCCGGGTCCTTCGCCAGACACCGCATCACGCCCGCGGCGAGGCCGGCCGGCACGCCTGCGGGCAACGCGGCCGGCGGCTCGTACAGGTGGGCGGCCATCATCTTGACCGCCGAACGGCCGGGGAACGGTGGTTGCCCGGTGAGCAGGAAGTAGGCCAGCGCCCCGACGCTGTAGATGTCGCTCCGCGGGTCAACACTCTCCTGCCCGCCGGCCTGTTCCGGGGACATGTACGCCGGGGTCCCGGCGAACGTGCCCTCGCGGGTCAGCGTCTCGCCGCCGGGGTCCTCCTTCGGAACACGGACCAGTCCGAAGTCGAGCACCTTGGCCACGTCGTGGACCCCGCCCCGCTCGCACACCATCACGTTGCCCGGCTTCACGTCCCGGTGCGTCAGGCCGCGGGCGTGGGCCTCGCCCAGCGCCGCGCACACCTGCCGCAGGAAATGGACCGCCCGCCCGGGCGGGAGCGGGCCGTGACGACGCACGACCTCCTCCAGCGTCAGCCCCGGCAGGTACTCCATCACGTAATAGAAGGTGCCGTCGGCGGTGTGCCCGTAGTCGAACACCTGGACGGTGTTCGGGTGGGTGAGCGTGGCCGTGGCCTGCACCTCCCGCTCGAACCGCCGGAGGGCGTTCGGGTCGCTGGCCCGCTCCGGGCGGATGAGCTTGATCGCGCACGGCCGGCGGAGCAGGACGTGCTCGGCCCGGTACACCTCGCCCATGCCGCCGGCCCCCAGCCGCTCGCCGAGGACGTACTGCCCGAGCCGCCGGGCCTCGCTCGCCTGCCGGCGGTACCCCTCGATCCGGGCCGACGCGAACGCAACGGCGGACACGGTCGCGGCGACGCTGCACCCGAGCGGCATCAGGACTTCGGCGAGGACGGCAGGCGAGAGGGGGCGGACCCACGTGGCGTACCCGGCGAAGGCGACGACCGGAGCGGCACCCATCAGCCCGGTCACGGCCGCACACCGCCGCCACGTGTTCGGAATCAGCACCGCGTAGAGCAAGAGCAGGAGCGTGCTGACCGACGCGTATCCGTAGGCGTTCGACATAAACTCATGCTGGCGGACCGCCAGCTGGTGACCGTCGACCCGCTGAAGGGTCGCGTGCCACTCCGGTTCGAAAAGGATCGTACCGAGCACCACCACGTTCAGGCCGAAGAACAGCAACTCGATCGTGCGCAGCCCGCGGACGGTCGCCGGCGGCACGCGCCAGAGGACGGCGGCCAGGGGCAGGAAGACCGCCAGGGAGACCTCGTTTCCCACGTTCTCGGCGACGAAGTTCGCCAGCGAGAGCGGCGGCCCCTGGTTTCGGGCGGCGTCCGCGACCAGCCGATATGCCCTGACCACCGAGCCGAGGAGGCCGAGGGTCATGCAGATGGCGACGGCGATCAGCAACTGCCGCCGGAGGAGGGGGTAGAGTTCGACATCGGTGGCCGTACCAACCCCGTTGACCAACTCGACGTGGGCGGGCCGGGGACCGCCGGCCGCCCCCGAGGTTCCGGGGTAATCTTCGGTCGCGTCGGTATTGCGTGCCTGTCCCACGATGGCGGTCACACCTCCCACCCCAGGGCCGAAGGGGCCGAACGACACAGCTCAGCAGCGGGGCCGGTGGGACGAACTTCACCTCTTGAAAGCCTGACATGCCGGCCCCAGCTGCTGTAATGGATTGTTCGGCCATGTTCTACATCAAACCGACTCCCGACTCCTTTGTTTTCCCGCCGCTGCCTCACTGCCACCATCGGGTCGGTTACCTGGCCGCGGGGAGCAGGGCCGTGGTCGCCCAGTTGGTCGCCGCCACGGAAATCCACTGGTCTTGTCCATGCGGGAACCCACTCTCGAAGTAGGGTTGGAACGGTATGGCCCGACTCCGTACGTACCACGAACCGTCTTCGAGCTGGGTTGAGAGCAGATACTCGACCCCGCGTTTGTAGGCCGGGTCGGTGACGGCAATCGCCCCCGACTCGCGCAGTGCCACCAGCGCTTGGCCCGTGGCGTAGGCGTCGCTCGTCAGGGAGGACAACTGACCCCATCCCCCGTTGTCTCGCTGTTCGGCAAGCAGTTCGCGTGCGGCTTTCTGGAGGGCATCCTTGTCGTCTCCCGCCCAGATGAGGCCCAGGAGTTGAAAGGCCCGGTCTGTGGTCGTCCTGGGTCGCGCCGTCCTCAGCCAATCCGCCGCCCGCCAGACCGCCTTCTCATACTCGTGCCGCTGGGCCTGCGGAGCGTAGCTCCGGAGGGCCCGTACCGCCAGGGCCGTTAGCTCGATCTCACTCGATTCCAGCGGCGGCCGATTCGCGTTGATCCGCGATCGCCCGTCCGGCAACTGGTCGTTCTTCAGGTAGCGGGCCAGGGCGTCCGTCGCCGGGTCCGGAGGGTATTCCTCGGCCGCCAGCCCCGCAAGGATGTAGCCGACCGTGTCGGAGTCCCCCGGAATCCCCGAGCCCTGGAGGGCCCGTTCCCGCCAGACTTCGGCATACGCCCCGATGTCCCTGCGCTGGTTCCGGGCGGCCCGCTCATCCACGGGGATGCCGGCCTTTCGGGCCGCCGACACGGTCATGGCGGTCAGCGCGTTGTGGTGACAGGAGACGCAGCCCGCCTTGCGGAAGAACGTGACATCGGCCCGCTGGAGGAGCGGCAGAGCCCGCTCGACCGCGGCCCGGGGCGACGCGGCCGGCTTCGGCTTCACTTCCGGCGGGCCGCTCCCGCGCCCCGCCTTCGCCCCCGCCTTCACGAGCAGGTCCACGACGGGAGTCGTGCCGTGTTGCCGGGCGAAGTCGAGCGCCGTCCGGCCGCCCGGGGTGCTCGCGTTTACGTCCGCCCCCAGTTGAATCATCGTCTCGACGGTCTCCACCGACACGTCGTCCGAACTGACCGCCAACATCAGAGCGGTGCGACCGGCGTCGTCCCTGGCCGCAAGGTCGGCCCCGTGGTCGACGAGGTTTTTCACCGACCGGGGCCCACGTAAACCTTGTGAGGGCGTGAACGGCGGCCCGATGAGGGTGGCAACCGCCTTCAAGGCGCTGCGGTCCGCGGATCGGAGCAGCAGGTCCATGCAGTGATTGTCCTGCGCGCCCGTCGCGGCCACGAGCGGTAAGACGCCCCCTTGGGCCTTCGCGTCCGCGCCGCGGTCGAGGAGCAGACGGAGGACGCCCTCGTCGCCCTTTTCCGCCGCCTGCCGCAACGGATTCACGGGGCCGCGGTACGTGTTCACCACCTGGGAGGGATTCGCACCGCGGTCGAGCAGCAACTTGACAATCTCGTACGACCGGGCCCAGGCTGTCGCGACGAGGATCGGCGTCCGCCCGTCGTCGGAGCAAGCGTTCGGATCGGCACCGTGCCGGAGGAGCAACCGCGTCTTGTCGAGGTCGTCCACCGCCCACATCAGGGCCGTGGCACCGGCCTCGTTGCGGGCGTTGGCGTCGGCCCCGGCGGCCAGGAGAAGCCGCACCTCCTCGGCCTCCCCGTAGAGGGCCGCATACATCAGCGGTGTCGCGCCCCCCGGGCCCTTGCGCGTGGCGGCCCGCGGTTGCTCGCGCAGCAGTTTGCGGACGGCCGCCCGGTCGCCCCCTCGCAACACGTCCATGAGCCGCGTCGCGTCCGGGTCGGGCGGCGGGGCCGGCGTTTCGCCGGAAGCCGCGTCGGGCCACACGGCACCTTGGTCGATCCACGCCTTGATGACCTTGACCTGCTCCGGACTTAGCGGCCCGTCGGGCGGCATCTGCAGCCCCACACTGTCGCCGATCAGCCGGAGGTACAACCGGCTGGCAACCGCATTTCCCGGCCCGATCATGTTGAGGGACCCGCCCCTCAGGGCGTCGCGGCGGCGGTCCAGCCGAAAGCCATTATTCTGCTTCTTCGGCCCGTGACACCCGATGCAGTGGGCCTTGAACAGCGGCTGAACGTCGCGGGCGAAGTCGATCTTTGCCGGCTCTTGGGCCGATGCGCCGTCGCGCGCGCATGGCGCGACGAGAGCGGCAAGGACAACGAGGAGGGGCAACGACTGGCAGCGCACGATAGCCTCCAATTCACGTGAAGTTACAGGAAGCCGAACGGCCCCGCTCAGCGGACCCGGCCGCCGAGCAACAGACATCGTGTCACTTGAAACCGCACGCGGCGGCCGGGGCCCGCCGCAGCGCGAGGTTCGACGTTCAGTGCGCCTCATCTTGGCGTTACGGTGCTTTGCGTGGCTCCCACGTATTCCATTCTTCCACGATCTTGCCGTCCACAATCCGACTGATGTTGATGCCCATGAGCGTCGATGATTCTCCGCTATCTCGCAGCGTGACATCCGCGGTCAGGCGCGTAATCACTTTCTCGCCATCAATCATCTGATCTTCGATGTGAAAGGAGCTCTTACTGTAGAGCTTGTGGAAGCCTTCAATGGTCTGACGTAACCCGTCGATGTCGCGGTCACCTGCTGAGGTGTGCCCGACATAATCGGGTGCAACCACGTCATCCAATGCCGAGATGTCGCCGGCGGCCCATACATCGACCGCAAGTCGAAAGACCGCTTTGCTGGACTCGGATAATCCCTGCATGGCTGTGGCCTCCCGCCGCGACCGTTGCCCCCGGCACACCGTCGTGACCATCGCTACGCCCTTCGCCGCCGAACAGTGTTTAGGCGTCGACCTGCCCGACGGAAGACCGGGGTATGAAGACTTTGCCCCGGCCACCCGCCCGTCGTATTGAAACCGGTTATCGGTCACTCTTGAGAAACCTGATTACGCCCTCGAACCAGATCGCTTGATCGTCATACATGCAAAGGTGGCTTCCATTCGGGCAGTACAGGTAACTTCCTTTTGGCATTTGTTTCGACATCCATTTCATGTGATCGGGATCCATCGTGTCATGGCGCGCCCCGATGGTCAATGTTGGAACCGCGATCTTAGATATGTCCTTCGAGCGATCCCATTTTTCCAGCTTGCAGCCACCATGCGCGCCCATCTCGCTCGGCCCTTGCATCAGGACGTAAATCTTTTTGTTGAGACGGGCGAACGTTCGATTCACAGGATCCGGCCACTGGTCCGGCGGCATCCGCAGAATGTGCTTCGCGTAGTAGTTGGGAAGCAGAAGTGTCATGTAACGCGGATTGTCATAGTCATTCGCCGCCTCGATTTTGAGAATCTCCTCCCGCACTTCCGGCTTCATCGCCGGTATCAACGTGGTTTCGGCGTACGCGTTATAGGCCGGTATGCTCGACATCATGTTGGAGATGATCAATCCTTTGAGATTATGCTGATACTTCAACGCATACTCGATCGCCAGTATGCCGCCCCATGACTGACCCAGCAGATAGAAATTGTCGCGGTTCAGATTGAGGGCCAACCGCACCTGTTCCACTTCCTCGACAAATCGAGGAAGATCCCACAAAGCAGGCTCATCTGGTTGATCGCTGAAAGCCGAACCGAGCTGGTCATAGTAATAATATTCGACGTCCGCACCCGGAAAGTAACTATCGCAGCATTCGAAATACTCGTGAGTGCACCCTGGTCCACCGTGTAGGAGAAGGACCTTGATCTTTGGGTTATTGCCTACGCGCTTGGTCCAAACCTTGAATTTGCCTTTGGGAGTCTCGATCTGAATCTGCCTGACCCCCCCAGTGAGTACATCCGTTCGCCCCGAATTGTCGAAATACCTACCAGGCGTTTGTCCCAGTGAAGTCGCGGTCGCCCCGCACGAACACAGTAAGAATGCGGCGAAAAAATACGCAACACTATTCAACTGCGGGTTAGGAGTGTTGGACATGGCAATGGATTCCTTAAGAGGGCGAAAAGCCGAACAGTGTTTAGGTGTACTCGCGAGTACGCGTAATCCGGAGACCGGCCGGCCCGCGGCCGAGCGTAACCGCCGGCCGGCCGGGGGTCAAATGAAAACTCGACAGGGACAGGGGTCGCCGCCGAACGACCCCGCTCAGCAGCCGGGGCCGCTGCAACGACTCGATGCCGCGCGAAACCGGAATGCGGCCCCGGTCAATTTGAGCGACTGGTTATGCGGCGACCTCTCGCTCAAGGACCATGAAGTCGAATCGCAGATCGGCGGAACAGACAGTCGGTGCCACTCGGTCATAGGCCACATCACTGATGATTGACCTAACAGGCCAGTTGTGCGATTGCCCGCGCCCGTTACCCTACCACGGCTCATTGGACTCGCCCGCGTTCGCCGTGTCAGCCGATCCGCGACCCGTCGCACCGGCGGCGGCCCGCGGCTTCCGCCGGCCGCCGTACGCGCCATTCACCCGCGCCCGGCCGCCCTTGCGGGCCATGCCGACGCGGACGAACCCGGCCATCACACGGCGGCCAGCGGGTGGTCACGGGTCGCCAGTGGCAACTCGACCGGCCGGTTCTGCCGGTTCGACTCGTACACCGCCATGACCATCTCCAGGGCGGCCCGCCCGTCGGCCGCGCCGCAGAGCGGTGGGCGGTCCCGCTCGATCGCGTCCATCAGGTCGAGGACGACCGGCAGGTTGCCGTTGCCGACCGCCGCCGGGTCGAGCGTCTCGGGCTTGCCCAGGCCGTTCGACGTGACCTCCTGCCACGGGGCGCGGCTCGCCCCCGGCATCCACGACGGGTCGTCGCAAAGGAACGCGGCCGGCAGGCCGCCGGTGGCCAGGTGGATTTGCCCCTTCGACCCGCCGACGGCCAGCCAGAACCGTTTGCCGGCCCCGGCCTTCGCATTGTGGGTGTAGAACGACCCGACCGGCAGCCCGTCGAACCCGTACTGGGCGACGATGTGGTCGCCGGCGACCGGCCCCATCTGCTCGCCGCCGGGGCGGGCGTCCGCCGGGCCGGCCCGGCGGCCCCCTTGGTTCACCCGGCCGAAGCACCACCGGGCGTCGCCGACGAACAGCCGCATCAGGTCGAACAGGTGCGTGCCGAGGACGAGCATGTCCTCGCCGCCGCCGCGGGCGTCCTCCTTGCCGTGGGCCCGGAGTTCGAGGACGTCGCCGATCCGGCCGGCCGCGATCAGGTCGCGGATTACCCGGACCCGCGGGCCGTACCGGGTCGTGTGGGCGACCGCGCACTTGACCCGGTGCCGGTCGCACGCGGCCACGATCTCGTCGGCCTCCCGGAGCGTCCGGCACAGGGGCTTTTCGACGAACACGTGGATGCCCCGCTCGGCGCAGGCAACCACCATGTCGCGGTGGCAGTCCGGCCAGCGGGGGGCGACGGTGACGATCTCCGGCCGCGCCTTGTCGAGCATCTCCCGGTAGTCGGCGTAAGCGGCCCCGGCGCGGAGCGCCTTGGCGGCGTTGGCCCGCCCCGCGGCGTCCTCGTCGGCGACGGCCACGACCTCGGCCCGGTCGGTCTGGAGCCACGTGGTGTGCAGGCCGTGGCCGTAGTCCCCCTTGCCGGTCCGGCCGATGACGGCCACCCGGTACCTTTTTGGCCCGGCCGTCGCGGCCCGACCGCACACGGTTGCCGCGGCCGCCGCCCGGATGAACGCCCGCCGGTTCGTCTCGTTCACGGTTGTCTCCTCGGTACGGGTTCGGCCTGCCCCGCCGGCGGCACGGTCAGGCGACCTTTTCGACAAGGGAGTAGGCGATCTGTTTGCCGAGGGCGTGGGCAATTCGGGAGAGTACCCCAAGCGTTAACTTGCCGACGGAGCCGGCCTCAATGCCGGCAAGCGCTTCGGGACTCATGTTCAGGCGCTCGGCCAGTTGTTCGGTCGAGAGCCTCTGGCGTTCGCGCTCCCGTCTCAGCTCGTCGGCCAGGCAGCGCAGGAGGACGACCTCGCCCAACGTGGCGAATTCCGCCCCTTGGGCTTCCAGGTCCGCGATGGACGGCTTCTCGCGCTGGTAGCGCTCCCGCAATTCGCGGAGGCGGGCCACCTCCTCCGGCGACCGCTCGGTCATTCGCTGGACGTTCTTTGCCATCGGTTCACCCCGCCCGGGGAGGCGTTTCATAGGCCGTGATCGGATAGACCATCCGGGGGTCGTCGCCCGCCTCTTCCCATACGACCGCCAGATGCTTGCCCGTGCTGGTCCAGCCGAAGGTGATCGGCCGACCGCTCGACGCGCTGACATCCGTCTCGTTGTCTTCGTTCCGGAGGACCTCGTCCGCCTCCTCCTTCGTGACGCCGTGTTCCGCGATGTGAGCCACGTTGCCGTTTACTGAAGCCCGTTACTCGATTGCGCCTCATTGGACTCGTCCGAACCCGCCATGTCAACCGGCCCGTTTACACGGGCCGCTCGCCGGGCCGGTTGTCGAACACGAAGTATGCCGGCTCGCTGTATCGCCCCCGCTCGTCGGCCCGCGGCTTGCGGCGGCCGCCGTACGCGCCGTTCACCCGCGCCCGGCCGCCCTTGCGGACGACGCCGACGCGGACGAACCCGGCCCGCTCGAAGAACGGGTTCAGCCGCGCCATCGCCGACAGCGTCTCGACCCACGGCACCGGGCACGTCTCGCACGCCCGTCGCACGAACGCCGCGGCGATGCCGGCCCCGCGGTACGTCGGGTGCAAGACCACCCGCGACAACACCCACAGGTGCCGGTTGAGCGCCGCCAGGTGTTCGCGCGACCGCGGCCGATGTAGGCCGAAGTAGCGCGACCGCAGCGTCAGGCTCGCGGCCGGGGAGCCGAAGACGCAGACGCCGACTGGCTCGGCTCGGTGCCAAAGCAGCACGACGCGGCGGACGAACCCGAGGGCGTGCGAGCGGTAATGCCACCGAGCGAAGTACGGCCAATCGGCGACGGAGCCGTTCGATAGCCAAAGGTCGTCCGCCCCGCTGAAGTTTTTTTTTGACGGTCGCGCCGCTCGGCCGTCACGTCGCCGTCGCCGCGGCAGGTCACGAGCAGGTCGGGGTTGAGGTCGTCACTCAAATCGTCGTGCGTCGTCGCGAGCAAGAAGCCGACGCCGGTTCGCGTCGCCAGTTTGCGGACGTTGAACGCCAGCACCTTCGCCAACGTCCGGTCGAGGACGGCGGCGAACTCGTCGCAGAGGAGAAAACCGGGCGCAAGCCCACCGATGGCAATCGGTGGGGCGGCCCCACCCGTTGCCACGGGTGGGCTTGCGCGCTCAATCCCGAGTGCGATGCGGAACCGCGCCCGCTGTCCGTCCGACAACTCCGTCGGCGTCCGCAGCAAGAGCCGGGCTTCGCCGAGGCCACACGCCGTCAGCCGCTCCAGCCGCTCCGGCAGCGGCCCCGTCAGCGCATCCACGAGCGGCACGTCCGGCAGGTCCAACGCCGCCACGTCGATTGCGCCAAGCCGCCGCCCGGCCTCGCGCAACAGCGACGACTTGCCGCTCCCGGATGAGCCGGTAAACAGCACGACATCGCCCGGCCGGACGTCGAGCGTCACGCCGTCGGCAACGACGTGTGGCGGTTCGTCGTCGGCCAGGCCGAACAGGTCGGCGACCTCGCCACAGGCGAGGCTGCGCCGGCAGGGGCGAAAGTCGTAGCGGATGGTGATGGGGTCCATGAGGGGCCTCGCAAGGGGAGGGTGAGGAGTGATCGTCTACCAGCCGACGAAGTGGATGAAGGTGATCTTCTCGTGGCACGGCACTGTGCTTCCGGCGGTCCTCAAGCCGACCGCGTGGTTCGCCGTGTTCACGTTCGCTCTGGTACTGTGGGACAAGTATGAGTACCCATTGCCGCAGGTCGATCCCGTTGGACACTCGGTCCTCGGCGTGGTACTGGGGCTGCTGATCCTGTTCCGGACGAACTCATCGAACGAGCGATTCTGGGAGGGCCGCAAGCTCTGGGGCCAACTCGTCAACTCGAGCCGCAATCTGGCCCGCGCCGGAACCGCGTACACGGGAGACGCTCGCGATCTGGCCGACCTGATCGCTGGCTACGTCTATGCGATCAAGCACAACCTCCGCGACGAGCGCGACCTGCCCGACGTGCAGCGGTTCCTTTCGCCCGAGCAGTTCCAGCGAATCGCGAGTGCAGGCAACCCGCCAGCGCTGGCAGCCGGGTTCTTGTCGCAGTGGATCGCCACCCGCGTCGCTGACGGTCGGCTCCAGCCGATCCTGGCCGCAGAGATGGAACGGCAAGTTGCAACCTTGGTCGATTGCCAGGGCGGCTGCGAGCGGATCAAGAAGACGCCGATCCCGTTCGTATACGCGGTCCACATCAAGCACCTGATCGTTCTGTACGTCGGTACGTTGCCGTTTGTGATGGTCGACAAGCTCGGTTGGACCGCTCCCGTCGCCGTTGCGATCATGGCGTTCGGCCTGTTGGGAGTGCAGGAGGCGGGGCTGGAGGTGGAGGATCCGTTTAACTACGATCCGAACGATTTGCCGCTCGACGAGTTCTGCGCGACCATCGCCCGCGACGTGGCGGCGGCGACTCAGGGGCGGACGTCAAAGACCTAGCCGTAGCCACACCCGTTCCGAGCCGGAAGCGTCAGCGACGGTCCCATTGACGCGAACATTGACCGTCGCTGACGCTTCCGGCTCAGACGGATCACATCTGGACGACGACATGGCGGCCGATCAGGGGCGGGTTTCGAGCGCGTAGCTCGGCCGGCCCTTCGGGTCGGGCGACTGCGTGAGCCGGAACGACCGGCCGAAGACCGCCGACTTCATCCAGCCGCCGGATTGCTTCCTCATGCGGACGAAGCCCTTCGGGCCGCGAGTCAGGATGTCGAACAACAACGTGTCGCCGCGCGGGTCGACGAGCCAATACTCCCGAACGCCGGCCCGGTAGTAGCGATCGACGAGATCGACCGTGTCCTTGCGCGCGGACGACGCGCTGACGACTTCGAGCGTCATATCGGCCGAGCCGACAACTTCGAATTCGGTACCGTCCTCGCCCTCGAAGTACTCGACGTCACCGTCGTCCTCGGCGGCGAACCGCACGAACATCCCGTCCGGCTCGGTCGAGAGCCGGGCGGCCGGGTGGATGTAGCGCGTGCGGTCGTGAAAGTAGTACCCCCGGCTCTCGGCCTTCACGATTCCGGTGAGGACGGATGCGAACTCGCCCTTGATCTGGTGGTGCGTGAAGAGCGCTTCCAAGGATAGGTCCACCCAGAGTTGTTCTCCGAGGAACGCATAGCGACCGCGGCGGGGGAAGTCGTCCGACCGCACCCACGCCCGGAACCCCTCGAACGTGGTCGCGGACGACGGGATCACCGCGACCGGCTCGCGCCATTCGAGCGTCCCTTCCGGCGGCCGGAGGGAGGTAGGGTTCTTGCCGGATGTCCTGGCACGCAACGTCGTCATCATCGCCTCCTGGTCCGCCGCATCCTACCAGCCCTCCGTCACAGAGTCCACACCCGCATCTCCGGCCGGTTGAGCAGCCATTCGGTGCCGAACGCGGCCGCGTCGACAAGGTCGTCGTGGGCGGCGAGCGGGAACGTCGTCATCTCGTCGAACAGCGCCTGCTGACCCGCATCGATCTGCGTCGGCGATGAGCCCTTCAACCGGAACGAGCCGTTCTCGACCGGTACGGCGAACGCGGCCATTCGCGCCGCCTTGTCGCGCGTCTGCACCACGCCCTGCACCTTCGGGCCAAAGCGGGCGTGCCGCACGAGCAGGTCCTTCACAGCCGCGAATGCGGCGTTCGACTCGAACAGGATCGCCGTCGGACGCCACCGGCGGTCGGCGTCGTCGATCAGTTGCACTAGCTCCGGGGCGGCGACGCGGCGGGCCAGCGCCTCCAAGCAGCGTACCTCGTTCCCCACGCGGCCAAGCGTGACGAGGGCCGAGGCGTCGGCCCGCGCCTTCGTGCTGACGGCCGGGTCCACGGCCAGCACCACCGTGTCGCACGCGGCCGGCTCCGTCCAGTACCGCACCCATGCGGCCCGAATCGGCACCTCGTCGTCGGACACACACACGAGCCGGTAACCGCGAGCAAACGCGACTTCGCCGATCTCGCGCCGGCGCGATTCGAGCGCCGCTCGCGGCCACTTCTCCGGCCACACCGGCGTGAGGTCGTCGCCGACGGCTCGGCGGAAGTGGGCGTACGCTCCGCCGGCTGCCAGCCGGGCGCTCAGGTCGTCGCGGTGCCAGGGCGTGAATAGGTACCACAGTCGACCCTCGGGTTCGAGCAGGTTGACCAGGTTCTCGCGGAAGTACGTCGCCACCCGCTCGCGATCGGCCGCCGAGCGCAACGACCGCACGTCGACCACGTCGTCGCACAAGAGCAGGTCGGCCCGTGCCCCGGTCGAACCGCAGCCGATACCGAACGCGGCCACGCTCGGGCCGATCAGGTTGGCGCACGTCGGACGCTGAACTGCAGCGCCTCCCCACGGTGTCGCCGGCCGAAGGTGCGGGAAGACGAGCTTGAGCCGCGAGTTGCCGGCAATCGCGTCGCGGAGGAACCGGCCGCGCTCAGCCGCTGCGCTTCCGCTTCGCACCAGACGATCTTGACGCGAAGGGCCGGGTTGCGGCCCAGCTCCCACAGGAGGCGAACGCACGCCTGCACGCTCTTGCCGTGATCCCGCGGCATTCGATGGCTGCTCGGCGGTGGGCCGAGAGGAACGCCTGCATGTCGCGGTGGACGGCCGCGGGGCAGTAGCGGCAACCCGCCGGGGCCGGCGAAGCACAGCGCGGCGAAGGCGTTGACGTCACGGCGGGCTTTCGCCGCCAGGTCCATCAGCCAGGAAGTCGTCGGCGAGCGCGCGGAGCTGTTCATCGGGGAGTCCGGCAGAGGGGTTGGCGACCCGCCGGGCAGCGCGGGGCCGGCCGCGGTGGTGGACCAGCAAGTCGCGGGCGGCGGCGTGGCAGTACTTGGCGTCGGCGCTGCGGAGGAGCTTGCGCAGGGAGGTGAGGGCCTCGGCCTCGAACTCCGTGCGCCGTTCCCGGTGGGCGTCGCGCATGGCGTCGGCCCAGAGATCGGGGTAGAGCCGCGGCCAGCGGCGAGCGGTGCCGACGCGGCAGCCGAGTTGTTCGGCGACCGCGCTCCAGGACGCGCCATTGACGCGCAGCTCGGCCGCCACGGCAATGCGTTGCCGCGTGACGATGCAGGGATACATGGGTCGGGTCGGAGAAGTGACGAGTGGAGATATGCCGGTCTGCCAATGCGACCGGAGCGGCTCAAGCGTAGGGTGCGGGAGCGAAATGTCAAACGGCCAAGCGGCGATCGTGCGCCGCTCGGCCGTGAGTTGTTACTTGCTGCTCAATTCGATCTTGTAGCTATTGTCGCCGCGCTTCACGGTGTACTTCAAGCCCGACGTGGCGGGGTCGGCATACTTCAGCGGAATCTTCGTTGCCGGCGGTGGCGGCGGCGGCGGTGCTTTGCCAAGCTTCTGTGCCATGCCCCTGTCTGCCTCGTTCTTGACATCTGGCGGCCCAATTACGGACACACCAGCATTGCCAAGCGGTACACGATCCACTTGATACGCGCCGTTGATGATTTCTTTAGCAATAGCTGGCCCCGATGTTGGTGTGAAGGTCACGGTGCCAGCATCGACAGACTTCCCATCGAGCGTCACCGTGCCCGTCACGGTCGCGAACGACTCACCACACCCCGTGACCGCTACGGTCATAGAAGCAGCCAGCAACCAGCCAAAGTAACGGATGCAGCGCATTGAGAGATTCTCCGGGTAGTTAGAACGAAGCCGGCCGTGGCCGTTTGGAAGGGCCACAGCCGGCGAGATAACTGCCCAAGAGCTACGGTATGACGAAACTCTCGCCGCCGTTGCGGGTAACGAGTGCCTCGCTAATCGTGACCGTGGACCCGGCAATCAAGTTGTTGATATCGTAGGTCAGGAAGCGGACGCCACCATCGTCGAACAAGAACGGGCCACCGCCGGTGTGGAAGCTCGACACGGCATTAAAGCGACACTGGCTCGTCGCGAGTGCGGGTTGGAAGCCGGCAGGAACAGGACACGAACCAGTTGGATATTCCGTACTGTAGAAGATCCCATCGACGATCAAGAGCGGTGGGGGTTCCTTCCAAACGGCTGTGGATCCGTTTGCTTTCGCTCGTACGGGGCTGCGCGTATCTGGCTGGGTCGGATAGTCCCACCATCCCCAGAATAGGTCGGAATAGGTACCTGGGGGGCTTGGCGGCCGCTCGCCCATGCACATCGTATTGCTGGTTCCGTCCGAAATATCACCCATCGTGACCTTGATGATCTTACGATTGTTGATGTAGCGATAGTAATTGCTAACCAGAGTTCCCGCGTCGTCCCCGTAGCCATTCATGTCCAGGGGCACGTACCACGTCAGGCCATAGCCACCAAAGCCGCCGCCAGCCCCGTAGGACACGCTACCGCGCGGGTCAGTCGGGCAGATGAACATGTCCACATTGCGGTCCTGGGTGACGCTATTCAACTGCTCGATGTAGGGCAGAATAAGGCGCATCCACTGCGGTCCCTTGGATTGACCACCCGCAGGAGCCTGATACGACGGATCCTCGCCGCGGGGGAAGTACCCCTGCGAATCGTGGTAGTTGTGCAGGGCAAGACCGAGCTGCTTGAGATTATTGAAGCACTTGGTGCGTTGGGCCGCTTCGCGGACCTTTTGCACGGCAGGCAGCAGCAAGCCGATTAGCACTGCGATGATGGCGATGACCACCAGCAGCTCAATCAGCGTGAAGCCGCGGCGGGACTGCGAACGTCGGTTCATGTCGTCCTCTCGCAACCAGGAACCTAGGGGATAAAGAGCGGTCCGCTCGAGCCGTCCTCGGCCGCCCAGCGGATGAGTCGCAAAAGCTCGATGTTGCAGGCAAACCCTGGCGCAACCGGCGGCCGTGAAGAGGTCGCTGCCATCCGCGAGACGAATCGGCAGCGGCAAGTCGCCGCATTGCTTAATGTGGTAGCATAGATCGCCGACATGGGGTGTCGCAACGGCATTCTCAGCTTTTTTTCACATTTTTTCTAAGCGACAAATCCGCTACAAACGAATTTTCGCGTCGGGTCGTCGGTGTGTCTTCCAAAACAGGCCGGCTCCCCTGGTCCGCCAAGCCGGGGCAAGGGGAGAACCACATGTCGATGCACTCGGTCACACAACTCAGGTTTCCCATTCCTATTCCCATGCGACCAAATCGCGCGATATGGTAGTCGTGGCGGGTTCTCATTTGGCCGCCCACCGTCCCCTCGCGGTCCCGTCGCGGTATCATCTCAGGTCGTCCTAGCGCCGGAGTTCGCATTCATGTCGATCCACCTCCCGCGTCGCGGTCGCAAACCGCTTCGCTGCCATGCGTTACCGCTGCGACTCGAAACTCTTGAGGTTCGCGAGACGCCGTCCGGCGTGCCAACCACGTGGAATGCCCGTGGGGCTGGCGGTGGCGGAGCGCTGTTTTCGCCGGCGATCAACCCGGCGAACCTTAGCGAACTCTACGTCGCGTCCGATATGAGCGACCAGTTCCGCTCCACCGATGCCGGCGCGACCTGGGCGGCCGTCGATTGGCGGCAGCTGCAAAGCGGCCACGAAGCCCGCGTCCAGTTCACCGAAAACGCCTCGATTCGCTACGCCCTCGATTACACCAACGACATCCAGCGCCCAACGGTTAGTAACGATGGCGGCGCGACCTGGCACGTCCTCGCCAACGATCCGACCGGCGGTGGGGCACTCTACTTTTTCGCCGACCCGCACGACCACAATCGGCTGCTGATCTCCGACTACACGCACCTGTACTTCTCCGCTAACGGCGGGACGACCTGGCAGCTCAAATACACGACCGCGAATACGAACGCCGGCCTGCTCGTCGGCGGCACGTTCTACGATGGGTCGAGTATCTACGTCGGCACGAATGCCGGCATCCTCGTCTCGAACGACAGCGGGGCGAACTTCGCGGCCGCAGCCGTCGGCGGCATTCCGGCGTCGAAGGCGCTCATCGCGTTCACCGGCGCGAAGGTGGGCACGACGACGCGCTTCGTCGCCGTGGTGGACGATGTGGCCGACGTCTACGCTGGGTTGCCGGGCTACGACAACAACGGTGGCACGGCCGTCTATACGCTCGATGTGGGTCAGGCCAACTGGACGCCGCGCACGTTGCCGGCCGGCGTCTGGCCGTTCTATGCCGGCATGGCCGAGAACAACATCAACATCGCCTACGTCGCCGGCGGCGGCACTGCCAGTAACCCGACCGTTTACAAGACCACCGACGGCGGCGCGACCTGGACGAGCGTCCTGCAGACGCAGGGCAACGTCAACGTCCAGACCGGCTGGAGCGGTTCGGGCGGCGATCGCGATTGGAGCTACGGTGAACTGGCCCTCGGTTTCACGGTCGCACTCAACGACGCGAATCAGCTCATCATCACCGACTTCGGCTTTGCCCATGCGAGTACGGATGGCGGTGCTACCTGGAAAAACCTGAACGTCGCCCCGGCCGACCTGAACCCGGCGGGCGCGAGTACACCGCGCGGCCGGGCGTATCACTCCAGTGGCCTCGACAACTCCACGGCCTGGCAAGTTGCGTGGTCCGGCCCGACGAACTTGTTCCTCGCGAACTCCGACGTTCGGGGCCAACTTTCGACCGATAGCGGTCAGACGTTTGGCTTCGGCTACAGCGGTCACACGCGCAACAGCATGTACCGCCTTGCCACCACGCCGCTCGGCACGCTTTACGCAGCGACATCGTCCGTTCACGACCTGTACCAAAGCACCTACCTGACCGATTCGCTCATCGATAACGGCAACGGCGCAGTCCTGACGTCGAGCGACCGCGGCGTCACCTGGACGACGATCCACGATTTTGGCCACATCGTGAGCTGGGTTGCCACCGACCCGACCAACCCGAACCGGCTATACGCCTCAGTTGTCCACAGCACGCAGGGAGGCATCTATGTCACGAACAACCTGTCCGCCGGTGCCGCTTCGACCTGGACAAAGCTGACCAACCCGCCGCGGACCGAAGGGCATCCGCTCGACATCGTCGTGCTCAACGATGGCACGCTGGTCGTGACCTACAGCGGCCGACGAGCCGGGTCGCCGGTGAACTTCACGGCCAGTTCCGGCGTGTTTGTTAGCACCGACGGCGGCACGACCTGGGCCGACCGCTCCGATCCGAACATGCAGTACTGGACCAAGGATGTAGTGATCGACCCGTCCGATTCAACGCAGAACACCTGGTGGGCCGGCGTGTGGAGCGGTTACGGCGGCGCGGCGAACAACAAGGGCGGCCTGTATAAGACGACGAACCGCGGCGTCACATGGACCCGCGTCATCCCGGATACGCAGATCACGCGCGTCACGTCGATCACGTTTAACCCGGCTGACGCGAACGAGGCATTCGTCACCAGCGAGACGCAGGGCCTGTGGTATTCGAACAACATCCACGCGGCCCAGCCGACGTTTACCCAGGTGGCGAGCTACCCATTCCGCCAGCCGGAGCGGGTATTCTTCAATCCGTACAACTCGAACGAGATTTGGGTGACGAGCTTCGGTAACGGCATCCGCGTCGGCACAACCACGGCCGTGCAGGCGGGGGCACTTCAGCTCAGCGCGTCGCAATACAGCGTCGCTGAGAACGCCGGCACGGTCACGATTACCGTCTCGCGTGTCGGTGGCTCGACCGGGGCTGTCAGTGTGCAGTACGCGACCGGCATCGGCAGCGCAACGGCCGGCAGCGACTACACGGCGACCTCCGGCACGCTGACCTGGGCCGACGGCGACACCTCGCCGAAGACGTTTACCGTGGCGATCCTCGACGACACGATCGTTGAGACTAATGAGACGTTCCCCGTCGCCTTGTCCGCGCCGGGCGGCGGTGCGTCGCTCGGTGCGCCGGGGTCAGCGACGGTGACCATCGTCGATAACGATCAGCCAACGGGTTCGGCCGGCAGCCTACAATTCGGACCGGCCCAGTACTTGGTCGCCGAGAACGGCGTCAGCGTCGCGATATCGGTGACGCGCACCGGCGGCAGCACAGGTGCGGTCAGTGTGCAGTACGCAACCGCGAACGGTACCGCATCGGCCGGCAGCGATTACACGACAACCACGGGCACACTGACCTGGGCCGCCGGCGATGCGGCTACGAAGACGTTCGTCGTGCCGATCATCGATGACACCATCGTCGAGTCGAACGAAGCGTTCACGATCGCACTCTCTTCGCCCGTTGGCGGCGCAACGCTCGGCACGGCCTCGACAGCGACCGTCACGATCACTGACGACGACCAGCCGCCTGTTCCGGGAACGCTTCAGTTCGGGGCAGCCGTTTATTCCGTCGCGGAGAATGGCGGGCTGCTGACGATCACCGTCACGCGCACCGGCGGCGCGGGTGGGGCGGTCAGCGTGCAATACGCGACGGCGAACGGTACTGCGACCGCCAGCAGCGACTATACGGCGACCACTGGTACGCTCAGTTGGGTCAACGGCGATGCGACACCAAAAACCTTCACGGTACCGATCCTCGACGATGCGGCTGTCGAAGGAAACGAAACCTTCACGTTGACGCTGACGGGGGCAACGGGTGGTGCCACGCTCGGCGTCGCCACGGCCACAGCGACGATCGTCGATAACGACTTTCCGGCTGCGTTCGGAGTCCTCCAATTCAGCGCGGCTCAGTACACCGTCGCCGAGACGGGCGGCACCGCCACGATCACGGTCTCGCGAACCGGCGGCAGCAACGGCGCAGTCAGCGTGCAATATGCGACGACGAACGGCACCGCGACCGCGGGCAGTGACTACACGGCCAGCGCGGGCACACTCACCTGGGCCGACGGCGATGCTTCGCCAAAGACTTTCACGGTACCGATCCTCGACGACACGGCCGTTGAAGGCAACGAGACATTCACGCTGACATTGACCGGGGCCATCGGTGGTGCGACGCTCGGTCCGACGGCGACGACAACCGTGACCATCACCGATAACGATCAACCGCCTTCGACCGGCCGACTCTTCGCGGTGGCGAGCGGCGACGGGATTCCGTCGCAGGTGCGCGTCTACAACGCGAATGGCACCGTTCGCTTCGTTCTCAGTCCGTTCGAGACAGCGTTTCGCGGGGGCGTCAACGTCGCGGTCAGCGATGTGAACCGCGACGGCACACCCGACATCGTGGTCGGGGCCGGGGCGGGTGGCGGGCCGTTCGTGAAGGTCTTCAGCGGCGTCGATGGCTCGCAGCTCCGGGCGTTCTTCGCCTACGATCAGGGCTTCCGCGGCGGAGTGTGGGTGGCCGCTGGCGATGTGGACGGCGACGGCTTTGCCGACATCGTGACCGGGGCGGGAGCTGGCGGTGGGCCACACGTCAAGGCGTTCAGTGGTGCGAACGGGGCGCTCTTGCGGAGCCTGTTCGCTTACGAGACATCGTTTACCGGTGGCACGCCCGTGGCCGCAGCCGACGTGACCGGCGACGGCAAAGCCGACATTGTGACCGGCACGGGCTACGGCGGCGGCCCGGTGGCCAAGGTCTTCGATGGCGTAACCAGCGCGCTCGTCCGTGCCACGCTCGCCTACGAACAGGAGTTTCGCGGTGGTGTGTACGTGGCTGCCGGCGACTACGACGGCGATGGCAAGGCTGAGGTCGTGACCGGCACGGGGACCGGCGGTGGACCGCTCGTGAAGATTTTTGCCGGCACCGACGGGGCACTCTTGAAGAGTCTCTTCGCCTACGAACAATCGTTCCGCGGCGGCGTTCGCGTGGCTGCGGCCGACGAGGACGGCGACGGTCGCATCGATATCATCACCGCGCCCGGCGTCGGCGGTGCTCCGCGAGTCCGCGTCTTCAAGGGCGTGGGCCTTGTGCCGGGGCTGGACTTCCTGGCGTTCGATCCGTCCTACTTCGGCGGTGTATTCGTCGGGTGATTGTTCGGATCGCGCAATCGGTGAGCCGCTTTGGCTCGTCGGAGAGGCGGACGATATGCGCTACCCGAATTCAGGGAGAGATGTGTGCTGATTTCGTTGACGCTTGCCGCGTTCGCATTGGCGACCGGGCAGCAGCCCGAGCTGCCGCCGGTGATCCGTGACTACTCGAAGACGATGACCTACTACTACACAGCCCCGGACCCCGCCCTCGGGCCGAAGATCCTGAAGGAGCTTCTCAAGCCCGAGAACCTCGATCATGCATGGTTCGAGAATCGCGAAGCGGTGCAACTGTTGATGGCCGCGCAACTGGGCGACGTGGCGACGAAGAAGCCCAAGATCGTCCGGGTATACGAAGAGGCGTTCGATGGCGCACCGTTACGCGGCCGGCGAGTCGTGATTCGGGCGCTCATGAACTGCGGCGACCGCGACAGTGTGAAGCGCGTCGACGCCTGGATGGCCAACCCCCGCAACGCCGACGTAAAGAACGAGTTGCAGGCGCTCCGAAAACACCTCCTCGACCCCGAGCGCAAGCACGTCCGCGACCGCCCGGCCCGCAATCCGAAGGAGCTGGACCTGCTTTGGGCCAACTACTTCGTAACCGGTGAATACGTCCCCGTGTCGCGCATTCTCGATGTCTTCGACCTGCCGGACGCCAAGGAGAACGAAGTCATGAAGCGCGTCGCCCGGTGGTCGCTCGGGTCGAATTTGCAGCAACATCCCAAGCTGGTCGAACTCGTGCAGAAGCACGCGAAGGACCGGCCGGACGGTAGTCGCAAGGTCATTGGCGAGGTGATCGTGACGTTCCCGAAGGGTGGGTGACGCGTCATCACACCCCGTCACACGCCCGGCGGATCAGGTCCACACCCTGGCGCACGACGGCCTGTCGCCACACCGGGTCGGCCGGGGCGAACGCTTCCGCCATTCGCTGCTTCGTCCGCGCTTTGACCATTGGATCGTTCGACCAGTGGTGCGCCTGGTTCTCGGCCCGTGCTGCGGCCAGCACGGCCAGCGGGCCGTAGGTGCCGAACTCAGCGCACACCGAATCGACGGTCCGGCCGGCCCAGCGGTGTTCCACCCACTCGTCGATGCTGCCGCGGCAACTGTACGCCGTCGCACCGGTGTCGAGCGTCTCAACCGCGCTTCCGTAAAGCGACCGCAAGCGCTCGGCCGACGCACTCGCGGTCGGCTGGCTGCTCAGGATGCGGTGCGAGGCGTAGGTGCCAAGCCCGGTGTGGAAATCGAGGTGCAGAACGCGCTCGGCCGGATCGAGCCAACGCGGCAGATAGGCTTCGAACGCTCGCATCGTCGCCGAGGGGCTGTGGCCGCCGAAGAATAGGCCTTTCGGATACTCGTACTGTCCGGCCGCGATCGCACCGCGCAGCGCCCTCGAACCGTGGCGAAATCGAGCCAGATACATCCGTGGGCAGAAGAAATCGAACCGCGGCGGCCGCGGCGGGTTCAGCAGCGGGTCGAGGTCGGCGTACAGCACTGGGCAGCCGCGGTACTCCTCACCGGGCCGCAGAAAGTTGCGGTGGAGGTCCACTCCATCTTCGTTGCCGCGGCGAACGTGCGCGAAGCCGAACGGGTTGAGCGCGTGCAGCAGCACCACGGCCACGCCCGCCGGCGGCCGCCAGCCCGGCGACAATGCGTCGAGCCACGCGAGTTGCACGGCCGAGCCGAAGAAGCCCTCCGCTCCATGCAGTCCGCTCGACGCCACGATGACCTTGGCCGCGCCGACATCGCCAAACGTCGCCGCGTCCGCCGTCAGGTCGTCGCCGCAAATCGGTAGCACGTCGCCGGCCGCCCCGCGTTCGGCAGCGAGCCGGCGGAAGCGGTCGCGGGCAGTGACGTAGTCCGGCGAAAAGTACGCAGCGAGGTCCATCATTCAGCAGTGGTCAGTGGTCAGTAGTCAGTGGTCAGTGGATAGCGATCCGTTTTCCGTAAGACAGATGGCGTCGAGTCGCACCGAGGTGCCCCGCCCATTGTCTTACTAACCACTGACCACTAGCCACTGGCCACTGCTCAATGATGAAAGCGCGACAAGCCGTCCTGCTGGAGCCGTACAAGACCGCCGTCCGCGAGGTCGATCTGCCCGACCCGGCGGCCAACCAGATCCTCGTCCGCACCGCCTGGAGCGCCGTGAGCGCCGGCACCGAGCTGGCCGTTTACACCGGCACCCACCAGTGGCTGCAAGACCCGAAGATGACCGACTGGAAGTTCCCCTTCCGCCCCGGCTACAGCGCGGCCGGCGAGGTGGTCGCCGTCGGCAAGGACGTGCCGGGCGGGTGGAAGGCGGGCGACCGCGTGAGCTACCCCGGCAACCACGCCTCGCACGAACTGCTGACGATCGGCCACGAGCGCGGCCGGCTGTGGCGGCTGCCGGCCG
>JAXMAS010000016.1:0-142865 GCA_046350275.1 Gemmataceae bacterium
TGTCATTACCCTGTTGGCGTCCTCACCCGCATCAGCGCAAATCGTTCAGTACGTCGTCACCGATCTCGGCTTCCCACCGGGCAACTGGGTCACGAGCGTCGCGTTCAGCATCAATAACGCGGGTCAGGTGGCGGGCGAGTCGACGTCATCGGCCCCAGGCACGCCGGCCACCCGCGCGTGGCGGTACACGCCGGGGGTGGGCGTCGTGGACTTGGGTAGCGTGAGCGGGACGGGCGGGGCCAGTCTGGGGAGCGCCACGGCGAACGGCATTAACGCGTCGGGCCAGGTGGTGGGCCAGACGAGCCTGCCCGCTGGCGTCGTGGGCGGGGCGTTCCGCTACACCGACGGCGTCGGCATGGTCAACTTGGGCGCACTGCCGGGAAACGACGGGAGTGAGGCCAGGGGAATCAACAACTTGGGCCAAGTGACCGGCAGTTCCTTCGTTTCGGGGACGACTTCGGTCCAACATGCTTTCCGCTACACCGATGGCGTGGGCATGGTGGACCTTGGCCTGCCTGCGGGCGCGACAAGGAGCTTTGGGCGAGCAATCAATAATAGCGGCCAAGTCTTAGTCGGTGCCTTCTTAGCCTCAGGAGAGGGCCGGGCATACCGGTACACCGACGCGCTGGGCTACCTGTTCCTCGGCACGCTGGGCGGCCAAACTTCCGGTGGCAATTCGATCAACGATTCGGGACAGGTGGTCGGCCTTTCCGACACGGCGTCGGGAATCGCACACGCTTTCCGCTACACCGACGGCGTGGGTATGGTCGATCTTGGTGCGCTGCTCGTGCCGGGAAGCAGCAATGCCCTGGGGATCAACAACCGCGGAGATGTCGTCGGTACATCCGTTGGCGGGGCATTCTTGTACCGCGACGGCCTGGGGGTCACATACCTCAACTCGGCGATTGACCCAGCCAGCGGTTGGACGCTTGGAACCCCATACGACATCAATGAGAGCGGCCAGATTGTCGGCACCGGCTTCCGTGGCGGTGTCCAGCGCGCATTCTTGCTGACGCCAATCCCTGAGCCGTCGTCGCTGTTGCTGGCCGGGTTGGCCGTGGCCGGGGCAGCGACCCGCGGCCGGTGCATTGCGGCCGCGCTGGCTCGCTGCCTGCGTCAAGCTCGCTGGGAATCCTCTCTGTAGGCACGATCCTACAGTGCTTACCTGAGTACTAATCGGACCGCGGTGGTCCGACCGAGTGATCCGGTACCCCCAAACCGGCTAGTCTCGCTCATCGCTTGCGGCCGGTCGCTGGATGTTTCAGCGACGAAGCCAATACTGAGGTTCAAGGCGAAGTACGGTACCAACTCCATCGCAAACGGCGAAGTTCAACTCAACACTTGAGGCCCAGCGCGAATGCTCCAACTCTTTGGTCATCGGACTCAATAGCGCTTGCTCCTTTTACCTCGGCTCCGAAATCCACGGCCCTCCCCAGGTCGACCTGGGGCAGTCGGTAACTTGCCTTCTCGTCGGCCTCGGACGAGGAAGTAGTGGTGGCTCTGTCGAAACGGCAGTTTAAGCCGATTCGACCGAGTCGCGCCGTTTCACTCGGCACAATAGTTATTCCTTTCTCAACCCATTTCTCCGGCTCGACCGTCATTACCCGAAAAAGATGAAGCCTCGAACCTTTCCGGGTCGAAAACAGACGCGGGAGTGGAATTCCGGTTTAAGGGATCGTCGCGGGAAAGATGGCCGGTTGTGCGATTTATTCGGTCCGTTCGATCCGCACAGTCGGAATGCGTGAGCTAGAGTTGCGCGATACATAACTTCCCCTGGGCGGGGCATGAACCGCCCCCCCCGCACGACCCCTCATCGTGCCCGCTGCCACGGGTTCGACCCGTGGCCGGTCCAGGCCGGAAGCGGCGAGGCTGTCTCGACTGGGGTGCGAGAGACAGGCGAGCCGACGGGTTCAACTCCCCCACTTGAGGATGCTTCGATGAAGTCCAAGACGTTCGTGATGATGTTCGTGGCAATCGGGTGTGGCCTCGTTGCCGCATACCTGACCGCCCGCATCAGCGCCAAGCAAGCTGTGCCGGATTCCGTGACCATCCTCGTCGCCAAGGACAAGATCAAGGCCGGCGACATGATTAAGGAACCCGAAAAGCTGTTCGTCCCGATGGAGGTGCCCGCCGGCACGACGCCGAATGCCGTCACGAACCTGGAAGACCTGAAAGGTAAGATCGTCGGCAAGACGCTTCAGCCCGGCCAGTGGTGCACGCCGGACGATCTCTCGACGAGCTTCGGCATCGACTTGCCCAAGGGCTACTACGCGATGGCCGTCAAGGTTACGCCGGAGTCCGCGGGCGGCGGGTTCATCCTGCCGAAGTCGCGCGTGAACGTGGTCGCCACGATCAAGGATCGGCAAAGCAATAAGTCCCGCGTCGTCACGGTGCTCCAAAACGTGTTGGTGTTAGCCGTGGACACGCAAGCCATCCGCAAGGAAGGCGAGATGGCGGTGCAGAACCTGAATACCGCCTTGCTTGCGGTCAAGCCGGCCGATTCGCAACGGCTGTCGCTGGCCCAGAGCCAGGCCGAAGGGAACATCAAGCTGGTGCTGCGGGCGAACGACGACGAGACGAAGGTGCCGCTCGCCGTGCTCGAAAACCTCGACAGCGAAAACAATGCCTTCGCCGAGGGAGCGGAAGCGCCAGCCGGCCTGTCGTTCAAGCTCGCCGTGGCCAAGCACGACATCGAATCGGGTACGGCCATCGACGATCCCGAGAAGTTCTTCCAGGTGAAGACGTTTACCGAGGCTCCGGAGAAGGCCATCGCGTTCGACGACATCGCGTCGCTCAAGGGCAAGACGATCAAGCACACGCTGTTCAAGGATGGCGTTGCGACAGGCAAGTACTTCGAGGGTGAAATCAAGGCCGCTGTGGCGGCCAAGCCGGCCGAGCCAGCTGTCAAGAAGCACACGATGTTCATCCAGAATGGCGGGGCGGCTCCCGTAGCGACGGTGTTTCATAACGGTGTCGCCAACATTCCGCCGGCTCAGGGTGCCCCGGTGCAGCCCGAGGTCGTTCCCGCGCCGGAGCCGGCTACGCCGGCGCCGACCGCGGACAGGTCGTCCAAGTAGGGGAGCGAAGCGCGGGGCATGGGACGGATTCCCGCCCCGACGAGTGGGGGACGGACGAGTGACTAGCGGACCTCATCGAGTGGTCCGTGGTCTGTGGTCCGTGATCAGCCAGACAAAGACGGTTCCGGATTTCATTCTGGCTGACCACGGACCACCTAGACCACGGACCACTCGAAGAAGTTCGCCTAAGCGAGGAGAGGTGAAGGGATGCACCGCGCGAAGAGCGTCCTGACCTGGGGGGCCTGTGGCCTGATCGGCCTCGGGCTAGTCGTCCGTGCGGCGGCTCAGCAACCCCAGCCAGAATCCGTGCCGATGCCCGTGCCGGCTGCGGCTCCGACCAAGGCGGGCAACGCCTTGGTGGTCGCGATCAACGGCACCAAGCGGCTCAGCATGAACTCGAAGCGGCCTATCCGCTTCGTCAACAACGAAAAAGAAACGGTCGCTCGCGTTCAGGCCCTTCAGGACGACCCGACCGCCGTCCTGGTCGTCGGCCTCCAGGCCGGCTCGACCACCGTGCGCCTGACCGACGATCAGGGAACCATCGAGACCGTCGAAGTCGTCGTTCAGTTCGACATCGACGTGGTCAAGGCCGTACTCAAGCGGGCCTTCCCCACGGCCCAGGTCGAACCGGTCCCGGCGGGTACCAACACCATCGTGCTGGTCGGCAACGTCCAACATGCCGAGGAGATCGAGGCCATCCTGCGCGTCGCGCAGGGCGTCCTCGTCAGCGGCGTACCGTCGGGGGCGCAGGGCACGGGGACCGGTGGCACTACGGTCATCGTCAATGCGCTCACTGTCGGCGGCGTTCGGCAGGTGCAGCTCGACGTGGTGATGGCGAGCGTCAACCGCACGGAGGCACGGAACCTCGGCGTGAACTTCGTCGTCAACGGCACGACGGTCTACGCGGGGAGCCTGATCGGCAACCTGGCGACGCCGGGTGCGGCGTCCGCGGGCGGCGGTGGCGGCGGGACCACCATTCTTGGAACACAGAACTTCCTCCAGTCGCTGACGCCCGGCAATGCGACGAACATCGTCGCCGGTATCGTTCCGGCTCGGCTCAACACATTCATTCAGGCTTTGCGGCAGGAGCAGATCGCGAAGTTCCTGGCCGAGCCACGGCTCGTGACGCTGAGTGGTCGGCCGGCCACGTTCCTCTCGGGTGGCCAGCAGGCCGTGCCTGAGGTCGTCGGTGGCGGGGCCACCGGTGTCGTTGGCACGCGCTTCGAGCCGTTCGGTACGCAGTTGACGTTCCTGCCGATCGTCCTGGGTAACGGCAAGATCTACCTCGAAGTCGAACCCTCGGTCAGCGTCCTCGACGCGGCGAATGGGTTCACGGCGAACGGCGTGTTCGTCCCCGGTCGGGCCGAGCAGCGCGTCCGCACCGCAGTGACGATGGAGCCGGGCCAGACCTTCGCGGTCGGCGGGCTGATCCAGAACCAGGTGTTCGGTTCGACGAACAAGACGCCGGTGATCGGCGATCTGCCGTTCATCGGCCCGGCGTTCAGCACCATCGCATACCGCGAAGTCGAGACGGAACTGGTGATCCTGGTGACCCCGTATCTGGTGGACCCGCAGGACTGTGCCCAGGCCCCATGCAAGCTGCCAGGAACGGAGACCCGCAGTCCCGACGATTTTGAGCTATTCTTGGAACTGATTCTGGAGGCTCCGCGCGGCCAGCGCCAGGTTTGCAAGGACGGCAAGTACATCCCGGCGTACATGAACGATCCGACGTACGGCAAGTTCCCGTGTGGCGGATCGCAGTGCGCGAACGGGGCGTGTGGCGCGGCACAGCCGACCGGTTGCACGACTTGTGGCACGCCGGGTGCAGGAATTGTGCCGGTCAGCTCGTCGGCCCCGACCGGCCCGGAGCCGGCGGCAGTACCAGCCGGGCTGCCGGTCTCGTTGAAGATGCCGTCGGCGAGCGCCGCTCGCGCCAACGGCAAGCCGTGACTTAGTTCGCGGCGGACATCGCGGCGTCGGCCCGACGCGTTTGTGGAAACGAACGCATCGAGCCGACGCCCCGACGCTCGCCGACTGTCAACCTCGGTAATGCACCATGCTTCGCATCGCGATCGTCGATCCTCAGGACATGACCCGCGACCCCCTGCGCAGCCTGTTACTGGGGGTTGATTTCGTGTTCCTCGAAGCGGAATCGAACCGCTACGAGTTCTTCCCCGACGTGATCGCCGAATCGCCGCCCGACTTGGCCGTCGTCAATCTCGATGCCGACAAGACCAAGTCGTTGCAACTGGTGACGCAGATCGCGCACGAACATCCGCAGATGCCGATCCTGGTCATCTCGGCGGACAATCAGGCGATCCTGCAATCGCTCCAGCGCGGGGCCAAGCACTTCCTGATGCAGCCAGTCGTCCTCGAAGACATGCTGGTGACACTGCGCAAAGCTCAGGGCGATACCGTCACTGGCGGCGACGGCGGAGGGCATCGCGGCAGTATCATCGCCGGCCCGCGAAATTCGCAAATCATCGCCGTCTTGGGCTCGCGAGGCGGCGTTGGCAGTACGACGATCGCGGTCAACCTGGGCTGCATTCTGGCTAGCGATCCCAACAACGCCGTGGCCCTGGTGGACCTCGACTTGGCTCTTGGCGACGCGGACATCTCGCTCGACCTGATGCCCGATCACACGCTGGCCGACCTGTGCGTTAACATCGAGAAGCTCGACCTCAACTTTATCAAGCGGTCGCTGCTCAAACATCAGCCGACAAACTTGCACCTGCTCGCGCACCCGATCCAGATGTCGGACCTCGGCGTGATCCAGCCGGCTCACGTCGAGCGTGTGCTGAACCTGTTGCGGATCAATTACACACATCTGATCCTCGATCTGTCGAAGGGGCTGTCGCCGATCGACCTGGTTGGCCTGGAGATGGCCGACATGGTACTGCTCGTCGCCCAACTCGAGCTATCCTCGCTGCGGAACGTCGTGCGGATGCTGATGACGCTCGGCGTACAAGAGGGGATCGCGGAGAAGGTCCGCGTGGTGATGAACCGCGTCGGCTCCGAGTACGCCGAGGCCGAAATCAGCCTGAAAAAGGCCGAGGAGACGATCGGCAAACCGATCTTCTGGCAAGTACCGAACGATGCCAAAGCGGTGATTGGTGCCAAGGTGGCGGGCGAGGCGCTGGTGACGCACGCCCCGCGCTGCCGGGCCCAGCAAAGCCTGGCCGGCCTGGCCGCGACCATGGTGAACCGTCCTGCGACGGGGGGAGCGGCCCCGACGGCTCCGCAGGGTGGGCTCTTCAAGGGCATCTTCGGGAGCGCTGAGTACGTGTCGTAGCTCCGGAGGGGCGGCCTTGGGCAGCCCAGAGGCATTGGCCCTGGGCTTCCGGGCCGCCCCTCCGCGGCTATGACCGCTCCCATCCCCGTCCGATGAAAAAATCGTCCTCCAGAGCCGCTTTTCCCCACAGAACCCGTCACGTGGGCGAGACGTGACCTAGAGTTGTGCGGCCCCCGGGAGAATGAGGACCGCTGCGATGTCGCGCCTTCAGCAAGGTTTGTCCCGCCTCAATAGCTACAGTCGTCACGGCACAAACGCGGGTGGCTCGCTCAACTCGAGCGCAGGTGGCAACGCTGCGGCCAATAAGAGCTTCGACGATCTCAAGCGGCATATTCACGGCAAGCTCGTCGAGAAGCTCGACTTCACCCGAGTCAAAGACCTTGCCTCCGACGCGCTCCGCAAGGACATCCGCCGCGTCATCGAGCACCTGTGCGATACCGAGAATCCGCTCCTAAACCGCATGGAGCGCGAGCGGCTCATCGACGAAATTCTCGACGAGACGCTTGGCTTCGGCCCGCTCGAAGTGCTGCTGAAAGACCCAACGATCTCCGACATCCTCATCAACGGCCCGTTCAATATCTTCGTCGAGCGCCGCGGCAAGCTCGAAAAGACCGACATCAAATTCCGCGACAACGACCACCTGCTGCAAATCATCGACCGCATCGTGTCGAAGGTCGGCCGGCGCGTGGACGAAACCTCGCCGATGGTGGACGCCCGCCTGCCCGACGGTAGCCGCGTCAACGCCATCATTCCGCCGCTTGCCCTCGACGGTGCGTCGGTCTCGATTCGTCGGTTCGGCTCGAATCCGCTGAAGCTCGAAGACCTGCTCAACTACAAGGCGTTCACGCCCGAGATGGCGATGCTCATGGAGGCGTGCATCAAGTCGCGCCTCAATGTGCTGATCTCCGGCGGTACCGGTTGCGGTAAGACCACGCTGCTCAATACGCTCTCCAGCTTCATCCCGAACGACGAGCGCGTCATCACCATCGAGGACGCGGCGGAACTGCAACTGCAACAGGAACACGTCGTCCGGCTGGAAACCCGCCCGCCGAACATCGAGGGCAAGGGCGCGGTGACGACCCGCGACCTGGTTCGCAACGCCCTGCGTATGCGGCCCGAACGCATCATCATCGGCGAGTGTCGCGGGTCCGAATCGCTGGACATGCTCCAAGCCATGAACACCGGCCACGCTGGCTCGATGACGACGCTGCACGCGAACAACCCGCGCGAGGGGCTGAGCCGGTTGGAAACGATGATCATGATGGGCGGATTCGAGATGCCCATCAAGGCGATGCGGCAGCAGATCGCGTCGGCCGTGGACGTCATCATTCAGGCCAACCGCCTCCAGGGTGGGCCGCGCAAGGTGACGTGCATCACCGAGGTGATGAACATGGAACAGGACGTCATCATCTTGCAGGACATCTTCCGATTCAAGCAGCTCGGTATCGACCAGAACGGCCGGTCGTTCGGCCAGTTCGAGAGTACCGGTGTGCGGCCAAGCTTCGTGAGCCGGCTGGAGTCGAAGGGCATCAAGCTGCCGTCGAACCTGTTCCAGGAACGCATCCTCCAACGGGATTGAGAATGGCACCAAAAGCCCACCGATTGCCATCGGTGAGCTTTGAGAGGGAATGAGTCATGGACCCCGTACTCGTATCTCTGATCGCATTCGCGACCGTGGCCGGCCTGGTCGGGGTCATCGCGTACTTTTTCCGCGACAAGGGAGCCGGCCGCGCCGGCGACCGACTCGACATGATGGTCGGCCGCGGTGGTCGCAAGGAATCGTCGGCCGATCTGCTGTTGCGGCAGGCGCTGCGCGAGGTGGACAAGAAGAACATCCTCGACGCGCTGACGCCCAACTTCATGAACTTCGAGAAGATCTTCGAACAGGCCGACGCCAACATCCGGCCGAGCGCGCTGACGGCGATCTCGATCGGCATGGCGCTGGTCGGTGCGATGCTCTCGGCATTGATCGCCCGTACGGTCTTCGTCGCGCCGGTCGGGGCGCTGGTCTTCTTCGCCCTGCCGTGGACCTGGCTGTGGTTCAAGCGGGCGACGCGGCTGAAGAAGTTCGCGTCGCAACTGCCGGACGCGATGGAGTTAGTCGCCCGTGCTCTGCGGGCCGGGCACTCGTTGGCCGCCGGTCTGCACGTCGTCGCCGAGGAAATGCCGCCGCCGATCGCGAAGGAGTTTGGCCGCATCTACGAGGAGCAAAACCTCGGCATTCCGCTCGAAGAGGCGCTGCGGGCGATCGTCGACCGGGTGCCGAACTTGGACTTGAAGTTCTTCGTCACATCGGTCGCGATCCAGCGGCAGACCGGTGGTGACCTCGCGGAAATCCTGGACAAGATCGGCCACATCATCCGTGAGCGGTACAAGATTCTCGGCCAGGTGAAGGCGCTGACCGCGGAAGGCCGGCTGTCGGGGCTGGTGCTAATCGCCCTGCCGTTCGGCCTGTTCCTGATGATGCTGCACACGAAGTTCGACTACGTGCAGATGCTGTGGACCGACCCACTCGGCATCAAGATGTCGATCTTCGCCCTGGCGCTCCAGGTGGCGGGCGCGTACGCGATTAAGAAGATCGTGGACATCAAAGTCTGAACAGTGGTCAGTGGTCAGTGGTTAGTGGTTAGCCAGAACGAAAGGCGGTCGGTGTCCGCGGTCTTTGGTCTTACTGATCACTGACCACTGACCACTGACCACTCTTCGAAGGAGCCGGCCGTGGACTTCCTAGACAGCTCGACGATCATGGCCCTCATCGCGTTCGTGGTCTTCATGGCCGGCGCGTGGGCAATGCTGTCGCTGATTTCCAATCGCAACACCTCGACGGCCGAGCAGCGGCTCGAACGCATCGGTCGGCCCAAGTCGCTGGCCGACATCGAACTCAACAAAACACAAAGCCATCAGGACCGTTTCGGCGGCCTCAAAGAAACGATGCAGAACCTCGGTTCTGCGCTCGAGCCGCAAAACGATCTGGAGAAGAACTCGCTCAAGATCAAGCTGGCCAACGCCGGCTTCCGCAGCGAAGGTGCCGCGTCCGTCTACAACGGCCTGCGCATTGCCAGCCTCGCGCTGTTCCTGGTGCCGTCGATCTTCATCTTCGGCCTCAAGGACGGTTGGAACATGAAGTCGATGCAGTGGGTCCTCGCCTGCGGTGGCATTGGCTTCTACCTGCCGTCGATCGTCCTCTGGCACCTTCGCTCGACCCGTCAGAAGGAAATCTTCCTGACGCTCCCGGACGCCCTCGACCTGATGGTCGTTTGCGTCGAGTCAGGCCTCGGCCTCGACGCGGCCATGCGGAAGGTGTGCGATGAGATGAAGGGCCACGCCAAGGTTATCTCCGAGGAGTTCGCCCTGGCCAACTTGCAGTTGCAGATGGGTCGGCCACGCCGCGAGGTGCTACACGACCTCGGCGTCCGCACCGGTGTTGACGACGTGCGAAGCCTCGCCGCGATCCTGATCCAGGCCGATCGCTTCGGCTCGTCGATCGCTCAGGCCCTCCGCGTGCAGTCCGACTCGATGCGAACACGGCGTCGGCAGATCGCGGAAGAGAAGGCGGCCAAGACGGCTGTGCAGCTCATCTTCCCGCTCGTGTTGTTCATCTTCCCCGGCATCTTCGTCGTGCTGGTCGGCCCGGCCGCGATCCAGATCGCCAACAACCTGTTGCCGAAGATGAAATAAGCCGTGAATGCAACGGAGCCGGAAGCGTCAGCGACGGTCTAACATGTCCGTCGCTGACGCTTCCGGCTCGGATTGCTCGAGGCGCGCCGTGCCACCCCCCCGCGCGATCCTGTTCGACCTCGACAACACCGCCTACGCCTACGCGCCGTGCCACGCCGCCGGCCTTGCCGCCAGCGGCGTCAGCGCTGCCGACTACGAGACGGCCCGTGCGGCGGTCAAGCGCCTCGTCGCTGGGACGGCCGCGGAACATAGCCGGCTTCTCTACTTCAAGACGATCACGGAGCAATCCCACGGCTGCTCGAAGTTGCGCACGGCACTCACACTTCACGACGCTTACTGGCGTGGCTACTTCGCGGCGATGACCCTTCGACCCGGCTGTGCCGAACTGTTGACCGACTTGCGGCACGCCGGCGTGCGGTTGGCGTGGGTCACGAACTTCACCACGGAGCGACAGATTCACAAGCTAATCGCGCTCGGGCTCGACGAAGCGGCCGAGTATCTCGTCACTAGCGAAGAAGCCGGGGCCGATAAGCCCGATCCCCGGGTTGTCGGGCGGGCGCTGGCGCTTCTCGGCGTCACGGCCGAGGATGCTGTCCTGGTCGGCGACAACGAGATCGAAGATGGTGGTGCGGCTCGGGCGGCCGGTGTTCCGTTCGTGTGGTTCCATCCCGAGATGACCTGGCACAACCTGCGAGCGATGTGGAATGGGTAACCCCGTCGCGGAACTCGTGGCTGCATCGCACTACGCGGGCAATGACGTGCTGCTGGCCCAGGGTGGCGGTGGGAACACATCGGCGAAGGGTGCCGATCGCCTGTGGATCAAAGCATCCGGCGTCAAACTCGCAGAGGTCACGGCGTCGACCGGGCACCTGACACTTGACCTGCCGGCCCTCCGGCGTTCGCTCGATGATCCACGTCTTGCGGTCCTGCCGCCACGCGAGGCTCACGAGGAATCGGTGCAGCGCATCCAGCGACTCGTCGATTCGCCGCTGCGACCGTCGCTGGAAACGAGCTTTCATGCGACGTTGCCGCAGCGGGTCGTGTTGCACACGCATTCGGTGTACGTCAACGCCTTCACGTGCATGGAGGGCGGCCGCGATGCCCTCGCCGGGATAGGGCCGTGGGTCGGCTACGCGACGCCGGGCTATTTGCTCGGCCGGCTCGTCGCCGACGCCCACCGTGCGACCGGGGCGGATCGCTTTGTGCTGGAGAACCATGGCCTCATCACCGCGGGCGACGATGCGGCCGAAGCTATCGCGGCTCACGAGGAAGTCATCGGGCTAGGGCGGAAGTATTTCGGCGACGTGCCGGCGGGAAGTGTCGAAGTTGCGCCGCCACATCCCGACGCCGCGGCGTGGGCGGCTAGGCGGCAAATCGCGTTCGGGGGCGTCGTGCGGCCGGCGATGCGGAGGGGGTTGCCGATCCACGGCGACGAACCGCCGACATCTGGGGCGCTCGTGCCCGACGACGTGGTGTACGGCATTCACGATATCCGCGTCATCGACCCGACGGACGACGGCGGGCCGCTGCCGGAGCAGGCCGTCGTCTGGCTGCGCGGGTGCGGGTTCGTGTTGGTCGCGCCGAGTGCGCGAAACGCGGACATCGTTGAGGAGAACTTGCTGGCGAATGTGCTGCTGCACGGGTTGATCGCCCGCCGCGGCGTTCCGCAGCGCCTGGACCCGAAAGAGATTGCATACTTGAGCGGGATGGATTCGGAGGCGTACCGGCGCAAGGTCGCGGCGGGGGGACTGGTTCGCGACGCTTCGCAGAAGCGTCCACGCGTCTGCGAAGCGTCGCGAACCGAAGCGGGGGAATGAACATGCAAATCGTCATCCCGATGTCCGGCCGCGGGTCGCGCTATGCCGCCGCGGGCTATGCGAACATCAAGCCGCTGATCGAGGTCGACGGCCGGCCGATCATCGAACACATCGTGCGATTGTTCCCCGGCGAGCGGGACTTCGTCTTCATCTGCGCCCGCGATCACCTGGAAACCACGCCGCTGCGGGACACGCTCGAACGACTCGCGCCCGGCGGCAAGATCCTCGGCATCGAGCCGCACAAGAAGGGGCCAGTCTGGGCCGCGCTCATGGCCGAGCAGGCCATTGCCGACGACAAGCCCACGCTTCTGCACTACTGCGACTTCAGCGTCCACTGGGACTACGAGCGCTTCAAGCGCACGATGTACAACCACGACCCGGCCGGATGCGTCCAGGCGTACCGCGGCTTCCACCCCCACACGCTCGGGCCGAACCTGTATGCGTATATGCGGGTCGAGAACGGGCGGATGCTCGAAATCCAGGAGAAGCACTGCTTCACCGACGACCGGATGAACGAGTATTCGTCGTCCGGCGCGTACTACTTCCGCAGCGGCCGGCTGATGAAGCAACTGTTCCACCGGGCAGTCGAGCGGAACCTCAGCACCAACGGCGAGTTTTATGCCAGCATGCCGTACAACCTCCTCGTTACCGATGGCGAGCCGGTGATGGTGTATGAGCTGGACCACTTCCTCCAGTGGGGCACGCCGGAAGACCTCGACGAGTACCGCGGCTGGTCCGACTACTTCCGCCGTGCGAGCCGCTGGCGACCGACGCGCCCGGCCGACGACACGCAGGTGCTGTTGCCGATGGTCGGGGCCGGCGTGCGGTTCCAGAAGGAAGGCTACACGCAGCCGAAGCCGCTCGTGCGCGTCGCCGGCGTACCGATGGTGCGGCGGTCGCTTGACAGCCTGCCGCCCGCAAAGAGCTGGCTGGCCGTCTGCCGGACCGACCACCTCGAACACCCCGGCCTCGTCGGCGCGCTCAACGGTACGGATCGCGATGTGCAGGCGCTCGCCGTCGAAGGCATGACCGCAGGGCAGGCGAGTACCTGCCTGATCGGTTGCGAACGGCTCGACCCGGAGAAACCGCTCTCGATCGCCCCGTGCGACGCGGCCGTCGTTTACAACGAGGCGAAATTCGCCGCGCTCAAGGACGACCCAACCATCGATTGCATCGTCTGGACATTCCGCAATCACCCACACGCGAACCGCAACCCGAAGCAGTACGGCTGGGTGAAGGCTGACGCCGATGGATGGATCGAGGGCGTGAGCTGCAAGAAGCCGCTCGGCCCGGACGTGAAGCGCGACCCCGGCATCATCGGCCTGTTCTGGTTCCGCAAAGCAAAGTTCTTCATCGAAGCGGCCGAAGAGCTGATCCGGCAAAACCGCCGCGTGAACGGCGAGTTCTACGCGGATAGCGCCGTCGAGGTGCTGTTGGAGCAGGGCCGACGGGCCAAGCTATTCGACGTGCGGCACCTGATCTGCTTCGGCGTGCCGGCCGACGTGAAGACATACGAGTATTGGGAGGCGTACTTCCGCAAGGCGGCGCACCACCCGTACGGGAAGCGCCCGGCGGCCGGTTCGCGCCGCTTCGCAGAAGCGTCCCTGGCGCGTCGCACGCCTCTGCGAAGCGGCGCGAACCGGGAGGGCGTCCTGTCGTGAGTGTCGAACTGTCGGTCGTGCTGCCGTGCTACAACGAAGCGGAGAACCTGCCGCCGCTCTTGGCGCGCTACGCTGCCGCGTGGCCCAACTTTCCCGCGGAGCTCGTCCTCGTTGACAACGGCTCGACCGACCACACGGCCGAAGTTCTGGCGCGCGAACTCGCGAACCCCGCTTACCGTTTCGCACGCACCGTGCGTGTCCCGAAGAATCGTGGCTACGGCCACGGCATCGCCACCGGCCTGAAGGCGGCAACGGGCACCTTCCTCGCCTTCTCGCACGCCGACCAGCAGTGCGCCCCGGAGGATGTGTTCGCCGCCTATCGCCTGCTCCGCTCGCAGCCTGACCCGGCGAAGGCCGTCGCCAAAGGCCGGCGGGCCAAGCGCGACTGGAGCGCCCAGCTCGTCACCACTGGCATGTCATTGGTCGCCAGCACCGTCCTGCTGACGCCGCTGACTGACGTGAACGCTCAGCCGAAGGTGTTCCACCGCAGCCACCTCGACCGGCTCGCCAACCCGCCGGACGGCTTCCCGCTCGACCTGTATGTCCTGTACCGGGCGAAGCGGGCGGGCTTGAGTGTGTTGACGGTGCCGGTCGTCTTCGGAGCCCGCGGGCACGGGCAGAGCAAGTGGGCGTTCAGCTTCCTGTCGCGCTGGCGGACGATCCTCAACATGGTCCGCTATATCGTCCGCCTGCGGTTCCATCCCGAAGGGTAAGGCGAGCGTCGAGGCGTCAACTTGGCGAGCGTCGTAGCGTAAGCGCGACGTGGTTGACTCCTCCATGTCGCGCTTACGCTGTGATGGAAGAGTCAACCACGTCGCGCTTACGCTACGACGCTCGCCGGGAGCCTTATGCCACGTTGACGATGGTCTCGAAGCTGGACACCACCGCTGTCCGGGCCATGTTCGTCGTGACCTTGTCGTTGCCGTCCTGGCCGTAGAGGAAGAAGTTGCCGACCGATGTGTCGGCCGAGCGCGCCTTGTGGAACAGGGCGGTCACGGTGTCGTTGCCGGCTCCGCCGTAAACGTACAGGTATGCCTGGCCGAGGTTGCTGCCGGCCTTCATCTCGTAATCGACGTAGATGATGTCGTCGTTGTCGCCGCCCGAGAGCGCGAAGTTCGTGTATCCGGCCATGACGCCGTTCAGTGTGTAGGCGTAAAGCTTATCGACCCCGGTGCCGCCGCTCAGGTTGACGTAGGCCGTGGACCCGTATTGCAGGTCGCCCTGAAGGGTGACGTTGGCGTAGTCGTCGCCGATGCCGCCGTCGAAGTCGAACCGCGTGTGGGTGCCGGCCGCCTGGCCCAGCCCGTTCGCATAGCCGACGTTGGCGGTGAACGAGTCCTTGCCGGCGTCGCCGGTGCCGGTGAACGTCAGGTTCGCGTTGGCGTTGATACCGAGCGCCGAGAGGCCCATCGTGTCGTTGCCGGTGTTGCCGTGGACCTCAACGTACAGGTTTGAGTTGGCGGCCAACGCGCCAAGCGTCGGTGCGACGGTGGTCGGCGTCGGCAGGACGGCGACGACGTTCGCCCGGAACGAGTTGGTGCCGGTGCCGAGGTACGCCAGGATGTTCCGTTTCGGGGTGGCGTTGCCGAGGACGTTGTAGCTGACCACGTCGCCGCCGCCGTTGCCGAAGATGTCGATGTAGTTGCCGTTCGAGTTGGCGAACGTGCCGACGTTGTAGCCGTTGGCGTAGACGGTGGTGGTCGGGCCGTTGTCGTTAACCTGGATGGCCTCGGAGTTGCTGGTGCCGCTCACGATGATCGTGCCGTTGCCGAGCTGGCTGGCCGTGACGCTCGGGGTCAGCCGGGCTTCCAGGGCTTCGACGCGGGACACGTTGCGGCGGCCGTTCAGGGTGGTACGCAGGTGCATGACTTTGAATCTCCAGTCCGGTGTTTTGGTTGCATCCGGCGATGTACCGGACTAAGCAGCCAAGCGTCGGCCGCGGACGGGTGTTACACTTGCGGGACGGAATTTTCCGGGATGGTCGAAATACGCCGGAGACGACGCCGATGACCGGGGCCGCTGCCGCCGCGACCGACGAGCACACTTACGGCTCCCTCACGCGCGTCGCTACCGATCCCGGTGTGCGCGCTCTGGTCCGTTCGCCGCTGTTTTGGGCCGTCTTCGTACTCAAGCTGATCGCCGGCTCTGTGCTGGCGTCCAGCTACCTGCGCGACCTGTTCGCGCCGTTCGTCGATTACTTTGTCGAAAGCGGTTTCGCCAACCCGTGGGACCACTTCGCCGCCTTGGGTCAGTGGCGGCAGTTCCCCTACCCGCCGGTGATGCTCGATGCCCTCGCCGTGCCGCGAGCGCTCTTCGGCCCGCACCTGTTCGCGTACCGCCTACCGCTCATCACCGCCGACATCGCCATCGCACTCTTGCTGGCGTCGTGGTTCCCGCAGCGGGTGCGGGTGGTCTTGCTCGCATACTGGTGCTCGCCGCTCGTCTTCTACATCCAGTACTGGCACGGGCAACTCGACCTGCTGCCGACGGCGCTGTTGTTCGAGAGTTTCTACTTCCTCCGCCGGCGGCGCGAACTGCCGTTCGCGGCCCTGTTGGGCCTGGCATTGGCGACAAAGGCGCACCTGTGGGTCGCGGTGCCGTTCCTGGCTGTGTACCTGCACAAGACGGCCGGATGGCGGGCGGCCCTCGGGGCACTCGTGCTGGCCACCCTCATCGCCCTCGCAGCGCAGTTGCCGTACCTGCCGAGCGAGGCGTACCGGCGGATGGTCTACGGCTCCGAGGAGCAGCTGCGCGTCCTGGCTCTTCGCATCCCGCTCGGCCGCGACGGGCCGGACCTGTTGCTCGCCCCGGTCGCGCTCGCGCTTCTATGGCTGCGGTTCGCCAGTTACCCGAAGGTGAACTGGGACTTGTTGATGGCGTACCTGGGCCTGGTGTTCGGCGTGTTCGTGCTGCTCGCGCCGCCGCGGCCGGGGTACGTCCTGTGGTCGCTGCCGTTCGTCGCCTACTACTGCGCCCGGCAGAACGAACGGCGGTTCGTCGCCCTGCATGTCTACACGCTGGCGTACTTCGCCTACTTCTGGACCGGCCCCGAGAGCGACCTGTTCGATGCCTGGAAGCTGGTCGCCCCGACGGACGTGCAGCCCGCGGCGTGGCTGGCCGATCGGTTCGGGGTCGACGCAGTGACGCAGTTCCGCAACCTGGCGTTCGCGGCGATGTTCGCCGGCATGACAGCGGTACTGGTGCCGATGTACCTCAACGGCGTGCGGAGTAACCGCGTCTACCGGATGCGGACGAAACCGCTCTTGATCGGCATGGCTGGCGACAGCGGCGCGGGCAAGGACACGGCTTGCGAGCTGCTGCGCGATGTGTTGGGCACGGCTCGGACGTTGGTGATTTCGGGCGACGACTACCACCGTTGGCCGCGCGGCCACGCGATGTGGCAGGTCCACACGCACCTGGACGTGCGGGCCAACGACCTGATGAAGCAGCAGAACGACGCGGTGGCCATCGCCCAGGGCCAGGGCGTGCTGAAGGGCACCTACGACCACGCGACCGGCCGGTTCACCAACGAGGAGTGGGTGGACCCGCGGACGTGTGTGATCTTCGCCGGTCTGCACACGCTGGCGCTCGAGTCGCAGCGGCGGCTGTACGAGTTGACGGTGTTCATCGACCCGGACGAGTCGTTGCGGCGGTACTGGAAGGTGCAGCGTGACCGCCGCGACCGCGGGTACTCGGCCGAGCAGGTGCTGGCGAAGATCGCCGAGCGGGAGGCCGATCGCACCAAGTACATCCTGCCGCAAGCCGACGAGGCCGAACTGACGATCCGCTTCTGCCCGGCCGAGCCGCTCGACCCGGTTGGCGACGCCGGCGAGCCACCGCTGGCGCTGGAGGTGGTCGCGAGTAACGGCTTCTCGCTCGGCTCACTCGCCGAGGCGCTCCGCGGCTGCGGGTTGGCCGTCGATCACGACGGCTTCGTGGACGCCCGCCGGCAGCGGCTCGTCGTGTCGGGGAGCCTGGCCGCGGCGAAGGTGGCGGCGGTGGCGCAGGGCGTAGTGCCGAGCCTGGATGAATTGACGGAGCGGCCGCAGTTCGCGGCAGACCTGAACGGAGTGGTGCAGTTGGCGCTGTTGGTGTGCCTGAGCGACAAGGCCCGCTGGGGCGGCACGGCGCGACGGTGGAGTGACGGGTGACGGTTCGTGGTTCGTGGTTCGCGGTTCGTCAGCCGAGGGTGAACGCGCGGGCAATGCGAACCGCGTTGGCCGCTTCGTCGATCCGGTACGTAACGCCGAGCGGTTCGACGAACGTAACCCGGAAGCCGCCGGAGCGTGACTCGCCGCTGCCCCACGGGTCACGCGCTAGCAACCGATCAATCTCGGCGGCGGCCCGCGTTACGGCGTCGCGGTCGGCGGCGTCGGTCCAAAGGCGGGCCAAATCCTCCTCGGCCGCGTCCTTCCAGACCACTTCGTACTTCATCGCCCGTTCCCGAGCCGTGCCAGGACATCGGCCAGCGGCTTGCCGCCCGGCGCGTCGGCCCGGCGGCGCAACTCATCGTCCGAGATTTGTTTCTCGTCCCACGCGGCCAGGAGGCGTAGGTAGCGGCCCTGGGGCACGAAATGGCCGACGGTTTGTCCCGACGGTTCGCACACCTCGACCGGCTGATTCAGGCCGTTGAGTTGCGACCGCAAGTCGTCGGTCAGGATCACCTTGTTCATCGTCGCTCTCCGGTTCTACCGTCATCTTACCGCATTCGACACCGGCAATCCGGAAAAGAAGCTATCCTTGCTCGAATGTACTCCCGTAGAACTGCGCCCGTCGAGGAAGACCCGCCGTGTCCATCTTGATGATGCTCAACCTCAAGGGCGGTGTCGCCAAGACGACCAGCGCCGTCGCGGTCGCCGAGTGCCTCGCGAGCCAGGGCTTCCGGACGTTGCTGATCGACGCCGACCACCAGTGCATGGCGGGCGAGTTGCTGCTGGGGGAATGCCGTCTACTCCAGTGCGAGAAGAAGGGCCGAACGCTGCACGACTTGTTGGCGTCGATGCTGGACGACGAGTTCCGTAGCGATCAGTTTGAGGGTACGGTGACGCGGCGGGTGTCGAATATCGGCGGCGGACTCACGAAGCTGGCCGTGCTTCCATGCTCGATTCGGATCGACGACTTCTCGACGAACATGGCCAAGGCCCGCCGCGGCCACAGCTCGAATGACGAGTTCTTGGGAATGTGGAATCGGCGACGTCAACTGATGAAGCGGTGGGTTGAGGAGAACTTCGACTTCGCGGTCATCGACTGCCCGCCGAGCCTGGCGCTGCAAGTCCGCTTCCTCCTCTCGGTCGCCGACGACGTGATCGTGCCGACCCTCCCGGATCGGCTTTCCATCCGCGGCTCGCTGTTTCTGCTTGACCGACTTCGCAGTCACGGCTACAAGGTTGTGACGCTTGGAACCCTCTGGTCGATGGTTCGGGCCCGGACGGTTCACGACAAGTTCATCGAGGCGACCCGGCGCGGGGTCGATCCACTCAACCGGCTGCCGGTGCCGTTTCAGACGGCGATTCCGAACGCCACGAAGATTGCCGAGTCGGCGGACATCGAAACGCAGAAGCCGCGCACGTTTTATCAGAAGTACGGTGAGTTCGCGAAGCTGTTCGAGAGCCTGTGCGAAGAGATCGTCCAGAAGACGCAATGGCGACGGACGAGCCAACAGCCGAAGCAGCCGGAGGCCATCGCTGTTTGATGCAGGCACGGAGGGACCCAAACTCTGCGATGGGTTACGGCAAGTAGAGGCGGCCGGTCCCGCGGTATTGTTCCGGGTTGAGCAGGTAAACGAGCAACCGTTCGACGACTCGGTCCAGATACGCGCCGCCCTGAAGCGCCCGTTGCGGATCGGCCAGGGTCAGAACCGGAATGCTATCGGCCGTTCCTTCCCGGCGGATCGCCGCCTCCAAGGAGTCCGCCGACTCGTGGTTGCGGTTGGCGGTGAGCAACCAATAGCCACGCTCCTGACATAGCCGCCAAACCGCTTCGTCGGTCGCATCCCGATCCAGGGGCACGTCCTCGAAGTGCAAAATGTGGATGTTCAGGTAGTCGCGGAACTCGCGCCAGAGGTCGCTCTGGAGCCGGGCGGCGAGCAAGTCCGCATGGCCGTCGAGGTTGGCGTCAACCAGCAGTGCGGTCACCATTCATCCCCGACGGCTGGTTTCGAAGGCCAGCCCGCAACTGCGCGACGCGCTCCTCGAAGGGAACCGACTCATCGATTGCCCCATAGTGTCCCTGCGCTGCCTGCTCGGCGATGCCCCGGCGGATGAACTCCTCGGCCCGGCGGTCCTGCTCGACCAACTCATCGCGATGCTCGGCGACGTACGCCACCACGGCGTCGAACTCGTCCCGCGACAGGCTCGGCAGTGCCCGGTGGATGAAGTCGAAGTCATGACCGCGGTGCAGGTAGTAGAAGACGTCCAGCACCGTCAGGCGGTGGCTGGCGATCTGCGGCCCCCGGCCGTGATCGACGATGGCGATGTCGCGGGTCATGGCACTCGTGTCCTGCGGAGCGATTTAGCGCATTGTACCCGCACGGCCCGCAACCCGCGACACGATAATTGATCGGCGGTTGCGGCCGGCCGCGCATACAATCGCCCCGTCGTGCGCCGCCACTCCCCGGAGCCTGCCACCGATGGGCGACCCCCTCCCAGTCACCAGCCGCGTCGCCTCGTGGAAATGGGGCGTCGTCTGGCTCCTGTTCCTGGCCACTGTCATCAACTACATGGACCGCCAGACCATCGGCGTTCTATCCGGGCCGATCAAGACGGCGTTCACAAGCGACCAGAGTTCGCTTGCCCTGGGTGGCCTGTTCGAGGAGACGCCGCGGGCCGACACCGGCAAGCGGCACCTCAGCGAGGGCGGCTATGGGTGGATCGAGTTCGCGTTCGGGTTCACCTTCGCCACGTTCCAATTCGTGGCCGGGTCGCTCGTCGACCGAAGCAGCCTGCGGTGGTGCTACGCCGGGGCGCTCGTCCTTTGGTCGGCCGCTGGGTTCCTTACCGGGCTGGCGACGACTGTCGAGATACTGATCCTCTGCCGGATCGTGCTGGCCGTCGGCGAGGCATTCAACTGGCCATGCGCCGTCTCCAGCGTGCAACGGCTGCTGCCGCGGGAACAGCGGAGTCTGGCCAACGGCATCTTTCATTCGGGGGCGTCGATCGGTGCGATCGTCACGCCGCTGTTGGTCCTGTCGATGGTCGGCCGGAGCGGGGCCGGGTGGCAGACGGTATTCTTCGTGGTCGGCGGCGGCGGGGCCGTATGGGCAGTGCTGTGGCTCGCCTACCTGCGCGGGGAGCGAGCGGCCATCATCGACCATCCTGCTGGCGGCGAGGCGAATGTGGCCCCGGCCGACACGTTTCGGGAACTGCTCTGCCGGCCACAGCTGTGGATCGCCATCGCCGTCGGCGTGTGCGTCAACATTTGCTGGCACTTCTGCCGCGTCTGGTTGCCGCGTTACCTCGACGTGGACCTGCACTTCAGCTTCAAAGGGACCGACACGGTGATGGCGACGGTGCCGCTGCCGTGGGGGGAATGGAAGCTGTCGCCGGCCGACGTCGGCCTGCTGATTCAGTCGGGGTTCTACGTCGCGGCGGACCTCGGCAGCCTGACGGCCGGGTACGTCACTCGGCGGATTATCCATGCCGGTGTCCCGGTCGAGCGGGCGCGGAAGGTGGTCCAGCTCGGCACGGCCGCGTTGTGTCTGTTCACCGTCCCCGCGATGTACGCCGCCAACCCGTGGGTGACGATCCCGCTGCTCTATGTCGTGGCAGCAGGATCGATGGGCGGGTTCGCAAATTACTTCGCGCTGACGCAAGAAGTCTCGCCGCGCCGTACCGCCCAGGTACTGGGACTGACCGGGGCGGCGGCGTGGTACACAGTGGCGTCGCTGAACCCAATCGTCGGTGGCATTGCCGACAACATCAAGACGTTTGTGCCGCTGTTCATGGCCGTCGGCGTGGTGCCGCTGGTCGGGGCGTGCGTCGGGCTGTTGTGGCGGAAGCAGACGGCGGCGGCGCGGTCTTAGCCCCGAAGGGGCGGGCTAGCGCAACCAGGGCAACGCCCTGGGATCAATGAACGTAAATGTGTTTAGCCCTGAAAGGACGGCCTAGGTCGCCCTTTCAGGGCTATTGCCGTTGTCGGCGGCGTTCCCCAGGGCGTTGCCCTGGGCTGCGCTAGCCCGCCCCTTCGGGGCTGACGGCGGCCGCTTCCGTAGCCCGAGCCACAGCGCCCCCGCCAACACCGCGATCGCCGCTAGCCCGAGGGCGGTGCGGAGCCACGGGAACCGTACCCGCTCCGTCCGTGATGGGCCGGGCGACACGATGATCTCCGGCGCATTCAGGTCGTACCCGCCGAGCTTCTCGATCGCTGCTGGCGTCGGCATGTGCATCGGCTGTTCCGCGCGGTGGCCCTGGCCTGCGTCGGCGATCACGACGTATTTCCCGGGCGTGGGCTTCGGGAACTCCCAGACGCCCTTGTCGTCAGCCGTGCCGCGGGCGACCTCTGCGCCATCCTTCGTCTGCACGACGAGCTTTGCCTGCGCGGCCGGCGTGTCGTCGTCGAAGTACACCTCGACGCGCACATTGTCGCCGCGGAGTTTGCAATCGACGAAGACGCCGTGGGCGTGTGCGATCGACGCGACGGCGAAAAGGCAAAGGGTCGCCAAGGTACGCTTCTGCGAAGCGTCGCGAACCGAGGGTGTCATCCGAGTAGCTCCGCCGTCAGGGCCCGCAAGAACGGTTCCGCGTCGCTGACGATGCCGACGGTCTGCGTCGAGCCGCGGTCCATCAGCTTCGTCACCGTCGCCGGGTTGATGTCCACGCACCCGACCTTCACCCACGCCGGCAGCAGGTTCCCCACCGCGATCGAATGCAGCATCGTCGCCACCATTAGACAGAAGCCAGTGCCAGGGACGTGCTTCCGCATCTCGGCTTGGGCGGCCAACACGTCGGTGATGACTTCCGGCAATGGGCCGTCGTCGCGGATACTCCCGCACAGGACCCACGGCACGTTGGCCTTCACGCATTCGTACATAATCCCGCTTTTCACCACGCCCTTCGCCACCGCGGCCGCGATGCCGCCGAGGCGGCGCATCGTGTTGATCGTCCGCAGGTGATGCTCGTGGCCCTCGTGGGTCGGCAGCCCCTGTTCGAGCGACACGCCGAGGCTGGTGCCGTAGATTGCGTTCTCCAGGTCGTGCGTCGCCAGGGCGTTGCCCGCGAACAAGACCTGTACGTATCCGGCCCGGATCAACTTGACGACGTGTTCGACGCCGCCCGTGTGGACGACCGCCGGGCCGAGGACGGCGACGATCTTCTCGCCGGCCGCCCGCGTTTTCTTCATGGCCGATGCGATCTCGCGGGTGCTGACGCCCTTCGGCTTCTCGCTCGACACCGGCGACGCCATGAACTCGAACGCCTCCTGTCGGCTAGCCGTCTCGGCGGGGAAGACGCGCAGCCCTCCCCGACCGACGACGATCTTGTCGCCGAGTTGCACCGCCGTCATCGGCACGCAGCGGGCGGCCTCCCCTTCTGGGTCGATGAGAATGCCGCAGTCCATCTCCTGGTCTTCGACCTCGACCCACTCGCCCTTGAGGCGGACCTGCGTACGGAAGTTCGTCGTGCTGTAGAAGCCCTCCGGGAACGCCCCGACGACATCGGCGGCAACGGCTTTGCAGTCGGCGACGTTCGTCGGCACCGCTCCGTGGTCGTGGATGGCGGCGAGGATGGTTGCGAGCTTCTCCGGCGTGTCGGCCCGCACTTCAATGCGAGCATAGCTGGCGTCGGTCTGCTTGCTACCGATCTTGATGTCCTTGAGGACATAGCTGCCGCCGCGCGAAAGGATTTCATCCATCACCTTGGGCAACAACAGCGAGTCGATGATGTGGCCCGTCAGCTCGACATCTTCGTGGTGCATAGGATTAGGCCATGAGCAGGGCATGGGTTATCGTATGAGACGTGAGCGGCATTTTGCCTTGCCATTCGACGGCATGAGTGCGACAGTGAAGTCAGACGGGACCAGAGGGCGGAGCCGTGTCCGACCACATCCGTATCGTCACTCAACGATCGATCGTGCTGACATTGCTGTTCCTAATCGCTATCGCGAGCCTTGTCGTCCCGGCGCTTGTGCTGATTGACCCAATCCACCGCGGTATTTCGTCGCCGATACTCTTCGACTCCATCAGCTTCTTTAGCACTCTGGCATGCGTGTTCGTGGCCTTGTACACGGTGCCTTTGATGTTGGCACTTCTGTCAATGAGTTGGCGACCGGCTCTGGAATCGCACGGCGATCTCGACCACCTCCTCGACTTGAAGCAGCACGGTCGTATCCCACTCCGAACATCACGCTGGCGTACCCGCCGGGTACGACCCGGCCGGCTCGCGACGCCAGCCAACCGACCGGACCGGCTTGCGTGGAACGACGACCGGGAATGACGACGGGCGCGCCGCGCAGTCATGCACTCGCGATATCAACACCTACTTCAGATTGCCGGGACCATTGCCGTAGTCGGCTTCCATGCCGGCGTCGAACCGCTCGCCGCCGGGTGGACGGCCGTGCCGCTCTTCTTCGTCCTGGCGGGCGCGCGGATGGCCCCAGCCCTCAAGCGCGACGAGACGATCGGCTCCTACCTGCGGCGGCGGATCGCACGGCTGCTGCCGGAGCTGGCATGCGTGTACATCCTCTGTCTAGCGCTTTTGGTCCGCACTCGCGGGCAAGGGTTGACCGTCTTCGCCGTGACTGCGCCGGCCTTTCTCTTCAACTGGACCCGGCCGATCATCGCTTTCGTCTGGCTCGACTGGGTATTCATCCCACTCTGGTTCGTCGGTTCGCTCGTTCAGTTGCAAGGGCTGGCGATGGCGCTGCGGGGGCCGTTGCGCCGGGCGTCGGCGGCCGTCGTCGTCGTCGGTGCCGTCGCCGTCGGCGTGGGAACGCGGGCGGCGATCGCAGCCATCGTGGGCGTTGGCGATGGTGCGCTGTCGTTCGAGGTCGCGGACGCTCTTTACTGGACTCCGTTCGCCCATATCGAGGCACTGGCGTTCGGCATCCTGGTCGGCCGCGGCGATCTCGAAGGATTGGGCCGCTGGCTCTTGGCTATCCTTGCCGGGACGCTCGCGTTGGGTGCGATCAACCTCAGGCTCGACCGGGCGATTCCAATAGCCAGCCTCGGCTACCCGGTGGCGCTGGAAAGGAATTGGCAATTCCTCTGGGGCTACCCCGTCCTCGCCGCAGCCGCCGCGAGCCTGGCGTCGCCGGCCAACCCGTTGGCCCGCTGGGTGGACCGCGCCCGGCTATCGGCGTCATGGGACCGGCTCGTCGAAGCTCTCGCCGGGCTAACGTACGGCGTCTACGTGTTCCACGGGGCGTGGTTGGTCTTCGGTCAATGGCTGTTACACCGCCGGACCGACGGATGGCCGGACGCCGTTCGCGCGATGGTGCTGTTCGCGATTGAGTTGGCAGGTGCGACGGCGACGGCGTGGGCGGTGGCCCGTTGCAAGCGCACGTCGTAGGGTGGGACGAGCGGCAGCGAAGTCCCACCACGAAGGCTCAGGCGCTTCGTGGTGGGACTTCGCTGCCGCTCGTCCCACCCTACAAGCTGACCCTCGTCCGAAACCTACTGCCCCGGCTGCGGGAACTTCACTTCAAAGCTCTTGCCGAGAGTTTCCTTGTAAGCCTTTTTCTGGTCGGCGTTGAGTGCATCGGTGGCCTTGGTGCCGTAGTCCTTCCGTAGCTCCTGCATCTTTTTCTGCGTGTCCGGGCTGAAGCCTTCCTGCAACAGTTCGGTCGTCTTCTGGCGCAATTCGTCGGCCAGCTTCTTGACCTTGTCCTTCGACTCGCCCGTGAGCTTGATTTCCTTTTGCAGTTCTTCGTCGGTCGCTAGCGCGTTGATACCGGAGATCTGCCAACTGATCTGTTTGAGGCGCTTCGTCTGGTCGTCTTTGAGGAATGAGCCCACTTCCTTCATGCCGGCCGCATTCGCCTTCACCATTTCCTTTTGCATCTTCTCGAAGTCGCCTTGGGAGTCCTGAAATAGCTCGCGCATCTTGTCGAAGAACTTCGAGCCGAACTCCTCGGCCTTTTTCTTTTGCTCGTCGGTCATCTTCAGTTCTGTCTGAACGCTTTCGTTTATGACCAGAGCTGGGCCGCCGAAGCGTCCCAGGCCGCCCCGTCCCTGGGCCGCCGCCGATCCGGCCGATGCCAAGATTACTGCTACCGCCGCCCACGTCATCGCGATGCGCATAGCCGACCACCTTTTGTCTGTGGAGAGATCGATCCCCCAGGCGCGACGTGCGGCCAGGGGTAGCAGAGGACAGATTGTAGGCCGGGGACCAACCGCTGCAACGGCTCAGCCGATGTGGCCGTTGACGTGACCGTTCCCATTGCTCGTCCGTGGCAGGGTGCCGGTGCGGTAGACCGTTGCGAGCATCGCTTTGGCCTTGTCCGGGATCGAAGTCGCCTCGATCTCGGCGATGGCGTCGTCAATCGGGTACTCGTACCGTCGCAGTTGGACGTTTCGGTTCTCAAGGATCGCGTAGCCGGCCCGTGGGTCGCCATCGCGAGGCAGGCCGAGGCTGCCTGGGTTCAGCACCAGCTTCCCGTTCACTTCCAGCGCGTACTGAACGTGGGTGTGGCCAACGCAGATAACATCCGCTTCGATGCCCTCCAGGCGGCGCGCCCAGAATTCGGGATCCGGCGGCGCGAACTCGTCAAGCGGGTCGCGCGGCGTTGCGTGAACTAGCAGGAACTTCAGGCCGTCGAGAGTCAAGAAGCGAGTCACCGGCAGGTCGGCAAGAAAGCGCAGATCGGTCGGTGCGAGACGTTCGCGCGTCAGTGGCCGCGTGACGCCGGAGAGATACTTGAAGCCAATACCGCCGGTGACGGCGACATCGTGTGCGGCCCCGTGATCGTGGTTCCCGCGAACGCAGTGGGTCGCGTTCGTGCGGACCCAATCCACGGCCGTGGCCGGCGAACCGCCGTAATCGACGAGATCGCCGAGGCACAGACAGATATCGTAAGTTTCGCGGAGCGCTTCGAGCGCGGGGCGGTTGCCGTGAATATCGGAGACGAGCAGGATCCGCATTTCGACTTTCATAAGGGGCGAAGGCGGAAAAGCCCACCTGCGACCACGGGTGGGATCAACGAAGTCTCACCCGTTGCCACAGACGGGTTGGATCGGGTACTGTGGAGGCAACGAAGGAAGGATTCACCCATGCACATCGGCCCTGGCCCGGTTTTCGTCGTCGAATGGATTACCGGCGCCCGTCGTTGGCAGATGTACGCCATCCGTGCGGGCGTCATCAGCATCCTTTTCGCCGCCCTCTGGCTCGTGTGGGAGAACACGAACACCCGGCACGTCGGGCCGATGAGCTACAAACAGTATGCCGACGTCGGCGAGGGGTTCTATTTCGCTGTCATCGGCACCCAGCTCGCACTCATCCTCCTCGCCGCGCCTGGTGCGGCCGCGGGGGCAATCTGCATCGATAAGCAGCGTGGCAACCTGTTGCACCTTATGGTCACGGATCTGACCGACGGCGAGATCGTCCTCGACAAGCTCGCCGTGCGACTGTTGCCGGTCGCCGGGTTGATCGTGGCGTCGCTGCCGGTACTCATGCTCGCGTCGTGGCTCGGTGGTCTCGACCCTGAGGCTGTCGCGGCCGCATACCTCGTCATGGCTGGCTCGGGCCTGTTCGGCTGCGCTCTTGCGCTTCTGCTTTCCGTTTGGGGCCGCAAGGCGCACGAGGTCTTGCTGATGACATACCTCATCGAGGTCGGCTGGCTGATGTCGTATCCGGCGTGGGCGATGGCCGACGCCGGTCTGTTTCACACCGGTACCGCCGCCGACTGGCTCAAGAACCTCAACCCGTACGTTCTGGTCTTTGCCCCGTACGCGCGCGTCCGCGGGATCGAATGGGCAGACTATGCAATCTTTCTGGCCGTGTGCGTCGCCCTCGCTACTGTCTGCACGGTGCTTGCGATCCTGTCCGTTCGGCCGTGTACTCTGCGCGACGGCGTGGTGACGGCCAAGCCACGACGCGTCAAGCGATCGCGGCGCAACGCCTGGTTGCTCAGTTATGACCCGCTCCTGTGGTACGAGCGCCATCGCCGCCAGGCATCGCGCTGGACCAAGGCCGTCTGGATGCTCTTCCTTGGCGGCGGCGCGTGCGCCACCTTGCTCGGCGGATTGTGCGTCGGAGGCCGAGGTGGCGACGAGGTGCTGGTCTTCACCAACATGATCCAGTTGAGCGTTGGTGTCCTGTTGGTGCTGGTCGGAGCCGTGACGGCGCTGGCCGACGAGCGGGTTCGTGGTGGGCTGGACGTGCTGCTGACGACGCCAGTGCCGACGTGGCAGATCGTCCGGGCCAAGTGGCGGGGCGCATTCCGTCCGGTGAAATGGCTGACGATCCTGCCTGTGATCGCCTGCGCGGCCGCGGCTTGCTCCAACGGCCATGTGGGTGGAGTGATCCCGGTGATCCTGCTCGTGCCGCTGAACTTCGCGTATGGGGCGTTCGCCGTGAGCTTCGGGTTGTTCGTCGCGGTGATTGTCTCGCGCGTCGGCCGGGCGATCGGCGTGGCCGTCGGCTTCTACGCTGTCCAGTGTCTTGGTTGGCCGATGATCGTGTTGCTGTTGACGGCCAGCCGTGGCGGCAGCGAGGCGATCGGGCCGACGCTCGCCAGCCCATTCATGGGCGGTACGGCGATGACGATCTTTGCGGTCGAATGGCAGCGGATCGGAGGCCGTGACGAGGACGTGCTGTGCATGATCTGGGCGGTCGGCTGGTCGGTGCTGCTTGCGATTGGGGCGTTGTTCTTCTACATGATGGCCCTGGTCGCGTTCGACAATCGTCTCGGTCGGGTGCCCGACGCTGGCCTTCGGCCACGCATCGCACCGCCACGTATGCGGTCCCTGCGATCCAGCCGGGAGGCCGCCGTCGCGAAGTCGGCGTGACCTTCCTCACAACAGGCTGAGCCCATCGCTTCCTCTCGTCTGTCTGCGCAAGTCGGGGAGCGCGCCGGAGATCTGAGTTCCGTGTTCCGAGACCAGTAACGATGCCCCTGCGAATTGGCCCCAGCCCCGTGTTCGTCGTCGAGTGTGTCACATCTGCTCGCCGTTGGCAGATGTACGCCCTCCGCACTGGTGTCGTCGTAGTTCTGTTCTTCGCGCTGTGGCTGGGGTGGAACCGAGTGGTTGGCCCGCGCAGGGGCCCCATGTCCTACAAGGACTACGCCGCCGTCGGCGAGGCGTTCTACTTCGCGGTGATCGGCACGCAGCTCGCGCTCGTCCTGCTCGCCGCCCCCGGCGCGGCGGCGGGGGCCATCTGCATCGACAAGCTCTGCGGCAATCTCTTACATCTGTTCGTCACCGATCTCTCGGATAGCGAGGTCGTTCTCGGCAAGCTGGCCTCCCGCCTTGCCCCGGTGGCAGGCCTGATCGTTGTCTCCTTGCCCGTACTGATGATCGCGTCTCTACTCGGCGGCCTCAATCCCGAGGCCGTCGTCGCCGCATACATCGTCATGGCCGGAACCGGCCTCGCCGGCTGCGCGCTGGCGCTGCTCCTGTCCGTCTGGGGGCGCAAGCCGCACGAAGTTCTGTTGGTGACCTACCTGGTCGAAGTCGCCTGGTTGATGGCGTACGCAGTCTGGTTGGCTGCGGACGTTGAGGTATTCCACACGGGCCATGCGGCCGACTGGCTGAAGAACCTCAACCCCTACATCCTGATCTATGCGCCGTACGCACAAGCTCGCGGCGTGGAGTGGAGCGACTATGGTCTGTTCGCCGCTGCCGCAGTTCTCGTGGCCGTCGTCTGCACATTGCTCGCCGTCGTCACCGTCCGCACCTGCACTTTACGCGAGGGAGCGGTGACGGCGAAGCCGCGGCGGGTCACGCGCAAGCCCCGCGACGTGCTCCTGTTGGACCGCGACCCGGTGCTGTGGTACGAGCGACACCGCCATCGACCGTCGCGTTGGACGCGGATCGCCTGGCGTTGCTTCACCTTCGCCGCGGTCGGCGGATCGGTCCTCACCGTCGTGGCTCTGGTCCGCGGCCACCGGGTCGACGGGATGGCCACCGTTGTCAACCTGCTGCAAGCGCCCATCGGCGTCCTGTTCGTCCTCGTCGGCGCGGTAACGGCGCTGGCCGACGAGCGCATTCGCGGCGGGCTGGATGTTCTGCTGACGACGCCGGTTTCCAGCGCGGCTATCGTCCGGGCCAAATGGCGCGCCGCGGTGCGGCCAGTGCCGTGGCTTACCGCATTGCCAGCGGCCATCTGCGTTGCCACCGCGCTGTATCAGCGCAGCGCCGAGGCGTGGATTCTGGCGATGGTCGTCATGTGTCTGTCATTGGCCTACGGACTGTTCGCCGCGAGCTTCGGGCTACTCGTGGCGACGGTGGTGCCGCGTGTCGGGCGGGCCATCGGCGTCGCCGTCGGCGTCTTTGCTGTGCAGTGCCTCGGCTGGCCGATGATGGTGCGGCTCCTGTTCGAGACTTATGGCGATGAGTGGATCGGGCTGACGCTGATCAGCCCGATTTTCGGCTGCGGGGCGCTGACCGAGTTTCAATTTCACCGGGGCGTCGGTGATCGCTTTGCCCTCTGCTCCGTGTGGGGGATGATCTGGGTCGTCTTGCTACTACTCGCGGCCGGCCTTTGTTATGCCCTGATCCTCGCCGTCTTCGACCGTTGCCTCGGCCGGGTGCCCGAGGGCGGGGCCCAGTGGCGCGACCCAGCCATACGACGATCGGCGCGGTACAATTCGCGAACCTCTCCCGCCGCCGTCGAATCGTCATGACTCATCGTCGCACGCGCATCGTTGCCACCCTCGGCCCGGCCACCGATAGGCCCGGCGTCCTGGCCGCGCTCATCGCTGCTGGCCTGGATGTGGCTCGCGTCAACTGCTCGCACGGCGACGCCGCCGAACACCTGGGCCGCGTTGCCCGGTTGCGTGAGGCCGCCGACGCCGCCGGCCGAGCCGTCGCCGTCCTCGCCGACCTGCCGGGGCCGAAGCTCCGCGTGCGCCTCGACCAGCCGCGGACACTTGAAGCGGGCGATGAGGTAACCTTCGCCGCTGACCCGGCCGGCTCCGAGATTGCCGTCACCGAGCCAGTATGTCTCGGCGACGTGCGGCCGGGCCACCGCATCCTGCTCGACGATGGTCGGCTGCAGCTCAAGGCCGAGCGGGTCAGCGGTGGAAGGCTCACTGCGGTCGTGACGGTGGGCGGTACCCTTCAGCCAAACAAAGGCGTCAACCTGCCCGATGGCCCGCTGTCGATCCCGGCTGTCACCGACCGCGACCGCAAGGCGCTCGAAGTTGCGGCGCGGGCCGGGGCCGACTGGCTAGCCCTCTCGTTTGTGCGCAGCCCGACCGCGGCCAATGAGCTTCGGGCCGCGGCGAAGGATGTCGGCCTCGACGTACCGGTCTTGGCGAAGGTCGAGCGGCCAGAGGCGGTGGCCCGGGCGGCAGCCATCGTCGCGGCGTTCGACGGCATCATGGTGGCTCGCGGTGACCTCGGCGTCGAAATGCCCCTGGAGAAGGTGCCGCTGATCCAGAAGCAGCTCATCGCCGAAGCCCGCTTTGCCGGCAAGCCGGTGGTGACGGCGACGGACATGCTCGACTCGATGCGGACGAACCCGCGGCCGACGCGGGCCGAGGCCGGCGACGTGGCCAACGCAATCTACGACGGCACCGATGCGGTGATGCTCTCCGGCGAGACGGCCGTCGGTGCGTACCCGGTCGAAGCGGTCGCCTGTATGGACCGCATCGCCCGAGAGACAGAAGACCACCTTGCTGGCCGCGACAGTGGGCCAACGCTATTCGGCCCGGCCGACGAAGGCGTGTCGGCGACGGTGTGCCACCTGGCCGGCGTGGTCGGTGCCGACGCGATTGTCGTGCCGACGCTCTCGGGCCGCACGGCTCGGCACGTGGCTCGGCACCGGCCGCGAGCCGTCATCGTCGCACCGGTGCCCAGCGCGGCGGTGCGGCGGCGGTTGGCGATCGTGTGGGGCGTGCGGCCGGTGCCGCTGCCGGATGACCTGCCGCGCGGCAGCGATCGCATCGAGGCGGCGGTGCGGGCGGCATTCGCGGCTGGGGCGCTCGCGGCGGGGCAGAAGGCGATCGTCAGTGCGGGGCACCCGGTCGAGTGCGGGCCACACCTGCCGACGATTCGGGTGGTCCGCGTCGGGAGCGCAGGGCAGTCGGTGGAACCGTAGGCAAGAACCAAGAACCAACCGTCAGAACCCGCGACGCGGCGACCCGAGTCTGCGAGGGAGCGTCCAGTACCGAGTACTCGGTACTCAGTACCGGACGCTCCCCTCGCAGACTCGGGTCGCCGCGTCACGGCGTTTGGGATTGGGACGACGGTTCTGGCGGTTCAGAACTCGACGACGCCGGGCGGGTACTGTGCAGCGATGCGCTCGCGCCAGACGGGCGACATTTCGACGCGGGATAAGCGTAGCTTCGTTAGACCGCGGATGGGTTTGTTCGCCAGCGCGCGAACCCCGCGCCCGCCGATGGGGTTGCCGCTCAGATCGAGGTCGGTCAGCCCTTCAAGCATCGACTGATACGTCAACGCGTCGATTCCGACCGGTCCGACGTGGGCATGGCTCAGCGACAACGAGGTCAGCCGTCGCAGTGCCTCCGACCGGGCGAGGGCGGCGGTGCCGTTTGACCCCACGTTATTGTGGCTCAAGATCAGCGTCTTCAGCGAGGCCAAATGACGACATCCGGCCGCGATTTCGATGGCCCGGTAGTCGAATCGGTTTCCCGCCAGATCGAGCCAAAGGAGGTCGTGCAGGTGGGGCGATTCAAGGATGATGGTAGCCTCCAGATTGCGGAGATAGTTCTCCCTCAGCGAGAGTTCGCGGACACGGCCGAGCAGCGGAGACTCGGCCAACCGTTCCGCATCCTCCCAAGCGCCCGAGAGCCGCACCTGACGGATTGGATCGCGGTCCAGGATGTCGGCTCCGTGCCGTAAGAAGGCCGACGATTCGAGGGTGATGGTGTCGACGAACCCTCGCCAATGGCTGAAGTCGCTTGCGACACCCGCAACGTTGGCGAACCAAACGTCTCCATTCGATTCGAGCAACTCGTGGATACGGGCAAGCCGTGCTTTTGCGGCTGCGTCGTATCGAAGCAGATCGCGTTCGAGTTCGATTTCGAGCCGGATGAACTCCCCCCGCGGGTCGCCGCGGTCGTCGAGCCAGTCGGCGTAGACGAGTCGGGGCAGGTCGTCGTCCGGGTGGGCGAGGATGGCGGCCAGGAACGCCTCGTCGTCGCGGGTCATCGCATTATTGTAACGCCGAACGCTTCTGCGAAGCGTCGCGAATCGGGGCGGGTTGTGCCGGTCGTACCGCTGTCCCGCCCCGCGCCGCTCGTGCGATCGACCGCCAATCCCTGGACCGCACGTGGTTGACGCCCGTACCCTTCTGTCGCTGCGGCGGGTGCGGTCGTAACGGTGCGACCCGCTGGCGCGATTCCGCTTTGGCGCGCAAGCATTCGCCGAGCCGGGCGGCGCACTTCGCATGCGGCCCGACGTTATCGGACGCCGATTCCAGACGCGACTGTTTTGCTCCCGTGGCGATGCGCGATGCGCAGCCGCCCGGCCCGCAGGAATGAGCCGCACGGAAGCGGCACGGGTCGGAAGCGGCACGTACCCCGCCCGCCACATACGGCAAGGAGTCCGCGTCCCAGCCACCCGAGTCTTACCGCAGGAGCACCAGGGAGCATGACCCGCCAGTCCCGACCCACTCGTGCCCGCCTCCGTGTGGAGGGCCTCGAAGGCCGCGAAGTCCCCGCCAACATTGTCAGTCTGCAAAACTTCGACGCCCTCACGTCCGGCCTGCCCGCCGGCTGGGCGCAATGGGCCAGCACGTCCCCGGCCAACGCCTTTGCCGCCAGCACTGCCCTCCCGTTTAGCGGCCCCGGCGGCCTGGCTGCGACATCCGTCAGCAACGTCTCGTCGCGCGCCTGGCTCGACACGCCGCAGACGGCCGACTATGGTTCGCAGGCCGCCGTCTACCTGAATAGCCTGGCCCAAACCGAGGTGATCGCTCGCGGGTCGAATCTCGGGACGACGACACCAACGTATTACGCCGCTCGCATCACACGCGGATTGGAAGTTCAGCTCGTTCGGGTCGTCAATGGACAGGCGACGGTTCTCGGTTCGGTGCGATCGACGAGCTATGTTAGCAACAAATGGGTGACCGTCGCGCTCGTGCCGTCGGGCAACCAATTGCGGGTCGAGGTGTTTGACCCGGCGACGGGCAAATACCTGTCGGCTGTCGGCACCTGGCAGGACGCGCCGAGCTACGCGCTGACGGTCGGCGACACGACGATCGCCGCCGGCGGTCGGGTCGGCGTCGGTCGCGTGGCTGGCTACGCCGGGACGATCAATCTCGACGACTTCGCCATCGTCAACGACGCGGCTCCGGCCGCTCCGGCGGCCGTCGTGACCCGCGAGAACTTCGAGACGACCGCCAACGGTGCGCTGCCGGCGGGCTGGCAACAATGGTCCAGCGATGGTGTGAGTGCATTCGGTGTTGTCGCTGCCAACGCCATCAGCGGTGCACGCGTCCTCGCGGCGACAGGCGCGACGACGGGCGGAGCCATCGCGTCGCCCGATCTCACATTCGCCGCCGACCAAACGGCGACCATCACGGTCTTCGCCAACGGCCTCACACCGACCGGCGTCATTGTGCGTGGGACAAACCTGGCCGACGCGGCCAGCTACTACGCCGCCACAGTCACGCGCGGCGGCGGTGTGACGCTCTATCGCGTGGCCGGCAACCGGGCGATGGTTCTGGGCGTCATCCCAACCGATAGCAAGGCGTCGCTTTGGCTGAAGGTCAGTCTCGTGGCCGAGGGAAGTCGATTGCGTGTCCGCGTCGTTCGCATCGACAACGGCCAATACCTGACCAGTACGGGCCGATGGACCGTGGCGGTATCCGACGCCATCGATGTACGCGACAGCGTCGTGACCGGTGGTGGCCGGGCCGGAGTTGTCCGCTTCCCGGGCAACGATGGTCCCGTCAATCTCGACGACTTCGAGGTGACCACGGCCACCGCTTCGGACCCGGTAGCCCCGACTGTGACGCTGACCGCACCGGCCGCCGGGGCCACGCTGAGCGGCACGGTTACCGTCACGGCGGACGCCAGCGATAACCTCGCGGTGACACGGGTCGAGTTCTACCTCGGCTCGACACTCGTGGCGACGGACACGGCTGCGCCGCATGTCTGGAACTTCGACACCCGTACTGTCGCCGACGGCAGTGCAACGATCACGGTCAAGGCGTATGACGCGGCTGGCAATGTCGGTACGGTCACACGAGCCGTGACGATCCGCAACAGCAGCGTCGGGACGACGCCCGCTCCGTTCTCGCTACCCACGGTGCCCCGGCACTACTCGCACATTCGCGTGGCCGAATTGGCCTGGTTCGGCACGCCCTTCACAAGCTTCGAGCAGGGATTGCTCCAGAACAGCGTCGATCTCGTTCTGCCGAACGACGCGTATCAAGCACAGATCGCCGCGGTCGCTCCGAACACGCCGCAACTGCTCTACACCAACGTCTCGAATCTCTACCAGAACCTGCTCAGCGACTGGCTGACCTACGCCGACCAAGCGGGCTACGACCGCGAGGCCGCCTTCTACCACGTCCCCGCAGCGACGCCGTTCCAGGGTGGCAGCCCGGGGGCGCAGCCGGTCAACTGGCTCTGGGATGTGCGTCGCGACTCGACGAGTCTGGTCTCGCAGGCCCGCAGTACCGTGACGAGCGGCGACGTGACGTTCGGCACGGCTGGCCAGTCGCTCTACATGGGCTTCACCGACCGTTTCCGCGAGCTGAACTTCGACTTGCAGCAAGGCGGCACGACGGCCTGGAGCGGTGCATTCGAGTATGCAAGCGCCGTGGATGCGGCCGGCAACCCGACCGAATGGAAGGCGCTCACCATCGCATCCGATGGAACGAACGGCATGCGCCAGTCAGGCCGGGTGATCTTCGACCCGCCGGCCGACTGGAAGACGGCGAACGTTGGAGCCGGGACACGCTATTTCTATGTCCGCGTCCGGACCATCACCGGCGGGACGAACCAGGTGCCGGTCGCTCGGTCCATCTTTGGCCGGGATTATGTCGGCGCGACCTACGTCGGCCAGACGGCCTACGGCACGATCCCCGCGTTCGACTCGGCCGCGGATGTCAACGGCGACGGCTACCTATCCGACGCGGAGTTCGCGAACCGCGCGACCGGCAAGGATGCTCGCTTTCGCTACGAGAGCCGGCTGTTCTACCCCTATTACGGCCAGATGCGTTTCGTGACGAACCCGGCTGGGGTTGGCTTCAATGCGTGGGCCGCCGATTACCATAGCCGATTGTTGGATGCCAACCCCCTCGCTGCTGGCGTCCACATCGACAACTCGAACGGCAAGCCGCCGACGGCCGGCATTGCGACGATCGAGTCGATATCGACCTACACGGCCGACTATGCTGCCACGATCCTCGCTGTCGGTCAGGCGATCCAACCGAAGTGGATGTCGGTGAACACGGCAGGCGGCAACACGACCACCGACGCGGTCGTCCGAAACGTTCAGGCGTCCTTCGAGGAGTTTGCGATCCGGCCGCTCCAGGCCAGCACAGTCGCATTCGAGGATTTGGCCGCGCAGGTCAAGCGACGCCAGGCGTTGACCAACCCATCGTCGTACATCATCCTCGATAGCCTGCTGACGAGCAACACGGCCGGGATCGGTGGCCCGACCGATTCGCGGGCGCTGGTCGGCGCTCTGGCCTATTACTACCTGATCGGCAACCCAGACACGACGTTCTTCATGCTCTCGGGCGGCAACGAGCCGAGTACGTCGTGGACCCGTCACTGGACCGACGCGATCAATTACAACGTCGGCCGGCCGCAGGGCGATTTCAGCCTGTTCGCGACCGGTGCCGACCCGGCCAACGCGTCGCTGACATACAAGGTCTACGGTCGCAGCTACGACAACGCCTTGGTGCTGTACAAGCCGTTGTCGTACAAGTCGGGCGTCGGCACCGGTACGGTTCTCGACGATACGGCCACGGTCCACAACCTCAACGGCACTTACCGTCTGCTTCGAGCCGACGGCACTCTCGGTGACCCGACGACCACGGTCAGCCTGCGTAACGGCGAAGGGGCGATCCTGATCCGAGCGTAGGTATTCCGTAGTGTGGGCCGAACGTCACGCGAGGCCCACCGCGAACCCCGAGGTCGCTTCGGGTTCGCGGTGGGCCTCGTCGCTGCGCTCCTCGACCCACACGACAAGGATCGCGTACAATAGCGCATCCGCCCTCCCGCTCTGAGGCTTTTCATGGCCGAGATGACCATTCGCCTGCGCTGTGACCCGGCGACGGGCAAACGCGATATCATCGTCTCACTCGACGGCGAGGAAGATATGACGCCGCACGAGCATGAAACGCTGCACCGCAAGCTCGTCGAGAAGCTCGTGGATGGCGGCCTGCTGCAGGCCGGCGAGGCGGGCGCACTCGTGATCGAACGTGAGGAACACAAGGGCGAGGCGGTGCAGACTCCCGTCGACCAGCCGCTGCCACAGAAGCAGAGCGTCGAGCAAGGCCAGTGACGTACCTGTTCCCCGACGACGATGCCCTGCGGCTGGCACTGACGGCTGGCGTGGTGCCGGCCGATTGGGCCATGACGCCTGCCCGTGCGGGCCACGACGCCGACGGCCGGCCGTGGATCACCCCGTCGAGCGACGTGCCGCGCGGTGTCGCGACTGCCTTGCGCCGTCTTGGCGTTCAGTCGCTGAAGACCGAGCCGCCCGGCGGGGCTAACGTGCCGCACTGGCTCGCGGCGCTCCCGCTAACGCGCGACCCGGCTCCGCCGCCGTTGACCGACCAGACGCCGGTTCTGTTCGAGCTAGCCGACCCGGCCGACCTCGCTCCACTCGTCGGCGAGATGTTGCGCCTCGGTAACGACCGTCAGGGTGTGCGCTTCCTGGCTGGCGAGTCTACCCTCTTGCGCGTCGTCGGCCCGCCGTACTACTCGCTCTTGCGCGCGACCGACCGCCTCGGTGAGCGCGCTCCGCGGGCGTACGTCGAGCGCGCCCCGCACGTCTGGGTGCAGGTGGGGTGGACGCATCCGCTCGCTTCCTTGTTGAAAGCACCGCCGGGGCAGATGGTGTTGCTCCGAGACACCGATGTCCGAGCCGGAAGCGTAAGCGACGGGCATGCTGGGGCGTCGCTTACGCTTCCGGCTCCGACGGCCGCTTCTCTCGATAACGCGGGTCGCGGCGTCACCGGCGACTGGCTCACCCTGGACGACATTCCCTGGCGCGACATCTACGACGTCCTCGAATTTGCCGTCCCCGGCGCACCAACGGCGTGGGCCGACGCACCGCCGGCCGGCAAACTTGCGGTACCGATGCGGTTTGCCGTCGGCGCGCCAAACGAGTCGCCCGAGCTATGGGTCATCGACGGTGGCGACGAGGACAAGGTCGATGCCCTCGTTCGCGACGCCGATGAGCGATTGCTCTCTCGACTCGCCTTTGCGGCGGGCGAGCACGACGGACAGCGCGTCCTCGTCCTGCGCGCCCGGCCGAGCAAGACCGGGCCGCCGGTCCTCGTCCTCGATGCGTTGGCGTGTCGGCCATACTTGCGGCTGCCGAACCTGTTCGTGCCCATTGGCAAACGCCTGCGACCGCCGCTGCGGCGTGACGCCGTGCGGAAGCTGCTCGCGCCGGACCCGGACGTGGTGACATGGCTCGCCCCCCGCGATGGCGACACATTCGCCGCTCAGTCATTGCCCGAGAGTGCATTCCGGCCGTTGGATCAGTGGGTCGAGTACGTCCTGGACCGCGATCGCGACGCGCTGGATGCATGGCTGCGCTCGGCGACATTTGACTTCGGGCAGTACGTCGGCAAGGAGGAACTCGTCGCCGTTCGTGGTAAGCCGCCAAAGCCGCGCGAGAAGCCGAAGCCGGCCGCGGCCGACGAGGCCGAAGTGCGGCCACCGGTGCCGCCGAGAGTCGTGCGAAGGCCCGCGCCGGCCCAGCCGCTCGCGCCTCTCCCCACGCCTGCGGCGACCGCTGCCGCGCCGGAAGAGCTTGAGCGCCGATTGCGCGAAACCGAGGGACGGTTTCTCCTGGTCGATGGCCCACTCGACGCACCGGAACGGCAACTACTGTGGCCGGAACTGGCTCGGCTCAATGCGGGGCTGCGGCACGGCTCAGAAGCCGCGTTGGCATGGGCAAACGCCCTGTGGGAAGGGGAACCGCGGCCCGAGTTGGCGCAGGAGTGGGCCGTCGGCGAAAGGGTGGCTCCGGACGAACTCGACCGGCGGCTCGGGATCGAGCGACCTGCCCCATCCGACGTTCGGGCGGTTGCCGTGGCCTGCGTCGCCTTTGCGGACCGGCCCGAGTTGACGACCCGACTGCCAGTCCTGTTGCGCTACTTGGAAAGGCACGAACGGGCGTTGCCGGTGCGGATCGCATGGCTGGCGTGGCACGCTTTGACACACCGCAACGACCCTCTGGCCCTGGCCCGCGGGCGTGACCGAGCGCTGGATCGGCTTCTATCCGAAGGGCTGAGTCACGAGCGCGACTTGCCGGACTTCCTGCGGTACGCCGGCCAGACCGGCGGCGGACAACTCCGGGCCGTGCGCGATCGGTTCGAGGCGCTGCGGCTACGAATCCGCGCCTGGATCGGCCCGGAACTCAAGGTCGAAATGGGCCGACCTCTGGACCGTACCTCGGAGTACGTCGATCTGCTGTTCGCGTTCGGCCAGGCCCGGCTTGGGGACGCGATTGCAGCCCGTCGGCTGCTGCGCTCGGCGGCCGACGCGATCGAGGCGTCCGGCAGCGAAGGCCACGGCATTCTGCTGCAGGCGTTCCAGTACCGCATTGAGCAGGTGATCGCCGGCCGGCCGCACACGGGGTCGCTGCCGGCCGAGCAACTCGAGTATCTCGAACACCTGCGGGCCGAGGAGGCGAATGTCCCGGTCGGCGACGTGGTCCGCCGCGGCGGGTCGTACGCTGTGGATCGGCTCCGCGAGCAGTCCCGCGTCCTGGAGCCGCAGGAGCGGTTTAACCCGTACCGGCAGATCGATAAGACGCATGGCAGTAGCGAAGTGGTGAAGGAGTTGAGTCGGCTGCCGGACCTCGCCAACCCGGCGGAGATCGCGACCCGGCTCCGGCGGTTGTTGCAACAGGTAGGCCCGTCGAAGTCGGCCATCTCGCTGCGGCTTAAGGTACTGCGCGATGCCCTACCTCTGGCCGCCCGCGTCAACGAAGCACTGGTGGCCGAGGTCATTGCGCCGGTCGCGCCGCTACTCGATACGATCGAGCCGACGCTCGATGTCATCGTCCTCGGCGAACAAGCGCTGCTGACCGAGCAGGCGATCTTCTTCGCCGCGCACTACGGATGGAACGACGTGGTGCTGAAGCTCGTCAGCAGCCTGGAGAAGTTGTTCGCGGTGTCCGGCCAACTGCCGCCGGCGCAGCGCGGCTCCGTATGGCGGACGCTGATGGAGGTGGGTGGCCCGGTAGTCGGACAGGCATTGCGCAGCCTGCGGAAGCTGGGACTCGGTGACGCGACGGCCGAGTTGTTAGAGTCCGTGGAGGGCCTGGCTCTGCAAGGGCAGGGATTCGCCGAGGCGAAGGCGCGGGCCGGAGTCGACTGGCCGGAGTCGGTGCGGTTGCAACTGAGCCTCGCGGCCGGCTGGCTCTACCTCGGGCAGCCGGCACGAGCGATGCCAGTGATCGAGGAGGCGCGGGCATTGATCCTGGCGAAGCCGCCCCTCGGCCTGCGGCCGCAGACTTATGTCCCGTTGGTGTGTGCGTACATCGGTGCGACGAGTCAATTGCCGCCGGCGGACGCGCTGCCGCGGATCACCGAGCTGTTTGAGCCGACGTTGATGGACCACCTGCCGAACACGTTCACCAGCGCGCACTACTATTCGCGGTATCACCTGAACATTGCCGAGGCCGTGGTGCTGGCCGTCGCCAGCGAGGAGTTCGCGCTCGGGCCGGCCGCGCGCCGCTGGCTGGAGGACGACGAATATCTCGTCCGCCGGCGCATCCACCGGGACGTACGAGCGGCGATAAGTTAACCTTGGACCATGCCCGCTATCTTCTTCGCCGACCTGGACGCCCTGCGGCTAGCGCTGGCGAGCGGCGCGGTGCCGCCGGCGGTCGCCCGCGCCCCCGCACGCGCCGGCTTCGACGCCGCTGGTCGGCTCTGGCTTCAGCCGACCGCCCCGCTGCCGCGCGATGCCGTCGCTGCCCTGGCCCGGCTCGGCGCGGCCGTGCAGGGTGCGAGCGGTATCGACCTCACCGAGGACGTGCCGTGCTGGCCACACCTGTTGCCGCTTGTGCCCATCGACGGCGAAGCGCCCGCGGCCGTCCTCTTCGAGCTGCCGGACGCCGAGCGCCTTCCGCAGCTTACCGCCGAGCTGCGCCGTCTCGGCGCGGGTAAGGTCGTCTGCCGCATCGCGCCCGATCATGAGAATGACCAAGCGAAGCCCAGCCATGGCAACGGATGGGGTCAAGCCTACGTTCTGGCCGAACGCCCCCCGTTCGCGACGCTCCTGCGCACCGACATCCGCGGCTACGCGCAGCGTGCTCCGCGAGTCTGGGTCGAACTTGGCAGCCGGCACCCGGTCGCGGAGCTGATCGAGCCGCCCGATGGCCAGATCGTGCTTCTGAGGCCGCCGCGCGAGTGGCGGTTCCTCGACGATGTGCCATTCCCCGCCGGCCCCGATCACTTCGCCTTACCGTCCACGGGCACTTCGCCGCCGGCCGCCGCCGCTCGGCCGCTATCGGTCGGCCTTCGGCTCGTGCCGGCGCGCTCGGCCGAGCCGGCGGAACTGTGGGTGTTTGCGGGCACTGAGTTCCCACGGCTGCGGGCGCTGGTCGAGCAGTCCGACGACCGGTTGATCGCGCGGCTGAGCCTCGCAGTCGGCACGGCCGGCGGTCAGCGCGTCGCCGTGCTGCGGGCGCGGCCGGGCAAGCACGGGCCGCCGGTGCTGGTACTCGATGCGGTCGCGTATCGTCCGCACTTGCGATTGCCGAACCTGTTTGTGCCAGTTGGCGAGCGACTCACACCACCCTTGCGGCGCGACGCGGTGCGCGAATTGCTCGCGCCGGATCCCTCGCAGGTCGTGTGGTTAGAGCCAACTGCCGACGGGTTCGCCCCGCAATCGCTGCCGATGGGGGCGTTCCACCCACTGGAACAGTACGTGGCCTACACGCGCGATCACCCGGCCGGCCGATTCGTCCCAGACGACACGGCGCGGCCGTTCGCGTTCCAGCCGTTCGAAGCGCGGGAGTTGCTGCCGCCGCCTTCCCGCCGCGCGCCGAAGCCCGTGACGCCACGGGTCGGGCCAGCGAAGCCGGTGCCACCGGCCGCACCGGCCGAGCCAAAGTCGCCGGGCCTGCTCCAACGCGTCCTCAACTGGCTCACTCCAGCTCCACGCCCGCCCCAACGTGTTTCGACGCCGCGATCCGAGTCGGTGCGCGGAGCGGCGGACTCCGCGCCAGCCCCGGTTAATGACTGGGACGAGCGCCGCCGCACGCTCGAAGGCCAGGTCCTCGTCGCCGCCGGCCTACCCGACGCCAGCCAGACTGCGCTGTGGCCCGATCTGGCAGCCGTCTACACGGCCATCGACCAGCCGGCCGACGCGGCCGTCTGCTGGCTCAACGCGCTCTGGGAACGCGACGCGCTCGACGTCTCCTGGGCGAACGGCTGGCTGCGGGCCGAAGCACGCTTGCCCCGGGGCACGGCCACGGCCGACGATTTGCGCCGCTGGCTCGCCGGCCCGCCGTCGCACCAGGCTGTGCGAGCCGTCGCCGCGTACACGGTCTGGGCGGCGGCCCAGGAGTCGCCGCCAGCCGACCTCGGCCGCATCCAACGGCTGCTCGACGAGAACGAGTCGGCGCTGCCGGTGCGGGCCGCGTGGCTCGCCCGGCTCGCGCTTGGCCGGCTGGCCGGCGGTGACACGATCGGCTTGGCCCGCGCCCGGGACCGATTGCTCGAACGGCTATACGAAGGTGGCCTCAGTGTGGACCGGGACGTGCCGACGTTCCTGCGCTTCGCCGGCCAAGGCTCCGGCGAACGGCTGCAGGCCGTGCGCGAGTGGCTGGCGAAGACGCGAGAGCCCGTCCACCGGTGGCTAACCGAGCGGGCGTCAGCCGCCGGCCCTGGCTTGCCAAATCTGGAGGACGTGTACCAATCGGTCGGCGGCGGCCCGGCCGGCTCGCCGTTGCGGTTCACCCGCGCCTACGCCGACCTGACGCTCGCCTGGGGCTTGGCCCGCCTGGGCGAACGCGCCCTGTGCCAGGAGGTAACGGGCCAGGCCCGCGCGGTACTGGCCGGCCAAGACGACGCCCACGACATCCTGCTCGCTGCTTACGGGGATCGCATCCGCCAGGCGCTTGAGGGCCGCACCGGTGGCCCGTTGCCCGTCGAGCTTCTCGCTCGCCTCACGGAATTGGGCGAACGAGAGCGAACCGATGCCGAGGCCCGCCGCCGGGCGCTGCGCTACAAGGTCGAGCGGCTCGTGCAGCATTCCCGCATCCTGGAGCCGGTCGAGACAATTGACCCGTTCCACGACAACGTGCTGATCGACTACGGCGACGAGCTCCAACGGGCCTTGGCCGCGGCGCGAGCAGTGACCGACCGCGGTGATCTGGCCCGGCGGCTCAACGAACTGGTGGCCGCCCATACTGCCAATCGCGACGAACTCGTGCGCGTCCTGGAGGTGGCCCTCGACCGCGCGCCGCGACTGGGCGACACATTCGCACGGGCGGCCATTGACCGACTCGTCGGCGTCGTGGACCGCCTGACATTCGCGGGCCGGCCAGAGGCCGTCATCGCACAGGTGCGCGTCCTAGAACGCGGCCTATTGGCGGCGGCACACTTCGACCACGCGGATGCGGCCGGCCGGCTGATCGCGGCGGTCGGCCGGCTGCTCGACGCTCGCCCGAGCGGCGATGGCCCCGACGGTTGGCAGCGGGCCGAGGACACGTTGGTGAAGCTGGTTGGCCAGGGTATTCGCAGTCTCCGCCGGCTCGGCCAGCGGGCGGAGGCCGACGCTCTGCTCGATCGCGTCGCGGAATGGGTGGCCCCCGGCGGCGACCTAAGCCCCTTGCGTCGCCGCCCATCCGCGCAGTGGGCGGGCGTGCTGCGACGGCTGCTCGCCTTGGTTGGCGGATGGTTCTACGTCGGCCGTGACGACCCGGCGACGCAGGCGCTCGACGAGGCACGGCGGGCCCTGTTTTCGCCGGAGTTGCTTCAACCGCGCGACCAGACGAACCTGGCGTGCGCCTACGTCGCGGCGCTCGGTCACGCCCCGCCTCGGTTGGCGATGGGACGGGTCGAGGAAGTATTCCAGCGCCTGCAGGGCGTGAGCGACCGGGCATTCACAGCCACGCATTATTCACTGGCTCAGCTGCGGCTCGTCGAAGCGGCGGTGCTGGCGGTAGTCAACGACGACTTTGCCCTTGGCCCGCGGGTGCGGCGCTGGCTCGACGAGGACGAGTACGTCGTCCGACGGCGCATTCACGCCGACGTGCGGGCGGCGGTCGGGTAAGGTGGTCCACCTCGTAGGGTGGTACGACCGCAGGGAGTGCCACCACGAACTCGACGGAGCTCAATCGCTTCTGGTGGCACTCCCTGCGGTCGTACCACCCTACAGGAGACCTTCCGCGACCGCCTGGGCCGTGCGCCAGCCCGAGGTCATTGCCCCGTTGATCGACGCATTGTCGCGGTGGTCGCCGCAGACGTACAGGCCGTCGGCGACCTTTACCGGCCGCTCCGGCACGTCGAGCGCCGGGGCCGTCTGGTCCGGGAGCGCTTGCTTGATGCGGTACGTTCGCAGGTGCCGCCAGTGCTTTGCTGTGGGGCCGTACCAGGCGGCGAGTTGCTCTCGCACCTTGGCTTCCAATGTCGCGTCGTCGTCGGCTGGGTCGCCGAGGACCGACGCGGAGAGCAACGATTGACCAGCTGGCGCGTATGACGGCGCCACATCGCTCATGACCGCGAAGTTGTTGATCGGCCCCGGTTCGTCGGCGTTCAGCACGAGTGTCGGCTCTCCGACCGGCGAGGCATCGGCCGCAAAATACAGGCACGTCACGGCTCGCCAACCGGGGTCTTTCACCGCGCTACCGAGCAGCCGAGTTGCCGTCGTCGAATCAGTGGCGACGACAACGGCCTTGGCGGCTAACGTCTCGCCGGATCGCAGTGTTACCCGGCCCGGCTCGACACGCTCGACCGGGGCGTTGAGGCGGATCGTGTTCGGCGACAGTCGCGTGACGATCTGCTCCGGAATCGCGCTCATGCCGGCCGCGGGGACGACGGTCTCGCCCTCGGCGAACATGCGGAAGACAAAGCGAAACATCCGGCTCGATGTGACGAGCTCACGTTCGAGGAAGATGCCGCCAAAGAACGGGCGGAAGAAACGATCGATCATCGCGTCGGAGAAGCGGCCGCCCCAGCGCAAAAAGTCGAGCGTCAATCCCTCGGGCTTTTGGAACTGATCCTCGACCTTGCCGGCCCGCACCATCTTTTCAAGCGGCAGGATGCGGTATTTGTCGGCGAACTGGCCGACGGGGCCGAACAGCGTCGTCAGCGCGTGTAAGGGGTCGCGTCGCGGGTCGGTGAAGCGGTGGAACTTGCCGCCGATGCGGATGATCGCCCCGCGCGTGAACGGTTTCAAGTCGAGCGGCTTTGCGTCGCAGACGCGCTGGAACTCGGGGTAGGCGGTGAGCAGTACCTGAAAGCCGCGGTCGAGTCGGAAGCCGTCGACCAGGTCTGTGCGAACCCGGCCGCCGACGGCGTCCGACGCTTCGAGGACGTGGAACGATTTGCCGATTTCGCGCAAGCGCACGCCGCAGCACAAACCCGCGAGGCCGGCTCCCACGATCAGTACGTCATCCATCGGGCATCTCCGTTCGAGCCGGAAGCGTGAGCGACGGCCCCAGGCGTTCGGGGCCGTCGCTCACGCTTCTGGCTCAGAAATTCGCATCCGCCGGGCCAGCACGAACATCACCGTGCACATCCCCGCGACGGCCGGTCCTTCGCTCCACGCCCAGGCCGTCGGCATCCCGGCCGTTGTCGCAATGGCCAGCACGCACGGGCCGAACGCGATGCCGACGAGGGACAGGAACTCGACCAGCGGCCGATATCGCCGCACGTCGAACGACACGAACAGCGCTGTCAGCCCGAAGAAGCCGTATAGCACGGAGACGGAGCGGGCCAGGTAGACTAGTAACGGCTCGCCAGACCAGGAACCCAGCCCGAGCGCCCGGTGGGTGGATTCCATCCACTCCACGGGCAGCAGCGCGCAGGCCAGCGCCGGCAGCAGGATGACGGCCACGACGCGGAGCCACAGGCGCAGGAGGCGTTCGGCGTTCACTTAGCCGCGGCGGGCAAAGATGAACACAGAGGCCAACATGGCCCCGAGCAGAAGGACCGCGAGGATTAGAAGCTCCAGAACACCTAAGCCGAACATGGAGTGCCCCTCACTTGCCGGAGCGCACGAAGATGAAGACCGTTGCGGCACCAAGGACCACGGCGACTGCCGCCGCGGCGGCTAGAAGGAACCACGATGCCGCCATTGCCGCCTCCCACACTTCTGCGAAGCGTCGCGAACCGGCTTAGAGGAGTCCATACGCCACAAGCGTTTGCCGGATCTTCGCTTCGCCCGCCGTATCCAGTTCGCACATCGGCAGCCGCAATTTTCCCGTGCCGCGGCCGAGCAGCTTCATCGCGGCCTTCACGGGGATCGGGTTCGTCGCCACGCCGAGCAGGTTGCGGCCCAGCTCGAACAGCTTGCGATGCCACTGGAGCGCCGTCGCGTGGTCGCCGGCCAGGTACGCCTTGACCATCGCCTTCATGTCGGCCGGGACGATGTTGCCAACGACCGACACCACCCCCTCACCGCCGACACTCATGATGGGCAGCGTTAGGCTATCGTCCCCACTGAGCAGGGTGAGGTCGCACCCGGCCGCGATCTGCGACGCTTGATCCAGAGAGCCGGTCGCCTCCTTGATGGCAACGACCGTTGGCACCTTCTCGGCAATGCGGATGATGGTTTCGGGCAGGATGTTCGACCCGGTGCGGCCGGGGATGTTGTAGAGGACTTGGGGCAGGTCGCAGGCATCGGCGATGGCCGCGAAGTGGCGGTAGTAGCCCTCCTGCGTCGGCTTGTTGTAATACGGGCCGACTTGCAGCGTTGCCGTCGCCCCGGCCGCGGCCGCGTGCTTGGTCATCTGGATCGCCTCGGCCGTGCTGTTGGACCCAGTGCCGGCGATGACCGGGATGCGCCCCGCCGCCCGTTCGCAGACGACGGCGATCACCTTGTCGTTTTCGGCGTGGTCGAGCGTCGGCGATTCGCCGGTGGTCCCGCACGGCACCAGGGCATCGGTGCCCTGGGCGACGTGCCAATCGACGAGGCGGTTGAGGTCGTCGTAATCGACGTCGCCGGTGAGCTTGAACGGTGTGACGATGGCCACGGAGACGCCCGCGAACCGCGAGCCGCGCGTCGGCATGACTTGGATTCTCCCACGGGCAACCGGGAACAGTGTAGCGACGCCGGTAGGGTGGACGAGTTCACGAGTCCCACCACGACCATCCAGCGGCCTGCGGGTTCGTGGTGGGACTCGTGAACTCGTCCCACCCTACCGGCGTCGCTACACCATGCGCATGCGTTACCGACCGACCTTCGACGAATTCGCCGCCCTCGCGGCGGGCCACGGCCTCGTGCCCGTCTACCGGCAACTGACCGGCGACACGCTCACCCCCGTCACCGCGTTCCGCAAGGTGCAGGTCGAGGGGCCGTCGTTTTTGTTCGAGAGCGTCGTCGGCGGCGAACGGCACGGCCGGTATTCCTTCGTCGGCAGCAACCCGTTCCTGACGGTCACCGCCGCCGGCACCCGGTTGACGATTCGCGATGCTAGCGGCACGCACACCACCGAATCGGCCGACCCGCTGCGCTCGCTCGAAGACCTGCTCGCGAAGTACCGCGCCCCGCACGTCCCCGGCCTGCCGCGGTTCACCGGCGGCGCAGTCGGCTACGCCGGCTACGACACCGTGCGCTATGTCGAACGGTTACCGAATCCGCCGACCGACGATCGCGGCCTGCCGGATCTCGCCTTCGGTCTGTACGACCGCATGGTCGTCTTCGATCACGTCAACAAGACCATCGCTGCGGTGGCCCACGCCCACGTCGATCCGAACGACCTCGCCGGCTGTTACAAAGCCGCCTGCGCTCGGGTGGACCGGCTGGTCGAGCGATTGCAGCAGGGCGTCGCCGACCTGCAACTGACCGATATCAACGCCGACCGCAACTCACCGGTCACCCGGCCGTATGAGTCGAACATGACGCGGGGGCAGTACGAGACCGCGGTCGAGCGGGCGAAGGAGTACATCCAGGCCGGCGACATCTTCCAGGTTGTCTTGGGCCAGCGGCTCAAGGCCGAGACGCGGGCACGAGCGTTCGACATCTACCGCGCCCTGCGGGTGGTCAACCCCAGCCCGTTCATGTTCTACCTCGATGCCGGGCCGTGTACTCTGATTGGCGCGTCGCCGGAGATCATGGCTCGGTGCGAGGCCGGCCGGGTAACGGTGCGGCCGCTCGCCGGCACCCGCCCCCGCGGCAAGACGGAGGAGGAGGACGCCGCTCTCGCCGCCGAACTCCTGAACGACCCGAAGGAGCGGGCCGAACACATCATGCTCGTGGACCTCGGCCGCAACGACGTCGGCCGGGTCGCGAAGTTCGGCACCGTGCAACTGTCCGACGTGCTGACGGTCGAGCGGTACAGCCACGTCATGCACCTGTGCAGCACCGTGACCGGCGACCTGCGGCCGGACCTGACGGCGTTCGACGCGCTGCGGTCATGCCTGCCGGCCGGGACTCTCTCCGGCGCGCCGAAGGTGCGGGCAATGGAGATCATCGACGAGCTGGAGCCGCACCGCCGCGGCCCCTACGGCGGGGCGGTCGGGTACGTGGACTTCAGCGGCAACATGGACACGTGCATCGCCCTGCGGACGCTGGTGCTGCAAGGCCAGACGGCGTACCTGCAAGCCGGGGCCGGCATCGTCGCCGACAGCGTGCCGGCCGCCGAGTACCAGGAGACGCTCAACAAGGCGATGGGCCTCTTGCGGGCGATCGAGCTGGCGGAGACGCAGCTATAATTACGGTTCGCGACGCTTCGCAGAAGCGCGCGACCGTCGGAGGTGGCAAGGTGATCGGTGAGTTGGATCGCGTCGTCTTGACCGACGACCTACCCGAGTTCGGCTTGGCCCGCGGTGACATCGGCACAGCCGTTCTCGTTTATCGCGAGGGTGTGGGTTACGAGGTCGAGTTCGTCGCCCTGACCGGGGAGACGGTGGCGGTCGTTTCGGTAAGGGCCGACCAGGTGCGGCCGGTCGGCCGCCGCGAGATCGCCAACGCCCGGCCGCTCGCCGGACTGGCGGCCGCCGGGTGAGCCGGCCGTCGGAGAGATCGAGTTGGCGGAGACGCCGTTGTGACGCCCCTGACCGTCGAACTCCGCCGCGGCCGGGACGACTGGGTCGCCCTGGAGTGGCACCGCTGGGAGTTGGTCCAGAGCCGGCCCGGCGTCGTGGGCTGGGCCGCCACCGGCATCGCCCTGGTCGCGGCCCTCTATTTCGCCGCGCCCGCCGTCATTTTCTGCGCGTACCTGCTGATCGACTTCGTTCAGGACGGCGCGGTGCCGTTGGACGTCGAGGAATCGCACGTCGAGATGTTCCTCTGGTGGCTGGCGGCGGTCGGCGTCGTGGTACTCGTCTGGCCGGGGCGGCGGCGGTGGTCGGCCCGGCGGCGCGTCCGGCAACGGGTGACGCAACTGATCCGCCGCGGCGAACGGCCCGACCGCGAGGTCGTCGCGGTGACGCTGGACGCCGACGGCTGGGCGGAGGGCGACCGCCGCCGGCCGTGGTCGGCATTTTTCCGCTTCGACCTGACGGCGACCCACGCCTTCATCCTGCTCGACGACGGCGACTGGCTGGTCGTCCCCGCGGCGTCGTTCCCCGACGGGCGGGCGTTCCACGACTTCACGGGACGGGCCAGAGACATGGCCGCGGCCGCCCGCGGCGAGGCCCCGATCCGCGACGGCACGGCGGGGATCGCGACCGCGACCCCCGACGGCTTCGATGTGCGATACCCCCTCGCGGACGGCGACTACCGGGCGTTGGCTCGGTACGTCTGGGACGCCAACGTCGTGTCGCGGCCGGGCCGGCGGTGGTCCGACCGCGTGCGGTTCTCGGTCGAGTCGTCCGTCTTGTTGTGGGCGGTGTTCGTGGTGCCGCTGCTCGCGCTGGCGTTCGTGTTCGGCCTGCTGTCGAGCGGAACGCGGGTCGTCGCGGCGGTGGTCGGCTCGGCCGCGGCGGTTGCGGTACTCCGGTGGCTGTCGCCGGGGTGGCGGCGCGAACATTTCGTGGGGTTCACGGCCGGCAGGTTGGTGAAGGCGGTGGGCGACAACCCGCCGCCGACCCTCCACGTCGCCGTCGGCCCCGACGGGATCGTGGAGCGGACGCTGCGCGACGGCCGCGAGCCGACGGAGGCGCGGGTGGCGTGGCCCGACGTCGGCCTCGTCGCGGCCACGGACGGCCACCTGTTCGCCCAGGTTCGCGGCTGCGGCTGGGTGGTCGTTCCGGAGGCGGCGTTCGCGGGGCCGGCCGAGTTCGCGGCGTTCGTGGCGGCGGTCCACCGGCTGAAGCAAGCCGCCGGCGCGGCGGGTGGGGCCGCATGAATGATGTCACAGCCACTGTCGCGCTCACGGACGATGACATCGCGCTTTTGGAGTTGTTTGAGTGGCAGGCGACGCGGCCGGCGTATGTCCTGCGGCTGGCGCGGGTCATTCTGTGGTTCGGCTTCATCAAGCTGGTGTGCTTTCAGGCGATGCTCCTCGCCGCGTGGGCGTACCTATACCGGCTCGGCGTCGCCCCGCCCGGCACGGCGACGCAAATCGCGGTGTTTTCCGCGGTCGGTTTGCCGCTGCTCGCGTTCTACTTTGTGACGATCCTTCGGGGCGACAACGACACCCTGTCGCTTCGCACCGCCCGGCTCCGTCGGTGGCTGAACCGCACGCCGTACCGCGGGCCGCGCCGCTACGCGGTGGCCGTGACAGCCGACGGCCTCGACGTGAGCGGCGACCTCGACCGGCAGATTCCGTGGGCTGAGGTGCGACGGATCGATCGGACGGACGCACACCTCTTCGTCGCGTTGGCCGACGGCGATTGGCTGGTCGTGCCGGCGGCGGCGTTCGCGGACCCGGCGGCGTTCCGCGCCTTCGCGGCCGGCGCGGCCGAACGCGCGGCCGCCGCCCGGCCGGACTCAGGGGAGTAGGTCGGCCACCTTCACCGGCGCTCCCGGCGCGGCGAGCGGGACGACGGTGTCCGCGGGGCCGAACGTCTGGACCGACGAGTAGCCGAACCCGTACCGCCGGCTCGGGTCGGGCACCGGCCGGCGGTAGACTTCCAGGCGGCCGCCGTTCAGGTTGACGATCCAGTAGTCCGCGATGCCGGCCCGCGCGTACAGGCTGCCCTTGGTGCCGCGGTCGTACCCGAGAGTCGTGTCGCTTACCTCGACGACCAGCAGGGCACCGGCGGGGTGGTCCTGTCCGGCGTAGTCCGCGGGCCGGCCCGGCATGACGGCGATGTCCGGCTCCGGGGCGGAATCGCCGCCGACGTGGAGCGGGAGCTGGGAGCGGAACCAGTGGCCCGGCCCGAACGCCAACCCCACGGCGTCGTCGGCCATGGCCAGCGCGACCGAGTGCGGGCTTTTCTGCTGGGGTATTTGGATGATCTTGCCTTCGATGAGTTCGACCCGCTCGTCGTCGAACACCCCGGCGTCGACGAGGCGGTAAAACTCGGCGAGTGACCATCGCTTTTGGCGCGGCCGGCGAAGCACGGCGGTTGGCATGTCGTCCTCCGGCGCATCACGAGATACGTTGTAGCATTTCCGATGCGCGACCGGTCGGCAACGCCAGATTGGCCTACGCGCCGCGGTCACGGGACGCTATAGCACGGTCGCCCCACGGAAGGGAATCGCCATGTCGCCGCGCCGCCGGGCCTGGCTCGCTTCGCTCGTGTTGCACGCCGCTGTGCTCGTCGGCTTCGTGGCGTCGTCGCCGCAACCAGGAACGGTCGGCGTCGGACCGGTCGCTGTGTCCAGCGGACGGGCATGCGAAGTCGGCGTCGTGTTAATCGACGAGACGCCGCCACAGGCTATTGCCACGCCAGTCGAGTTGCCGCCGGTCCCCGCAGTGCCGTTGTCGCCGCCACTGCCGCCGGTCGTGGAAACTCCCACCCCTGTGGAACCGATTCGGCCCGCGGCCTATGCGGAGCCGCCGCCGTTGCCACGAGCCGCGTCCATGCCGCCCGTTATGCCGTCAGCGCAACGGGTGCCCGATGCGCCTCGCGTACCGAATGGGCATCCCGAAGGTAAGGTTGGGCCGGCACCTGACGACCCGGCTGGCCCGCCGGGGATCGCGTTTTGCGGCGTGCAGGCGAAGGGCACGTCCGTCGTCTATGTCATCGACCGTTCTGCGAGCATGGGCCTCGACAGCCGCTTCGACCGCGCCCGCCGGGCCGTCGCCGCGAGCCTGCGCCGCCTGCCGCCGAACACGCGCTTTCAGGTAATCGCGTACCACCGTACCGCCACAGCGCTTCCGAACACGAGCGGTCTGATCGCCGCGACGCCAGGGGCCGTCGAAGCTGCGATCGCGCATCTCGACTCGCTCGCAGCGGAGGGCAGCAACGGCCACCGGGCTGCCCTCGCCTTCGCGCTGTCGATGCGGCCCGACGCGGTGTATTATCTGACGGACGACGATGAGTTGACGGTCGAGGACGTGCGCGAGGTGACTCAACTCAACCGCCGCGCCAAGGCGTCGATCCACACCCTGTGCCTGGTGCCGCCGCGCGGCGACACGCCCATGCGGCAGTTGGCCGCGAACAACCGCGGCGTCTTCCAAGTGGTCGCGCCGTAATGCCGCCCGCGCCGGGTTTGGGCAACCACCTCACCCGGCGCAGACGGCATTCGGTCAAGCCGGCCGCTCCTCGGTGCTCGCGGTCGGTGCGACGGCTCGGCGACCCCACCGGTCCATTCGGCAGCCGCACTTTGGACAGGTCCAGCCGCCCCACATCAACTGACGCAGTGTCTCCGGCAACCGGAAGAACGGCATCCGCTCGTGGCACTCCGGACAATGGACCGTTTCGAGGTTGATCGGCAGCTTGACATCGTTCGTCATGGCGCATCTCCTTCGCCGGCGGCTGGCGCGGAGGCGCTCGCGACATCGGCGACACCGCCGGTCAGACGCTCCGCATTCCAGCGGAAGCGTCAAATGAACCGCGATGTTACAGAGAAATTCACACCGCGACGGGATCGCCCAGCGTCGCTGGTTGGGGCGCTGCCGGGCACGCGGAGAGCGTACCGATCCACTGAGCGATTCGCTCGCCGACCGCGGCCGCCTGCGCACGCAACTCCGGCACGGCTGTACTTTCCCACGTCGCAGGCTTGCGCAGGGTGCCGACGACGAACAGGTCGGGCACCTCGCGGCCATCCGCACCAACGGCGTTGCCCTTGGGCGTCGTTTCCAGGCCAAGCGAGAGTTCGTCCGGTCGAACCAGGTTGTGGACCAACAGCGAACCGATCACGGGGTTCGACTCGGCACTGTTCGACGCGGTTGGGCCGGTGCAGTTAATGACCCATGCCACGTCCGTTGCGGTCAAGCGGTCGCTGCCGCGCTCGCGCAAAGTCACCCGAACGCCTTCACCCGTCGCCATGACCGAAGCCACGCGCCCGGCCACGATGCGCACGCTGCCATTGTCGAGCAACGTCCGCAACCGATCGGCAATGTGGCACGCCGTCCGGTGACGATGAACCTCCCAGATCGGCCGCAGATGGGCGAGGAACCGCCGCCGCTCGCCTGCCGACAGCGCCTGCCACAAGGTCGCAGTGTGCGGCCGCAAACCATCGACGACGCTGCGCCAGTCGGCACCCGGGCGCTCGCGAACGGCCGCACGCAGTTCGCGGGCCAACGTCGCGGCGCGCGGACCACCCGGCGTGGCGATCAGCCGATTCACGAGCGCGCTCAGATCGGCGGGCGGCACCGGCGTTGCGGCGTGCGACTGCGGCAACAGCCCGTGCCGCGATACGAGCGTGATTGGCGCGGTGCGCGGCCGCTGCGACAGCGACAGCACCGCATCGACCGCGGTCAGGCCGCTGCCAAGGATAAGGACCGGCTGATCCGACCCGACCTGGTTGACGGCGAACGGTCGCCACGGGTCGGCGATGAAGCGGTCGCGCGGCCCGGTCCACATACGGCAAATCGGGTCCGACGGAGGCCGATGGCCGATGGCGAGTACGACGGCTTCCGCCCGCAACGATGTGCCGCGGCCCAGGTGGACCATCCATCCGCCATCCGGGTGTCGGGCGACGCGGCGTACTTCGTCGAGGACCACGGATAGTTCCGCGGCTGCCGATTCGCGTGCGGCCTCATGCAAGGATTCGCGAACGTACTCGCCGTACCATTGTCGCGGCAGGAAGTCACCGGCTTGGATGCTGCCGTGCCGTTGCTCGGCCCAGCGGACGAAATGATCGGGCTGGTCGGGCCAGGCGCTCATTCGCCCGGCCGACACGTTGAGCAGGTGAACCAGTTCGCGGGTGCCGTAGGCGATGCCTTCGCCGACCGATCCGCGCCGCTCCACCAGGGCGACGCGTAGCTTCGTATTGGCTGCGCGCAGCAACTGGGCTGCGGTCATAGCGCCACTAAAGCCACCACCGACCACGACGACCGTCGGGGTATGATCCGCATATCGCTCGTCCGCGGAGCCGGCCGGCCGTGGCACGAACCGGCGAAAGTCCTCCAAGGGTGGCGCATAGACATGGACGGTCACGAGCGGCTCGCCAGTCTCGGCCGGGTTCCGCACCGTGTGAATTCCAGCGTCCTGCCCCGCCGTCACCTCGCCCTCGCGAACGACGGTCTCGTACTCCAGGTCTGCGTACCCGTCCGCCCCGATGCAATAGCAGCCTTCGACCGCATCGCCCTGCACGATCTGCATCGCACACACAGAGCCGGTGTGATCGTGCGGCACGCTCGCCTGACCGGGCAGCCAGGTCATCACGAGTATCTCGTACTGATCGCGCCGAATGACCAGAGCACGGTGATACGATTGGCGATCGATCCGAACGTAGTCGGCAACGTCCGCCACGGTCAACGGTGCGCTCTCCATCACCCGTGCAATGGCCGCCAGCGACGGCTCCGGTCCCAGAGCGTCGAGTCGCTGCACGAGTTCGAGTAGGCGTGGGCTGGACGTTGGCATCGATGGCTCCGAGAAGCGGTGGCCGAATGGAGTGACTCTCAAGCTCTTGTAGAAGAGGCCATGGGGCGCGCGGCAAGACGCGGGTCCGAAAAGTGGGCCAATTCGGCGGAGTCGGGCTGGGTTTGGTCTGGTGCAGCAGTGACTTCCGTAGCGCTACTGGAAGCCGGGCCGAGCGATTCGCAAAATAACTACTCGCCTGGCAGGAGTCACTCAATGGCTAGAAACAAGAAGCTACAGCGAGCCGAGAAACTGGCCGTTGCCCAGGCCGCTCCGGTCAAGCCGGTGGCGGTCGAGGTCGTCAAAAAGGTTGAAGAGGTTGCCCCGCCGCCGCCGCCGCCCCCGGAACCGCCGAAGGTCAAGTTGCCCAAGGTCCGGCCGCCGCGCAACCCGAAGCGGACGCCCGTCAAGAATGCTCCGCTCGTTCGCGGGACGACGAAATCCGCTCGACTCATGTCTTCGATCGTCGCCAACACGATCGCTGTGCCCGAAGACAAAACCGGCCGAAAGTAGCGCCTCCCTCGGGCACTGCGCTCGTCCACCGCGGCCTTCGGGCCGCGTTTCTATTGGCATTCGGGACGATAGCAGCCGTTAGCGTGTTGGCTTGGCCATGGTCGCGGCTGGCAGCTCGTCGTCCCACTGCGACATGCCGGAACGCATCCGCATGTTGTCTCCGCGCCAGTCTTTGGCTGCGTCGTCGAAGAAGCCGTTCCCGCTCGGCGAGACGCAGCCCGGCGCAACCGCCAGGGCGCACAACAACAGGAAGAGACGCTTCATGCCCCATCCCCCAAAGCAGCCGGGCAACCCCCCATGCGCCTCATAGCCAGTGTCGCCTCAGGACGCAATGGGAAAGTCGGCCGGCTGTCGGGGTGGGAATGTCAGTTGGGTGGCGTGATCGCCGGCGGTGGCGAAGCCGGAAGCGGCGAAGTTGGAAGGGGGGCGATCGCGGGCTGCGCTCCGCTCGACAGGGCGATCTTCGCCTTCAGGTTCTCGGCAACAGGGATGAGTTGCGGCGACGCGGCGTATTCGCGGTTGGCATCGTTGTCGTAGATGATGGCCGTCCCGTCGAGGGCAACGCCGGCAAACAACCCACGGCTGCGCGAGTACGAGTAAACCTCGGACTCAAACCGGGCGTCCGTTCCTGCCGATGCCTGTCGACCGACGGGTCCCGCAGCGACGGCGGCGTCGGCCCCGAGCGTGAGCTTGTCTCGGCCCGCGATGATGCGGTCCAGGCTCTTGCGGCTCTTGAAGACGAGGACCACGTCTGTCGATTGGACACCGACCTGGAAGCCGACGCTCGCTCCGCCGATGGAGACGAAGATCGGCCCATCCCACGAGCCATTTGCGTTTCGGGCAAAGACAACTCCGCGGCCACCCCGGCCACCGACGACAAAGCCGGCCTTGATCACGTTGGGAATGATGGCGACCCCTTGAGCGTCGGCCAGAAGCGCCGGCGGGATGCAGCGAAGAGGAATCGCCTGGGTGGCTTCAAATACGTCGGTCGCGTTGCGCAGCGTCCGCGCCGTCGGGGGATTAGCGAAGGCCGAATGGGCAGCAAAACTCAGGCAAACGGCGAGGGCTATTCCGAATATGCGTTTCATCGTCGGCCTCCAGATTCGAGCGGGCGATGTAGCCGCTCAAGTATTGCCGCGAAGATACCGGGAGTCTGGATTCGCGACGAGGCCAATACGAATTCGACCGCGGTCGAGCGTCGAAATAGGTGCATCTTGCCGGCTCAGGGTGAACGGCAACCTCTTACACTCCGATGTCCTCGTTCCACAGTGTCGGGTTCGCCGCGATGAACTGACGCATCAAGTCGATACACCGTGCGTCCTGCATCACGTCGACCACGACGCCGCGGCTGCGGAGCAAATCTTCTTCGCCGAGGAACGTCGTGTTCTCGCCGACGATCACGCGCGGGATGCGGTAGAGGAGCGTCGCGCCGGAACACATGGCGCATGGCGACAGCGTCGTATACAACTCGCACTCGGCATACACCTGGGCGGGCAAACGCCCGGCATTCTCCAGAGCGTCCATCTCGCCATGAAGCGTCGGGCTGCCTTTCTGAATGCGGCGGTTGTGTCCGCGCCCAATGATGACGCCGCGATGAACGAGGACCGCGCCGATCGGGATTCCGCCCTCAGCCAAGCCGGCTTCTGCTTCGGCGATCGCGGCCATCAGGAATTCGTTCATCTGTGCCTCCCTCGCGATGGGGTCGAACCCAGGCATCGTATTGCGGCATCGCGCTTTGTGGGATCGGTCTGTGGGTCGGTGCGAAAATGTAAGGCATTTGTCGAACGAACGGGCTATCCGATTGTGGCGATCGTATGAGCAGCCTTCTTTCGTATGGCCGACCCCCAGGGTGAATTCGCATAATGATCCAATGTTCCGATCCCTCACAATTCTGTTTCGTCGCGATGGTACGCGTGATCGTGCCCGTGGCGATATTGACTTCCGCGGTGTCCGCATGTTCTGGCCCGATGGCCGCGAAGTGGCCGTCGGTCTCAGTGCGTTCTGTGGCCACGGGCACAAGCTCCTCGGCCTGGAAGGGGAACTCGACGAATGCCGCGAGCGGCCGGTCGAGTTGCTCTGCGTCCCGGTCCGGGAGCGCGGTGTGCGGATGACGCGGTTGCCGGGCCGCCGGGTCCGGCGCTTCATGCTGCGGCGCGATGGCGTGCGCGGTCGGCTGCACTTTCTCAATGGAGTCGCGACGGACATCGAGTTCGTCATTGGCCGCGACGAGCCGCGCGTTCTCGATTGGCTTGGCCTGACGAGCCTCCCGGACGGCGGCGAAGCATGGATGGACATCGCGGCTCGGCCAGCCACAGTGGCCGCCCACGCGCCGTACCCCACCGCGCTCGGTGCTCGGCTCGCCACGCATTCGGTGGTTTGACGTCCATCGGGCCGACGCGCTGCGTGACCTCATCGGACTCTAACGGTACGACCGCTAGGGTAAGGCCGTGACACATCTCGGCATCCGCCCAAACGTGGAGGTCGGCATGAGACGGCTCATGACTGTTGTGGCCCTCGGCGCGGCTCTGGGCGCGGCCGGCCCGGCTATGGCCCAGCCCCGGCCCGGCGGCCCCGCGCCGCAAGGCGACGGCGAATTGCGGAAGTTGCGCGAGGAGATTGAGAAGGTTCGCGCGCTGCTCAAGGACCTGGAAGTGAAGGTTGCCAAGGTCGAGGAGACGCGCCGCCGGCCCGCCGAGAGCGTCGACCGCGGCGGTTTCGGTGGCGGCGGCGGCCGGCCGCAACCCGGCGGCTCCGATCGGCCGGTTCGGCGGGAACCAGGAGCCGGGCCAGGCGACCGAGGGCCAGGACCGCGCCCTGGCGGTCCGGGTCCAGGCAACCGTGGACCGGGCTTCCAACCTGGCGGCCCGCGACCCCGCGACGGCGCGCCGAGTTCGGATCGCTCGCGCGACTTCGAGCGACGGCTCGACAAGATCATCGACGAGCTAGAACAGCTTCGTCGAGATAGTCGCCGGCCGTGAAAAAGTTGGACCGCGGCCATCTCGGCCGCGGTCCATCCATTTAGGGCTTCCGCGCCCCGCGGTGCATACGGTTCTTGTGCTTGGTGTTCTTGCGCCGCCGCTTGCGAGCCGTCCGCAATTCTTTCCGCCGCTGCATTATCAACTCCTCCTGGGAATCCGGCGGCCCAAGTCGCGACCGCCGCGAGCGACAGTATACGGAATGCATCCGCCTCGGAGAGTCGGACTCTGGTCGTCGGGCCGACCGTGGTCAAGCGGCCCCGTACAATACCGGGACATCGAAGGAGCGCACCGTGACTGACCCGACCGAGCTGTTCAACGCCGCCGTCGTCCGCCATCGGGCCGGTGACACGGCCTCTGCCGAAGCGATGTACAAGCAGGTTCTCACGGTGTTGCCCGGTCATGCCGAGAGTCTCTCGAATCTCGGGGCGATCAACTCTCGCGCGGGACACTATGCGGAAGCGGAGCGCTATTACCGCGAAGCCTTGATGCATCGGCCCGACTTCGCCGAATGTATGGTCAACCTCGCCACCGCATTGATGCGGCAGAATCGGATCGACGAATCGGCGGCCGCGCTGCGCAACGCCTTGCGGGCGACCGACCCGCCGGCTGACACGCGCTCGCGACTGTGGCGGCTGTTGTTCGCAGCCGGCCGCGACGCCGACGCCGTGTACGACCTGGCCGAGCATCTCGAAAAGAATCCGACCGACGCACACGCACGGCACCTGTATGGTGTCGCTCTCGGCCGGCTTGGCCGCGTTCAGGAAGCCGTCGAACAGTTCCGCCAAGCCGCTGCCGACCGGCCTGGGTTTGCCGACGCCAACAACGCGCTCGGCGTCACGCTCGAGCTCATCGGCCAGCCGGACGCCGCTCTCGCGGAGTTCCGCGCCGCTCTCGCCGCCAAACCCGACCACGCCGACGCCACGGCCAACCTCGCCATTGCGCTCACCGAGCAGGGCCGGGCGGCTGAGGCGGTGCCTCTATTCCGCAAGTTGCTTGCCGGGCCGATCATGCCGCCTGTCCACAGCAACTACCTGCTCGCGCTCAATTATCTGCCCGATGTACCGCCGGCCGAGGTGTTCGCCGAACATCGCCGCTGGGCGGAGCGCCACGCCGACAAGCTCATGCCAGCCGCGTTGCCGAAGGCCAACCCCGGCAAGAAGCTGCACATCGGCTACGTCTCGGCCGACCTGCGCGGGCATCCGGTCGCCGCTTACTTCGAAGCCGTCCTAGGGGCGCACGACCGCGGCATCGTCCGCGTCTCCTGTTTCAGCGGTACCCGCAAGCCAGACGCGACGACTGAACGGCTCAAGGCCAAGGCCGACGGCTGGCACGACATCTCCAACATGGACGATGTCACCGCGGCGGACCTGATCCGCCGCGAGGGTATCGACGTGCTCGTCGATCTCGGCGGACACACGGCCGGGAACCGGCTGCTCGTGTTCGCCTGCAAGCCGGCCCCGGTGCAGGTGACGCACTTTGGCTACCCGAACACGACCGGCATGCGGGCGATGGATTACCGGCTCACCGACGCCATCGCCGACCCGCCGGGCAGCGAGGCGTTTTACTCCGAAAAGCTCGTTCGGCTGCCAGAGGTCGCGTGGGTCTACCGCCCACCGGCGGACGCGCCAGCGGTATCGCCGCTGCCGGCCGAGACGACCGGGCACTTCACCTTCGCCGCCCTCAACAACCCGGCCAAGCTGACGGAGGCCGCCGTCAAGCTCTGGAGTCGGGTGCTGGAGTCGGTGCCGAACTCGCGGCTCATGATCCTCGGCGGGCACACTGAGGAAGGCCGCCGGTGGGTCGAGAACCTGTTTCGTCGGCAGAAGGTCCACGAACGCGTCGAGGTGCTGGCGCGGCGAGCCGCGGCCGAGTACTTTGCGCTCTTCCATCAGGCCGATCTGGCGCTCGATCCGTTCCCGTACAACGGCGGCGTGACGACGTGCGATGCGCTGTGGATGGGTGTGCCGGTGGTGAGCCTGGTTGGTCAGACGTACGCAGCCCGGCAGGGCGCGATGGCGCTCAAGGCGGTCGGTCTGCCGGGGCTGGCGGCGGCGACGCCCGACGACTTTGTGCGCGTGGCGACGAACTGGTCGAAGGACCTGGGTTGGCTGCGCACGACCCGGCTCAGCCTGCGCGAGCGGATGCGCACATCGCCGCTCGGCGACGCGATTCGCTTCACGCGGCATCTGGAACTGGCCTACAAGAAGATGGTGCAGGAGAAGAAGGGTTAACGCGTTTCGCGACACTTCGCAGAAGCGTGCAGAGATAGAGCGCTTCTGCGAAGCATTGCGAAACGGTGGGCTTACTTCGCCTCGGCGTCAATGAGCCGTTGTAGCCGGGCAATGTGCGCGTGCTGCGCCGGCAGGAAGCGCATCAGTGTCAGGTTGCGGGCCTCGGCGTCCAAGCTCTCCTCGGCGATGGCGTCTTCGTACACCTTGACGCCGTGCTCCTCGCCCTCGCGCAAGGCCCGCAGCGTCGCCGTGGGGCCGATCGCCTTGGCCGTTCCGGTGACGAGCGATGCCCAACTGCCCCAGACGCCAGACTTCGTTTCCGCCTCGCTGCCGCGGTCCAGGACCAGCCGTTGCAGCGTGCCCACGGTGTCGCGGTGCTGGACTAACATCTCGGTCAGTTCGCCGCGGGCCGCGCCCTGCTCGAACGTCTCGATCGCCTGCTGGTACGTCTCAACGGCCGAGATTTCGCCGCGGAGCAAGCTCTGAAGCGTGTCCACACTGTCGATGACTTGCGGCATCGGTGTCTCCTCGAAGTATGGGCGAGCGACGTAGTGCAACGGCCGTGCCGTCGGCCGCGAGAAATTGCGCCGAATGGCCGTATCATGAGGGGCAAAGGAGGCCGGCGTGCTGACGGGTGCGAACGTGATTCTGGTGCTGAAGGTGGCTGTCGCCGCGGTGACAGTCCTGTTGATCGCGTCCTTGGTCGCGCTGGCCCGCGGCAACTATCGGCTGCACGGACGTATCAACCTCGCATTCTTCGTGCTGACGATGGTCGCGGTGCTGGGGCTGGAACTGTTGATCCGCGTGATTGACCCGGCGATGTTCGACTACTTCGATGCCGACACACGGTTGATGATGCGCATTCACCTCGCCTTCTCGGTGCCGTCGGCGGTGCTGCTGCCGGTCATGTACTTTACGGGTCGGACCGGCCGCGGCGTGCTGCACTTCTGGCTAGCGATGCTCTTCAGTGTGTTGTGGACCGGCACCTTCATCACCGGCATCTTCTACCTGCCGCACAACTGATGGACGAAGCCACGAAATACGCCTCCGCCCTCGGTCCCGTCCACGATGCTTCGGCTGATGTGCCGGCCACGCCGCCATCGCCGGTGCGCATCGTCGAAGCGCTCCTGTTCGCTGGCGGGCAGCCGCTGACGGCCGAGCGGGCCATCGCAGCCGTGCGCGGGCTCGACGCCGCCGAGTTCGCGCGGGCCATCGAACAACTGGCCCGCGACTACCGGCGGCAGAATCGGCCGTACGCCGTCGAGCCGACCGACGGCGGCTACGTCCTGGCTCTGCGGCCGCGGTATCGGGCGGTGGCCGAGCGGCTAGCCGGCGCACCGCGGGAGGCCCGGCTGTCAAAGGCGGCGGTAGACGTGCTGGCCCTGGTTGCGTTCAAGCAGCCGGTGACGCGGGCGGTCATCGACGCTCAGCGCGGTAGCGATTCAGCGGCCCTGGTGCGACAGCTTGTGCGGCTCGGCCTGATCGCCGGCCAGCCGGTCGAGCCAGGGTCGCGCGAGCAGGCGTACACGACGACCGCGCGGTTCCTGGAGCTGTTCGGCCTGCGATCGCTCGACGAGTTGCCGCAGACGCTCGACCTACAGCAACTGTGAGGCGCGAATTGCTCCGGCGCGATCGCGCCACCCCACCACAGACGAATTTCCGCGGCCGGAGGCATTTCGGCGAATTCGCCGCAAGTGGTCGCAATTCAAGGGGATGCGGACGTAACGCCGTTGAAGAGCGACGCCAGAATCAACGGAGGCCTCGCGGTCCGCAGGCTGCTGCCGGGGTAGTGCATCTTCGCGACGACTGTCCGATATCCCGGAGGCGGTGCGGGACACGACCGGCAGCACGTCCGATAGGCGAGCACGGCATCTCATTTGCTGTCCTGGTCTAGCTGAGTGACGAAGCTGACCGGAGGATGAACCATGATTCCCTCGACTGTTGACCGGGTTCCGCGGCAGACCGCCGCGCATGTTAATGAGCAGATTCGCCGCCAGACCGAAGACAACGTCGCCCGAGTTGCCGCCAGCGGGCCACGGGCCATCGACAACCGCTTGGCCGAACTTGACCGCGAATGGGACATTGAGCGGACGCTTGAGGCCAACGCCGCCACCGTGGCCTTGGTCGGTTCTGCGCTCGGAGCCGTCGTAGACCGGCGGTTCTTCGCCCTCCCGGCCGTGGTCGCCGGCTTCCTGCTACAGCACGCCGTCCAAGGTTGGTGCCCGCCGCTGCCCGTGCTTCGGCGGGCCGGGTTCCGAACCGCCAGGGAGATCGACTACGAACGGTATGCCCTCAAAGCCATTCGGGGCGACTTCGCACGGACGGAGAGGCGCGCCCGCGGTCGATCGAACGCCTCCCAAGTCATGGAAGCGTCCCTCCGATGACGTTGCCATTCGGCGGCTGACAGGTTCTCCAACGACCGCATCTCGGCGGTTCGTCGCGCCCGTGCCGTCAATCGCCGGCGGCGGCCCCGACGGCCGCCTCCGTTTGCAGAAGGCCGAAGTAAGCCCGCGTCTCCGGCCGGCCGAGTGACCAGAAAGCCCCGGCCATGACGCCCGCGAACGCGAGGGTGACGCCGGCCATGTAGACCCGCCCGTACCACGGTGTCGGCACCCCGTCGGCCTGCAACGGCGCGAATGGGATTACGGCCAGGAACGCCAGGAACCACAGCACGCCGAGCGCGGCCGCCCCGCGGGCGGTCCACCACGCCCACGGTCGGGCGGCGACCAGGCCGTAGAAGATCAAGAGCGCCGGCGGGAACAGAAACGTCGTCCAGTAGACGACCCGGCCGTCCTGCCGCAGCAGCCGGTCGCTCAGTTCCAGGGCACAGAACGCCACGATGAGGGCGTTCGCCGCGACCGCCGCCCGTACGCCGCTCGGCATGACGGACGCCCGTCGCCGTCGGAAGCCGACCACGACCGCCGCCAGCCCGCCCACGACCAGGCAACAGGCCGCTGCGACAACGCCGAGGCCGACCGCCGTCAGGCCGCCGCCCTCCAGCCGTGCCGCCATCGCCGGCACGAATAGGCCGGCACCCATCAGCACAGCCAAGGAACCACCGGCCAGAAGCGAGCGTGCCATGCGTGCCTCCCAGTGAAGGGCGACGCCACTCAGGCCATCGACTGCGGCTACCTCATTCTCCGCAATTCCTAAGTCATTAGTCTAAGGCAACATGCGCTGGCCGGTCAACCGAATCGTCGCATGTTCGCGTCAGGGCTTTGCGTTGTATCCGATGGGCGAGTGACGATGTGCTGTCACTTGTCCTCGACGTCTCGAGCATCGCTCCAACGACTTAGCATCTTAACCCACTTTGAGGGAGGCTTATCATGATCCGATCTTTGCTGCATCGCCTTTCGGCGGCTCGCCTGGCGTCCCACGTCGGCTCCCCGCGGCGTTCGCATTCCCTCCGGCTGACTGCGCTCGAAGACCGCACCGTCCCGGCGCTGGCGACCGTCGTCGCGGCCGACGCTGGCGGTGGGCCGCACGTCAAGGTATTCGACGAGGCCCAGCACGAGGTGTTCAGCTTCTTCGCCTACGACGCGGCCTTTCGCGGCGGCGTCCGCGTTGCTCTCGGCGACGTCAACGGCGACGGTACGCCCGATGTCGTGACCGCGGCGGGGCCGGGCGGCGGGGCGCACGTCAAGGTCTTCAGCGGCAAGGACCTGAGCCTCCTCGCCAATTTCTTCGCCTACGACGCGGCGTTCCGCGGCGGCGTGTTCGTCGGCCTCGCCGATGTGGACGGCGACGGCAATCGCGAGGTCGTCACTGGCCCCGGTGTCGGTGGTGGGCCACACGTCAAGGTGTTCGACGTCGTAAACGGGCAGGCCGTGGCCGCTAAGACACCGCTCGCCAGTTTCCTGGCTTACGATGTGGGCGTTACCGGCGGCCTGACGGTCACGGGGGCCGACCTGAACGGCGACCACCGCGACGAGATCGTCACCGTGCCGTTCCGCGGCAGCACGCACGTCAAAGCGTTCGACGCGGCCACGGGTGCCTTGGTCAGCACGTTTTTCGCGTTCGACCCGCTGTTTGTCGGTGGCGGGAACGTATCGGCCGGGGACGTGGACTATGACGGGCGGGACGAAATCCTGGTCGGCGCGGGCCTCGGCGGTGGCGGCAACACCCGCGTATTCGGCGGGGCCGACAACCATGTGGTGTCGAGCGTGGCGTTCTTCGATGGCGTCCTCGACGGGTTCAACGGCGGCGTGCGGGTCCAGCCGTTGAGCATTCAGGATGGCACGTCCAACACCATCCAAGACGGCACGTCGAACACGGTTCGTCTGGTCGGCACACCGTCGGGCGGCTTCGCGTCGCTGACCGCGACTCGCAACGCGGTGACGGGGCAGTTGCTGCCGCACATCGAACAGGACAACATCTTCAGCGGCTTTGGGGGCGGCTCCTTCGTGGCCACGAACCGTAACAGCATCCTGATCGGCTTGTGATTGTGTGTCGGAGGAGATTGATCCGCAGATTTTCGCAGATTTCGCAGATTCAGAAAACAGAGAGACAGATTGAGATATCTTAATCTATCTCTCTGTCTCTCTGTCTCTCTGTCTTCTGAATCTGCGAAATCTGCGAAATCTGCGGATCAACCTCTTCCGTTCTCGGGCTTACGCGCGAACAGGTACGCCCGTCGGCTCGGGTACTCCACGTCGGGGTACGGGTCGCGCTCGATGACCTCGACATCCGCGAAGCCTGCTCGGATCAGTTCGTCCGTGACCTGCTGCGGCGTGAATAACGCGAAATCCAGCGCGACGGGCCGCCCGAGGAATTCCGCGACATGAACCAGCCCTTCGCCGATGTGGAAGGCGAGCAGGAGTCGGCCGCCGGGGCGGAGGACGCGGTGCATCTCGGCCAGCGCACGCCGCAAGTCGGCCGGCGAGAAGTGGACGATGGCATAGAACGCGACCACCCCGGCCAAGGACGCATCGGCACATGAGAGCGCCAGCATGTCGCCTGGCTCGAACACGACGCCGGGATGCCGTGCGCGGGCCTCGCACAACAGGTCCGCCGAGAGGTCCACGCCGCGCACGCGGATGCCGTGGTCGTGCAAGAAGGCGGTGGTCTGCCCTGGCCCACAGCCAAGGTCGTACACATCTCCGCAATCGCGCACGTCGTCGGCGAAGCGGGCCAGTAGTTCACGGTCGAGCGGCTTGTGCGCGAGTTCGTCGGCGTAGCGGGCCGCGTACTCGTGCGCCACGGCATCGTAGCAGGTCCGGATGTGGTCGGATGTCGGGTCCATTTGCTCAAATGAAGCTCAACTGTCGTGTTTCGACAAGCCCACAGGGCGAGCAAGGGCGGAGGCATTCCGCTCTTGCTCGCGCTGCGGGCTTGTCGAAGCACGACCGAGCGTTCCAAGGCGTAGTGGCCGATGACCCACGGGCACCGACACCACGTTTCGGAGCGATTGCTCCGATCGACAGGCGTGACGAGTCGACACACGTCTATGCGATCACTTTGTCTTTTGCAGGGCCTGCAACTGTTCGAGCAGGTACTTCGCGGCCCCGGCGGCGCAGCTGGTGATCTGTACCTCGCCGCCTTTGATGGCCTCGCGGACCTTGTGCGTCGTCACCACCTCGCCGCCGAGGACGATCGCGACTTGCCCGCCCTTGCGGTCGGCCGTCAGCCGCTCGAGCGCTGTCGCCGCTTTCGGTTGCAGCTTGAGCAGGATGCGGACCACATCGTCCCCGTCCTTGTCGGCCTTCGGCGGTCCGGCCAGGTCGAGTTCGACATCCGGTGTGGGTCCGACGACGAGATAGCGCGGCGGTTCCTTGTCACCCGCCTTCAAGTAGCGATGGCGGTGAACAACGAGCGACTCGCCGGCCTTGAGCGGCAGCACGTCGGCTTCCTTGGGGCCATCGCGCAGCACGGCATAGACTCCGCCGGCGAGCTTCTTGGGCGGCTCCGGTTTCGTGTCCTGGGCCGACGCTGGCGCGAAACTGCCGATGGCGAGTGCGGCCGCAAGAAGGCAGGCGGTACGGCGCATGGGATGACCCCTTGGCCAACGGGCGATCGCTCCATCGCTAATAGACGCGTCGACGCCCGTCTCTCGCCCGGCCGGCGTCAATCGGCCGTCGGCCCCGCTCGCCGGTCACTCTCGGGGTCGAGCCGCTCCATGAGGACGCCCGGCGTTGGCTCGCGGAAGCCGCTGGCGGCTCCGGTGGGCCTCGCTCCACTCGGCACACCCTACGAACTACGAGGACTTGAGTAGCGATGACACGCTGCACGGGTCACCGACGCCCAAGCTCGTAGGGTGGGCCGAGTTCTGCGAGGCCCACCGGGAACCCGGAGCCGCTTCATGCGTCCCGGTGGGCCTCGCAGAACTCGGCCCACCCTACCGATTCCCTATTTGGAGCGACCCGTCAAACGTGATGATGTCGTCGGGTTGGTCGTCTTCGAAGACCGGCCCGCCGGACTCTTCGCGCTCGGCGTTCGTGTCGTAATGCCAACTCATACTGAACCGGCCGCCCGATTCGATTGCGTGCAACTTTTGCAGGACGAACTCCACGGTCCCGCCGTATCAAAACGTCACCGGCAGCGCCTTGAGACCCCGCAGGTTGAAGTGCGGCCGGTACTCCGGCTCCGGCCCGCCCAGTCGCAGCTTCGGCATCCGGCGGAGCAGCGTCTCGAACACGATTCGGCCCTCCAGCCGGGCGAGCTGCGCCCCCAGGCAGAAGTGCGACCCCAGGCCGAACGCCAGGTGCTTGACATCCGGCCGGCCTACGTCGAGCCGGTCCGGGTCGGCGAACTGGGCCGGGTCGCGGTTGGCCGCGCCCAACAGCAGCAGGACCGACTGCCCCGCTTCCAGCGTCTTGCCGCCAACCGTCATCGCGGCCTTGAGGTGCCGGCCGGTGAACTGCACCGGGCTGTCGTAGCGTAGCAACTCCTCGACGGCCGCAGGGACGAGCGACGGATCGGCCGTCAGGCGGGCGAGCTGGTCGGGGTTCCGCAACAGGGCCAGGGTACCGTTGCCGATCAGGTTCGTCGTCGTCTCGTTGCCGGCGACCAAGAGCAAGGTGGCGGTGGCGTACAGTTCGTCCGCGCTGAGACGATCGCCGGCCTCCTCGGCCTGGGTCAAGGCGCTCAAGAGGTCGTCCTTCGGGTGGACGCGCCGCTCGGCCACGACACGGGCAAAGTAGGCCACCAATTCCTGGAAGGCGTGCCCGACCCGCTTGTACTCAGCCATCGCCAGGTCGTTGGCGTTGCCGACGATCAGGGACAGCTCGTCGGACCAGTGCTTGAACTGGTCGCGGTCCTCGGCCGGCACGCCGAGCATCTCGGCGATGACTGTGACCGGCAGCGGGTAGGCCAGGTCGGCGATCGCGTCCATCCGGCCGCGGGGCTGCACCGCGTCGAGCAGACCGTCCACCAGCCGCTGGATCTTCGCCGTCATCGCCTCGACCGCCCGGGCCGTGAATGCCTTGCTGACCAACAGCCGCAGGCGAGTGTGCTTGGGCGCGTCGGAGTTAATCATCGAGTTGGCGCGGAAGGCCAATAGTGGCCGCACCGACGGCGGGGCCAGGGCCGCAGCCGCGGCGGCGCGGTCGGACGACGCGGCCGGGCTGCGCAGGACGGCGGACACGTCGGCGTACCGCGTGAGGACCCACCGGCTCTCGGCTTTATCCCAGTGGACCGGGTCCTGGGAGCGGAGGCGGTGGTAGGTCGGGTATGGGTCGGGGAGCATCTCTGGCTTGAACAGCGGGGCGTGCAGAGCCCGCCGGGCACGGTGGACGACCCATTCGACGGCTCCTTCAAACATGGAATGCCCTCGCGAACAGATGCGGCGTCATGGCCCTCTTTGCCGGAACGCGCCCCCCTTTGGCTCCAACCGCTCAACGCCGTGCCGTCAGGTCCACAGCCACCTGGCTCTTCTTGTTCGTGCGGGGGTCCACGACAGTCAACTTCACCGTGCCCGCGCTGGCGCGGACGACATCGATCAGATCGGTGGGGTGTAGCATCAGCTTGCCGTCCGCGTCGAGGATCAACATGCCCGGCTGAAGCCCGGCCCGGTCGGCGGGGCTACCCGGCTCGACCTCCGTCACCTTGACGGCGATTTCCTTGTCGTAGAAGGACAGTTCGGTGACAGCCCCGAGCTTACTGCCCCCGGCCGGGGCCGTGGGGGCGGTCGGGGCCGGGGCCACCGGCTCCGGGCCGCCGAGCTTGACCATCACCTGGGTCTCGCGGCCGGATCGTACGTCGCGGACCGTGAGCGTCATGGTCGGGCCGCTCTTGCGGAGCGCGGCCCCGAGTTGCTCGGGACCGGTCAGCGCCGCGCCGTTCGCGGCGACGAGAACATCGCCCACCTCGACGCCGGCCTTGGCTGCCGCCCCGCCCGGTTCGACCTGTGTGACCTTCAGGGCCGTCCGTTGACCCAGCGAGATCGGATCGGCCGACAACCCCAGCGAGCGGGTCGCGGCCGGGGCCGGCGATGGCGGTGCGGGGTTCGCTTCGGCCGGCGGCTTCGGCGCGTCGGCCGCCGTGGCGGCGGGCTTGACTTCAATTTGAGTGGCCCGACCCGTGTTCACGTCCAGCACCATCAGCGAGAACGCCACGCCACCGCGAGCGAGCTTATCGAGTTGGTCCGGCCCAGTCAGCGGGTTGCCCTTGGCCCCGACGATCACGTCGCCGACTTCCAGGCCAGCCCGCTGGGCCGGGCTGCCACGCTCCACGCTTGTCACCCGCAGGCCGACCCGGCCCTCGACTTTCAGCGACTCGGTCGTCAGCCCGAGGGGCGAGCGCTCCTTGGGATTTTCGGGCGCGCTCGGTGCCGGGTCGGCAGCCGTGGCGTCCGCCGGGCGCTCCGCCGTTACCTCGAACCAATCGGGAAACGTGCCTTCCCAGCCGCCCGTCTCTCGCGGCACAAGGTACGCGCGGACCTGCGCCCGCTCCGCCGGTGGGGCCGCGTGGCCGCCGGCGTCCGGCCGCTGAAAGACGTGGACGTAGACGACATCCCCCGGAGCCGGGACCGGAGGCCGGGTTGGCCCTTTGAGCGGCCGCCGGGCTTCGGAGCGCTGAACATCGATTTGCACGAGGTAATCGGTCTGCCCTTGGCGGGCACTCCGGAAAACCTGTCGCACCACGCCCTCGACGACGAGGGTGGCATCGCCCTTGCCCACCCGATCGCGTTGTTGCGCGTCGGCACGCACGGCCCACAGTCCGAGAATTACCGCCGCGAACCCTATTTGCGATATGAGCCGGGTCATGCGAACCTCCTCTGAACGGTGCTCCGATACGTCGGCCGTCAGCCTACGGAAGCGCTCGCGGGCCGGCAGCGGCGGCCCCTGGCCTTGACGCCCGCCGCGGCCACCGCTATCCCCGGCTCCGCCTTACGTCACCCGAGGGGAAGGTCATGCGCGTGCGCTCCGTGCTGGTGGCCGTCGTCGTTGCGATCCCATCGCTCGCCGGAGCCGACGAGCCGTTGCCGGCCGTGCTGCCACCGCCCCCGCCGCCACCCCCGGTCGTCGCCGAAGCCCCGGCTGTCACCGGAGGCATGTGGTTCGACTCCGACCGCAGCCCGCAGCCGTTCTTCGGTATGGACGTGATGCTCGGCCAGCAAATGGGCGTCCGGCCCAACGTCGCCGTCTGGCGCACCGATACGTCGGCGATCGTCGTCGAGGGCTTCTATGGGGCGCTGTTGACGAAACTCGCGCAGTCGGAAGGGGCGGGCGGCGGGTTGCGCTGGCTGTTCACTCGCGGTTCGCGCGATGGGTGTAACACCGTGGTCGTCGGCCCTGGGATGGACGTGCTGTACAACTTCACCGATGGCCAGGCGACGTTCCTCGCGCCGACGGTGGATATCGCCTGGCGGCACAACTTTGGCGAGCGCAGCGGCTGGACGCTGGGCTTGAACGCGGGCGTCGGCGTCGGCGTGAGCGGCCGGCGGGACTGCGGCTGCGATGCGGCCGGCACGGTGACACCGCTCATCAGCGGTTTCTTCGGCCTGCGGTTTTAGTTTGACCTGATTTTTCAGGCGTCTCATACTGTCGCCCTTCTTCTCCATTTCGGCTAGATTGCCAGTATCCCAGATCTGAATCCGGGGAGGCAATCACCATGCGACATGGGCAATTTCTTCGCCGACGGTCGAGGGCGACGCTGGGCGGCCGCGTCCGGCCCAGTGTGACGGTCCTCGAATCGCGATTAGCTCCAGCAACTCTTGTCGTAACCAACGTCCTCGACACACCGCGTGCGCCCGATCCAGGGTCGCTCCGTGCGATCCTCGCCGCGGCCCACGACGGCGACGTCATCACCTTCGCTCCGGAATTGGCCGGGCAGACGATCCAGGAGGGCGCTCAGGTCGGCCCTGAGGGGTTCGTGATCGACAAGAACGTCCGCATTGTCGGGCCGGGGGCCGACAAGCTGACCATCCGCGGCGTCAACGGCGGGCAGTCTGGCCCGAATCAGCGGGTGTTCGACGTCCGATCCGGCGTGTTCACGACGATCGCGGGCCTGACCATCGCCGGCGGCAGCGGATACGGCGTGACCAACGGGGGCGGCGGGGTCCGCAACCTGGGCACCCTCGTGGCCCGGGGCGTCGTCTTCAGCGGCAACAGCGCGACCTTCGGCCTCGGCTCGTTGGGCGGGGCCGTGTACAACAGCGGGTCGGCATTCTTCGACAGCTGCGACTTCTCGTATAACTTCGCCTCGGCTCAGTTGGGCCGGGCCGTGCAGACCGCCCCGCAACTGGCCGCGGGCGGTGCGATCTACTCGGCCGGCGGCCGCATAGATCTGGTCGGCTGTAACTTCCGGCAGAACTCGGCCCTCGCCGGCAGCTTCGGCAAGGCCGATGCGCTCGGTGGGGCGGTCTACGCGACCAACACCGACGTCACCGTTCGCGATAGTTACTTCTTCGGCAACCTCGCCCGGGCGGACTCCGCTCACCTCGGCAACTTCCTCCCGGCGTCCGCCACCGGCGGCGCGCTGGCCGTGCAGGGCGGTACGCTAACGGTGGCCGCATCGACGTTCGCGTTCAATAGCACCGCCGCCCAGGAAAACGCCATCGGCGGGGCAATCGCCATCGATGGCGGGGCGGCGTTGGTCGCCCGCAACGTCACTGTGTCGAACAACACGGTGACCGGCAGCCCGGTGGGCCTGGCGGTGTCGTCCACGGCCTTCGTTGGCGGGGCCGGGATCGCCGTCCTCCAAGGCACCGTGTCGCTCGACAGCGTCACCGTCGCCGACAACGCCGCGAGGATGGCTGACCCGACCGGCTTCTTCGCCCAAAACGTCATCACCGCGGTCCGGGGCGGGGGGTTGTACAACGCCGCCGCCACGAACGCAGTCGCCGCGAAGAACTCAATCCTGGCGCTCAACACAGTCACCGGACCGAACAGTTCGGGGCCGAACGTCGCCGGGACGATCCAGTCGCGCGGCTACCTGTTGATCGACGCGACGGAGGGAGCCACGATCCTCGGTAAGACGCACGGCAACATCTTCGGCCGCGACCCGCGACTCGCGCCGTTGGCCGACAATGGCGGCCCGACACCGACGCGGGCACTGCTACCGGACAGCCCGGCGGTCAACGCCGGGTCGACGAAGCTGCGCACCGATCAGCGGGGCGTCCGCCGCCATGGCCGGACGGACATTGGGGCATTCGAGCTGCGGCCGAGCCGACCGAGCAACGATCACGACGACGACTGCTGGCGGCCAGCGACCGCCGCGCCGATGACGATACGGCAGTTCGCCGCCCTGTTCGCCGCGGGCAGCCCGGTTCTGACAGTGCAACAGTTCGCCGACTTACTCGACCGCCTGGACGAGAGTGGCGAGAGTTGACCGATGGGTCGCGGCCAGGACGGGGCCGGGGACGCCGCGCATCAGCGGCTTCTTCGGCCCCCGGCTTTAGGCCGGTCCTCCAGGCGGTAGACGAACTTCAGCCCCGACCACGTGTCGTCGATCGCGCACACCTTTACGTCCACGAGTCCCGCGGCGAGGCCAATGTCGCGGACGACGTTCTCCGTCAGATCGGTGACGACGCCGGACGCCTTCTTCGGCCACGCAACCCACAGCATTCCCGCCGGCACGAGCCGAGTCGCCAACTTCGCGAACTGCTTCTGTAATGTGGCGGTGTCGGTGACGAACAGCACCGCGGCGTCGAGGTCTTTGGCCGCGGCGCCGACGAGTTCGGCCCCGTCCGGCAGCGGCCCGAGGGCTATGGCAAACTCGGGTGGTGCAGCGACGAACGCGAGCCGGTGGCCCGGCTTGAAGCCGAGTTTCGTGACGAGCGGCGTGCCCGAGTAGCCGGCCATCGATGCGCTCCCGACAGGACTTGTGACGGATCGCGGCGATGACCAGAATAGCGAACGCGACGCTTTGAGCGGAGGTGTAAAAGCCGTGACCGACTTCCTTCGACGCTTGTTCGGCAAGGCCGATCGCCACCCGTGCGGCCGTCTCGGCTGGCAATGAGGCGTTGGCCGACAAACTGGCCAAGCTCCTCCGGGCGGCGACGCGCGGCCGGTGGATGGATCGTACGCGGGTACCGCCCGAGATTTGGTTGATGCTGTAGAGCAGATCCATGCTCGATAAGAAGCGCTTCTCGCAGTTGTTATTCCGCCTCGGCCGGCACTAATACCCTTGGCGGACTGACTTGATGGCCGCGACGGCAGGCCGCGACAACGGCCTATTCAGGGCATAATCCTCGGCCGCATCCGGAGCCGATCCCTTGCGTCCTGGAGGTCGTGGACGAGATGCCCGTACTCGGACTCGGGGTCGATGTCACACACCATGTGGACGAGAAACCCGCACAAGCTCTGTAGCTCGTAGCTCATCTCCGACTGGCCTTCGCTCAGCGGTTCACCTTCATATTCCGGACTCATGGTCGTCACCTCCAAACTTAAATCGGGACGAAAGGGTGACGGTGCGAATGCCATGCCAATCGGCGCGACCAACAGCTACGGGGCATCACCGCTCGCGCTTGCGGACGGTCAACTCCTTGTACCCGAACGTCGGGTCCACCTCGCGGCCGAAAGTCAGGCCGGTCAACTCCGCGATGACGACTTCGGCCGTCGTGTAGACGACGCAGCCGTCCAACAGGTGCCCGCCGACGGTGCGGCCCTCGCCGTCGCTGACCGACAGGTGCAGGTGTCCGCCGGCCGGGTCGAGCGTGCCGACGAGCGAGACGATCTCGAAGTGCCCGCGCAATTTGGCCGCGTCCGGCTTGTTGGCGTACCGCAGCGCCACGTCGGTCAGGCTGCCGACGCCCGTCACGACGGCCGCGGCTTTGAGATCATGCCGCCGGGCGAACGCGAGGAGTTCTTGCTTGAGGTCTTGCCCCGGCTTGAGGCGTACGGCGTAGCCGACGACCGGCGACGGCCCGACGGCGGATTCGGCCGGCGGTCGGGCGGCGAGCCAGCCGGCGGCGAACGCGGTGAGCAGGGCGGGAAGGAGTAAGCGCTTCATCGGAATTAACGCGACCGCATGGCCGGGTCACGGCAATCGGTTCCAAAGCTTCCGCGGGTTCTGCTGGGCTTGGAAGACGGCCCAGATCGTCACGACATCGCCCACAACATCGTAGTAGACGACATAAGGGTACTTGCGAACGACCGCCCGCCGGTATGGGCCGCGGACGACCGCCCGTGCCAGCGGCGCGACGCGGATCGAATCCAGGCACTCGCCTACCCGGTCGAGGAACTTTGCCCCGAGTCCGGCACGTCGGCCCTCGTACCAGTCGTACCCCTCGGCGATGTCCTGGCGAGCCTCGTCGCGGATCACCAGGTCAGCCATGACGGTTCACGACCCATTGCTTCACCTCGTCCCAGGTCGAAACGGCTCCCGGCGTATCCTTGGCGGCCTCGCGTCGGCGGTCGAGTTCGGCCGCGTGCCACTCGGGAACCGGCAAGGCATCGGGGTCGTCGGCGAGGCTGTTCCACAGGGCTTCTACGATGTCCAGCTTCTCGGCCGCGGGCAGCGCGAGTAGTTCGGCGAGATGGGTCGGCATCGGCTCGTCTCCTCCGGCGATGGTCCTATTGTGCCCGCGACCGCGGCCGGCCGTCAACCGCACGCCGGCAGCCGGACGCTGAACTTCGTCCCGTGGCCGGGAGTACTCTGCGCCTCGACCGTGCCGCCGTGGCCTTCGACGATCCGCTTCACCGTTGGCAGGCCCAGGCCGTTGCCGCCCGGCTTGGTCGTGTGGAATGGGCGGAACAGCTTCTCCTGTTGCTCCGGCGTCATGCCGGCGCCGGTGTCGATGAGGTCGAGCCGCACTCGGCCGTCGGCCTCGGCACACGCCTGCACGATGAGTTCGCCGCCCTCCGGCATTGCCTGGCCGGCGTTCAAGAGCAGGTTGAGGATCGCCTGCTTAAATAGCTCGACATCGAGCGGGACATCTGGCAGGCTGGCCGGCAGATATGTGATGATCTCGACGTTGCCCGCCCGTGCCATCGGGCCGTAGAAGTCGAGCATCTCCTCGACGACGACTCGCAGGCTCGTCGGCGTCAACTCCAGGTCGCGGATGCGGGCGAAGCGCAGGAAGTCGTTCGACACCTCGACGAGCCGGGTGCATTCGCCTTGTAAGCGCTGGACTCGTTCGAGGGCGCGGCGCTCCCGCTGCGACTGCGGGTCGGCGAAGTCCTCGGCGAGTAGTTGCAGGTTGAGGCCGAGGGTCGAGAGGTGGTTCTTGATCTCGTGGATGAAGCCACCGGCGAGTTCGGCGAGGTCGATGTCGCTGGACGTGGACATGGCGCGCCTCAAGCGCGGCGAGCGTCGAGGCGTCAGCCCGACGTGGGAGTCTCAGCCACTCCCACCTCGGGCTGACGCCCCGACGCTCGCCAAAGCCTCAATCCTCCCGCCGCCGGTCCCCGCCGCGGCCGCGACCGCGACCGCCGCCCCCGCCGCGGCGCTCGCCACCGCCGGCTCGCTCGCCTTCGCGCCGCTCCCGCGGCTCGCGCGGCGGTGGGGCGTCGCCGCCCTCCGGCCGCGGGGCGTCCGGGTTCTCTTCCCGCAAGAGCACCTTCCGGGACAGCTTGATGCGGTTCTGGTCGTCGATTGCGATCACCTTCACCCTCAGGATGTCGCCGACCTTGCACACGTCGTCCACCTTGCCGACGTACTGGTCCGAAAGCTCCGAGATGTGACACAGCCCGTCCTGACCGGGCAGGATTTCGATGAACGCACCGAACTCTTTCACGCTCGACACCCGGCCTTCGTAGACCTTGCCGACCGTAACCGATTCGGTCAGCCCGGCCACGCGCAGGCGAGCCGATTCGGCCCCTTCGGCGTCCATGTGAGCGATGAACACGGTGCCGTCGTCGTCGATGTCGATCTTCGCGCCGGTCGCCTCCTGGATGCCCTTGATCGTCTTGCCGCCCGGCCCGATCAGCATGCCGATCTTCGATGGGTCGATCTTCACCGTCAAGAGCCGCGGGGCGTGCCGGCTGATCTCGCCGCGCGGTCGCTGGATCGCCTTGAGCATCGCCTTGAGGATTTCGATGCGCGCCTCGCGGGCCTGGGCCAGCGTGCCCTTGAGGATCTCGGCGTCGATGCCGTCGATCTTCAGGTCAAGCTGGATGCCGGTGATGCCGTGCTGAGTCCCGGCCACCTTGAAATCCATGTCGGCGAAGTGATCTTCATCGCCCATGATGTCGGTCAAGAGCAGGAACTTATCCGGCTCCTTCACGAGACCGACCGACACGCCGGCTACTGGGTCGGCGATCGGCACACCCGCGTCCATGAGTGCCAGCGTCCCGCCGCAGACCGAGGCCATCGACGAGGAGCCGTTCGACTCCATGATGTCCGACACGACGCGGATCGTGTACGGGAACTTGTCCGGACCGGGGATGACGCTCTTGAGCGACCGTTCGGCAAGTGCTCCGTGGCCGTACTCGCGGCGACCGGGGCCGCGCATCGGCTTGACTTCGCCGACCGAGTATGGCGGGAAGTAGTAGTCGAGCATGAACTTCTTCGAGTACTCGTCCACCAACCCCTCGACCCGTTGTTCGTCGGAGACGGTACCGAGGGTGACGTGGACGAGCGCCTGCGTTTCGCCGCGCTGGAAGAGGGAAGAGCCGTGCGTCCGCGGCAACAGTCCCACCTCGCACTCGATTGGTCGAACCTGCTTCATGCTTCGGCCGTCGAGCCGCTTGCCGTCGAGCAACAGGTCGCGGACAACCCGCTCCTCCAGCATGTACATCGCGTTCTTGACGTCGGCCGCGGCGAACTTCGCTTCGCCTTCAGCCGGGGCGAGTTCGGCGACGGCCTTATCGTTCAGGGCGGTCACCGCATCCTTGCGCTCGATCTTGCCGGCCGTCAGCTTGGCCTTCTTCAGATCGTCGTAGTAGCGCTCCTTCACCGCCTTGTAGGCATCGCTCGGTCCCTTAGGCTCGGGAAGCTGCTTGGCGCTCAGGCCCGCTTCGGTGCGGAGCTTCTCGATCAGCGCGACGATCTTGCGGATGTTGTCGTGAGCGAACTCGATGGCGGCGAGCATCTGATCTTCCGGCATCTCGCGGGCGAAGCCCTCGATCATCGTGATCGCCTTGGCCGTGCCGGCGACGATCAGATCGAGATCGCTCTGCTCCAACTGCGAGTATGTGGGAAATACGATCAACTCGCCCTCGATCCGAGCCACGCGCACCGCCCCGGTCACCTGGGTGAACGGGATGTGCGAGACGTGCAGCGCGGCCGACGCACCGATCATGGCCAGGATGTCCGGATCGTTGTCCTTGTCGGCGGACAAGGTCGAGGCGATGATCTGGACTTCATTGATGTAGTCGAGCGGGAACAGCGGGCGGACCGGCCGGTCGATGAGCCGGCTGGTGAGGGTGTCCTTGAGAGTCGGCCGGCCTTCGCGCTTGATGTAGCCGCCGGGGAACTTGCCCGCCGAGGACGGCTTCTCGCGGTAATCGACGACGAGGGGGAAGAAGCCCTTGGCGGGGTCGCCCTTGCCCTCGCAGACGGCCGTCATGGTCATGGTGTCGCCGTAGCGGACGACGACGGCCCCGTGGGCCTGCTTGGCGAGCTTGCCGGTTTCGAGACTGAGCGTGCCGGAACCGATCTGAGATTCGACGCGATGCGCCTGCACGATACTGACCTCTCCTGGGAGGGCAGGAGGGCCCGCGGATGGGGTTGTGAGCGCAAAAAGCCCACCGATAGCAATCGGTGGGATTGGGAGACCCACCGATTGCTATCGGTGGGCTTTGGCGCGGATTGACTTACTTACGAAGTCCCAGACTCTGGATCAGGGACAGGTAGCGGTTACGGTCGGTGTCGCGCAGGTAGCCGAGGAGGCTGCCCCGCTTGTGGACCATCTTGAGCAAGCCGCGCCGGCTGGCGTGGTCCTTCTTGTGGGCCTTGAAGTGCTCGGTCAGTTCGCTGATGCGAGCCGTGAGCAAGGCCACCTGGACTTCCGGCGAGCCGGTGTCGGCGTCTGCCCGCCGGTACTGCCCAATGATTTCTGTCTTTCGGTCCTTCGTAATCGACATCGCGCCCTCACGTCCTCCGTCGCACGGCCACTCCTGCGGTTATCACGTTGTCCTTGGCCACAATGGTATTCGGTGAAGTGTACGGATGCGGCCGGGCGAGGCAAGGGGACGAAATCCCAGGACTCGGTACTCCGTATCCGATCGGTACTCGGCACGGCCCGCCTCAACGCGATTCTCGCCAGATGGACCCAAGTTCGTGAACGTCGAGTTGGCCGAACCGGGCCGGCCCGCCGCGGACGCTCAGCGCGACGGCGTGTTGGTCCGCGGCGGGGATGACCGGCAGCGGGACGTAGCACAGGCCATCGCTCGCGAACACCTCGACACAGGTGCGGTCCACGAACACGCGGAGCCGAAGCTTGCCGTTCTGTAGCGGTGCCGGGGCGCGGTGCTTCTGGACGGTCAGCTCCTGCTTGGCGACGTCGTAGCCGACGGCGACGCCGCGGACCTGGAACTCGACGTGCGTCGCCGTCAGCGGCTCGAACTCGGCGTCGATCTCCAAGACGTCGCCCTTGATGTCGGCCAGGGGATTGGCGTCCCGCGGAACGTCGCGCGGCCCGAGCCGGTGCGAGGTCTTGCGCAGTGCCGCGAGTTCTTCCACGGGCGACCACGTAAGCCGCGGGCCGTCCGCTGTGGCGTGGAGCTTGAGCTGCATCGGTACGCTCATGCACTGGTTGAAGGGCACGCCGGACGAGGGGGCCCGCAGCCAGCCGACCTGCACGACGCGGCCCTTGGGGTCGTTGCTGAACGTCTGCGCGGCGTAGAAGCCGACGCCGAGGCTGCCCTTTAATCGCGGCGTCTCGGGCACGAACACCCGGCCGTCGAAAGTGCCGACCACGTAGTTGCTGTCGGCCGCGGTCAGGACCCACTTGCGGTTCGCGGCGTTGCCGTCGACCGGTAGCTCGAACAGGTCGGGGCACTCGTAGAAGCCTTCGATCCGACTCCGGAACGTCCACGTCTTCAGGTCGGGGGACGTGTGGAAGGCGATCCACCGCTTCTTCTCGAACTCGTCGTAGACGGCCATTACCCACTGACGGGTCGGCTCGTGCCACAGGAGCCGCGGGTCGCGACCGCTGTGCTTGACGACCGGGTTCCCCTCGTACTCGGTCCACGTCCGGCCGCGGTCGTTGGAGTAGACGACGCACTCGCCGCGGCCGGTGCTGGTGAACGCCGCGACGAGCACGTCGGCGTCGCCGCGCTTCCAGCCGGAGGTGTTCCGCGCGTCCACGACTGCGCTGCCGCTGAACGCCCAGTCGTCGTACCGCGGCGGGTACAGGGCGATCGGCAGTTCCTCCCAGTGCGCGAGGTCGCGGCTGACGGCGTGGCCCCAGTGCATGTTGCCCCAGTGCCAGCCGTACGGGTTGTGTTGGAAGAACAGGTGGTACTCCCCGTTCGCGTAGACCAGGCCGTTCGGGTCGTTGAGCCAGCCGCGCCGGGCGGAGAAGTGAAGCTGTGGCCGTAGCGCCTCGCGGTACACCTGCGGGGCGTCGTGAATCGCGTCGGCCTGGGCGATGAGATCGAGCGCCTTGCTATCGGGCGGCAGCTTGTCGGCCCGCACGACGGCCGTCTTGCCGCGCCAGGCGCTCACGTCCAGGTGGGCGAACCACGTGGGACGGTCGGTCAGTTCCAGGTCGAACTCGCGGACGGTTCGCCCGTCAACCTGGACAACGACCCGCGTCTTCTTGCCGCCGTCGCGCCCGCCGCCCGTCGTGACCGGGAAGTGCAGGTATCGATGCGAGAGTACGATCTCGCGGCTGGCGCTGGCCGGCACGGCCGGCTTGGCGTCGGTCAGGACGATGTGATCGACGTTGATGTGCCCCCAGCCGCCGGTGGCCTCGTCGATGATCGCCAGTCGTGCGGCCTTGCCCTGGAACTCGGCCACGTCCCAGAAGGCCGGGGCGAGTTCTTCGCTGCCGCCGGGGTTGACGTTCGGGCCGACGGCCGTGCGGACGGTCTTGCCGTCGACGACGAGGTTCATGCACGTCTTGCCGGCGTGCCCGCCGCCGCCGATCAGGAACGCCAGGTACCGGCGGTTGACCGGGAACTCGGGCGAGGTCAGCGTGCCGGTCGCGGCGTCGCCGCCGTGGAAGGAGTTGGCCAGCCCGCGGCCGCGGAAGCCGGTCACTGCCATCTGCCGAGGAAGCGTCCCGCGGGCCGGCCGGTCGCCGAACGCGGTGCCGGTCGTCGTCCACGGCGCGTACGTCTCGCCTTCGAAGTCCGCCAGCACGACGTCGGCGCTCGGCCCGTCCCCGACGACGGCCCGGGTGTCACCCATCGCAATTGCCGCAGCCGCGGCGAGGAACCGGATCGAACGGGGCATGGCGTCGCTCTCCTTGTCGGATAGCGGATTATCGAGGAATCGGGCCACGACGTCACCGGCAGGCGGTTCCGATGGGACTGCTGGCCAGCCTCATGCGCCCTGGCCCATAGCAACTTGTTGCCTGCCGACCTACTTTTTGCTTGCCCGCGTTCGTACAATTTCCAGCCTGTACGTCCGCGAGCGCGCGCCTCACTGTGGGGCGGCCGGCGGAACGCACGCGCCAACGCCTGGCCTCCCGCGGGCGCAACCCAACCCTAATGGTCAACCGCAACCTCCTCCGCCAGTTCGATCCCGTCGATATCGACTTCCAGCACCAGCTCGAGGAAGACTTTACTCACGGCATCGGCGAGTTTATCGGCGACGAAAAGAAGGTCTTCGAGCCGAACAAGATCGTCGATGGCAAGGTCCGCGACATTCGCGGCGATGATGTCATCGTCGATGTCGGCTACAAGTCCGAAGGCGTCCTCAAGCTCGACGAGTTCCGCGACGAAGGCTCCGACCAGATCGTCGCTCCGCAGATCGGCGATACGATCCAGGTCCTGCTCGAAACCATCGAGGACGAGTACGGCGTCATCAACCTCTCCTACCGCAAGGCGAAGCGGCAGAAGGAGTGGGAGATGATCCTCTCCAAGCACAAGGAAGGCGACGAGGTCTCGGGTCTGGTCACCCGCAAGATCAAGGGTGGGTTGCTCGTCAACATCGGCGTCAACGTGTTCCTACCGGCCAGCCAGGTGGACATCCGCCGGCCGCCGGATATCGGCGACTACATCAACCGCACCATCGAGTGCAAGATCCTCAAGATCGACGAGGCCCGCCGCAACATCGTCGTCTCCCGCCGCAAGCTGATCGAGGATCAGCGCGAGGAGATGAAGAAGCGGCTCCTCTCCGAGATCGAGCCGGGTCAGCTCCGCAAGGGCGTCGTCAAGAACATCGCCGAGTTCGGCGCGTTCGTGGACCTCGGCGGCATCGATGGCCTGCTTCACATTACCGACATGTCGTGGGGCCGAATCACCAACCCGCACGACATGGTGAAGATCGACCAGGAGTTGGAAGTCTACATCCTGGCTGTGGACAAGGAGAAGGAGAAGATCGCCCTCTCCTTGAAGCATAAGTCGGCCAGCCCGTGGCAGGACGTTGAGAAGAAGTACCCCGTCGGCTCGAAGCACACGGGCGAAGTCGTCAACATCATGAGCTACGGCGCGTTTGTGAAGCTCGAACCCGGTATCGAAGGGCTGGTCCACATCAGCGAGATGAGCTGGACCAAGCGGATCAACCACCCCTCGGAACTGGTGCAGATCGGCGACACGATCGAGGTGCAGGTCCTCAACATCAACCGGGACAAGCAGGAAATCTCGCTCGGCATGAAGCAGACCCTGCCGAATCCGTGGGACCAGGTGGCCGAGCGGTATCCGCCGAACACGGTCATCAGCGGCACCGTCCGCAACCTGACCAATTACGGCGCGTTCATCGAGATCGAGGAGGGGATCGACGGCCTGTTGCACGTCAGCGACATGAGCTGGGTGCGCAAGATCAGTCATCCGTCCGAGATGGTGAACAAGGGCCAAAAGGTCACCTGCGTGGTCCTGAACGTGGACCAGGAGCGCAAGCGCGTTGCGCTCGGCCTGAAGCAGATGGCCAACGATCCGTGGGAAGGCGACATCCCCGGCCGGTACACGCCGGGCCTCGTCGCCAAGGGCAAGGTCACCAAGGTGACCAACTTCGGCGTGTTTGTCGAACTGGAGCCGGGCCTCGAAGGCTTGCTGCACATCTCCGAGCTGGGCGATGGCAAGGTGGAGAACCCGGAGACCCTGGTCAACGTCGGCGACGAGATCGAGGTCAAGGTTCTGCGAGTCGATACGAAGGACCGTAAGATCGGTCTGTCGCGCAAGAATCTGCACGACGGTAAGGGCGAAGAGGAGCCGATCGAGGAAGAGGCTCCGTCCACAGCCGCATCCCCGGCGGCCCCGGCTAAGCCCAAGCCAGACCGCGAATTGCGCGGCGGCATGGGTGCTGGTGGTCCGTTGATTCAGATGCCGGAAGGGGATAAGAATTAGCGTAGTGGCTAGCTTGTAGGGTGGTACGAGCGCAGCGAGTGCCACCAGAACCGTCCAGCCGCTGGATGGGCTGTGGTGGCACTCGCTACGCTCGTACCACCCTACAAGACTGACTCCTCTGCCTTGTCCGAACGCCCCCCGTTCGGGCAAGTGTGGCGAAGTAGGAAAGGTCTGCGTCCCGCTGAAGTCGGGACGGTTGTGTGGGTTGTCCGAGCCGCGCCGGCCCCGTCATCACGGCGCGCGCCTTGTTTTTCCCGCCGTCGTCTAGTCCGGTTTCACGACCGGACGATACCTGATCGGACGGCGGGGTGGTTGATCGACCAGTCCCTTCCCCACCGTCCCTCGGCTAGGACGGCCCCACGGCCCGGACTGGCTGTCAGCCGACGCGCCGCCCGACTCGCCGGGGGCGGTCACGACCGGGTACATCGTCGCACGGGAACGATCCGCCATGACACGACCCCGCCGCATCCGCTCCGACGCCGTTCAGTCGCCGCTGGAAACGTACCTCCGCGAGATCAACGAGACGCCGCTGCTCTCCGCCGACCAGGAGAAGCAGCTCGCCTACCGCATCGAGACCGGCGACGCCGAGGCCCGCGACCAGATGGTCCGCGCCAACCTCCGGCTCGTGGTCAACATCGCCCGCGGGTACACCGGCAAGGGCCTCGGCCTGCAGGACCTGATCGAGGAAGGCAACCTCGGCCTCTTGCGGGCAGTCGAGGGCTTCGACCCGTCGATGAACACCCGCTTCTCGACGTATGCCTCGTACTGGATCAAGCAGTCGATCAAGCGGGCGCTCGTCAACACGGCGAAGACGATCCGCATCCCGGCGTACATGGTCGAGTTGTTGGCGAAGTGGCGGCGGGCGTCGAGCAAGCTCCAGGACGAGCTGGGCCGGGCACCGACGCACGAGGAAGTAGCGAAGGTCCTCGGCCTGCCGAAGAAGAAGCTCAACATCATCAAGAAGGCGATCCGCGTCTACAACAGCGCGCCGCAGACCGACCAGCCGGAGACGGGTTGGTCGATCGACGAGATGCTGATGGATGGCCGCTCGAAGTCGCCGGACCTCGAAATGCTGGAGACGGACGATCTGTCGCAGGTGATGACGCTTCTGGACAAGATGGACAAGCGCGAGGCGACGGTCTTGCGGATGCGGTTCGGCCTCGACGACGAGGAGCCGAAGACGCTGAAGGAGATCGGCGAGTGCCTCGGCCTGACCCGCGAGCGGGTGCGGCAGATCGAGAGCGAGGCGCTGTCGAAATTGAGCGAGAGCCTGTCGGCGGACTAAGACCGCCGAGCAGGTCAGGTCGCCGCCCGCCGGAGCAGCCGTGCGACCGTTCCATACTCCACGCCGTTCAGGGCGTGGAGTTCGTGTTCGATGTCAACGATCTCGCCCAGCTTGCTCGTCCAGGAGCCGTTTGGCAGCCGCCGCGCGGCGTGCCGTGGCCGGCCGTCTGTATCCACGAAGACGGCAACGTACTCCGCTCCGTCAACCGCCACATCGGCACAAACGGCGTAGCCCAGCGACGCAAACGCCGCCTCGAGCGCGGCCACCGTCTCCTCGCGCGGCACGGTCGGCGGCCAGTACGACTCGTCGTCCGGCCACCACCAGCGCAGCGTGTCGCCGGCCGCCCACGCCACGCAGTTGTACCGCGAATCGTTCGGGCTGGTGACGCGGTACGCCGTACCGTGCAGGCCGGGGAAGATCGCTTCGAGGTCGGGCGTCATCGCAACCCTTGCTCCGCCCCCCAGCGCAGCCAAGCGTCGGCCATGCGGTCGAAGTCACCGGCGTCTTGCGGCGGAACCGGGTCGGCCCCGGTGATCGCCTTCAGTGCGGCGAACCAATGCCGGCGGTGGTCGGCGAGGTCGCGCAACAGCAGCGGCACTACCGGCGGGCCGAAGGCGATGATGGCGCGGTAGGCCGGGTGGCCGTACCGCACGGAACTCGACGACTGGTGGGCGACGGCCCGCTGCCAGGTGCCGGCGAGTTGGTGGAACCGGTCGTCGAGCGACGCCGCCGGTAGGTCGAGTTCGAGCGTGTGGCCGATGGGCAGGTCGACCGGCGTTTCCGGTACGAACACGCGACCGTCGTAACGCAACTTCACCGTCATCGCCGTCCCTCACCTCGCCAGCGTGTCATGCTTCGTCATTCTCGCGCAAGGCCGTCTCGACCTCTTCGCGGTTTGCCGCGTAGTAGGTCCAAGCCGCATTCAGGTCGTCGCGAGTTAGGTCGGGGAAGTCCTCGAGCAATTGCTCGTCGGTGCGGCCAAGTTGCCGCCACTTCACCAGCATCCAGACGGCGATCCGCGTCCGGCGGATGCACGCATCACCGCCGATGACGCCGGGCGTCTTGCGGATCAGGGCTTCGGTCGTCGCCGACATGCGTTCTCCCGGTTCGGAACCGCGTTCATTGTACCATTGCAGGTCGGGCGTCATCGCAATCCTGGCTCCGCTGCCACCGCCGCCAAGCGTCGGCCATGCGGTCGAAGTCGCCGGTGGCTTCGGGCGGAACCGGGTCGGCCCCGGTGATCGCCTTCAACGCGGCGGAACTGGTCGTCGAGCGGTTCGGCCGGCAGGTCGGAGCGTAGCTTCACGGTCATCACAGCCCCTCACGCTGTCTCGACGCCGCCGGCGAACGCCCGCACCAGCCGGATGTCGTCGTACGACGCCGCGCCGCCCAGCGCGTCGAACAGCGGCTTGAGCCGGCCCCAGCCGTGGTCGCGGGCCGCGGCCGTCACCTTGACCTGCACCGCCGGCTCGACCCAGCGGTCGATCGACGCCGGCCGCTCCGCGGCCACGAACGCTTCCAGGTAGTTGCGGATCGTACTCTCTGCCCGGCCCGTCAGGTACGCGACCTCGCTGACGCCCTTGCCAGCACGGAAGTGCGGGAACGCCTCCCGCGCGCCCGTCGTCACCTCGACGACCGGTGCGGCGGCCGGGGCCAGCGACCGGTCCGGTGCGGCCCCGGTCGCCGCGCAGTGGTCGCGCACGATGGCCAGCACGGCCGCACCGAAGTCGGCCAACCGCTTTTCGCCGAGGCCGGGGACCAGCCGCAGCGTTTCGAGCGACGACGGCCTCGCGCGGCAGATGTCCCGCAGCGTCGAGTCGTGGAAGATCGTGTACGGCGGCACCTTGCGGGCCGTCGCCAGCTCCAGCCGCCACGCCCGCAGGGCGTCGAACAGCTCGCGGTCCACGCCTTCCCACGACACCGCCTCCTGCCGCGATGCCTTCTCCTTCTTCGCCGCCGGCCGGATCAGCCGCACCTCGCGCTGGCCCTTCATCACCGCCCACGACGCATCGTTCAGCTTCAGGACTGGGTACTCAGCGTCGGTCTGCTCCAGCAGCTTCTGGTGGATGAGCTGGTACACCCAGTCGCGGACCTGGTTCACCTTCGCCTCGCGCAACAGGCCGTAGGTCGTCAGCTTGTCGTGTTCGTATTTGAGGACGCGCTCGTTCGCGTCGCCGCGCAGCACCGAGACGACGTGGCCGACGCCGAACGACTCCTTCAGCCGGGCGACGCACGACAGGATTTTTTGCGCGACGACGGTCGCCTGCGGCTCGAACTCGGCTTCGCTCAGGCACACGTCGCACGCGCCGCAGTTCTCCGGCGCGAACGGCTGGCCGAAGTGTTCGACGAGCATCCGGTGCCGGCACGTTGGGGCCTGGCAGTATGCACCCATCTGCTCGACGTGGTAGAGGGCCGCGGCCACGGCGTCCGGGTCGGTGCCGTCGCCCTGCGGCTTGTTGAGCATCCGTTTCCAGGTGCCGACGTCGCCGGGCTTGGCGAGCAGCACGCACTCGGCCGGCAGCCCGTCGCGGCCGGCCCGGCCGGCCTCCTGCTGGTAATGCTCCAACGACTTCGGCATGCCGTTGTGGACGACGTAGCGCAGGTCGGAGCGGTCCACGCCCATGCCGAACGCGACGGTGGCCACCACGAGGTCGCAGGTGCCGGCGCGGAAGGCGTCGTGCGTCTCGCGGCGCATCTGGGCGTTGGCCGCGGGGTGTTCGTCAGGGTGGGCGGCCCGGTAGCTGCGGGCGGCGTACCCGGCCCCTTGCAGTTGCCGGGTCAGGTCGTCCACGCCGTTGCGGCTGATGCAGTAGACGATGCCGGCCTCGCCCTTGTGCCGGCCCAGCACTTCGAGGACCTGGGCCAGCACGTCGCGGCCGCGGGGCACGACGCGGTAGATGAGATTCGGCCGGTCGAAGTCGCCGACATGGACGGCCGGGTCAAGGAGCTGCAACTGCTCCGCGATGTCCCGGCGGACGCGCTCGGTGGCCGTGGCCGTGAAGGCGTGGACGGCCGCGTCGGGGAACGCCGTCTTGAGCATCGCCAGTTGCCGATATTCGGGGCGAAAGTCGTGGCCCCAGTGGCTGATGCAGTGGGCCTCGTCCACGACGAACGTGCGGACGCCGAGGTCGCGCAAGAAGTCCTGGAACTGCGGCATCACCAGCCGCTCGGGCGCGCAAAAGGCGAGGCGGACACGGCCGGAGCGTAGCCCGTCGCGGGCCTCGCGCCGTTCGGTGTCGGTGAGCGTCGAGTCGATGTTGACCGCGGGCACGCCGGCCGTGCGAAGCGAATCGACCTGGTCCTTCATCAGCGCGATGAGCGGCGAGACGACGACGGTGACTTCATCGGTGCGGTACGCGGCCGGGGCCTGGTAGCAGAGCGACTTGCCGCCGCCGGTGGGCAGGACGGTGAGCGAGTCGCGGCGGTCGAGGGCGGCGCGCATGGCCGCGTCCTGCATCGGCCGCAGGGAGCGGAAACCCCAATGGCGGGCGACGACGGCCATCAGCTCGGCGAACGGGTCGGCCATGCGTCTTATTCTATGGGCCGGCAGAAGCCGCCCATACAATGGCCCCATGCAGGTGACGCTCACCGTGACCGCCGGGCCACACGCGGGAAAGGCGTTCGCGTTCGCCGAGCGCGACAGCTTCCTCGTCGGCCGGTCGCGCGAGGCCCACTTCTCGCTGCCGCGGGACGACATGTACTTCTCGCGGCGGCACTTCCTCGTCGAGGTCAACCCGCCGCGGTGCCGGCTGCTCGACCTCAAGAGCCGCAACGGCACCCACGTGAACGGGACGCGGGTCGAGTCCGCCGAACTGGCCGACAGCGACGAGATCAAGGCCGGGCACACCGTCTTCCGCCTGTCGGTAACCCCGCTCGCGACGGCCGACGACGACAGTCCGCCGCTACTGTCGGTCCCGCCGGAGCCGCTCGAATCCGCGGACTGGCAATGGCCCGCCCCCGCCAAGCCGGCAGGACCGCCGCCGAAGGCCGAACCGCGGACGTTGGCGGTACCGGTCCCGATGCCGGCTCCGACCGATGTCGCGGCGACGCCGACGGCCGTGCAGTCACCGGGCGATGCGACGTTCGGCGGCGTGACGATCCCCGGCTACCGGCCGACGAAGCTGCTCGGCGAGGGCGGCATGGGCGTCGTGTACCAGGCCGTGCGGTTGGCCGACCGGGCCGTCGTCGCGCTCAAGGTGCTGAAGACCGCGCCCGGCGTCGGCGAGAAACAGGTCCGTCGGTTCGAGCGCGAGGCCCACATCCTCGACGAGCTGCGACACCCGAACATCGTCGGCTTCCACGCGGCCGGGGCCGCCGGCCTGCACCCGTACATCGTCATGGAGTACGTGAACGGCACCGACGCCGACGCGCTGCTCCGAAGGGACGGCCCGCTGCCGGTCCGCACGGCCGTCGGCTACACGTGCCAACTGTTGGACGCCTTGGAGTACGCCCACGGCCGGGGGTTCGTCCACCGCGACATCAAGCCGGCGAACATGCTGTTGGAGGACCGCGGCGGCTCGCGGGCGGTGCGGCTGGCCGACTTCGGCCTGGCCCGGCTGTACGAGGTGTCGCAGTTGAGCGGGGTGACATTGCCGGGCGACCGCGGCGGCACCGTCGGGTTCATGGCCCCGGAGCAGGTGACGCACTTCCGCGACGCTAGCACGCCGGCCGACCAGTACGCGGCCGCCGCCACGCTGTACTACCTGCTGACCGGCCGGTACGTGTTCGACTTCGGCGAGGGCATGTACCCGCTCGTCCAGATTCTGACGGAGGACGCGGTGCCGATCCGGACCCGCCGCGCGGACGTGCCGGCCAAGCTGGCCGAGGCGATCCACCGGGCGCTGGCGAAGGAGCCGAGGCAGCGGTTCGCGGACGTGGCGGCGTTCCGGCAGGCGCTGGCGGCGTTCGGTTGACGTCGAGCGACCCGGCCTTGCCTCAGCCCCGGAGCGACCCGGCCCATGCCTTAGCCCCGGAGGGGCGGCCGTGGGTAGCCAGGGGCGTCAGCCCCTGGTATGCGTCAATGTGGATGCGTCAGCCCCGGAGGGCGACAGACTGCCGCCCCTCCGGGGCTGGACGTATCGATATACCTGGATTCCAGGGGCTGACGCCCCTGGCTACCCACGGCCGACCCTCCGGGGCTGAAACGAAGACGCCCTCCGCCGCGCAGGACCGGCTCCCGGCTCAGGATCGGCTTCATCAACACCGGCTGCATCGGGTAGCGTTCGAGCCGCACGCGGTCGGCGTCCTCGGGCCGGTCCCAGATGCCGATGATTTCCTCGCCCTTGATGAGTACCCACTTCCCCTCGTGGCCGGCGGTCAGCAAGCGGCCGACGACCCGGCGGTAGAAGTTCCACTCGGTCGCGATCGGACTGCCGGGCACGGGGTCCGCCAACTCGGCGTAGGGGATCGACGGCGGCTCCGAGGGAGCCGGCGGCGTTGCCGCGGCGAGCCGGGCGCGTTCGCGAGCCTGCAATTGCTGAACCAAGTCGAGTGTGGTTTCGGTCATGGCGGTTCCTCCCGTACGTCGCGACTGTACCGCGCTTCTTGCCGAGGCGATGCGCCAACATCACCCCGGGCGGTGCGGCTGGCCGACTTCGGCTTGGCGCGGCTGCATGAGGCGTCGCAACAGGTCACAAGGGCAGGTATTCGACCCGGTTCGTCCACTCGTCTTGGGAACTGCATTCGGCAACGAGCAGGATTTCGTCGATCATGTCGCCGAGCGGCGGCTGATTGCGAATGACGAAGACGCCGGGCATGGGCAGCCCGGCCCGCACGCGGTCGTCGGCGAACCGGGGCATGGTCTTTCGGTCGTGGGTGAGAAGAATGCGGCCTTCGGCCGCGGCCCACGCCAGGACGGTCGGATCGTCGGCCGTCCGCAGCCCGGCGTCCTGAACGCGGATCAAATCCAGGTCGGGCTTGCGACGGAACAGCCCTCGCAGGACGCGGCCGTTGAAGTCGGCGTCACTGGCCAGGCGGAGCATCCCCGGCCTCCATCCGTGCCCGGCGGGCCAACAACTCGGCGCGCATCCCCGGCCGCGGCGGCTGGCGGGCTTCGATCCGCCGCCGGACCTCGGCCGCTTCCGCCTCGCCCGCCCGCAGGTATGCGTCCACCTCCGCGGTGTGGTTCAGGTAGTAACTGATGACGGCGTAGACGTCGGCCAGTTGCAGAGCGTCGAACGATTCGACGATCGCCTCCGGCGTATCCCCCTGCTGGTAACACTCGATGACGCGCTCGAGCGGGACGTGCGTTCCGGTGACGCGCCACGTCCCGTGGGCGTCGAGGGTGAGCGGCACGGCCTGGGGCGCGATGGTTGCGTTGGCCATACGGAACGCCTCCGGGGGCGGGCTGTCATCTATGATGGACCTTCCGCCGGCTGGTGCCAAGGGGAACGGCCGAGGCGGTTCGTTGGGCGGCGGACGTGGCATTCGGCTAGCGTCCATGCCCGTCGCACGCCGACGTTGGGTCGCCAGCGTAGCCGGTTGACCCGGCCGCGCCTTGCCCCCGGAGCCGGATGGTCCGGCCGGGTCTTAGCCCCGGAGGGGCGGCCGTGGGTAGCCAGGGGCGTCAGCCCCTGGTATGCGTCAGCGTGGATGCGTTAGCCCCGGAGGGGCGACAGTCTTTCGCCCCTCCGGGGCTGCCGACGTATGGGGTCACGGGTCCAGGGGCTGACGCCCCTGGCTACCCACGGCCGCCCCTCCGGGGCTAAGACCGGCATTTAACTGCTGCTTGTTGTTCGGATCGCTCGCCGTCGATCAGTCCAGGCGGCAGAGGACGCGGAACCCGAAGAAATACCAATGGCCTGATGGCATGATCGAGAAGCGGTCGGCGGCGCGGCAGCCGCTGCCGCCGTCGTTGTATGACCCGCCGCGGACAACCCGAGTGTCACCCTTACTATTGAATATATCATCATGCAATGATGTATTTCTGTAGAACTTCGCGTCGTAGGCGTCGCGGCACCACTCCCAGACGTTGCCGTGCATGTCGTGCAACCCCCAATCGTTGGCCGGGTAACTGCCCACCTTGCAGGTCCGCTTGAGGCTCGGCCCCGTGGCCTCGGTGCCGTACGGCCTGCTGCCGTCGCAGTTCGCCTGCGTCCCGTCAAGTACGGAACCGAAGTGGAACGGAGTCGTCGTACCGGCGCGGCAAGCGTACTCCCACTCGGCCTCCGTCGGCAGGATGATCCTCCTGCCCGACTTCAGCGTCAGCTTGTCGCAGAATCGGTCGGCTTCGTCCCACGACAGATTCTCGACGGGGAAGTGCCGCGTGTCTTGGTTCGTGTTGTGTTCCTTGAAGTTGCTAGGGTTCGCTTCCATGATCGCCCGGTACTGCTCTTGCGTCACCTCGTACTTGCCCAGGTAGAACCCTTTCGTGATCCGCACGCGATGCTGCGGCTTCTCGTCATCTTCCGCGCCCTTCTCGCCGTCGGGCGCGCCCATCAGGAACTCGCCCGGCGGGATGTAGACGAACTCCATCGTCATCCCGCCGCCTAAGTCGAGCGGCGGCACGAGCCGTTGACCCGCTTTGAGTTCGCCGCTACGGACGACCAAGCCCGCGGCCAGCACCAGCCCCACCGTAGCGACACCGCCGATCACCACCCAACGCCGGCCGCGACGGCTCCCCTTGGCCGGCCGAGCAGCAGGCTTCGTCGGCGGCGGCAGCGTCTCCCAGACCGACGGCGTTGCTGCCGCGTCGGCCGACGGCGGCTTCCCGACGAGTGCCGCCGCAAGGTCGTCCAACGTGGCGAACCGCTGGCCGGGGTCTTTGGCCATGGCCCGCAGGCAGACCGCTTCCAGTTCGGGCGGCACGTCGGCACGGAGTTTTCGCGGCGGGTCGGGCGGCGTGTGAATCTGGTTGTAGAGGACGACCTCCGGCCGGCCCGCGAACGGCGTCCGCCCCGTCAGCAGTTCGTACAGCACGACGCCGAGGCTGTACTGGTCGCTGGCCGGGATGGCGTCGCCGTCGTGGCCCTGGGCCTGCTCCGGGGCCATGTACGCCGGCGTGCCGACCGTCGCGCCGGCGTTCGTCAGCTTCTCGGCCACGCCCACCCGCGACGCCAGGCCGAAGTCCGTCAACAGCGGCCGGTCCTTCTCGTCAAGCAGGACGTTGGCCGGCTTCACGTCGCGGTGGACGACGCCCCGCTCGTGGGCGTAGGCGAGCGCCTCGGCCAACTCGCGGACGATTCGCGCCGCCCGCCCGAACGCCATGCCGCCGTCGTCGATGGCGTCGTCGAGCGGCCGGCCGGCGATGTACGCGCTGACGATGTAGTGCCGACCCCCGTCCGTGCCCGTCTCGTGGACGGGCACGATGTTCGGGTGCCGCAACCCGGCCGCGGCCTTCGCCTCGCGGACGAACCGCTCGACGTACTTGGCGTTGTCCAAGAGGCCCGGCCGCAGCACCTTGATCGCCACGTCGCGGTCGAGCCGCGGGTCGTACGCCTGGTACACGGCCCCGAACGCCCCGGTCCCGAGGAGCCGGCGGACCTCGAACCGGCCGATCCTCGCCGGCATCGGCCCGTCGGGGGCGGCGAGCGGCGGGGCATTTGTGTCGGTCGCGCTGCGGTTGATGGTGGCGGAGGCGGTGAACCGGGTGTTGCACTGCGGGCAGCGGATCGGCTTATGGAGCAACGAATCGGAGAGTCGGCCGGTGTTGCCGCACTTCGGGCAGGTGGCGATGCCGGGCATGGCGCAGCCTCCGATACGATCAAGAGGTCTATCCGCAGAATTTCGCAGATGACGCAGATTATAGACGCGGAACGGGGATTGAAGACGGATTGCGATCTCCTTCTTCTGTCTTCTAATCTGTGTCATCTGCGAAATCTGCGGATAAGTCCGTGGTCGTACGGGCCGATAGACTACCCCCATGTCCCGTCCCGCCGCCGATGTGCCGCCGTGCTACGCCACCGTCCACCCCGGCCTCGAAGAGGTCGCGGCCGAGGAGATCGTCCGCGACCTCAAAGGCGAGGTCAAACGTATCGACCGCGGCTTCGTCGTTTTCCGTGTCCCCGAGATCACGCCCGCCCTCCTCAGCCTGCGCACCACCGAGGACGTATATCTGCTCGCCTGGGGTAGCGACGCGCTCACTTACCGCGCCGTCGATCTCGACAAGATCGAGCGCTGGACCGCCCGTGAGCCGGACTGGCAACACCTCTTACGGCTGCACCATCGCGTCCACCCGAAGCCGAAAGGGAAGCCGACGTATCGCCTCGTCACGCAGATGACCGGCGAACATGGCTACCTGCGGACCGACGCCCGCAAGGCGCTCGCCAAAGGGCTGGCCGGCAAGTTTCCGGCCAGCTGGAAGTATGGTGAAGAGAACGCGGCTGTCGAAGTCTGGCTCACCATCCACGGCAAGCAGGCCATCTGCGGGCTGCGCCTCTCCGATGCGACCATGCGGCATCGCACCTACAAGGTCGAACACCTACCAGCGTCGTTGCGGCCGTCGATCGCCGGGGCGATGGTCCGCCTCGCTGGGGCGGCACCGGGGCACCTCGTCCTCGACCCGATGTGCGGGGCCGGCACGATCCTCGCGGAACAACTCGAACTCGCGTCCCACCGGCGAGCCGGTGAGGTCCGTGTCGTTGGTGGCGACCTCGAAGCCGCAGCGGTGAAGGCGGCCGCAATCAATCTCAAGCGCGTCGGCCCGTCGTGGTGGCTCGCCCGCTGGGACGCTCGCCGGCTGCCGTTGCCGGATGCGTCCGTGGATCGTGTCGTCTGCAACCCGCCATTCGGCATCCAGCTTCTCGACCCGGAGCAGGTTGGGCCACTGTACCGTCGATTGGTGACCGAGTGCGACCGCGTGGCGAAGCCGGGCGCTAAAGTCGTGCTACTGGTCGGCGACGGTTCGCTGGTCGCTCCGGCGGCGGCAGCACGCGGCTGGCAGTCGCAGAGGCGGTTGCGCCTGCGAGTGCTAGGGCAGCCGGCCGATCTCAGCGTCTGGCGGACACGCACGGTCGAGAGTACGATGGCGGAATAGATTCCCCGTCGGTCGCCGCGGGTGGGCATTTATTGAAGGGGTGTATCGCGATGCCACTCTACGATTGTCCCGAGTGCGGGGCGCAACTGAAGATGGCCAACGCGCCGGCCCCCGGCAAAAAGATCCGCTGTCCGAAGTGCGAGGAAGTCTTCGCACCGGTATCGGCCAAGAAAGCTTCGAAGGCAGCCCCAGCCCCGGCTCCCGCCAAGGATCGCAACGAAGAACTGGAAGAAGCCGGTGGCTACGGCGTCATCCGCGACACCGAGGACGTGGACGCCGCCGGCAGGGATACGTTCGCGCCACTGCGTGAGCGCTTCGAGCGCAGTGCCCGCGGCCCCGCGCTCGTCGAGGTCGTGAAGCCCTCGACGATCCTGCTGGCGTCGGGCGTGCTGACGTGTGTCATGGCCGTCGTCGGCGGGCTATATTCCGTCTGGCCGATGATCTTCAAGGTCGAACTGGTGCAGCCCGAAGACAAGATGGCCAAGTGGCGGGCCCCCTCGGCCGACGCGAACCAACGGCGGTTCAAGGAACTGACTGACGAAGAGCGCAACGAGCGCTTCATTTACCTGGGCGGCTTCGTGTTCCAATTCCTGTGGGGGATGGTGGTCTGCGCCGGCGCATCCAACATGCACACGCTCAACGCCTACCCCTTGGCCATGACGGCGGCGATCATGTCGGCCATCGGGCCAGGGGTGCCCTTCGGTGTGGGGTTGATGCAATATGCGCTGAAGGAGAACGACACCATGTTCATACCCATATCCATCATCCTCATGGCCGTGCCAGGGTTAATCGTTGCGCCCTGGTGCTTCACCGTTTTGCGGAAGAAAGAGGTCATCGCCGGCTTCGCAGCCGAGAAGCCGGAAGACTACTAAGCAATCGCGGCACGATCGTGGCCGGTATCGGCGGAGGACACTCCGCCACGCCGTCGGGCAACGGGTGATCGGTCGCGAGCGCTTCGGCGGGAGCGAAGACAGCGCGGACGCCGGTGAGAGTCGAGTCACATTCGCGATACTCGACTACTTGCTGCCGAGGTACTTGTCCCACCACGCCATCATCGCCGGTACAACCGTCTCCTGGTTCTGCTTCGGGCTGAACCCGTGCCCGGCCCCTTCGATGGTGACCAACCGGCTCGGCACCTTCGCCGCCTCGAACGCGGTCATGATGTTGCGGCTGTGCTCAATCGGGACGAGCACGTCTTTATCGCCGTGAACCAGGAGCGTCGGGGCCGTCTTGGCCGTCACCTTGAGTAGTGGCGACACCTCGGGCGTCAACTTGGCGTCGAACGTCAGCGGCGGCTTCAGGTCGGCGTGCTTCTTGATCTCGTCGGGCGGATTGTCCGTCCAGCCCCGCAGGTCGGTCGGCGGGAAGATGGCCACGACCGCGGCCACGCGGCACGGCGTCCGCAGGACTTCGTCCTTCGCTTTCGGGTCGCCCTCGTCGCCGGTCGTGCCGACCATCAGCGACAGGTGCCCGCCGGCGCTGCCGCCGAAGATGCCCAAGCGCTCGGGGTCGATGCCGAACTCCTTGGCTTTCAGCCGCACGGCCCGCACGCATCGCCGCACATCGGCCACCGCGTCCGGCACGGCATATTTCGGCGCGCTGCCGTGCCGCACGATGACGACGGTGTAGTTCCCGTCGAGGTAGGGCTTGGCAGCGACCTCGAGTGCTTTCGGGTCGAGCCAGCGTGAGTACCAGCCGCCGGACTGCACCCACAGGACCGCGGCCCCGTTTGGCTTCGCAGGCTTGATGACGTCGTAAGTCAACGCCATGCCGTCTTTGTGGCCATAAACCACGTCGGGCACGATGTCGGCCGCACGAAGCGGTGTGGCGAACCAAAGGAGGCCGGCGACGATCGCGGTGAGAGGCCGCATAGGATGTCTCCGTGTGGGCGAACGGATTGCTGAGGTCATTAGAGGGATTTCTGTCGTGGTGGCGCGTGCGGAGCGATTGTACTTGACGCTGGATTGGTCGACGGGCACGATGACCGCTGGTGCTTTGACGCCCTGGAGAACGCAATGGCGGCGGCGCTGGAGCAACTGAAGGATGTCGCTCGGCCAGTTCCATTGGCCACCGATATCGATGGTGTTATCCGGGTTGGCGCGACCCGCGTCGCGCTCGATACGGTTGTCGCCGCGTTCCGCGAAGGGATGACCGCTGAGGGGATCGCCGGGCAATACCCATCGCTGCGGCTGGCCGACGTGTATTCCGTCATCGGCTACGTCCTCGACCATTCGGCGGAAGTGGACGAATACCTCCGCACCCGACACGCGCGGGCGGCGGAAGTCCGGGCGGCGACCGAATCACGGTTCGACCCGGCGGGCGTGCGAGATCGGTTGCTCGCACGGAAACGGTGAGCCGCCATGCTCCGGTTGCTGGCCGACGAGAACTTCAATTTCGACGTCGTCCGAGGCGTTCGTCGCTGTCTTCCGTCGGCCGACATTGTGACGGCCCAAGAGGTCGGCTTGTCCGGAGCGGATGATCCCGCTGTCCTGGCATGGGCGGCCGGTAACGGGCGGGTTCGGCATAGTACATTGCGGCCGTTTCCCACTGCCCACGGTGCGACACAACTCTGCCCGCATTCCGCGCAACCACCCTCGGCTCACCGAATCTACACATGGAAGCGTTAGCATATTAAACCGCTTGATATTCAGGTGTTACAACGCCGCCCCCCCCATTGACCTTCCATCCGGCACGTCGTTTGCCCGTCTTTCGGGCAACACCTCTCCGCGGCTCTCCCGCGCAGCCCTGGCCCAATCCCACCAATGAAAGGGAAGCTTGTGCTCGGATACCTGATCGACATGGATGGCGTCATCTACCGTGGCAGTGAATTGATTCCGGGAGCCGACCGCTTCATCCACGCCCTGCGCACGGACGACGTGCCGTTCATGTTCCTGACCAACAACAGTCAGCGCACGCGCCGCGACGTGGCGACCCGTCTTCAACGGTTTGGCTTCGACATCGAAGAAGAGCATGTCTACACCTGCGCGATGGCGACGGCCCGGTTCCTCGCCCAGGAGAAGCCGAACGGCACAGCGTTCGTCATCGGCGAGGGAGGGTTACTGACGGCCCTGCATGGCAACGGTTACTCGATCGTCGACCGCGATCCGGACTACGTTGTCGTCGGCGAGGGGCGGACGCTCAACTTCGAGATGGTGGAGGCAGCGGTCGGTATGATCCTCGGCGGGGCGAAGCTCGTCGCCACCAACCTCGACCCGAACTGCCCGACGCAGACCGGCACTCGCCCCGGCTGCGGTGCCGTGGTCGCGATGCTGGAGGCGGCCACGGGGGTGAAGGCGTTCAGCGTCGGCAAACCCAGCCCGCTGATGCTGCGGGCCGCTCGCAAGGAGCTGGGCCTATCCACCGATCAGACAGTCGTGATCGGCGACACGATGGAGACGGACATCCTCGGTGGCGTGCAACTCGGCTTCAAGACAGTGCTGGTCCTCAGCGGCGGTACGCAGCGCGACGACCTGGCTCGCTACGCTTACCGGCCGGGCCTGGTCGTCGAATCGATTGCCGACCTCGATCACACGAAGCTACGCCGTGCGTTTGCGGACGAGGTAATGACGCACCGCGTCGCCGTGTCGGTGTAGGAGGCGAACCCCGGAGACTCGACTCAGGGGCACAGAGTGGATCCACGAATGGGAATGCGACGATCATTCTCCATCGCTATCTCCTCTGTGCCTCAGTGTCTCTGGGGTTCGCCTATTGTGTGCCCGTTGCGGTGTGGCGCGAAGACGCGGTTTTTCCGCAATTTCTAGCGATTTTGCCGATCCCCCATTTGACACGCTGCGCGGCACGACCTAGGGTTCTGACGTGAGCGGATCGGACTGACGACGGGCGACTCAAACCCTTCTGCGACGGTTGTTCTGACCTCCGGAAAGTGGTTCGCGTCGCCGCCCTCGACGCCCGTCATTCGAGAGGACTCGCCGAGTGGCGGGTCACAGTAACTACCCCGTGCTTCCGCGACACTCCCCTCCGGCATGGGGACGCCATTGGCAAACGCATTAACGTATGTGCGTTTGTCTGAATTAGTGAGTTTCGAGCGAGGGAGTCGATCACATGCTGCGAACCATGACCAAGAGTGCCGTGGCCTTCCTGAAAGCGGAAGACGGCCCCACCGCGGTCGAATACGCCGTCATGCTGGCCCTGATTATCGTGGTCTGCATCGGCGCGGTAACGACCCTCGGCGGAAACGCCAGTGGGACTTTCAGCAACGTTGCATTGAACGGTGCGATTGCCCCGAGCGGATCGTGAGTCGTCATCGTTAGACGACGCCTTGGTGCCCGCTAGCCCAAGCGGGCGCGTTTCACAAACAGAGTACAGGAATCGGAGACACGACATGCGTCAGTTCACCAAGAACGTTGTGAAGTTCCTCAAGGCGGAAGATGGCCCGACCGCGGTCGAATACGCCGTCATGCTGGCCTTGATCATCGTCGTCTGCATCGGCGCGGTGACGACCCTCGGCAGCAAGTCGAGCGGCACGTTCTCCAGCGTCGCCGGCACCCTGCCCAGCGGTAGCTGAGCTTGAGCGATTCGTATGACGTATACTTCGCCGCGAGCCGTGGAACGTAGGTTTCACGGCTTGCGACGTTTCCCTCATCGAAACCCGTCCGAGGACCACTGCCATGGCCACTGACACGGCGACCGCTCCGCAAGCGACGATTCCCGCCCCCGACGATCTGGGCATCGACCGCGAGTTCCTGCTGATGTTGGCCCGCCTGCCGCTCATCGCGGCCGGCATGGTGTTGGCCACCTGGCTGAGTGCCAAAGTCGTGCCCGTTGGCCCGGTCGTGCTGCTGTGCGCCGGCATGATTCTGGCCGCTGTCATCGACGGCATTAAGTTCAAGGTGCCCAACTGGCTGACGCTCTCGATGATCCTGGCGGGCTGGGGACTTGGCGCGCTGAACTCATTCGGCATTGCGATCGGTCCTGGCCCCGTCGAGGCGGCGCTGCGTGAAGCATACCCGGCCTCCGGCGGCATCGGGGCGGCTCTGATTGGCACGGTGGTGGCATTCTTCCTGCTATTCCCGGTGTTCTTCCTCGGCGGCATGGGTCAGGGCGACGTGAAGATGCAGGCCGCGTTCGGTGCGTGGGTCGGAGCGCTCTACGGCGCAGACGAAGGGCTGTGGACCATCGTCTATGCGGTGTGTGCCGGCTACATCATTGGCGGCATTCTCGGCTTCGGCATGATCCTGCTCCGCGGCCAGCTTCACCGCAATCTATCGAATGTGAAGGAAATCTTCGCCGACCTCAAACTGATGGCGACGGCTGGCCCGAAGGCGGCATCGCAGCGAGCGCACGCCCGTCGGGCGACGTGGCACCGGCTGCCGTACGGCATCCCGTTGTGCATCGGCTTCGTCGGCTACCTCGGCTACCTGCACTGGTGGAACTAGCGAAGAGCGCTAACCACAGAAGCCCAGAGGCGCAGAGAAGACCGGAGGAGGAAATACCTCTCCTCCGGTCTTCTCTGCGCCCTGGGCTTCTGTGGTGCGCTTCTTCTATGATTGCCTCATGGAGAAGACTCACGTTCGCATTGTCGCAGGCAGCCTGCGTGGCCGAAAGCTGAGCGTCGTCGTCCACCCGGGCCTGCGGCCGACGCCACAGATGGTTCGCGAGGCTCTGTTCAGCATTCTCGGCAACGCCATCCCCGACCGGCCGTTCGTGGACGTGTTCGCCGGCACCGGTGTCGTCGGCCTCGAAGCCATCAGTCGCGGGGCGAGTCACGCCAGCTTCGTCGAACGCGATCCAAAGCTGGCCAGCGGAATCGAGAAGTACCTCCGCGAGTTCGGCGTGGCCGGGCGGGGCCAGGTCTACCGCACTGACGTCTACAGGTGGGTCGAACGTTGGCGGCCGGCGGCCGGGCCGGTCAACGTCTTCCTCAGCCCGCCGTTTCCCGACCTCGAAGAGCGGCCCGACGACTTCGACCGCCTCGTGCGCTCCCTGCAAGCGAAGCTGGCCATCGGGTCGGTGCTGACGCTCCAGGTCGAGGACACCTTCCGCGCGCGCGGCCTGCCGGACGCCGACCGGTGGGAGCTACGCAAGTACGGCCGCAACGTGCTGCTGTTCTGGGAGCCGCTGGACGCGCCGGCGATGGACGAGGAGGAATGACCGGCCGGCGAGCGTCGGGGCGTCAGCCCGACGTGCAAGCGTCGTGACCCTCGCACGTCGGGCTGACGCCCCGACGCTCGCCATCGTTTGAGGATCCCAGCCGATGACCCGCCTCTCCACCCTTGCGTTCGTGCTGGCGCTGCCGGCATTCGCGCAGGACGTGCCCAAGGGCACGACGTTTAAGTTCACCTTCGACACCAGCAAGGTGTTCCCCGGCACTACCCGCGACGTCACCGTCTACGTGCCGAAACAGTACGACGGCTCGAAGCCGGCGTGCGTCCATGTCAACCAGGATGGCATGCAGTTCAAGGCCAACGACGTGTTCGATAAGCTCATCGCCGAGGGCAAGATGCCGGTCACCATCGGCGTGTTCGCCGGGCACGGGATCGTCAAGGCTCTCTCGCCGGCCGCCCAGGACCGCTTCGACCGCAGCCACGAGTACGACGGCCTCGGCGGCGACTTCGCCAGGTTCCTGCTCGACGAACTGTTGCCGGCCGTCGAGGCGAAGACGACGCCCGACGGCCGGCCGATCAAGCTGTCGAAGGACGGCAACGACCGCTCCATCGCCGGCACGTCGTCGGGCGCGATCGCGGCGTTCACCGCGGCGTGGGAGCGGCCGGACGCCTTCCGCCGCGTCTTCAGCGGCGTCGGCACCTACGTGGGCTTGCGCGGCGGGCACGTCTACCCGACCTTGATCCGCAAGGTCGAGCCGAAGCCGATCCGCGTCTTCCTGCAAGACGGGTCGAAGGACAACAACGCCTACGGCGGCGACTGGTGGATGGCCAACCAGGCGATGGAGCGGTCGCTGACGTACATGGGCTACGAGGTCAAGCACGAGTGGGGCGAGGGCGGGCACAACAACGACCACGCGACGCAGCTCTTTCCCGAAGCGATGGCGTGGCTGTGGAAGGACTACCCCGCGCCGGTGAAGACGCCCGCCGGGTCGAAGGACTTCCAGAGCGTCTTCGGCGTCGGCGAGGCGTGGCAGCTCGTCGGCGAGGGCTACCGCTCGACCGAGGGGACGTGCGTCAACGCGAAGGGCGAGGTGTTCTTCAACGACGTGCCAGCGAACAAGACGTACAAGGTCGGCCTCGACGGGTCGGTGACGCTGTTCGCCGACAACGGCAAGCGCGGCGACGGCCAGGGCTTCGGCCCCGACGGCCGGCTGTACCAGGTCGCGGCCGGGACGAACGAGATTCTTGCGTACGGCCCCGACGGCAAGCCGACCGTCTTCGCCGACGGCTTCAAGGGCAACGACCTTGTGGTCAACCACGCCGGCGGCGTCTACGTCACCAACCCGTACAACGAGGCCGCCAACCCGTGCAAAATCTGGTACGTCTCGCCGAAGGGCGAGAAGAAGGTCGTCGATAGCGGCGCGCTCAAGTTCGCCAACGGCGTCACGCTGTCGCCGGACCAGTCGGTCCTGTACGTCGCCGACAGCCGGACGCACTGGGTCTGGTGCTATCAGGTGCAGCCGGACGGCAGCCTGAAGCACAAGACGCGGTTCGCGCACCTGCACGTCCACGACTCGGCCGACGAGACGGGGGCCGACGGCATGCGCTGCGACCGCGACGGCCGGCTGTACGTCGCCACCCGGATGGGCATCCAGGTGTGCGACCCGTTGGGCCGGGTCCACGCGATCGTGCCAACGCCGAACGGCCGGGTATCGAACCTGTGCTTCGGCGGCGAGGCGTTCGACACGCTGTACGCCGCCTGCGGCGACAAGGTGTATAAGCGGAAGGTGATGGTGAAGGGGGCGCAGGCGTTCCTGGAGCCGAACAAGCCATCGCGGCCGGGGCTTTAGTGTAGCCCGCACACTCCGTGTGCCGGGCCGTCCGGCACACGGAGTGTGCCGGCTACATTACCGGCGGCGGAACGCGACCGACCCGAACCGAACGCTATCGGCTCCGTCGAAGTGCAACGTCCAGTCGCCCGTCTGCGGTCGGCCGGCCGCGTCGGGGGCCGTCAGCCGCAGCCGCGGCGACTCGCCTCCGGCGATCAGCCGCCAGGTGCCTTCGACGGTTTCCAGGTCGGTGCCCGAGCGGCAACGAAGCGTCATCGCGCCACCCGGCCGCAACGACAGCGAATAGACGCCTGCGGGGCCGAGGTTCGTCAGCATCTGCTCGGCGGCGTCCCAGTCGCCAAGCCACGGCTCCGACGACGCTGGTGGGGGCACCTCGGTTGGCTTCGTCGGTGCCGGTGCCGGCGTCGGCGTCGGCGTATCCGGCAGTGGCGGCGGTGGGGTGACGGCGACAGCCGGTGGAGTCGGGCGGCGGACGAGGTATGCCGTCAGGAAGACGACAACGGCGGCAGCCACAAGCGATAACGCGGCAACGTAAACACCCAGTAGCCCCGTTGGCGCTTTGACCCGACGGAAGCGGCGGGACGGGCGGCGGTCGTTGGTAGGCGGGGGCGGACTTTCCGACGAGTTGACCTTGTCGGGTCGGCGTTCCTCCACGACCTCGACCCAGCGCACGTCTTCGGCGGCGGGAATGAACAGCAACCGGCAGCCCGGGCACTCGTAGAGTTTCCCGTGGTCCGGTGCGTGCGACGCGGGGCGCGAGACTCCGCAGTCAGGGCAGAAGATCTTCTGAACGAGCATGGGGCGACGCCGGGGCGGCCCCGGCGCTCACTCGCCGACGTAGGGCAGCAGAGCCATGAAACGGGCGCGCTTGAGAGCGGTGGCAACGGCTCGCTGGAACGTAGCGCAGTTGCCCGAGCGCTTGCGGCTGAAGAGCTTGCCCTGGCTGGTGCAGAGCTTCTTGAGACCCTGCACGTCCTTGTAGTCCACGAAGGCCGGCCGCGGGCAGCCTTCCTTCGTGCAGAAGCGGCACCGATTCTTGCGGCCGCGACCCAACTTCTTACGAACCATCGTCCTGCCCTTCGGATACGCGGAACCAAAACGGAACCGCTATCCTACAGCGCACACGGACGATGGCAACCAGGTTACTTCCCTTCGGCCTGGGCGAGCGCCTGACGGGCTGCCTCACCTTCGGTGGCGGCGCGAGCCTCGATCGTTCGGCCGTTCGGCAGCTTGCATGCGAAGCGGTAGCCCGTTGGCTCCTTGTCGAGTGCGAACCCGTTCGCCCCGAGCCGGTCGAGCCGAACGCGGATTTCCGTCCAGGTCAACGGCATCGGCACCCCGAGTTGCTCCGGTGTCGGCAGCGTCAGTGCGACGGACGGCCGAGGCTCCTCCGGCATCTGGGCACGGGCAGCCGGCGGCTTCGGGGCCGCCGCTACGGGCGTCGGTGCCCTGGGCACCGGCTTCGGTGCAACGGGTTGCGGCCGGGGAGCCGGTCGGGGCGCGACCTGGGCCGGCGGCTCCCAGAACGGAGTTAGTTGCTGTTGCGGTTGGCCCGGCACGAACCCAGGCGGCATCATCGTGGTCGGCAGACCGCCGACACCCGGAGGGCACACCCCCCCCGGCGCTCACCCCGCGCCACTGCGGCCCGGCACGATGGCAAGCCACGAAAGTGCAACGACGGTCACGAACGGGAACAGGCTCGACCGCAGCAGCGCGTCCTTGCGCATGGCGGGGAGTCCTCCTCGTGAGGGAGAGTTCGGATTGACCCGGCGCAAGGCGGCGAGAACGCCCCGCGGTGGGAGAGCGGCCCTATAACGGCTGTCGCCGAGTGGCGAAAGACCACTTTGCGGCCAACGCGGCAAATGTGGCGACGCCGAGCCAGCGGCCAACGCCCGACGCAAAAACGATGGCCGCGTTGACGAACAGAAACGCAAAGACGGCCTGTACACCCCACTCCACTGCCCGCGGTCGGCTTTCGTATGAGCGAGCGTCAATCCACCACCATGCGACGTCGGCGAGCCAGAGTATGAGGAAGGCGTAGTTGACCCACAGCCCGCCGCGGAAATCGACGCCGGTCAGCGCGAGCGTCTGGCGGTCGGTGAACTCCGCGGCTCCGGCATGGCTCCAGGCGTGCATGAAGCCAAAGGCGCAGACGACATGGACAGCCATCGCGCCCAGGCCGGCGCTCCAAAGCCGGCGCGCGCTGCGTGGCCGTTCGCGCCGCACGGCGACGGCCATGGCGTAGAACAAAAGCGCGAGCCAGGCGGTGAGACGGGTGAGTAGCAATGGCATACTTAGAGCATGCTTCACGTTGGTGTAGCGGGTCATCATTGTAGTAGGCACACTCCGTGTGCCGTCAGCGACGGCACACGGAGTGTGCCTACTACAATGTGCCGTCGCTTGCGGCACACGGAGTGTGCCTACTACAATGTGCCGTCGCTGACGGCACACGGGTGTGCCGACTACAATGATGACCCGCTATGGATAGCCGAAACACGCTCTAGGATTTGGGCAAGGCGCTACCTGTCGAACCCCCAGCCTGCATAGGCAAATCGTGCCTTGCACGATTGCTCCTTGCTGCGAGGCGTCAAGCCACGGCGCAATGCCGCGCGGTTGTCGGGTACCGATGGTTGCTATCCTAACGGCGTGCCAAGTCGCGTTATAATGCGGACTGTACTCCGTTCCGCTGTCCGGCTTGCCGTGGCTCTTGCGTTCAGCAGATTGAAGTCCCTGCTGGAGATGTGCCGTGCGTTACCTCGTCGCTACTCTCGCGCTCGCGGTCGCTTTCACGGTTCCAGTTCGTGCCGCGAACGATGCCGAGCGCTATGCCCTGCTCATTGGCGTGCGCGAGTACACATCGCCCGATCTGGGTGTCCTCAAGTACACCGAGGCCGATGTCGTCGAACTCGCCTCTGTTCTGCGTGACTCCGGCTACAAGGCCGACAATATCGTCCTGCTGACGCTAACGCGCGGACTGACGACGCCGGCGCGCAAGCCGACTGGCGACGCGGTGCGCCGCAACCTCCACGATCTGTGCGAGAAGTGCAAGAAGGGCGATAGCCTGCTCGTTGCCCTGGCTGGCCACGGTGTTCAGTTCGCCGGCGAAGACGAGATTTACTTCTGCCCGGCCGACGCCGTCCTCGATGAGAAGGACAAGTCGAGCCTCATCGCCCTCGGCGAAGTCTATCGCGCCCTGGAGAAATGCCCGGCCGGGTTCAAGCTACTGCTCGTGGATGCCTGCCGCAATCGGCCGGCCGCCCGGTCGCGCTCCGTCGATAAGCTCGAAAGCTTCACCCGGCCGATCGGCAAGCTGCCGCCGGGCGGGACGGCCGCATTCTTCAGTTGCTCGGCAGGCGAGCGAGCCTACGAGCACGAGAAACTCGGCCACGGTGTCTTCTTCCACCACGTCATCGAAGGGCTTCGCGGCAAGGCCGACGTAGATAACGACAAGAAGATCACTCTGCCGGAGTTGGAGTTATTCGTCAAAAAGAACACCGGCGAGTTCGTGAAAAAGGAGTTCGGCCAGGACCAGGAGCCGGACCTCCGCAACCAGACGCGCGGCCTCGCCTCCCTGGTGACCTGGGATCGGCCGAAGCCCTGGACCGGGTTCAACTACTTTGCGGTCGGCGCGGCGGCGGCGAAGCGGCTCGGTCTCGACCAGCCCGGCGCGCTGCGCGTGGATTTTCTGACTCCGGGTAGCCCCGCGGCCGCCAGCGATCTCCGGCCCGGCGATGTCGTCATCCGATTCAACGGCCAGGCGATCCGCGACATCAAGCACTTCGACGCGATCCGCCAGAGTTACAACCCCGGCGACGCGGTGACGCTGACAGTCGTCCGCGACGGCGCGCGGCGCGACGTGAACATGACACTCGGACGGTATCCCGGTGAAGGGGAAATCGCCAAGCTGGTACGCGCCGTGGCCGATGGTGGGGTCGCGGAGGCCCAATACCGGCTGGGGCGCTATTACGAGGCTGGCACCGGCGTGCCGCAGGATTATGCCGTGGCGGCGGAGTGGTTCCGCAAGGCCGCCGACCAGGGGAACGCTCAGGCGCAGAACGTCCTCGGCGTCTTACTGCGCGATGGACGGGGCGTCGCCAAAGACGAGCGCGAGGCACTCCGCTGGCTCCGCAAGGCCGCCGACCAGGGCAACGACCTGGCCATGGTCAACCTCGGTTGGATGGCTGAGACCGGCCGGGGCGTGCCGAAGGATGATGCCGAGGCAATCCGCTGGTACCGCCTTGCCGCTGACGCCGGCAGCGCCGTCGGGCAGTTAAATCTCGCCGTGTTGGTGCGCAACGGCCGTGGTGTGCCGAAAGACGATGCCGAGGCGTTCAAGTGGTTCCGCATGGCCGCCGAACAGAACAACGCGCTGGCCCAGGATTGGCTCGGTGTAGTCCACCGCGAAGGCCGTGGTGTGCCGAAAGACGATGCCGAGGCGCTCAAGTGGTTCCGCATGGCCGCCGAGCAAAACCTGTCATCCGGGCAGTTCAACATGGGTTGGATGAACGAAGTCGGCCGCGGTACTCCCAAGGACCCGGCCGAGGCGGCGAAGTGGTATCGCAAGGCCGCCGATCAGGGCAACGCCTTCGCCCTGAACAACCTCGGACAGATGTATCAGAACGGCCGCGGCCTACCGAAGGACCCGGCCGAGGCAGCGAAGCTGTACCGCCGGTCGGCCGACCTCGGCAACCACGCCGGCGCGACGTTCCTGGCATGGTTGTACTCCACCGGCCAGGGTGTGCCGAAGGACTACGACGAATCGGTCAAATTACTGCGCCCGGTCGCGGAAGCGGGGTACTCCCCTGCGCAGAACGACCTGGCCTGGGCATACCAGAACGGCAACGGCGTGCCGAAGGACGAGGCCGAAGCGGTCAAGTGGTACCGCAAGGCAGCCGATGCGGGGCACTCATTCGCGCAGGCCAACCTCGCCGAGGCGTACCACCTTGGCCGCGGCGTGCCGAAGGACGAGACGGTCGCGGCCGCCTGGGCGCGCAAGGCGGCCGACCAGGGGAACAGCAGTGGCCAGTACGGCCTCGGCTTCTACACGCTGCACGGTCGCGGCGGATTAACCAAAGACGAAGCCGAGGCTGCGAAGTGGTTCCGCAAGGCGGCCGATGGTGGACACGTCCGGGCACAGGCCGGGCTTGGCGAACTCTACGCTGAGGGTCGTGGCGTACCAAAGGACCCAGCCGAGGCGGCGAAGTTGTACCGCAAGGCCGCGGACGCTGGCTACCCCCCGGCGCAGAACGATCTGGGCGTCCTGTACCGCGGCGGCGTCGGAGTGCCAAAGGACGATGCCGAGGCGCTGAAGCTGTTCCGCGCCGCCGCCGACCAGGGCCACCCGTCGGCGACATATCACGTCGGTATGTGTTACGAGTACGGCTACGGCACACCGAAGAACCTGGCCGAGGCCGTGACGTGGTATCGCAAGGCCGCCGCCAAGGGCGAGCCGCGGGGTGTCAAAAAGGTCCGCGAGATCGACGGTGCGGCCCCGAAAGCGCCGCTCGCCAGTGGTGCGACCCCGTCGGGCACACCGAACATGATCGGCAACTGACTCGCGCGTCCTCCGGACGTGGGCGGCTCGTCTTGACCGGCCGCGCCACCTTCGCTATTCCCCTCCGCCGCCGGGGACGGTACGCCCCGCGCCAAAGGAGGGGCCGTTGACCCGCGCCACGACCCGCGTCTTGCTCGCTGCCGCTCTGACTGCGCTGCCGGCGTGTGCCCAGTTGCCGCGTGGCGAACGCGGGGTGTTCGGCACTCGGCCGCCGGCGGCCGATCCACTCGTAGCCCGCCACATCGCCCTGGTCGCCGATGGGGCCGGCGATTACCGCGCCTGTTCGCGCGAGCTACGCCGCGCGGCCCGCGACGACGGCTGGCCGCTCGATGTCAACACCTTCGTCTGGTCGCATGGCTACATGCGCAATCTGGCCGACCATACGGACCACGCCAATATTCGCGCCCGGGCCCACGAGCTGGCCGCTCAGGTGACCGACCTTCAGCGTGCCCGGCCCGACATGCCCGTGTCGCTCGTCGGCCACAGCACTGGCTCGGCCGTCGTGCTGGCCGCGGCCGAAGAGCTACCGGCTGGTTCGCTCGACCGCATCGTGCTACTCGCGCCTGCCGTCTCGTACGACTACGATCTGCGGCCGGCGCTTAAGTCGGTGCGCGGCGGGATTAACGTGTTCTACAGCCGTGAGGACCGCTTCTGGCTCGGTGTCGTCCCGGTCGTGCTCGGCACGGCCGACGATCGCATGGAATCGCGTGCGGCTGGCCGTGTCGGCTTCAAGCCGGAAGTGCAGCCGGGCGAGGAGATTCTGTACTCGAAGCTCACGCAGTACGAATGGAACCCGACGGTCGAACAAGTCGGCAACGACGGCGGCCACTTCGGGGCCTATGCCCAGGGCCACCTCAAGATGTTTGTGCTGCCGTTATTCCAGTATTGAGTGGCAAAGCCTACCCGTTGCCACGGGTGGGCCGCGCGACCCACCCGTTGCCACGGGTGGGCTTTTAGCAGATCAGTGCCCACTCCCGCGCCGCTTCGACCGCCGCCAGCCGGTCTGCCGGGTCGTCGGCGATCATCCGTGTCACCCACGACCGCAACTCGGTATCCGGGCAATCGCTGACCGCTGCCGCCACGCGTCGCTCGAACGTGCCCGAGAGCTTCGCCTTTCGCAGCGACATCAAATCGCTCGACAGCGGCAACGGGCCTGCGAGCGCCACCGCGGCCGACACGCCCAAAGCGTAAGCGTCCCACGCCGGGGCCGGCGGCTCCTCGCGGTACGCCTCCGGGGCCATGAAGAACGGCGTACCCGACACGTCGGCCGGGTAGCTCTCCAACTCGGCCAGGTCGATCGCCAGGCCGAAGTCGATCAAGACCGGCGAGCGGTCGGGACGGCGCAACAGCACATTCGCCGGCTTCACATCGCGGTGGACGAGCCGGACCTTCGCCAATTCGGCGAGGGCGTCGGCCAGCTGCGCGAAACATGTCCGCGCAACGGCCGGGTCGAGCCGGCCGCGGTCGAGTTCATCGCCTTGCACCAACTCCATCAAAACCACCCAAAACGCGCCGACCGGCTCGGCCCGCAGAACCCGCAGAACGTTGCGATGCCGCACCTTTGCGCACAACAGCGCTTCGCGTGCTCCCCAACTTAAGACATCGGCACCACGGGCGAGGACTTTGACGGCAACGACCTTGTTGGTGGAGCGCACGCGGCCGGCGTAAACCCAGCCCTGCCCGCCGCCGCCGAGGAATTGCTCCAATACGACGCCGGGCACTTCGATATCCGGATGATCGTCCGGCAGCCGGGCGTCTTCGGGGACCGTGCTAATCTGGTCGAGCGCGAGCGGTGCAGTGATGTGCGGCGAATGCGGCAACACGTCGCCCGGAAGGGGCAGATCGCGCGGATCGGCCGACGCCAAGGCCCCGACGAGGTCCGGCAACGGGCGGCGCAGGAAGTCGCAGGGGTCTAGCAGCATTGGCTCCCTCCAAGTGAGTGTCTGATCGAGGAACGGCCGCGGGCGGGAAACTTGCGTTGCACCAGCAGGAAATTCCAAGAACCAAGAGCCAAGAGCCCATCAGAGCCAGTTCGACGTTGGTTCTTGGTTCTTACCGTTCCTCGGTCCGGAACGGGGCCGCCGGCAGCCCTTCCTTGTTGAACAAATTGCCGGCGGTGACGTTCGCCCAATTGTAGCGCACTCCGATCGGAGATGGCACCTTGTCACTCGTCAGCAGGATTCGCTCACCGCGCGGGCCGATGGTCGCGTCGGCCGGGTGGAACACCTTGTCCGCACCGCACAGCTCGAAGCCGACGAGTTTGCCGCCGTGGGCCTCCAGACCGCCGCCTGTGTTGTCGAACGTGACCATGATCCGCGCTCTGTTCTGCGCCCCCGGAGCATGCGACTTGTACGTCGGCCCCGTCGCGACGACCTTCTCGCCATAAGCGACGGCCCGCGCCTGGAGCGCCAGCCGTTGGCCGATCGGTTCCATCTTTGCCAACACTTTTGACTCGCCAAGGTCGGTGGCGACCACCAGCCCGACCTTTGGCATGCCGGCCGCGGTCTTCGCCTGGCCCTCGCGCAGCTCGGCGACCGCGCCGGGCGCGCCCAGGTCGCGGCTGTGCATCTGCACAACCAGGAACGGGAACACGACCTTGCCCCACTGTTGCCGCCAGTCGTTGATGAGCGTTTGCAGCAGCTTGCCGTACTCGCTGGGCTTCGAGGCGTTCGACCCGCCGTGCTGCCAGACGGCCCCACGGATTGCAAATGGGATCAGCGGCGCGATCATGCCGTTGAAGTTGCCGGTCGGCGTCATCGCCAACCGGCCGGGGCGGGGGCCGACCAGCGCACCGTACTCCTTGAGTGCCGGTTCGGCTTGGAGGGCCGGGCGGCTGATCCACGTCTGCGCCCGGCCGTCGGTCTGCGATGCCTCGATGATGCCCACGGGTACGCCCATCGCTTTGTGCAGGTCCCGCGCGAAGTAGAACGCGACCGCCGACAGGTGTCCCGCGACCGCCGGAGCGACCGACACCCAGGTGCCGCCCATATCCGTCTGTGGCGTCAGGCTCGCCGTTTTCGCCACGCTCAAGACTCGCACCTGTGGAAAGGTCGCCGACTCCGCGACCTTCGCGCCGTCGGCCGTGTCGCGGAGCGGCGTCTCGACGTTCGCCTGGCCGGCGACCAGCCAGACTTCGCCGACCAGCACGTTCGAGCAACGCAGTTCCTCGGACCCGCACCGGGCGAAGAGGACGCGGGGCTGCGCGGCGGCCGACTGCGGCTGCAGCTTCGCCAGCCACCGGCCATCGGGGCCGACCTTGGCCGGTACTTGAGGGCTACGCTGGCCGCCGAGCCGCACCGTCACCGTCTCGCCCGGCTCGGCCGTGCCCCACACCGGCACCTCGACGTCGCGCTGGAGGACCATGCCATCGCCAAAGACGCCGGCGAGCTTGAGCGGGGCCTTCGGCTTGACGGCCGGCTTGACGCCGACCAGCGGCAGCAGTTCGACCGTCTGGTTGTTCATCTCCGGCCGCTGGACCGCGCCGGCGAACTTGTCGAAGACGTACGTCTTCACCTTCGGCTTGACGTACTTCTCCAGGTCGGGGACCGTCACCAGCCCGGTCGTGTCCGCGGCCTTGCCCTGGAACGCCTCGATGATGTAGTGGAAGAAGACGCCGTGCTTCAGGTCGGGACTCTCGAACGCCTTCTCGCCGGCCGAGCAGCTGAAGAACGCGGCCACGCCGCCCGGCGGCACCTGGCTCTGCGGCCGGGAGACGCTTTCGAGCTTGACCGTCGGGGCCCGGTTGACCACGGCCCGCGGGTCGTTGCGGCAGGCGTCCACCAACAGCAGCTTCAGCCCGGCCCGCGAACTCTTGAGGGCCGTGTACACGTCGCCGAGCGACAGGAGGGTCCGCCGGTCTTCGAGGTTGGCGTCGGCCGGGCAGAAGTAGTTGTCTGGCTGGTTAGCGAATTGGACGCCGTGACCGGCGAACCCGACCAAGAGCGTGTCGCCCGGCTCGGCCAGCTTGACCAGGGCAGCGAGCTTCGTGCGGATCTTGTTCGATTCGGGGGCGAGGCTCAAGTCGCGGGCGGCCCCGGCCTGCGTCATCAGGACGACGTGTTCCGGCTTGTAGCCGCCGGTGGTGGTGAGCGTCTTGGCGAGGTCGGTGACGTCGGCCTCAGCGAACGGCAGGCCGGTGAGTTGCGCCGGGTCGTACTTGCCGACGCCAATCAGGAGGGCGTACTTCGTTTGCGCGCCGACAGAGCCGGCGAGGGCGAGGACGGCCGCGAGTGCGATGCGATGGCTCATGGGATTGCCCGGTTCTTGTAGGGTGGGACGAGCGTCAGCGAAGTCCCACCACGCAGCGGGCGAGCCTGCGTGGTGGGACTTCGCTGACGCTCGTCCCACCCTACGGTCCTCTTCGCGAATCGACCGTCTAACGACGCCCGCCGGCCTTCTCGGTCACCCCCGGATAGCTATCGGTGCGGAACGGCGACGCCGGCAGGCCATCCTTGTTCCACAGGTTTAGCCCAGCGACGTAGTTGCGGAACCCGTACCGCGCCGCCTCTGGCTTCTCGACCTGGTCGCAAGTCACGACGACCGTATCCCCTTGGATAACGGCGGTGGCCGGCTGAAACTTCCGATCGTCGCCGCAAACCTCGAAACCGACGAGCTTGTCGCCGCGGCACTCCAGCCCGCCGCCGACGTGATCGAAGCTAAGGATCACGCGGTTGCCCTCGACCTTCATTCCCTTGTACACCGGCCCCGACGACGCGACGTGCTGGCCGTATGCGATGTCGCGGGCGAGCAGCGCCAGGCGTTGGCCGACTGGCTCCTTCTTGGTCGGGTGAATGTCCCTCTCGTCGCCGACGTCAGTGATGACGGCCACGCCGACCTTTGGCAGCTTCTGCGCGGTCATGACCTGCGCCTCACGCAATTCGGCGTACGATTGGCCGCTCGAATCGTTGTTCCAGAACGGCGCGAGTTGCACGACCAGGAACGGGAACTCGCCGCAACCCCAGCGGGCGCGCCAATCTTCGATCATCGCCGGGAGCAGCGTGCGATACTCGTAGGCCTTGCCGTTATTCGATTCGCCCTGGTACCACGTCGCCCCGGCGATGGGGAACGGGAGCAAAGGCGCGATCATGCCGTTGTAGAGCGTAGCCGCGTTCTGCGGGTTGCGGCCCGGAGGCTGGCGCTTTTGTGGCCCCTTTGCCTGGGCCTTCGGCACCGACTTGCCCTCTTCCCGCGCCTTGGCGACGGCGGCGTCGTACTTGGCCCTGGCCTCGCGATAGTCGGCTTCCGCCTTCTCGGGGTCGTAGGCCTTGGCGAGCTTATCGTAGTCGTCGTTGTAATACTTGAGCGCGTCGATCCCGCTGAGCTTGTCGCGGCTGGTCCACGCCTGGGCCGGGGTGCCGCCCCATGACGTGTGGATCAGGCCAACCGGCACGTTGAGCGCCTTCTGCAAGTCGCGGCCGAAGTAGTAGCCGACGGCCGAGAAGCTCTTCGACGTATCCGGGCCGCAATGCTCCCACTTGCCCTCGCAGTCGGCCAACGGCTCGCCCGAGGGCCGCTTCTTGACCGTGTACAGCCGGATCATCGGGTTGGCCGACTTCTCGATGTCGGCCTGCGACTGGTAGCTCCGGCTCAGCGGCCATTCCATGTTCGATTGACCGGAGCAGACCCAAACCTCACCGACCATCACGTCCTGGAACTCGACCTTGTTGTTCGGTCCCTCGACGGCGAGGGTGTACGGTCCACCGGCGGCCATCTTCGGCAGCGTGACTTTCCACTTGCCGTCTTCGTCGGCGACGGACTTGTTGGACTTGCCGTCGAGGGTGACAGTGACGGCCTCCTTGGACCGGGCCGTCCCCCAAACGATCATGTCGCGATCGCGCTGGAGGACCATGTGGTCGGTGAACAGCGGGTGCGGCTTCACGTCGGCGCGGGCGGGGCCGGCCAACGTAAGGGCCAGCCCGGCGAGCAGCAGGTGCGTGCGCGGGTGCATGATGCGGAGAGTCTCCTACGGGGGTGTGGAACGCGGGGCAGGTGCAGACAAGCTACGTGGAAAAGCCCACCCGTGGCAACGGGTAGGGCACGCCGCTCCACCACCCGTTGCCACGGGTGGGCTTCTGACGGTTCCCTACAATACCGTTGCCCACCTGCGGGAGGCTGCCGGATGCGCCGATGTTTGCCGCTCATCGCCCTCGCTGCCCTGGCTGCGGGCGCGATTGCCGAGGAGTCGCCGGCCGAGCGCGGCCGCAAGGCGCTCGAGACCAGGACATTCATCCCCGCGATCTGGTCGCGCGGTGCGTACGACAAGCTCTGGACCCGGTGGGCCAAAGAGAAGCCGGCCAACTACGAAGCTGCCGTCCGTGATACCTACGGCCTGCACCCCGCTCCGTTCCCCAACGACGGCCTGCCGATGGGCCTGCGCCATGCCATGCGCCTGTTCCAACCGGGCCTCGCGGTGGACTGTCTGGCATGCCACGGCAGCTCGATCCTCGGCAAGAGCTACCCCGGCCTCGGTAACAGTTCGCTCGACGTGCAGGGTGTATTCGAGGACCTGAACGCGGTGGATGGCTTGCCCGGATTGCCGTTCCGCTTCTCGAACGCCCGTGGCACCAGCGAGGCCGGCACGATGTCGGTCTACTTGCTCGGCAAGCGCAACCCCGACCTGTCGTTCCGCCGTCCGTCCGTGGACCTCGGCATGCACGACGATCAATGCGAAGACGTGCCGGCGTGGTGGCTCCTGAAAAAGAAGAAGACGATGTACTTCACCGGCGGCTCCGACGCGCGTTCGGTGCGCTCGATCATGCAGTTCATGATGGGGTCGATCCTCGGCCCCGAAGGCTTTACGAAGGCCGAAGCCGACTTCGCCGATCTGCGCCAATACATGCTGACGCTGGAGCCGCCAAAGTACCCGTACCCTGTCGACAAGCCGCTCGCCGCCAAGGGTGAGGCGATCTTCGCCGACAAGTGTGCGAAGTGCCACGGCAGCTACGGCGCGTCGGGGACGTATCCGAACAAGATCGTGCCCTTAGCCGAGATCGGCACCGACCCGAAGCGCTACGACGGCATCACGCATGCCTTCGGTGAATACTACAACCAAACCTGGTTCGCCCAGGCCGAGCGCAACAACGGCCCGGCGTACAAGGCCATCGAGTCTGAGGGCTACCAGGCTCCGCCGCTCGACGGTCTCTGGGCGACCGCGCCGTACCTGCATAACGGTTGCGCGCCGACCGTCTACCACGTACTGAACTCGAAGGCGCGACCGAAGGTGTTCACGCGCTCGTTCAAGACCGGGGCGGAGGACTTCGACTCCGTGAAGCTCGGCTGGAAGTATCGCGAATGTGCACCGGCCGCGGCATCGCTGCCACCGCGGGAGCAGCGCAAGGTGTATGACACCTCGCAGCCCGGCCGCGGCAACGGCGGCCACACCTACGGCGACGCACTGAGCGACGAGCAGCGCATGGCGGTGATCGAGTACCTCAAGACGCTGTGAGCGTCTTCGCGGCGTGCTTCGCTTCGTAGAGGCGGATGTCTTGCAGGTATTCGCGGATCATCATCGCGTAGGAACGCCGGACGCTCGCCCGGTGTTCGGGCGAAAGGTCAGTGCGCGTCTCGATCGCGGCCAGCCGGGTTTGGAGGTCGCGCAGCTTGGCCTTGGTCTGTTCGTACCCGTCGGCGGTCAGCGGTTCATTCACAGCATCACCTCCACCACGCCCTTGGGTCGTCGCCGCCGGTCGGTGGCGAACTGGTACGTCCCCCACGCCTCGAAGTCCGCGTCGTCGGCCGCCACGATGACTTGCAGGAACGGCCATACGGCTTCGTCGGCGTCGAGCGGTTGCCCCTGGCGGGGGTAGTCCGGCCCCGGCAAGATGACCACATCGACGTCGTTTGGGGCCAACTTGCCGGTCGTGAAGCTACCGTTCACCATTAGGCGTCGCACCCCGACGGCGCGGGCGGCGTCCATGAACTGCAAGAGTTCCTGAATCTCGGTTTCGCGCTCGTCGGTACCGCTTCCAAATCGCGCCGCCAATTCCGCAGCCGAACACCGATGGATGCCCGGCGGCAGGTTTCCAACATCGTCGAATGGCGGCAACATCACGAACCAACTCCGGTCCCATGCGTCGCCGACATCGAACCGTTCGGTGTCAAGATACCCCGCATCGCCGACTCCCACAAGCGCCGCAGGGAATTGTTCAACCCTCACCCCGGCCTTCTGTCCGCGCGGCCCGCCTTTAAGGTATGCTAAAGGCACCACCCGTGTCCCCGGAGCCTTTCCCATGCCCCGCACGGCTCTCGCCGTCGCCTGCTTCCTCGCGGCCGCCCTCGCTGCTGCCGACCCGCCGGCCGGCGGCAAGTACGCCCTCCTCGTCGGCGTCGATAAGTACGACCCTGCCGAGCTGCGGTCGCTGCAATACCCCGGCCGCGACGTGACCGTCCTCGCCGAGACACTGACCAAGGTCGGCTACCAAAACGTGACATTGATGACCTCCGACCGCGGCCAACGGCCTACGGCCCGGAACGTCATCGCGGCGCTCGATCGCGTGCTGATGGATCGCCGGCCGGGCGACAGTGTGCTGGTCGCGTTCGCCGGCCACGGCGTCCAGTTCCGCAACGAGGAGCAAGTCTTCTTCTGCCCGGCCGACGCCAAACTCGACGACCGCGAGACGCTCGTATCGCTGTCGCGCGTCTACAAACAGCTCGGTGACTGCCCAGCCGGGTTCAAGCTGCTCATCTCGGACGCTTGCCGCAACGACCCATCGCCGACTCGCTCGGCCAGCCGCTCGAAGAGCGTCGAACTGGAGTCGAAGACCCGACCGCAGAGGATGAAGCTGCCGTCGGGCGTGGTCGCACTGTTCAGTTGCGCCGAGGGACAGGTCGCGTTTGAGAGCGAGCGGCTCAAGCACGGCGTCTTCTTCCATCACGTCATCGAGGGTTTGAAGGGCGCGGCCGACCTGAACGGCGATGGAAAGGTGACGATTAACGAGTTGCAGGATTACCTGCCGACAGTGGTCGGCGAGTTCGTGGCGAAGGAGTTCGGCAACAGCCAGCAACCCAACTTCCTCATCAATCAGACGGGTGCGTTGCCACCGCTGGCGACTGGCCTGCCAAAAAGGGCCGCCATGACCGCGCCGGCCAAGGGCAAGATCTTTGTCGGCAACGAGAGCAAGGAGCCGGAGACGCGCGGCAAGCGGCCGACCGAGCCACCTCCGTCCAAGCCCGCAGAGCTACAACCTGTCGAGAGCCGCTGGGGCTACAAGCTCTACATCGAGCCGACGGGCGCTCTCACCTGCTACGGGCCGATCTCGACACGCGGGTTCGGCACGCCTTACTGGACCTTCAAGCCGTCGGAGGGGGCGATCACGAAAGTCGTCCTCGGGCCGGACGACGTGAGACGGCGCGTCGCGGTGATCTACGGCAAGAAGGCAGCCGTTCTTGACTTCATGGGGCAAGCGCGATTTCTGGGCGGTTGGCCGAAGGACATTTCGGCCCTCGGTCCTGTGACGGCGGTCACATTCGACGACAAGGCCAAGACGGTCACCATCGCGGGGACGCACACTTATCGCTACGACACGGAATCGGGCGAGCCACAAACCATCAACGGCAAGCGGGTCGGCCGATAGACTTTGACTGGACGAACGGGCGTGTGCTGACTGGTGCGTTGCTCCGTACGTGACTCTTCACCAGCCGACTGACGCTGGCCGTTCGCCGGGAGGGTTCCCCATGAAGCTCGGCCTGATCGGCCTGAAGGGCCACCAAAGCGCCGTTCTCGGCGGCATGAAGCAACTCGGCGGCTGGGAGATCGCCGGCATCTCCGACGGCGACCGGGCCGCGGCCGAGCGGTTCCAGAAGCGGGAGCCGCTCGCCAAGGACGCCATCGTCTTCGACGACTGGCGGCGGCTGCTCGACCACACCAAGCTCGATTGCGTCTGCCTGTGCGACGAGAACGGTGTCCGCGGCGAGCAACTCGTGGCCCTCGCCAAGCTCGGCGTCCACGTGGTTAGTGAGAAGCCGCTGACGACGACGCTCGACGACCTGGCCAAAGTCCGGGCGGCGTGGGCCAAGTCGGCCGGCCGGCTCACGATGCTGCTGACGATGCGACACGAGCCGAAGTACCCGGAGGCCCGCCGGCTGGTGAAGTCCGGCGTCATCGGCGAGCCGGTGTTGGTCACGTCGCAGAAGTCGTACCAACTCGACGCGCGGGCCGAGTGGTTCCGCTCCCGGCAGCGGCTCGGCGGCACCATCCCGTACATCGGCATCCACCCGATCGACCTGATGCGGTGGGTGACGGGGTTGGAGTACACGCACGCGGCCGCGTTCCACGGCCAACAGGGCCACCGCGACGTGATGGGCGAGACGGAGAGCCAGGCGTCGGTGCTGTTGAAGCTGTCGAACGGCGGCAGCGCGACGGCCCGGCTCGACTACCTGCGGCCGAAGGCGCGGCCGGCCACGGCGACGACCGCCTACACATCGCCGGCACCGAAGGCGTCATCGACATGCAGCAGGCGTCGAAGACGATCACGGTCGTGACGGCCACGAAGAAGCAGTACGAGGTCGAGCCGCCGGCCGCGGCGAACCTGTTCGTGGCGTTCTGGCAGGCGGTGCAGAAGGGCGAGCCGTCGCCGATCCCGGCCGAGGACTGCTTCCGCGTGACCGAGGTCGTGCTAAAGGCCCGCGACGCGGCCGACGGGGGGAAACTGGTCGAACTCGGCGGAGGATAACGGGGCTGGAATCGCGAGGCGAGGGACGTTGGATAGGGATCGACCTCTTCTTTCAGACGATGGAGCGTCTGACGCCACTGCTTGGCGACAGCGAAGACGTTACGCTGGAAGCGCGGCCTATCCGTCGGTCGCTTTGCCGCAGCGTCGCCGCAGGCTACGCATTCCTGGGCACAGATTCGCCCCAGCCTTCGGTGATCCGCGATGCCGTCGGCAAGGCGTAACCCGCGGGCAGACGTCCCAGGCGCGGCCCGCGTCTTTCCGCAACCCAAGTGGCGGCTGACCGGCCGACGAGCGGGAGAAACGATGGCCGGGCACGCTGATCGACTACCGTCCGGCCCAAAGACACCGGCCGTCTGGCAACTCCTTCACTACTCCCACGCGCCGCTGTCGTTCCTCGAAGGGTGCGCTCGACGCTACGGCGACCCGTTCACTGTCCGGTGGGCCGGGTACGGGCGGCATGTCATGCTGGCTTCGCCTGACGCGGTGCGAGACGTGTTCCGCGGTGATCCACGTATCTTGCACTCTGGTGAAGGCAACGCGTTCCTCAGCGCCTCCGTCGGTCCCACGTCTGTCCTCGTTTTGGACGACGAGCCACACGCCCGACAGCGGCGCGTCTTGTTGCCTCCGCTCAAAGGGGAGCGGATGCGATCGTTCTTCGACGCGATGCAAGCGGCCACCCTGGAGGCGGTCCACGCTTGGCCCGTCGGGCGGACGCTCGGCATGGTCGGGCCGATGCAGGAGATCACCCTGCGAGTGATCCTTCAGGCGGTCCTCGGGGTGACGCCTGGCCCGCACCTCAACGATCTTGCCAACCGGGTACGCCGCGTCCTGGACCTCGGCCGCGGTCGGCATGGGATCGTCCTCGTGAAGGTCCTTCCCGTCGGCCTGCTCCAGCGGACGCGGTGGCTGCCCTTCTACCGGCGGATGCACGACCTGGACGACGCCCTGTACGCGATCATCGAGTCTCGCCGCCGGGTGCCGGCCGCGGACCGCGGCGAGAGCGTTCTGGCCGACTTGCTGGCGGCGACCCATCCGGATGGCGCGCCGCTGACCGACCGGGAAGTCCGCGACGCCCTGGTGACGCTGACGTTCGCCGGCCACGACACCACCTCCGTGGCCCTGGCCTGGGCCTTGGAGCAGATCGTGCCTCGCGCGGACGTGATGGGGCGGATTGCCGACGAGTTGCGGCGGGTGACCAGCGGTGGACCGCCCGGGGCCGCGCAACTCGGCCAACTCACGTATCTCGACGCCGCCATCCGTGAGAGCCTGCGGATCCGCACTGTACTGCCGTTCGTCGTCCGGCTGACCAAGGCCGCATTCACCGCCGGCGGTCGCTCGTATCCGCCGGGCATCGTGTTGTGCCCGTGCAGCCACCTCGTCCACCGCCGGGACGACCTGTACCCCGACCCAGAGGTGTTCCGCCCGGACCGGTTCCTAGACCGGCATTATGCGGCCCACGAGTGGTTCCCGTTCGGCGGCGGCGGCCGGACGTGCTTGGGGATGGCGTTCGCACTATACGAGATGAAGGTCGTCCTGGGCACGCTGTTCGCAACGGTTTGCCTGGCCCGCCCGCCCGGCGGCTGGTCCGCACCGATTCGCCGTGGCCTTGCGCTCGCGCCGGACGACGGGGCGCAAATGATCGTGGCGGAACAACGGGCCTAACCGGCTAGCAGGCGTGAGATGGCTCGACCGTTGCTTGCGCGGCGAACTTGTGCGCTAGACCGTGTTGCCGCCCTTGCGGCCGGTCGCGAACAGGAAGAGGCCGATGACGATCGCGGCGATGCCGACGAGCGGGTTTAGGATGATAGTGTGGGGCTTCGACGCATCGATGCTGAAAAAGCCGATGTCGGCCACCCGCTCATGCGTGAAGAAGGTAAAGCTCGGGACGCCCAAGGCGACGACGCCCAGCACGATGAGGATGATGGCAACGACTCGCATGGCGGTCCTCCGGTTCGGCGTTAGGCTCGCTTCTCGGGCGGTGCGCGGCGGATCAGCTCCTCGGTCGCCTGGGTCTCGGTCAGGTCATCGGTGACGATCGCCCATCCATCGCCCTCGCCGAGTTCCTTCCACTCGAGGTGCGAGTAGACCTTAAACTCGCCGCTGCGCTCGGCCACCAGCCAGTTCTTCAGGTTCGCGTCCGCCATTGCCATGTCCCCTCACTTGTGGCAGCCCGGCTGCCCGATGTCCGGAAACCATGCAAAACGCATACCGCTCGCCACGGCGCGCGGCCGCCGAAAAATGTGGCTCCGAACCGGTCAGACCGGCGGCCCGGCTCCGTTTACCAACGGTGGAGTCCGATCACCTTTCCTCAAGCGACAAGGAGCCAACCGATGTTACGACCTCGTGTGTGCCTGCGGCTGGAGTCGTTGGAAGACCGGCACGTCCCGAGCGGCACCGGAGCCGCCCTCGCCCCGGGGCCGCGCGACGTCGGCCCCACCCTCGTAGCAGCACGCTCGGCCGCCATGACCTTCAGCGACGAGCGCGGGGCCTTGGGGTCGGCGCTCAACCTGACCCGGGCCGCCCTCGGCTCGTACGGACTTTCAGCGGGGTTCGGCAAGAACGAGGACGCCGAGGCCCTGACGTGGCGGAACCGCGCGTCCCCGCTGGGCGGGGCGGCCTGGAACGCGATCGTCAACGCCCGCGTCCACATCCTTCAGGCGGCGGCCCTGTTCGAGCAGGCTCGCCGCACTCACGCGCCGCAGCAGGGCAACCTGGTCCGGGATGGGAACGAGCACATGAAGACAGCCAAGGCGCTCGTCGCCCAGGCCGATGCCATCTTCAAGCGGATCGTGCCGACGGGACGGGGCGGCGTCTGGTACATCTACACCAGTGCGGCCGAGTACCAGCAGCTCACCGGCCAGCCGTTCGTCGGTGGAGGGGCTGGCGCGGTGACCGGGCTCAGCCCCAATGGGGTGGACGTGGCCACCGTGTTCGCATCCCCGGCAAACTACACCGACCCGGGCCTGTACGCCCACGAGCGGGCCCACATGATCATCTTCACCGACCCGCAGTACCGCGGGATCCTCGGGCCGGACCTGTTCAGCCAGGCGGCCCGCGAGAAGTTGGCCTACCGCGATGGGTACTTGGCGGTCGCCGGGAACCGGCTGTACGCCCCGACGTACGCCGTCCAGTACAACAACTACCTGCAGGCGGTGAACTTCCTCAACAAGGTGGCCGGGACTTACACCATCTTCGACGGGAGCCCGCGGCTGTACACGTTCCAGAACGGCCTCCCGGTCCGGCTACAGTGACGGGCTGGACGCGGTCGGACTCGCGCGGCCAAGGGTCAAGTACGCTTGCCCTTGGCTGCGCGAGTCTGCGGCTCACTTCTTCTTCGCCATCGCGCGCTTCACCGCTTCGCCGAGGTCGGCCGGCGTCGCCGCCGTCTCAATACCGGCCTTCTTGAGTGCGGCGATCTTGTCGGCCGCAGAGCCGGTGCCGCCGGAGATGATTGCCCCGGCGTGGCCCATTCGCTTGCCCGGCGGCGCGGTCTGGCCGGCGATGAACGCCGCCACCGGCTTCGTCACGTGCTTGGCCGCGTACTCGGCTGCCTTCTCCTCCGCGTTGCCGCCGATCTCGCCGATCATCAGGATCGCTTCCGTCTTCGGATCTTCCTGGAACAGGCGCAGGCAATCGATGTGCGTCGTGCCGGGGATCGGGTCGCCGCCGATGCCGATGCACGTCGATTGACCGAGGCCCAGGCTCGTGAGCTGCCAGACGGCCTCGTACGTCAGCGTACCCGACCGGCTGATGACGCCGATGGAGCCGGGCTTGTGGATGTAGCCGGGCATGATGCCGATCTTGCACTCGCCCGGCGTGATGACGCCGGGGCAGTTCGGCCCGACCAGCCGCACGTCGGGCTTCTCCTTGAGGGCGCGCATGACGCGAGCCATGTCGAGGATGGGGATGCCCTCGGTGATGGCGACGATGACCTTGATGCCGGCGTCGGCCGCTTCGAGGATGGCGTCGGCGGCGGCCGGCGGCGGCACGAAGATCATGCTGGCGTCGGCCCCGGTCTTGGCGACCGCGTCGGCCACGGTGTTGAACAGCGGGAAGCCGTCCTTGGTCTGACCGCCCTTGCCGGGGGTGACGCCGCCGACCATCTGGGTGCCGTACTCGCGGCACTGGATGGCGTGGAAGGTGCCGGCCTTGCCCAGGCCCTGGCAGATGACGCGGGTGGACTTGTTGACGAGGATGCTCACGGTCGGTTCCTTAGATTGCTCGAATCGTTGACGATTACGGTAGGCCGAGCGACGCCGCAAGCGCCTGCTCGACTTGGGCCATCTGTTGCGGAGACAAGCACCCGAGGCACTGTCCCAGTCGCTGTTGATCGACGGTATACAGGTGCCCGCAATGGACGACACTATCCCGCGTCAGCCCGGCGTCGCCGGCCGGGATCGACACGCCGACCGGCAGGCGGGCCGCGCGGGTGTTGCTCGTCACGGCGGCCACGATGGTCAACGCACTGTGTCGGTTGCCCACGTCGTTCTGGACGATGACGCACGGGTGCATCGACGCCATCTCCGCCCCCGTCGCCGGGTCGAAGTTGAGCCAGTACACCTCGCCGCGCGACGGCGGGTTCACGACGACTCCCCCGCCGGCCACGTCGCCCGGATGTCGCCGACCATTCCCGTGGCCAGTCGTCGATCGTCGTCGGCGAGTTCGCGGTAAATCTCGGCAACGTCGTCCGGCCACGCCCGGGCCGCCGGGGCAACGCTCACGGTGATTCGGACGCGCTGGTGCTGCGCGAGCGGCACCGGCGCGACGGGGCGGAACACCCCGTCTTCAAACACGGCTTCGACCGTCAGCGGTTGCGCGATCACGACTCGTTCTCCCGGCGCGGGCACTTGTATCATACCCACGCTCACCCCTCTGCCGCCCGGCCGAGCCTGGGTTACGCTCTCGGCTTGCGAATCTCATCCGCGAGGTAGGCGGCGAGCCGGTTATTCGACTGATACAAGTGGCTGCGGTGCCCGGCCATCGCCAGGTAGCCGCCGAGGACGAACAGGGCGAGGCCGCCGGCGACCGTCGCCGCGTCCGCCGTCGAAGTCATCAGCGGCACGCCGGCCCCGGCGGCGGCGAGGCCGAGGGCGATTTCGAGCTTGGCCCACAGCGGGTTGAGCCGCTTGAGGCCGAGGGCGGCGTGGAGCCGGTCGAGGGCGGGAATGTCCATGAAAGTCGCCCCGGTCTTAGCCCCGGAGGGGCGGCCGTTGGTAGCCAGGGGTGTCAACCCCTGGCCCCCGTGGCAGTCTGTCGCCCCTCCGGGGCTGACGTATCAACGCATACCGAATCCAGGGGCTGACGCCCCTGGCTACCAACGGCCGCCCCTCCGGGGCTAAGACCGCGAACCGCCCTCACCCCTTCGCCGCGGCGACGACCTTCTGCGCCGCCTCCGTCAGCCCGTTCGCAGCGACGATGTTCTTGCCGCTCTCGGCCAGCATCTTCTTGCCCTGCTCGACGTTCGTGCCCTCCAGCCGGACCACCAGCGGCACGTGGAAGCCGACCTCGTCGAACGCGGCCAGGATCGCCCCGGCGATCGTGTCGCACTTCATGATGCCGCCGAAGATGTTCACCAACACCGCCTTCACGTTCTTGTCCGACAAGAGTATCCGGAACGCCTCGGTGACTTGCTCCTTCGACGCGCCGCCGCCGACGTCGAGGAAGTTCGCCGGCTCGCCGCCGTGGTACTTGATGATGTCCATGGTGCCCATCGCCAGGCCGGCCCCGTTCACCAGGCAGCCGATGGTGCCGTTCAGCTTGATGAAGCTCAGCCCGCTCTTGGCCGCCCGCAACTCGGCCGGGTCTTCCTCCGACTCGTCGCGCAGTGCCTCGCAGTCCTTGTGGCGGAACAGCGCGTTATCGTCGAAGGTAACCTTCGCGTCGAGGGCCATGACCTGACCGGTCGGCGTCACGACGAGCGGGTTGATCTCGGCCAGCGAGCAATCTTTGTCGAGGAAGACCTTGCTGAGTGCCATCATGATCTTCTCGGCCTGCGGTATCTGTTCGCCGGTGAAGCCTAACTCGAACGCCAATCGCCGCGCCTGGTATGGCAATAGGCCGAGTTCCGGCGACACCGGTACCTTGAGGATCTTCTCCGGCGTCTTGGCCGCGACCTCTTCGATGTCCACGCCGCCCTCGCTAGAGGCCATCATCACCGGCACGCCGCGCTCGCGGTCGAGGACCATGCCGAGGTAGTACTCCTTGGCGATGTCGGCTGCGTCCTGCACCAGTACCTTCGAGACCTTTTGTCCTTCCTCGCCTGTCTGCTTGGTGACGAGCGGGTACTGGAACATGATCTCGGCGGCACTCTGCACGGCGTCGCGCTTGGTGAGGTATTTGACGCCGCCGATGTCGGAGCCGCTGCCCTTGAACTTGCCCTTACCGCGGCCGCCGGCGTGAACCTGGGCTTTCAGGACGACCGGCTTGCCGCCGAAGGCGTCGAACGCGGCGACGGCTTCGGCCGGCGACGAGACGACGGTCCCCTTTGGGATCGGTGCCCCGGCGGCGGCGAGTAGTTCTTTAGCCTGATATTCGTGAATCTTCATGGGTGAGACCGTCGGGAATGGTGGCGTGTATCCGCATCGTTATAACGGCCAATGCGCGATTCGACAGCGCGAACGCCAGGGTCGCGGCTACCGGCATGTCGTCGAAGGCTCAGAATGGCCAAGCGCCCCGGGCCATCGATTCGGTCCTACAATCGGTTCGCCCGAAAATCGGCGGGGCAAGACCTTACGCCGGCTCGTGGCGGAGCGCCCGATCGACGCGGGCCAGGCATCGCTCCCGGCCGAGAAGTGCCAGGGTATCGTAGGCGCTAAACCCGACCTCCTGACCCGTGGTCGCGACCCGCAACACCTGGCTCAGTGGCCCGGCCTTCGCTCCTTCGGCCTGGGCGACCGATTCGACCCCGGCCTTGAGCGCCTCGGGCGTGAACGGCTCGGCGGCCGCGACGACGCCACGCAGCTTCGTCAGCACATCGGCGAGCGGCGGGGCGGGGTGGGCCGCGCCCTTGAACGCGGCCGTCAGGTGTTTGCCGGCGACCGCCGCGTCGAAGCCAATGCGGTCGTCCGGCAGGAACAGGTAGTCGTAGTCGAGGATGTCGCCGGCGACGTTCAGCCGCGGGCCGGCGGCTTCGACGGCCTTGGTCACGAACGCCGGGTCCGCCGCCAGGCCGGCTCGCGTGAGGTATGGTCGGACGCGCTCCACCTTCTCTGCGACCGGCAAGGCCTGCATGTACCGGCCCTGGAACGCGAACAGCTTTTTCACGTCGAGGCTGGCCGGGGCCTTGGCGACGCGCTCCAGGGAGAACAGGTCGATCATCTGTTGCCGGGTGAAATCCTCGGTCTTATCGTCGAACGACCAGCCGAGCAGGACGAGGTAGTTGAGCAGGGCGGCCGGCAGGTAGCCGACCTCGCGGTAGAAGTCCACGATCACCGGGTTGAACGTCTCGGCCGTCGTCGCGTGGCCGAGGTGGTCGGCGACGGCCTTGCCGTGGTCGTACACCCGCTTGAAGTCGGGGTTCTTGAGGTACTGCGGAATCTTCCGCTTGCTCAGCTTGTTCTTGCTGCCTGGCTCGGCGACGAACGGGACGTGGGCGTACTCCGGCCGCGGGTAGCCCAGACCTTCGAGCATGAAGACTTGCCGCGGAGTGTTCGACAGGTGTTCCTGGGCCCGGATCACGTGGGTGATCCGCATGTCGAAGTCGTCCACCACGTTCGCCAGGTTGTACGTCACCGTGCCGTCGGAACGCTGGATGACCGTGTCCTGCTCCGTCGCCCACTCGACCCGGACGGTGCCGCGGACGTGGTCGGCGAACTCGCACGCCCCCTCGCGGGGCATCTTGAGCTTCACCGCCCCGGTGCGTCCCTCGGCCTCGAACCGCTTGCGGTCGGCGTCGGTGGCCGCCATCCAGCGGCGGCTGTAAATCTTCGGCCGCTTCTCCTTCTCGGCCGCGTCCATCTCCGCCTTCGTCTCGTCTGGCGTGGCGTAGTCCCAGTACGCCAGCCCCTTGGCGAGCAACTCCTGCACCGCGGCCTGGTAGCGGTCGAGCCGCTGCGACTGGTAGTACGGCCCGTAGGGCCCGCCGACCTCGGCCCCCTCATCCCAGTCGAGGCCGAGCCAGCGGAAGCCGTCGAGAATCGGCTGCAGCGCCTCCTGCACGTTCCGCTGCTGGTCGGTATCGTCGATGCGGAGGATGAATTGCCCGCCGTGGCGGCGGGCGAACAGCCAGTTGAAAAGCGCCGTGCGGACGCCGCCGATGTGCAAGTAGCCGGTCGGACTCGGCGCGAAACGGGTGCGGACCATCGAACCTGCTCTTCCCTGACGAACGCGAAGGCGACGCGGCAAGGCGATCTCGTGTTCCCACAATCCTATCGGCCGCGTCGGCGGTCGCCAGTTACCGCCCCCGCTCTGCGGCGTCGCCCTCGCCGCCGGCCTCTCGCTCGCTCTTGTGTTGTTGCTCTTGGTTGACCTGGTGGATGTGCTGCGTCGTCGGCTCGACGAACTCGCGCAGCGCCAGGAAGGGACCGCCACCGCTCGATTTGGGTTCGCCGATGAAGCCGCGCTCTTCGAGCCAGCGGTAGCGGCGGTGGATCGCGTACAGGACCGCGGCCGAGCCGGTAGCCCCGACGGTGCAGATGGTGATGTGCGCCCAATCCATACTCTGTCTCCCGGCGGCTACGGGACGGCGCGGCCGGGCGATATCGCCGAGAATCTCGCCGGATTGTCACAATCCCGCAGCTCGGCCGACGAACAGCCTGGAAGTGGCTCCGGGGGCGGGTGATGCTTTTTCGACTCAGCGACGTGACCAAGACCTACGGTGCCATCACCGCGCTGAAGAATCTCACTGTGGAGGCCGCGGCCGGGGCCGTCGGCCTGCTCGGGCCGAACGGGGCCGGCAAGACCACGCTCATCCGCACTCTCCTCGGCCTCATCAGCTTCGACAGCGGCCGCGGCGAAGTTCTCGGCATGGACATCCGCGCCCGCCGCCTCGACGTGCGGCAGGCCGTCGGCTTCGTGCCGGAGGACGAGTGCCTGTTCCCGGCCGTGGCCGGCGTCGAGTTCGTCGGCTACGCCGGCGAGCTGTGCGGCATGGCCCCGTCGGACGCGATGCAGCGGGCCCACGAAGTTCTGAACTACGTCGGCCTCGACGAGGCGCGGTATCGCCCTGTCGAGTCGTACTCGACCGGCATGAAACAGCGGCTCAAGCTGGCCGCGGCCATCGTCCACGACCCGAAACTCCTGATCCTCGACGAGCCGACCAACGGCATGGACCCGGCCGGCAGGCAGGAGATGATCGAGCTGGCCCGCGACCTCGCGCACAACAAGGGCATGAGCCTGATCTTCTCCAGCCACCTGCTCCCCGATGTGGAAGCCGTCTGCGACCACGTTCTCGTCCTCGGCCGCGGGACGCTGTTGGCCCAGGGCGAAATCCAGGCGATGAAGCAGGCGCACCCCGGCGCGTACGAGGTCCGCCTCAAGGGCGACGCGGAGCCGTTCGTCGCGCGCCTTCGTGCGGCCGGCGGCGACGCGGAGCTGCACCACGACGGGCTCCTCGTGCGGTTGCACGATGGGCAGACGCCGGATGTGCTGTGGCGGATCGCGGCCGACCTCGGCGAGCAGATTCGCGCCCTGCGGCCGCAGCGCAGCACGCTCGAAGAGGTGTTCCTGAAGGCGGTCGGCGAGAAGGTGTAACGGGGCGATTGTCTTAGCCCCGGAGGGGCGGCCGTTGGTAGCCAGGGGCGTCAGCCCCTGGAATCGGGATGTGTTGATGCGTTAGCCCTGGAGGGGCGACAGACTGCCGCCCCTCCGGGGCTGAATTCCCGCGGGGGCACGGGGTCCAGGGGCTGACGCCCCTGGCTACCCACGGCCGCCCCTCCGGGGCTAAGACAGAGGTTCGACGGAAGCACTTGGACTTGCCATGCCGATCTTCGACCAAGGCTACCAGCACTGGAACGGCCCGCTCTCCGGCCACGCCTGGCGGTGGCTGGCCGTCGCCCGACACGGTATCCGGGCCACGCTCAAAAACCGCTTCGTCCGCCTGTTCCTGTTCGTCGCCTGGATGCCGGCCGTCGCCCTGGTCGCGGCGCTCGCCGTCTGGGGCCTGTTGGAGCAGCAGTCCGAGTCGATCCTCGCGTTTCTCCGGCCCATCCTGCCGACGGCGATGATCGGCAAGCCGCAGGACTTTCGCGCCCCGATCTGGACGGTCCTGTTCTCCTTCTTCTTCAAGGCCGAGTTGGCCGTGGCCCTGTTCCTGGTCATGGTCGTCGGGCCGACGCTCGTCAGCCGTGACCTGCGGTTCAACGCCTTTCCTCTGTACTTTGCCCGGCCGCTGCGGCGGATCGACTACTTCGCCGGCAAGCTCGGCGTCATCGGCTTCTTCCTGGCCGCGACGCAGGTCGTGCCGGCCGTGGTCGCGTACCTTGTCGGCGTGGCGTTCAGCCTGGACATCAACGTCGTCCGCGACACCCATCGGCTGCTGTGGGCCGGCGCGCTGTACGGGCTGGTGATTACCGTGTCGGCTGGGACGCTTATGCTCGCGCTGTCGTCGCTGTCACGGCGGTCGATCTACGTCGCCATCGCCTGGGCCGGGTTCGTCTTCCTCACGCTGATGGTCAGCGGCATCCTGATAATCATCCACAAGGAGTCGGAACGAGATTACGTCGTCCGCGAGGGGATCACCAAGTGGGTGGAGGAGAACCCACCGCCAGCCGGCATTGAAATGTCGGGGCCGTACCCGATCTTTCGCGGCCCGCAGCGGTGGATGAGCGAGCGCCCTGTCGACCCGCCGCTGACCGAGGAGGAGCGCGAGAAGAAGCGGTGGTTTCGCGATTGGTCCACGGCGCAGCGCCGGCTCCGTGACCAAGCCGCCGCATCCCGGTTCGAGGACAACCGTACCGATTGGCGGCCGATCGTCTCCTACGCGACCAACCTCGATCGCATCGGCGACTGGCTGCTGGACACGGACGCCGCGTGGGTCGCGCTCGGCAGGGCAGTCGAGCGGCCACGGGCGATGATCGGGCCGATCGCCCAAATGCAAGCGGGCGGCCGGTTGCCGCGCGAACTGACCCAGCCGGCCAATGATCGGATGGTGGCCGACCGCCTCGTTTGGCAGTACCCGTGGACGTGGTCGGCCGGCGTCCTCGGCGGGTTGTGGCTTGTGTCGGTGTTGGTGTTGTCGTCCCGCGTCAAGTCCCTGGACCGGCTCAAATGACCCCGATCGTCGAGTTCGCCGCCGCGTCGAAGTGGTACGGCAACGTCATCGGCCTGAACAAGCTGACGCTGCGCATCCCCGCCGGCGTCACCGGCTTGCTTGGGCCGAACGGGGCCGGCAAATCTACGCTCCTGCAACTGGCGACCGGCCAACTCCGGCCGAGCCAGGGGACCGTCCGCGTCCTCGGCCAAACCGTGTGGGACAACCCGGCCCTGAACCGGCAGATTGGCCTGTGCCCGGAGCAGGATGCCTTCTACGAGTGGATGACTGGCCGCGACTTCGTCCACACCTGCGCTCGCCTGAGCGGGCTGGGCCGGCGGGCCGCGGCCGACGCTGCCGACAAGGCAATGGCTCGCGTCGGCATGACCGAGAACATGAACCGGGCGATCCGCGGTTACTCGAAGGGCATGCGGCAGCGGACCAAGCTGGCCCAGGCTCTCGTCCACGAGCCGCGGGTCTTGTTCCTCGACGAGCCGCTGACCGGCACCGACCCGGTGGCCCGCCGCGATCTCGTCGAAGTCATCCGCGGATTGGGCGCGGCCGGGTGCAGCGTCCTGGTCTCCAGCCACGTGTTGCACGAGGTTCAGTCGCTCACGTCGCGGGTGGTGCTGCTGCACCGCGGCCGGCTGGTGGCCGAGGGCAACGTCCGCGAGATCCGCGACCTGATCGACAAGCACCCGCACCGGATCGTCCTGGTCGGCGACCGGCCGCGGGCCTTGGCGGCGCGGCTGGCCGCGTACGAGGACATCGTGGGCATCGAGTTTATGGACCGCGAGTCCGGCCTGCGAGTCGAGACGCGGCAGCCCGACGCATTCTACGCCCGGCTGCCGGCCCTGGCCGTCGAGGACGGGCTGGCCCTCCGCGAGGTGTTCTCGGAGGACGACAACCTGGAAGCCGTGTTCAAGTACCTGGTGAGCTGATGGCCACGCTCGCAGATGCCCCGGACATTCGCCGCTCGTTCGCCGACGAGCTGTCGGCCGCGGTGGCCCTGTTCGCCCTGACGATCCGCCAACACACCCACGGCCGGCGCATGCTCGTCCTGGGCCTCCTGTACGCCCTGCCGTGCGGGCTGGCGGTCCTGCTACGCTCACTCGCCAGGCCCGCGCCGACGGACGGCCTGGAATACGCCTTCGTCCTCAACCTGTTGCCGCACGGCTTGGCCCCGCTGACGGCCTTGCTCTACGCCGCCGGCGTGATCCGCGACGAGGTCGAGGAGCAGACGCTGACGTACCTGCTCCTGCGGTCGGTGCCGCGGTGGGCCGTGTACGCGGTGCGGCTCGTGGCGACATTGTGCTTCACGACGGTACTGGTCGCGGTCGCCACGGCCGCGCTGTACCTGGCGATCTACTGGGGCACGCCGGAACTGTGGGGCGAGGTCTTTCCGACGCGGGTCGTGCGGGCCGTCAGCGTGATGGCGCTCGGGCAGGTCGGGTACTGCGCGTTGTTCGGGTTCCTGGGCCTGTTCGCCCGGCGGTCGCTGGTGATCGGTATCGCCTACATCGTGGCGGTCGAGGGCGTCCTCGCCAGCCTCGACTTCGTGGTCCGCAAGGTGGCGGTGGTGTACTACGTCCGCACCCTCTTCCTGCGCTGGCTCGACCCGTCTGAGGACGCGCTGGGACGGTGGCAGCGCGAGTGGGGGATGAACGTGACACTGTTGCCGTCGGCCCGCGAGTGCGTGTGGACGCTCGTCGTGTTCGGCGCGGCGGTGACGCTCGTGACGGCCGTGTGGTTTGCGCGGCGAGAGTTCCGCGTCAAGACGCCGGGCGAGGGGTAGGCGGCCCGACACGTGCTTACGCTGTCACCATGCCAAACTACCGGCGGAACGACGTCTCCGGCGGGCGATCCACACCTTGGTCGCCAATACGCGGATGATGACGATGTGGAAGCGGGCTTCGAGAAGGCCATCAAAGCGCAGCTCCGGAGCGCAACGCGAGAAGCTCCGCCAGCTCGGCATTGAGCCGGTAAGTCCGACGGCGGATGGGAAATCGCCGGATTGGTGGCACCTGCTTGACAGCGGCTTCCGATGCCGCTCTGATGGGGTGAGCGGCTGAACCGTGGAGGCTTGACGTGCCCGACGACACGACGACTCCGGGCTACTTTCGTTGGAACGCCGGCGGCTGGTTCGGCGGCCAACTCGGCGGCACGGCCTGGCTGTTCGTCGGGGCGGTCGTACTGGTGCCGTCGGCCATTGGCGTCGCCGTTGTTTGGCTCGCGTGCTTCACCGTGGCGAACGTCGTCGGCGCTTGGCTGTGGTTTCGGCGGGATCGCATCCGGGCCTACCCGGCGATTCAATTGCTGCTAGTCACGTGCGGCGTCAGCGGCCTCGTCGCCTGGCTGGCCCTCGACGCCCTCGGTTCGGATGCCGCTCGTGTGCTTGCGTCGCCGCGACAAGGGTATCTGGCGATGCTCATCGTTCCGGCCATGATGGCATGGTTTGCCGTGATGGAACACGCCGCCCGGTCGCGGGCGATGGCGTCTCGTACCGAAAGCACGCCATAACCCGCCGTCGCAACATCGTACTCGTCAGGGGCTCGGGTGGCCGAGTCCTCATGGACGCTTGCGTTCCCGCTCGATGTCGTCCCGCGTCTTCCGCAGCGCCGCCTCGATCTGATCCATCTGCGCCGGTTCGAGCTTTCGGGCCGACTGCTTGAGGATGACCAGGAACTGATCGATCTCGTGCGGCTCGTACGGATACCCGATGTTCCCCTTGGGCCCGTCGGAGGTCACAACCGCTTTGCCCTTGGCGTCGACGATCACGAACCACGGGATCCCGCCGGCATCGCCCTTGCGGTAGGTGGCCAGCACGTCCTTACCATGATCCATCCGGCTGATGTCGATCTTCACGTCCACGAAGTCGGGGCCCAGAAGGGCGGCGATGTCCTCGCGGGCCAGGAAATTGTCCAGGCGGTGGCACCACCCACATGACGGCGCGCCGAAGTGGATGAACACCTGCTTGCCGTCCTTGTCCGCGGCGGCCAAGGCGGCATCGAGGATGGCCTGGGCGTCGGCGCGAGGGGCGACCCACTTGTCCAGGAATTCCTTCACCCGCTTGGGATTGTGACCTTTCCCTTCCTCCAGCGGGTCGGTCCGCTGGGCCGTCAAGACCTTGCCGTTGCCGTCGAGGACGGCCAGGAACGGGTAGCCGACACCCTTGTCCAACTCGTCCGGGCTGAGGGCGGCCTTACACTCCTTCAAGACCGCGTCGGCGTGCGGGGCTTTGATGTCCACCAGGACCTCGACATACTCAGCCTTGATGACGGCCCGCAGGGCGGCATCGGACGCCAGCAAGGCGTGCAACCGGTGACACCAAACGCAGCCCTCGAAGCCGAACATGACGAGGACGCGGGAGTGGTCCCTCTTGGCTTTGGCAACCGCCGCATCGAGTTGCACGCGGGCGTCGACGGTTGGGTCGTAGAGCGGGGCCTTCTTTTGCTTGGCGTCGGCCTTCTCGGCCGGCGGCTCGGCGACCGTTCGTCCGCAGGTGAGTAGACATGCCAGGGCGCAGAGTAATCCGGAACGAATCACAAAGGCGTTCATCGCACGTCCCTCCAGGCGAGTCACCGATTCGTGGCGGTGCCGGGGGAAGTGGGCATCCCGCCCCGTCCGCCGGAATAGCCTATCCGGCAGCTAGTTGCCGGCAAGGAAATGGAGCGGCTGCGGTCGTTGTCGTGGGGCGGCAGAAAGAGGTCATATTCTCTTACCGGTCCCCACCCCTCCAAGGCCAGGGTCCGACGATCCTCGCGTCACCGCCGTGAATCGGCCCCCGGCGTGTCGAAGGACGGTTGCCGCGTCTTCGGAAATGACGTGGACGCCTCCGGGCACGACCATGCCGGGCGAGTGGCGAAACAGGATCGGGATCGCCTTCCGTTATTCCCGGAAGCCATTCGCCCGCGCTCCAATCTCGACGCTACTTCCCTGCCTTGCGTTGCAGGCTGTCGACGATATCCTTCGCCGTCTTCTTCAAAATCTCCGCGGCCACGTCGGTCAGCACATCGCGGACGCCCGGCGTCGGTGGCGGCGCTTCGGCGTCGATGGTCGCGAGCGGGTCGGTGCCGGTGTCGCGGCGCTCGACCGTGGACACGTTCGGGAGCGCCTCCGGTCCCGCCGCGGACGGCTTGCCCGCCTTCCGCCGGGCGGCCTCGATAGCGTTCACCAGCTTCTGCAACTGCTCGGTCGGCTGCTGGAACCAGTCGAGGCTCCACACGCGGTAGAGCGTCCAGCCCTGGGCTTGCAGCACCTGCCGCCGCAGCCGGTCGCGGTCGCGGGCCGTCCGCGACGACTGGTACGACGGGCCGTCGCACTCCACGCCCAACAGGTACCTATCCGGGTGGTCGGGATCGACGACGGCCAGGTCGATGAACACCCCCGCCTCGCCGACGTGCGTGCGGACCTCGTAGCCCTTGTCCGTCAGTTGCTTGCGGATCAACTCCGGCAGACGATCGGTGCCGGCAACGGCCTTGGCCGTCGATTGGTCGCCGGCCTGGGCGTATTGCAGGAAGGCGCGGAAGACGGCCGGCCCCGCGCCGGTCGCCCGGCTGAGGTCAATGTCCTCGGCTCGCAGCGACGAGAAGATTTCGCACCGCCGCCGTGCCCGCGTCATCAGCACGTTCAGCCGCCGCTCGCCGCCGCCGGCCGACACCGGGCCGAAGTTCAACGACACCCGGCCGGCCTCGTCCGGGCCGTAGCCGACCGACACGAAGATCACGTCCCGCTCGTCGCCCTGGATGTTCTCCAGGTTCTTGACGAAGAACGGGTCCGGCGCGTTTGGGTCGAAGAACGCTTCGGTGCCCGGCCGCTCGCGTCGCAGCTTCTCCACTTCCTTCAGCACGGCGTCGCGTTGCGTCACGGAGAACGCGCCGACGCCGAGCGTCCAGTTCGGGTGCTTGGCGGCGTGGTCGAGGACGGCCTCGGCGACCACCTTCGCCTCGACGGGGTTGATGCGGTCGATGAACCGGCCGCCGTCGACGAAATGGAACTTCAGGCCGAGTTCGCCGGTCCGCTCGGGGCTGGGGAGGATGTACAGCTGGTTCTCGTAGAACTCGCGGTTCGAGACGGCGATGAGCGATTGGTGCTTGCTGCGGTAGTGCCACCGGAGCATCCGCTGGGGCATGTTGCGGGCGATGGCCAGGCCGAGGATGCTCTCCACGTCGCCGGCCTGCATGGCCGCGTCGTCCGCGCCGTCGTCGACGGGCACGTCGCCGACGACGACGCCGAAGAACTGCGTCGGCGGCATCTGCTTGTCGTCGCCGACGACGACCATCTGCCGGCACCGCGCGGCCGCCCCGAGCGCCTCGACCGGCCGGACCTGGCTGGCCTCGTCAATCAACAGCAGGTCGAACTCGACGGCCCCCGGTTCGAGGAATTCGGCGACCGACAAGGGGCTCATCATGAACACCGGCTTGATGGCCTGGACGGCCGGGCCGGCGCGGTGCAGCAGTTGCCGCAGCGGCAGGTTCCGCCGCTTCTTCTGCATTTCCTGCCGCAACAGGCCGACGGCCTCCTTCATTGCCGGGCCGCGCGGCTTGCCGATGTTCGTGTAGTGGTAGTCAGCCACCTCCGTCCGCGCCAGCAGGATGCGCTCTTGGTCGAGCGTCTGGAAGTCGTCGATGAGCCGTTGGTAGTCGGCCCCGTCGAAGTTGGCCAGGGGCGGGTGGTCCCTGAGCATCTGCCGGAAGATCGCCTCGCGGTAGGCGAACGCGAACGCGGCCGGCATGTCGGCCGGCGGGATCGTGCCGGTGTCGGTCTGCTTGGCGAACGTGCCGTCGCCGACGGCCCGGACCTTCGTGCGGCTCTCGACGTGCCGCCGCCAGTGTTGCAGCCGCTCCGGCTGCGTATGCCACGCCGTCAGCCGCTCCTTCAGGTCGAGCAGCGATTCGTCCGCGGCCGGGCCGATCGCCGCGAGCGCCGCCTCGAACGCGGCGGTGCCCGTACCAGGCTTCGGCGTCGGGTGCGCGAACGCCGTTGCGAGGTCGAGCTTGACGGATGCGAACGTCGTCTGGAGGTCGGCGAGGACCGCGGTGAACTGCTTCTCCAGGTCGTCGGCCGCGCGGGTCAGGGCCGGGCGGTCGTCGAGCAGGCCGAGCATGGCGCGGAACCGCGGCGACGTGTTCGCCTGCGCCGTCGCGGCGTCCCAACTCTCGATGGCGTCGATCTGCTTCCAATCGGTCTGCGCCCCGAGCCAGAACCGGCCGAACGCCTTCGTGCCAAGATCGTTGGCCTCGACCAGCTTCTTCGTCCCCTGGCGGTATTTGTCGAGCTTGTCGAGGATCGCGAGGCGTTCCTCATAGGTCTTCGGTTGTGGACCCACGAGCAGGCCGCGGAGCGTCCGGCGGGCGGCGCGGTAGCTCGGGAAGAGCAAGCGGAACCACGACTGGCCGCGGCGGGCGTAGTCGTCATGAGCCTGCGCCACGTCGGCGTCCCACGCGCGGTCGGTGACGACGCCCTGGAGTTCCGTGCGGGCGGCGAGGATGGCGCGGGCGTGATCGCCCATCGCCGTGAGCTTGTCGCGGTGGTCGGCCCAGACGGTGCCGCCGTGCGCGGCCGGGTCGATGGGCGGTGCGGCCAGCACCGCCCGCAGCGAACGCAGCAGCCGGCCGACGTGGCCGAGCGTGGTCGGCGGGTCGTCGCCGAGGCGCTGGGCCAGCGTCCGGGCCGCGGCCCACATCGGTTCGAGCTTCGCCACGACGCCGGGGATGCTCGCCACCAGCCGTTCCAGGTCGAGCGGCAGGATGCGGTCGAGCTGCGAGCCGCGCCACGGGTGCTTCTCCGGCGGACAACCCAACTCGCCGAGGCCGCGCGCATAGTCAGCGACGGCGGCGGCGTGCTGCTCAAACTGCGCGACCGGCCACTGCTCGGCCCCGGCCATCTGGAAGTCGGGCACCTTGGTGTGCGCGAGTCGCAGGTCGATCAGGTCGGTCAACACGCGGTACGGCGTCAGGCCGCTCGGCGTAAGCGGCGTGTGCATCGCGGCCGCGTGCTGGTTGAGCCGGTCGCGCGTGTCCTTCAGCCGTTGGATCACCTTCGACAACTCGGCCGGCGGGACCGGCTTGCCGAGCTTGAGCGTGCGGTCGAGTTCCTTGAGGACGGCCTGTTTGCTGGCGCTTTCGCTGTGGAGTTCCAGGCACATGTCGCCGAGGCCGATGTTGTCGAGCCGCCGCTTGACGACCTCGAGGGCCGCCATCTTCTCGGCGACGAACAGGACCGTCTTGCCGGCCTTGACCGCGCCGGCGATGAGGTTGGTGATCGCCTGCGATTTGCCGGTGCCCGGCGGCCCCTGGACGATCAGGCTCCGGCCGCGACACGCCTCCTCGATCGCGAGCGACTGCGAGCTGTCGCTGTCGATGACGTGGGCCGTCTGCGCCGGGTCGAGGATGGTGTCGATGAGTTGCCCCTCGGGGCAGAGCGGGGCGACGCTCGGGAAGCCGTCTTGCAACAGCCCGCGGATCAGCGGCCGGTCCTCCAGCCGGCAGTGGGCCGGCCAGTTCGCCGGGTCGAGGTCGCGGTACATGAGCAGCTTGGTGAATGAGAAGAACCACAGCACCATGTCGTCGGCCAGCACGTCCCAGTTCTTCTGCCCCGCGATCGCCTTCTTCACGTCGGCGAAGTACGCCGACGGCGCCAGCTCCTCGACGTCCGGCACGTCGGGCAGGTCGATGCCGAAGTCCACCTTCAAGCGGATCTTCAGCGTCAGGTTGGTGACGATGTCGTCCTTGGCGTAGACGAGGTTGAACCGCGTGCCGACGTTTGCCCGCTCCAGCCGCACCGGGACGAGGAGCAAGGGCGCGTGCCGCGGCGTGTCCGGCTTGCCGTCCTCGAACCACTGCAAGAAGCCCAGGACGAGGTAGAGGATGTTGACGCCCTTCTCGTCGCGGAGGGCCTTGGCGTCGGTGTCGAGCCGCAGGAGCCGGCGGTCGAGTTCCTCCGGGGCGAGGACGGTGTGCAGGATGCTGTCGAGGTGTGGGTCCGCATTGTCCGTGGCCGCGGCGGGGATCGATGCGACAGGTTCGATGGCCGCCTTCTTCTTGGTGACGCGCTTGGTCGTCGTCTTGCGCTTCTTCGGCTTCTCCTCGGCGGCTGGCTCCTCGGCCGGCTTCTCCTCCGCGGCGGGTTCGTCGGCCGGCTTCTCGACGACGACGCCTTGCTCGAACCGCATCGGCTTCGCTTCGGTCACCATCATGCGGAAGATTTCGTCGGACAGCTCGTCCTTGATTTCGAGGCTGAGGCCGCGGTCCTGGTCGCGTGGCGTGGCGAGGAGGCGGTTCCGGGTCGATAGCTCCAACAGGTCGCGGCGAGCGGCGTCGAGTTGGGTAAGCAGGCTGTCGGCGTTGGCCATCGGGGGACACCAGTCGAAATGAGAGGACCGTCACGCGTTTCGGCTATGACGGTCGGCTATTTCGCAGCTGCGGTTCCGGCAAGCCCCCCGCGGCCCGTCAGGGCGACCGGGTGGGGAGGCGGTTGAGAAAGGCGTCGAGGTCGGGACAAACGACGGCCCACCGGGTAAGGTCGTCCAACTCGTTGGGTTGCGTGACGACTTCGAGCCGCCCGGCAGTGCCGGCCGGGAGCGGGCCGAAGCGGGTCGTCAGGATGGTGTGCAACGACTTATGATGGGCCATCGCCTCGCGCTCGGCGATCAGTTCCATCAGGATCGGGGACTCGATCATGCCTTCCTCAACTCCTACCGGCACCTGCTCGCGCCAAGGTTAGGTTCGCCGCGGCTGGGCCAACCGTTTGTCGAGTTCCGCCCGGCTGATCGTGCGCTGCCGGCGGCGGTTGCGGATCAGGGTCCAGAGCTCGTCGGAGGAGCCGCGCTCGATCTGCTCCAGGTCCATTCCCCGCACGCCCAGCAGGACGGCGACCGGCTTGCCGCGGCTCGTCAGCACGACCCGCTCCCGCTGCGACTGTTGCACGCACTCTTCCAGGTTCGTCTCGCGAACGCCGACGATTTTCACAGGATATCCTCCCGCGTATTCGAGGGTGAACGTTCGTTCGATGGTAACGGCCGCGAACCGGCGGGTCAACGGAGCATCGCCGGCGCGGCCCGAGTCGGTGGGTGTGCCGTAAGGCGCCGAGTTCTGCGAGGCCCACCGGGAACCATCAAGCGTTCAGGCGCGGTGGGCCTCGCAGAACTCGGCCCACCCTACGGCGACCGCTTTCGACTTCAGGACAGCCCTAGCCAGCGCGCACCGCCGCCCTGTCCCGCGGGGCCGGCCGGCCGATACACTCGTTCTCCGCCGCGTCGCCGTCCGGGGGAAGTCCGATGCTCATCGCCGCGCCGTTCGCGATCCTGCCGTTCCTCGCCGCCGCGCCGGACGGCGTTCGCGTCGAGCGGGTCCTCGGCCCCGAGACGCCGAACCGCTATAAGCACCCGGCCGCCGTCACCGAACTCGACAACGGCGACCTGTTCGTCGCCTACCACGGCGGCAGCGGCGAGTACAGCGAGGACACGGCCGTGTACGCCACCCGGCTCGCGGCCGGTGAAGCGAAATGGGCCGCGCCGCAGGTGGTCGCCGACACCCCCTTCCACGGCGACGGCAACCCGGTCGTCTGGCAAGGCCCGGATCGGCTCGTCTGGCTCTTCTACGTCGTCCGCTACGGCAAAACGTGGTCCGACTCCCGCATCCACTGCAAGGTGTCCCGCGACGGGGCCAAGACGTGGACCGACCCGTTCGTCCTCGCCGCCGAGCCGGGCATGATGGTCCGCAACCGGCCGATCGTCCTGGCCGACGGCGACTACCTGCTGCCGATCTACCACGAGAAGGGCAACGACCCGGAAGTCGTCGGGGCCGACAGCACGTCGCTGTTCCTGCGGTACAACCCGAAGACGCGGGAGTGGACGCGGACGCCGCCGATCCGCTCCCGCATCGGCAACATCCAGCCGGCCGTCGCGCAACTCACGAATGAGCACCTGATCTGCTACTGCCGCCGCGGCGGCGGGTACGACGGCCGGGCCGACGGCCGGCTCGTGTTCTCCGAGTCCCACGACGGCGGCCGAACCTGGGCACCCGGCCGCGACTCGCCGTTCCCCAACCCCAACGCGGCCGTCGACCTCCTCAAGCTCAAGAGCGGCCACCTGCTGCTCGTCTACAACGACAGCCTCGGCAGCCGGACGCCGCTGACCGCCGCCCTCAGTACCGACGGCGGCAAGACGTTCCCGCACCGCCGCAACGTCGCCAGCGGGCCGGGCGACTTCGCCTACCCCTACGCCGAACAGGGCCGCGACGGCACCATCCACCTCATCTACACGTCGGAGCGGCGCACCGTCATCAACCGCGCCGTCTTCGCCGAGCGGTGGCTGCTCGACGCGCCGCCGGTGAAGCCGGACGCCCCGGCCAACCCGCCGGGACCGCCGGGCAATGCGCGGAACCCGCAAGCCGTCGAGGACGTTCGCACCGGCAAGCTGACGACCGCCAACGCCGCGTGGTGGGGGTTCGACGAGGACGACGCGACCGACGCGCTCCAGGCCGCTATCCGGTCGGGGGCGAAGAAGGTGATCGTGCCGAACGTCGGCAAGGATTGGGTGGTCCGCCCGCTGACGCTGGTCGGCGATCAGGAGCTGGTGTTCGAGGAGGGGACGGTCGTGACGGCCAAGCGCGGGGCGTACCGCGGCGGCGGCGACAGCGTGCTGAACGCCAACGACGTGTCGAACCTGACGGTCCTCGGCTACGGGGCGACGGTGCGGATGCAGAAGGAGGACTACATCGTCGGCAAGGTGCTGGCCGACCTCGGCTGGAACCGGATGTTCGGCCAATACGCGAAGGCCGAGTGGCGGATGGCCCTGGCGATCCGCGGCGGCACCAACGTCCGCGTGGCCGGTCTGACCTTGCGCGACAGCGGCGGCGACGGCGTGTACGTGCAGGGCGGGTCGAAGCAGAACCACTCCAAGAACGTCCACCTCCAGGACGTGACCTGCGACAACAACTACCGGCAGGGGTTAAGCGTCATCAGCGTGGACGGCCTGCTCGTCGAGGGCTGCGTGTTCAAGAACACCTGGGGCACGCCGCCGTGCGCCGGCGTGGACATCGAGCCGGACGCCGCGACCGAGAAGGTGAAGAACGTCGTCTTCCGCGACTGCCGGTTCGAGGACAACTACGGCGACGGCATCGAGGTGTTCCTGGCCCACCAGACGCGGGCGTCCGACGACGTGTCGATTCGGTTCGAGCGGTGCCGGGTCGCGGGCCGCCGCGGCACCGGCGTCCGCGTGTCGAAGGTCCACGACGACGGCCCGGCGGGCCTCATCGAGTTCCGCGACTGCACGATCGAGGGCGGGGCCGGGTACGGCATCAAGGTGCAGGACAAGGCCGCCGACCGCGCCCGCGTGAAGTTCGTCAACTGCGCGCTGACGGACGTGGCCACCGACCGCGGCTACGCCGGGGCGTGGACGCCGGTGTGGCTGCACGTGAACGCGCCGACGCAGGTGGCGAAGCTCGGCGGCATCGACTTCGTGGCCTGCACGCTGGCCGACCGCCGCGACCGCCCGGCCGTCGTCGTCCAGAGCGGCACCGGCATCGCCGACGTAACCGGCACGCTAACGGTGAGCAACCCGCATGGGGCTAAGGCCGACCTCGGGACGAAGGCGGCGACCGTGACGCTCGACGTGCGGCCGGCGGCGGGGCCGGTGCTGCGGCACGTGAAGGTCTACGCGGACGCGGCCGGTTCGGCGGCTGGCGAACCACGGCCTGGGCGTGGGGCGACGAAATCCTGGTCGGCTTCAGCGCCGGCTACCACAAGGACAACGGCCCGACCCGGCACGCCATCGACCACGACCGGCCGGAGGAACACCTGCTCGCCCGCAGCCGCGACGGCGGGCAGACGTGGGCCGTCGAAAACCCGGCCGCGCAGGGGGCGCTCATCCCGGTCGGCAAGGCGCTGCACGGCGTCACGCCGCCCGGCCTGACGGAGAAGCCGTGGCAGGACTGCCCCGGCGGCATCGACTTCACGCACCCGGACTTCGCCCTGACGGCGCGGATGACCGATGCGAACGCCGGGCCGTCGCGGTTCTCGTACTCGACGGACCGGGGCCACACCTGGCAGGGGCCATTCCGCCTGCCGCTGTTCGGCCGGCCCGGCATCGCCGCCCGTACCGATTACGTCGTCAACGGCAAAAGCGACTGCCAGCTCTTCCTGACGGCGGCGAAGGCGAACGCCCGCGAGGGCCAGCCGTTTTGCGCCCGGACGACCGACGGCGGGCGGACGTGGGCGTTCGTGTCGTGGATCGGCCCGGAGGTGGCCGGCTATTCGATCATGCCGTCCACGGTGCGGCTCGGGGCGGGCGAATTGCTAACGGCCGTCCGCCGCCGCGAGGGGCCGAAGAGCTGGATCGAGACGTTCCGCTCGCGGGACAACGCCAAGACGTGGCAGCCCGACGCCGTAGCGGTGCCCGACACCGGCGAGGGCAACCCGCCGAGCCTGATCCGGCTGGCGGACGGCCGGCTGTGCGTGACTTACGGCTACCGGGCGGCCCCGTTCGGCATCCGCGCCCGGCTGAGCGGCGACGGCGGGCGGACGTGGGGCGAGGAGGTGGTGTTGCGGTCCGACGGCGGCGGCCGCGACGTCGGCTACCCGCGCAGTACCCAGCGGCCGGACGGGACGGTCGTGACGGTGTACTACTTCCACGACGAGCCGCTCGGCGAGCGGTACGTCGCCGCGACGCTGTGGAACCCGAGCCGCGTCGGGCGGTGAGGCGGGCCAGGGGCAGGGTGGCGTGACCAGACTGGCGAGATTGCGCTGCGGCGAGCAAAGGGGTCAACCGACCCATAAGTAAACCTGACCCCTTTGCTCCCTGCTCAATGTGCGCGAGTTGCCCCCTGACTGGCATGCGGAGGTAGATCCGTTCCGGCATGTTGATGGTATCAGTGTAATACGAGGGATACGATGACCAACTTTGACTACCTCCACGAAGTTGAAGAGGTGATCTTGCACTCGGATACAAAACAGCCCTGTACCAATCTGTGGAGATTACTCAAGCAGCAAGGTTTCACTCAGCATGACGACGTGTTCTCTCTAGACAGACCTAAGAACACGTTGATGCCGATGTGGCAAACTCGTACCATTGTAGCCGTCCATATCTACGATGATAGCGAAGAGGTCTATGACACCGATGATGAGTGGAATCAGTTGGTCTTTAAGTACATGCTGGCAACTCAGCCGCGAGAGGGAATCGCTGCCTTCGTCAGTCATGTAGCAGCTTTGTCGGAAAGATTGAACATCCCCATGAAGTTCCGCGGCAATTTAGTCACGCGGGGGGAATTGGAAGGTCAGTTGGCCCGCTTCGCTGATGACCTAACGAGTCAGGTTGATGCACCCGGAAGCGAGAGCGTGGCGATCGTCATCGAGTCCACATACCCAAGGAGGTAGGTCAGTGGACACGAGCCGGCCCATGCCTCAACAACGTCATTGAGATATGGAGGGGGGAAAAAAGGAAAAAAGGGGTCAGGTTTGCTCTGTAGAAAAGCCTCATTTGGGTCTTTCCAGCATGAGGTTGAGTGTCAGCGCGAGCAACCAGGCATCCCGGCATTGGCTCGGAAAACGCTGGCCAGCCACGGCGGTCGCGAGCCGGCGTTTGATCATCGCGTTGACCGTTTCCGCCTGCCATCGCTGCCCGTAACCGCCGTGGTGCTTGTCCAACCGCTGCCGCATCTGCCGCCGGTACCGGCCCGTCGGTGGGTTGACGCTGGGCCGGCCGTGCTCGGCCGGCATGAACGACTTGATGCCGTGGCGGTCCCGGGCGTACCGATGGTTCGGCTCCGCGTCGTACCCGGCGTCCGCCACTACCCGCTCGGGCCGCACGTGGACGAGCGTCGCGTCGAGCAAGCCGACGAACCGATCGACGTCGGGGTGCGGGCCGCGGCTGGTGCGGACGCCGAGGATCACGTGGGTGTCAGTGTCCACGCTCAACTCGAGCTTGGCGTATCGCGTGTACCGGACGGCCTGTGTGCCG
>JAXMAS010000017.1:0-137976 GCA_046350275.1 Gemmataceae bacterium
GCTTTTGCACCGGTCCCGTGGATGACGTTGAACACGCCTGGCGGTAACTTCGCCTCGGTACACAAGTCGGTGAGAAGGTGAGCGGTGGTCGGCGTCAGTTCGGATGGCTTGGCGACAACAGTGTTGCCGGTGGCGAGGGCCGGGGCCACTTTCCATGTGAACAAATAAAGCGGCAGATTCCACGGCGAGATCAGTCCGGCGACCCCGCGCGGCTGCCGGAGTATGTAGTTTAGCGCCAGACCGTCGGTGCGGTACGCTTCGGTGTGCGTGTGCAGAATCGCCGTGGCGAAGAAGCGGAAGTTGGCCGCGGCCCGCGGAATGTCGACGGCCTTTGCCAATTTGAGCGGCTTGCCGGTGTCGGCGCTCTCAGCTTCGGCGAGCGAGTCGCGGTTGGCATCAATCTTGTCGGCGATCGCGAGTAGGAGGCGGGATCGCTCGGCCGCCGGGGTCTGCGACCACGCGGGGAAGGCTCGATCCGCGGCCGCGACGGCAGCCTCCACGTCGCGGGCATCGCCGTCGGCGACGCGGGCGATGACGCGGCCGGTCGCCGGTTCAATCTTGTCGAGACACTGGCTGCCAGCTAGCTCGACGTGACGGCCATCAATGAAGTGCGGAATAGTGCGCATGACTCCGCATATTCTAGGAACGGGCCGCCCAGCGCGGATTGTGGGACGACTGAGGAACTCAAGCGATGCGGGTCTGTGTGTTCTGCGGCTCCAACTCCGGCAGCCGACGGGAGTATGCTTCGGTGGCGAGCGAACTGGGTCGTGCGATCGCCCAGCGTGGTTGGAGCCTTGTCTATGGTGGCGGCAACGTTGGTCTGATGGGCGTCTGCGCTGATGCGGTGCTCGCGGCTGGTGGCGAAGTGATCGGGGTGATCCCCGATTCGCTCAAAGCGATGGAGGTTGCTCACACGGGGCTGACCCAACTGCACGTCGTTCGCACGATGCACGAGCGCAAAGCGATGATGGCCGACCTAAGCGATGGCTTTGCGGCTCTGCCGGGCGGATTCGGGACCCTCGATGAGTTGTTCGAGATTCTGACGTGGGCGCAACTTGGCATTCACGCCAAGCCGGTCGTCGTACTAAACGTGGCCGGGTTCTTCGAGCCGCTGATGACGATGCTCGATCATCAAGTCCGCGAGGGATTCCTTCGGGCGAAACATCGGCCGCTACTGCGGACTTCCGGGACGGTTGAAGAGCTCTTGGATCTTCTGGCGGTGCCGGCAACCCCGCCCGCGCAGGGCAAATGGCTCAATCGCGAGGAACGGTAACGCAGTTTCGCGACATCCAGCAAGGGGCTGGCGATCAGGGCGATCATCAACAATACCGTGAGGAATCAGGACCAAGTATTTGACGCCTGCCCCCTGGCTTGATAGCCTGTCGCCCAACCTCTCGTGCTCGCAGCCTTACCCGCCGGGGACGCATTCCGAATGTCCGCCACGGCCACGCAGCCCACCGACGGACTGCAACAACGGCTCGATCTGTTCGATGCGACCATGCTCGTCGCCGGCAGCATGATCGGTTCCGGCATCTACATCGTGTCGGCCGACATTGCTCGCGATGTCGGCTCGTCCGGATGGCTGTTGGCGGTCTGGTGTCTTGCCGGCGTGATGACCGTGCTTGGCGCGCTCGCCTACGCGGAACTCGCGGCCATGATGCCGCATGCTGGCGGCCAGTATGTCTACCTTCGCGAAGCCTACGGCCCGCTCTGGGGCTTTCTTTACGGCTGGACTTCGTTCGCCATCATTCAGACCGGCACCATCGCGGCCGTCGCGGTGGCATTTGGCAAGTTCCTGGGCGTTCTCGTGCCGAAATTGGGCACCGGAACCGAGGCGATTTTGCTACGGATCGGCGATCTCAACTGGCAACTCGCCATGCCACTGCCGTGGCTTGCAGAGCCGCTCGTCATTTTCAAACGCACCGAGTTTTCAGTCACGGCTGGCCAACTCGTGGGCGTTGCCATCATCGTCGGGCTTACCTGGTGGAACACCCGCGGCTTGACCGGGGGTAAATGGGTCCAAAACGTCTTCACCGTCGCGAAGATCGGCTCGCTCCTGGCGCTTGTTCTCATTGGACTGACGGTAACGACGGACCACGCTATTCGGTCGGCCAACTACGCGAACATGTGGGGCGGCATTGAGACGACGAAGCAGTTTTCCGACACTGCCCGTCTCGTCGCCGCACCGTCGCTGGTCGTCGCACTGATGGTCATGGGCGGGGCGATGGTCGGGGCATTGTTCTCGGCTGATGCCTGGAACAACGTGACTTTCACTGCTGGGGAGGTGCGCCGACCCCAGTGGACGCTGCCGATGAGCCTGATCCTTGGCACTGGCATCGTCATCGGCCTGTACGTGGCCGCTAACCTTGGATATCTCTCGTCGTTGCCGATTCAGGGCGAAGCCGGTGCGAAAACGGCGACTGGTCGAGGCATTGCTCATGCCGACATCGACCGTGTGGGCACTGCAATTCTCGACATCGCGTTTGGTGAAGCCGGGGCGGCGATCATGGCGATCGCAATCATGGTCTCGACATTCGGCTGTCAGAACGGCTTGATTCTGATGGGCGCACGACTGACGTATGCGATGGCCCGCGACGGGTTGTTCTTCCGGTCCGTCGGTCGGTTGAACCGCAATCACGTCCCGGCGGTCGGCCTATGGCTTCAGGCACTCTGGGCGTCCGTGCTGGTTTTCTCTGGTACCTATAACGAACTCCTCGACTATGTGATCTTCGCGGCCCTTTTGTTCTATGCATTGACTGTCGGCGGCCTGTTTGTCCTGCGCATCCGCAAACCGCGAGCGGATCGGCCGTACCGTGCGCTCGGTTACCCATTGCTTCCCGGTCTCTACGTTGCGCTCTGCACAGCAGTCATGCTCGACCTGCTGGTTGTCAAGCCGGTATACACATGGCCGGGATTGATACTGGTTCTGACCGGCATTCCGGTGTACTTTCTGTGGAAGATGAAGCGAGTCCCACCCGTTGCCACGAGTGGGCTTTAGTTGACCACCCACCTAACCACGCGGGTCGAAATGTTCCTCAAACGCTTGTTTGCGACGAAGTCGCTTGAGATGCTCAAACGGGAGATGGAGGAGGACGAGGGCCGGCTGCGGCGAGTCCTGGGCCCCATCGGTCTGACCTCACTCGGCGTCGGGGCGATTATCGGTGCCGGTATCTTCGTGATGACGGGCCGTGTCGCGGCCAACGACTCCGGCCCGGCCATCGTGCTATCGTACGTGTTCGCCGGCATCGGTTGCGCGCTGGCGGCCTTCTGCTACGCCGAATTTGCCTCAATGGCTCCCGTAGCCGGCTCGGCGTACACGTACGCCTACGCCACGCTCGGCGAGTTGATTGCGTGGATCATCGGCTGGGACCTGGTACTCGAATACGCCATGAGTGCTGCGACGGTGGCCTCCGTCTGGGCGAACTACTTCAACGAACTGACGGCCGTGCTATTTGGATGGCGAGTCCCCGATCGACTCTGTAACGACCCATTCTCCTTGAGTGGGGCGATCATGAACGTGCCAGCGGTGCTGATCCTGGCTCTCGTGACCATTATTCTCGTCATTGGCATTCGCGAGAGTGCTGCGTCAAACACGGCACTGGTGTTGGTGAAGCTCGGTGTCGTTCTCTTTGTGATTGCCATCGGCGTCGGCTACGTCAACAAGGCGTTCTGGACCGACATTCCCGCGGAAGCTCGCAAGCAACCCGAGGAGTTCCTCCTGGCCGAGATTGCAGGCAAGCATGTCAAGGATGTGGAGAAGCTATCAGACGACAAGGAGGCCGAACGCACCAAAAAGCTGACGCAGGCGGCCGACGCCCAGTTTCGGTTCGAGTATCTGACAGGCGTCCGCGATCGCTTGAAGGGTGAGAATCGACTGAAAGAAGCCGAGTCGAAGATGCTTGGCGATTTGATCGCCGATCTCGATAAGCGGCGACCCAAAGCGGATACCCCGGAAGCGGCCTTGATACAATCGTTGATCGCCACGGCGAAGTCGCAGGCGAAGACGGAAGCACCGAAGAAAGAGGCTGACAAGTGGGGCCTGCTCGGGAGCCTGGGCCTTAACGAGAAGCTAAAGGGCATCGACGAATCGACACGTAGCAACTATCTCCCATACGGCATCTCAGGCGTGATGCTTGGTGCGGCGCTCGTATTCTTCGCGTTCATCGGCTTCGATTCGATCTCGACGCATTCCGAAGAAGCGATTCGCCCTCAGCGCGATGTACCCTTCGGTATCATCGCGTCGCTGTTCCTCTGCACACTCTTGTACATCGCCGTCTCCGCGGTCATAACCGGTATGCAGCCGTACCCGACCATCGATACCAAAGCGGCAATCGCCTCGGCATTCCGCGAAAAGGGTGAAATGGAGGGCGGCAGTGGCTTGCTGAAGGCTTCGGCGGGCCTCATTGCGGCTGGCGGCCTTGCTGGTATGACCAGCGTGCTGCTCATCACGTTCTTGAGTCAGGCCCGGGTCTTCCTAGCGATGGCCCGCGATGGGTTGCTTCCGCGATCGATCTTCGGAGCCGTCCACGACAAATTCAAGACGCCGCACATTTCCACCATGTTGACAGGAGCACTGATGGCATTGGTGGCCGCCTTCACTCCGATTTATGTCCTCGAAGAGATGGTAAACATCGGAACGTTGTTCGCGTTTGTGATCGTCTGCGGCGCGGTACTGTTGTTGCGCATCAGACGGCCGGACGCGGAGCGACCGTTTCGGTGTCCCGCGGTGTTCCTGGTAGCGCCACTGGGTATCGTTGTGAACGTCATCATGATGCTCTTCCTGCCGATCGACACATGGATGCGGTTGGTTGTCTGGATGGCGATCGGCTTCGTCCTGTACTTCTGTTACGGATATTGGCACAGTTCACTCGGTAGACACGTCGAGTCTGGGCAAGCGTAACATCGTTCCGAAAGCCCACCGAGGGCGATCGTTGGGAGAAGCGCATTCCCCAACGATTGCCGTCGGTGGGCTTTCTTCATTTCCCAATACCATGCAGATCACCACGGACCTCCTGCGACTCTCGTTCCCCAAGCTGCGGTCATTACCGCGGGCCGACGACACCGACGCCGGTGCGCCGCTTCACGATGGCGTGACGGTTTTGGTTGTTCGACTCATGGATGGCGATGGGCGAACCGGCATCGGGTTTACAACAACCTTTAGTACAGGCCGCTACCTGGCCACAGCGGTCGTGGACGAACTGGCTCCACGACTGGCCGACGCCGATGCCCGTCGTCCGGCCGCGGTGGCGTTGCCGCGTTCAGTGCCGGCCGCCGCCCGCGCAGCCGTTGACATCGCATTATGGGACTTGGCCGCACGCACGGCGGGGCTGCCGCTCTGGCAATACCTTGGCGGAGTGCGCGATCGTGTACCGGCGGTTTGCGCCGAAACGAGTTGGCCCTGGCTTGGTGGTGAGCAGATTCTTGCTGCCTACGAGCCATTTCAGGCGATGGGCGTGGCCGGCCTGCGAGTCGGTGTTGGCGGACGCGACCCAGAGGCGGACGCCCGGCGATTGCAACACGCTCGCGAACATCTTGGACTCGACGACGTGTTCGTCGTGGACGGCGGCCGCGGCTACGATGCCAGTACCGCCTTGGCGATGGGCCGGTTCCTCGAAGAGGAACTCGATGCCGATTGGTTCGACGACCCGGTAGCCGATGCCGCCGGATTGCGCCGGCTGGCCGAGACCCTCGAAATCCCGGTTGGAGCCGGCGGGGCTTGGGATTTGGTCGGCGACTTCGCCACTTGGTGCGCGGGTACGTCGGCGGGCGTGCTGCGACCCGATGTGACGCGCCTTGGCATTTCGGGGGCAATCAACATCGTGGCATTGGGTTCAGCGTTCGGTCGCCCCGTCGTGCCGATACTTGCACCTGAGGTGAGCGTCCATTTGGCATGCGGTCGCCCTGGTGTTCGCGCTGTCGAGTGCGTGCGCTGGCTGGCACCGCTGTGGAAGGTCGGTCCGGTGATCGAAGCAGGGCAAATCCTGCCGCCACCCGGGCTGGGACTTGGCCTGGAACTCGATGAGGCGGCAATTCCCACGTACAGGGTGGGATGATACTTGCGAAGCGTGGCCGGCCGGCGGACGTGGGCGAACGTCCGCCGGCCGGCGCTATATTATCGGTCGGCGGACGTGGGCGCTCGTCCGCCGCCGAAAGTACTTCGCGAATGGGCCTTCACCAAGCCCAACGTGAGCGAACACTGAACCCGGACAGAAAATCTGCAGAATCTGGTGGTGTCTCGATCCGTGGTAGGTCAAATGACGGATTCTCCGCACGGCGTCGTTCTTCATGACGAGCGAGGTGGCATACTCTCACAACCGCTTTCGCCTAGAAAGGCGACGTCACGCCGATATAGAACAGCTTCATGCGATCCATCTTTCTTTCGCTCGTGACATTGGTTGTTGCGGTCGATCCAATTCGTGCGGACGTGCCAGCCGGCACTTGGCGCATGACGGTCGAACTTGGGCCGGCCCAGTCGGTGGTTTTCCTCGTCGCGTTCGAGAATACCGGCGGCAAGTGGGTGGGAAAGTACCTGGGCTCAACCAACCCGCTGGCTCCCGACACGTCCATCGATGGCGTCCGCGTCGGGCCGGACCGGTTACAGTTCACGATCGGTTCCCGTGATCAGCGGTTGGCATTCGACGGCAAGCCGGCCGGAAACCGAGTCCTCGGCACGTTATTGATCGACGGTCAACTTCTCATCACAGCGCTCGAACCGTCGAAACTCACAACGTTCGATCGCTACGAACTCGCGAAGGAAGTGTTCGCGAGTTCCGCGACCGGGCCGCTCTTGGTGGCGGCCCTACAGGAGTTGTTGCAGCAGGCGACGACCAAAAAGGCCACGGTCGATGAAGTGCGTGCTTGGGTGGACCGAGCGACGAAGAGCGCCGAGCCATTAGGCCTGCGCTGGCAGCAGGGGATTGCGATGGGCATCACCGCGGCGCTCGACGGGCAGCCGGCATTCGCCGCCATTGCACTGGACGAAGCTCGACGGGCCGAGCGACTGATCGATCCCGCTGATGAAGCGATCTTTCAACTCGAAGTTGTGGAAGCACTGGTCCAGGCGCTGAAGGCAGCGGGCAAGGCGGACGAGGCTGCTGCCCTTGCACCTCGGGTGGCCGAGCTGGAGGAGCGTGACTACAAGGAGGCAAGCCAGCGACCAAGCCTTCCCGTGGATCCCTTCAGGGGCCGTGCGGGGGCGAGCGAACGCATCGTTCTGGTGGAAGGGTTTACAAGCTCAGGATTGCAGTCGGCCGTGGGGCCGGATATCGCGTTTGAGGCACTGGGTCGCGCGTACAAATCGTCCGACGTCGTTCGGCTCCAATACCATGTCCATTTTCCGTCGAGCGATCCACTCGCATGCCCTGCGGCGGAAGCCCGCCGGACGTACTACGCGTTGGCACAGCCGCCGGGGTTAGCACTCAACGGAAAGCTCGCGATCGACGGTCAAGGCGGCAGCCGAACGGCGGCACTGGCACTTTGGATCCAGGTGTCAGCCGTGATTGCCAAGCTGATCGAGCAGGCCCCCGACGCGCGGATCAAGGCCGAAGCTAAACGAACCGGCGAAGTCGTCGCGGTCAAAGCGACGGTTGGCGTATCGCGGCCGGGCGAGAAGGTACGGCTCCGGTTGGCCTTGGTCGAAGACATCGTTCGTTACCGCGGCAGCAATGGTATACGGTTTCACCCCTCGGTCGTTCGCGGGTTCATCGGGGGCGACGAAGGCATCCCGATGACGAAGACGTCCAACGAGGTGAGCCAGACAATCGACCTCGCCGTAGTACGCAAGACCTTGAATGCCCTGCTCGATATGAGGCAAAAGGCGAATCCGGACACGTCCATCGCCATTCGACCAATGGCCCTTAAGGGACTGAGCGTCGTCGCGTTCGTTCAGGACGACACAACGCGCGAAGTACTCCAAGCTTTGCGGGTTGAAGTCAAATGATGTAGGCACCGGGTGAGCGGAAGCTCATTGTCCTCCTCTCTTCTCCGTTCTTCCGCTGTTCCCACGTCGGGTGTGGCTTTCCGCACTTGAGGTGCAGTGGGCCATTTCCTCAATTTGCCCCTCCACAAATGACGAAAACTCATTCCGGATAGGTCAGCGCGAAAACGATCAATGAACCGAGCGTATCGGGGAGTCCGTGTGGGACGGCCCCCGCCCGTCCGGCACATACCCGGCGGAGCCGACCGACTACAGAGCGAGAGGGTCCAACGCAATGTCCCGGAAAGCCTTTGGCCTATTGGCAGGCTGGCTGGCGGTCATGCCGGCCGCACTGGCCCAGACCCCGGACCAATCCGCACCGGGGTCGGTGAAGTCCAAAGTACGGCCGCTGTCGCCTTATTATGCGACTGCGACGACCTCACCGGTGGCAGCGGCCGCTGGTGAAGCATCCGAACAGCCACCTGCGATGCCGGACATCATGCCGCGCACGCCCGTTGCCAAGCCGCCGGCCGCGGCCGGGCCGGGTAGCCCCGCGCTAGGAATGCCGGCCCCCGTGCCGCCGTCGCCGGCCGGCGCGTCCTGCGGGCCGAACGGATGCGGGACCGGATCGACTTCTACCGGTTCGTGCGCAACCTGCACGACCGGATGCACGACGGCTCCGAGTTGTGGGTGCGGCCCCTGTGGACCGAACGGTCCGTGCGGCCCCTACGGTCGAGCGTGGGTGTCTGTCGAATACCTATTGTGGACGACGAAGGGCATGAATGCGCCGCCACTCGCCACGGCGAGCGGCAATCCGAATCGGCTCGATCCGCTGACTGGCCGCCCGGCTGCTGGGACGCTCGTCGATCCCGCGACGGTGATCCTGAACAGCGACAAGTATAACGACGATTGGCGTTCCGGCCTCCGCGTTCGTGCGGGTTTCTGGCTCGACGAGTGTCAGACGTGTGGCCTGGAAGGCAGCTACTTCTTCCTCGGCAACGGCAACGACGGCGAGTCGTTCAATTGCTTCAACGGAGCCGGAGTATTCCGTCCGTTCTACAACTCGGCCCCGGTTGCAGCCGGGTCACTGATTGCCGCGATCAACCCCGCCGCGATCGGTACGCCGATCGGCCCGGACGCAGAGCTCGTATGCTTCCCGAATCGCCTGAATGGCACGGTATCGATCGGCACGCAAACGAAGTTCCAAGGCTTCGACGCGAACTTCCGTAAGAATCTGTTCTGCGATTGCAATAGCCGTCTCGACCTGCTCGCTGGCTACCGCTATCTCCGGCTGCAGGACAGCCTCCAGATTACCGAGAACTTGCAGGTCATCGGCCTCGACCCGAACCTTGTCGATCAACTGCCGGTCGGGACGACGTTTGTCGTCCAGGATACGTTCGAGACGACCAACACGTTCAACGGCGGTCAGGTTGGCCTGGCTAGCGAGTGGCGTAACGGTCGCTTGTTCTTCGGTGCCCGCGGCCTGGTGGCTATCGGCAACACCAACAAGGAAATCAACGTCACGGGATTCACCCGTGTGACGCAGCCGGGTGCCGCGCCGCAGACATTTGTCGGTGGCTTGCTAGCTCAGCGCACCAACATCGGCAGTCGGACGTATAACGACTTCGCTGTCGTTCCGGAAGCAACGCTCACAGTTGGCTATGCGATCACCGACGGTCTGCGGGCGTTTGTCAGCTACAACTTCCTTTACTGGAGCAATGTGAGCCGAGCTGGCGACCAGGTTGACTTGACCGTCGATGGTCGGCAGATCAATCAGGCCCCCGATGCCTTCCTGGCGACCCGTCCCGCACCTCTGAAGAACAACAGCGACTTCTGGGCGCAAGGTATCAGCTTTGGTCTGGAACTCCGGTACTAACCCGCGAGTCGGAGACGCAGCCAGACCCACCGGGACTGCTCGATCGAGGGCAGTTCCGGTGGGTCTGGCTGCGTTCGTGCATCTCTCATGATCCGGACTGTGCAATCGGTAGTTCAACCCGGACAGACGTACCTTTACCAACTTCGCTTTCGATCGCGAGTGCTCCACCGTGGTCTTGGACGATTCGGCGGCAGATCGCGAGGCCCAATCCGGTTCCTTTTCCCTCTTCCTTGGTCGTGAAGAATGGCTCGGCCACCTTTGGTAACACATCGGCTGGGATGCCGACACCTGTGTCCACAACCTCGATGGCCGCTGCAGGCAGCAAGTGATCGGTCGGTTCCGTCCGCGTGACGCGGAGGACCAGAATACCGCCGTTCGGCATGGCGTCAGCAGCGTTGGTCAAGAGGTTTAGGAACACCTGGCGTACTTGCTGTCGGTCGGCGTAGACGGGAGGCAACGTCGATGCGTATTCGCGTCGTACGTCGATCGCACGCTTGCGCATGTGCGTCGCGACCAACTCCAGCGTGCGGTCGAGTTCGTCGCGTAAGTCGACATCGGTGTATTGCTGCGGTCCACGTCGACTGAATGCCAGGAGGTCCGCGACGAGGTTGGCCATACGCTCCACTTCGCCGAGTACCACCTCGAGAGGCCGACGATGCGCGTGCCCGGCCGGAAGTGACCCGAGCAATGCCTCGACACGCAAAGTCACGGTCGCAAGCGGATTGTTCAACTCGTGGGCGATACTCGCGGCCAGTTCGCCGAGCGTCGCGAGCTTCGTTGCTTGCCAGAGCTGTTCTGTCGTGGCCCGGAGTTCTTCAGTTCGTATGCGCAGCTCTTCTTCCGCCCGCTTGCGCTCGGTCAGATCGCGCAGCACTCCCGTGAACAATCGGCGGCCGTCGATAATGGCCTCGCCAACCGCGAGTTCGACAGGGAAAGTCGTGCCATCCTTGCGCCGGCCGAGTGCCTCGCGGCCGATGCCAATGATGCGGCGCTCGCCGGTCGCACGGTACCGGGCGAGATACGAATCGTGTTCGGTCGAATATGGTTCCGGCATGAGGACCTTGACGTTTTGCCCGATCACCTCGCTTGCTTGGTAACCGAACATACGCTCAGCGGCTGGGTTATACGACTCGATCATGCCGCTTTCGTCGATGGTGATAAACGCATCGACGGCCGTTTCCAGTATGGTTCGCAGTCGGGCTTTGCTGGCACGCAAAGCGTCGTCGGTATGTTGCATGAACGATCCCGCGGTGGTTGGCGTTGGTGTGTCGAGCCCGAAACGCGAGCTTCTTTCTGCGAGGGACATCTGCCAGTTGTCGTTGCGACGGATACTAGCTAACCCGTGGCCGACATACGATGTGCCGTTGCCAGTTGGCGTCGTCACGCTGGGGGAAATCCGCGCGGTAGTGAACACCGCGCGACTCCTGGCGCTCCAGCGCCGAGCCGATCATGAGCCGTGCGACCGTCAGCATGTTCTGAAGCTCCCAGCCGGCCCGACCGTCAAACGTACGACCCAGTACGTAGCGACACCAGAAATCGACATTCTCGCGAGCCTCGTCCAGGCGTGAACGATCGCGAACGATTCCCATTTTTCGCACCATGAGGCTCCGCAGCGAATTGGTGATGTCGGCGACATCGAGCATGGTTTCGGGACCCGTGGCGTGGGCAAAGCCGACTGGCGGAACGGCAAATGCATCGGGTGTCTGGGCCGCTGAGCTGGCGGCCGCCCGACCGCACCGGTCACCGAAGACCAACCCTTCGAGCAAGGAATTCGACGCCAAACGATTCGCCCCGTGCAGGCCGCTCGATGTCACTTCGCCGGCCGCCCACAGACCCGGTAGCGTGGTACGGCCCGTCGCATCGACCGTTACGCCACCCATCATGTAGTGGGCACCCGGACGTACCGGGATGCGATCACTGGCCAGGTCGAGTCCGAAGCCGGCACACATCTTCGCGATTCCAGGAAACCGCGAACGCACGTGAGCCGCATCGAGGTGCGACAAATCGAGGTAGACACAAGGGTGCTGCGTTCGCTCCATCGTGGCGAAAATCGCGCGGGCAACGATGTCGCGGGTTGCCCGTTCCGCGCGAGGATCGACGTCCAGCATAAACCTCTGGCCGTCTCGATCGCGCAAGTAAGCGCCTTCACCGCGGATCGCCTCCGTGATCAGGAATCGCGCGGAGCCGGCCACGTAAAGGACCGTCGGATGGAATTGCATGAACTCCATGTCGCGCAATTCGGCCCCAGCCCGCCACGCCGCGGCCATGCCGTCGCCCGTCGCCACGGGCGGGTTTGTCGTCTCGCGGTACACCATGCCCGCGCCACCCGAGGCGAGTACGACCGCCTTCGCCCAGGTCAGAAGGCGCGAGCCGTCGGGACGGCCCAACACCGCACCACAGCATCGTTCGTTGTGCGTGATGAGATCGATGGTAAACGTGTCGTCGAGGATCGCAATGTTTGGAGCGGCCTTGGCGCGGGCGATGACGGCCCGCATCATCTCAAGTCCGGTGGCATCGCCGAGGGCGTGGACGATCCGAGCATGGCTGTGACCGCCCTCTCGGGTGAGTGCGAGTTGGCCGCCATCAAGGTCAAACCGGGTGCCCCAGTTCACGAGATCGGCGATTTGCTTCGGGGCTTCCCGGACAACCATCTCGACGACTGTGCGATCGCACAATCCATCGCCTGCGGTCAGGGTGTCCTCGACGTGATTCTCAAAACGGTCTTCGGGCGCGAGGACGCCGGCAATCCCGCCCTGTGCATAGGCCGAGTTCGATTCGTCGATCCGGTCCTTGGTAACGACCAGCACGTCCTGGGAGGCGGGTACGGCGAGCGCAGCGCGCAACCCTGCGACGCCGGCACCAATGACCAGCACGTCGGTGAAACGGTGAAGGGAAGTACGCGGAGCCAGGGGAACGAGGTAGCGGGGTGCAGTCATGTGCTTTCCTCTCTTCTCCCGTGCAACCAGGAGAAGGGAGGAAAGGGTCACCTCTTCTCCGGCTGCTTCGTCGTCTTGGATACGTCTTCGGTGAAACCCTTGTAGCCGTCGCGAAATTCTGGCGGGGGAAGAGCTGCGCCGCCACGCTCCAGGTTGCCCTTACCTTCAGGTCCACTTTGGATCTTACGAGCCGCGGTGTTTGCAGCCGAGTTGCCTTTGGCATCGCCGCGCACCCGGTCGTCTTTGGCAGGCGGTCCGGCCGCGGGCTTGCGCTTCAGCATCGCCTCGTAGGCAGCAAGGAAATCTCTGTACTCCTGTTCCGTCATCTTGAGGCGATCGAGTACCGACTTGTCCACTTTCTTCCGGAACTCTTCGAGTTGGAGTTCGCCCGCGCGCCGCGCGTTGCGGGCGTCGGGTCCTTCCCCTCGTTCATTGTCACCGATTCCCGCACCCGTTGGCCCCGTACCACCTTGGCTGCCAGGCCCGGCCTGGCTATCCGCCTTCGGATTCGGTTGACCGCTCGGCTTGGTACTGGGGTGGTCACCGGGTGTCGGCGGTGAATCGGGCCGTGGCTCGTTGGCGGCGTTGCGGGCTTGTTCGGCGGCCTTTGCGGCTTCTTCAGCCGCCTTCTTCAGATCGTCGCCGCCGCCTTTCTCCAAGTTCTTTTTGGCGTCATCGAGGTTTTTCGTAATCTCGTCGAAGGCTTTGGGATCGACCTTTTTCAAGTCGTCCATTTGCTTGGCAAGATCCTTGAGGCGATCGGCGGCGTCCTTCATGGTCTTTGGGTCAGGCTTCTGCTCCGGGGGCTTGTCCTTTAGCATTTTGCCGAGATCCTCGGCAACGTTCTTCAAGGCCTCCGATGCCTTCTTCAACTCCTCAGTCGATGGTCGCCCAGTCTTGCCCGGTTCGCTCTTACTGCCATTGTCAGCGGGTGCATTGTCTCCGGGTTGGCCCGGTTCCTTCGTGCCGCTCGTAGCCTTGGGATCGCCGGCGGCTTTGCCGTCGGTTTTTGGCGAAGCTGTCGGCTTGTCGCCGCGCGTCTCGTGTGGCTTCTCGGCGTCTTTGATGTCGGCGTCATCCTTACCCCGGCCCTGTTGACCCATGTCGGAAGGATCGGGCTTGGCCTCGCCCTTTGGATCGGTCAATTCACCGTCGCCGCGCGGCTTGCCCTGGCCGGGCTGGGTGTCGGCCCCCTTCGGAGCCGGCTTATCCGAGGCGAATTTGGACGAAGACTTACCCTGACCATCGTCGCGGCTTCTTTCGTCCTTCTGGGGTTGTCCCTTGGGGTCGTTGTCAGTCGCCTTCGTCTTTGGTCCCGTGTTTGGCTGACTGCCCTCGGACGTATTTGAGCCGCCCTCACCACCTGGACCCTTCGCGGCGTTATTCGGTTTTGGATTCTGGGCCGATTTGGCCTTACCTTCGCCAGGCTTCGGGTTGGCATCGGGAGCGTTTGGCGTTTTCGGATCGCCCGTGGACGATCCATCGCCGGGCTTGTCACCCGATTTCGGATCCGGCCCTTGCCCATCGGCCGATTTTGGCTCGCCCTTGTTTTGGCTGTCACTTGCCTTGGGTTCACCTTTTGCCGACGGCTGGCCGGCCTTAGGTTCACTCTTGCCCTTGCCGCCGCCAGCCTTGGGTTCACTCTTGCCCTGTTTTTCGCCGGCTTTAGGTTCACTCTTACCGTGGCTGTCGCCAGCCTTGGATTCACTTTCGCCCGGTTGCTGAGCGTCCTTCGGTTCGCCTTTGTTCTGTGAGTCGCCAGCTTTGCTGTCACCCGACCCAGATTGCTTGCCAGGCTTGTTGTCGCCCTTCTGCTGGTCCCGGTTGGGTTTTCCGTTCGGGCCATCCTTCTCACTGGTGGATTTGCCGTCACCCTTGTCGCGACTATCGCCGGACTTCTGCTTGTCGTTACCTGACTTGTTCGTGCTATCGCTGGACTTGTTATCGAGCATTGGTTTGGCTTCGCCTGGAGCCTCGGACTCCTGTTTGGGAGGCGATTTGGCTTCGCCAACCGGGGCATCCGGCTTGGATGAAGGCTTGTTCTCACCGAAATCCGGCGGCTGATTGCCAGGCTTTGCGTCGCTACCGGCCTTGTTGCCCTGGTCACCGGGCTTGGATGCGTCGTTCTTTCCTTCCGATTTCGGCGTGGGCTGTTTCGAAGTGCCGCCCGACTTTTCGGCTTGGCTGCCTTTGTTGTCCGGCTTCGACTTTGGTTCACCCTGACGATCGGGTCGCGGATTTGGCTGTGACGTTGCATCGTCCGGTTTCGGCGAATCGCCGCTACTGGCATCGCGATTCGAGTCAGCCGACGGATTCGGCTTGGCTTCGCCCAATTGCGGCTGCTTGTCCGGCTTGGCCTCCCCCTTGGGCGACTTGTCTTGGGGGGCTGTCTGACCCCCGCTGTTGTCCGGTTTTGATTCGCCCTTGTCCGTGTTGTTGGGCTTGGGCGCAGCGTCTGGCTTCGACTCACCTTTGGGTGTTGGATTGGGATCGCCGGATGCCTGGTTATCCGGCTTCGGTTCAGCGCGCTCCGCGTCGCGGCGGGCCTTATCCAGTTCGCGCTGAATCTGATCGGCCTTTGATTGAAGGTCCTTGCTCTTTGGCGTGGCGTCGGGGTTCGGCGCGTCCTCCGGAGGTGTGGCCTTTTTGTCTGGATCTACGGTGTCATCATCGGCGTTCTTGCCCTGGGGCTTCCGGTCGCCCTTTGGCTGCTGGCCTTCGCTCTTGTCGCCTGGCTTTTTCTGGTCTACGCCCTTCTTTGGTTCCTCGGAGGGCTTTTTCTCTTCGTGCTGTTCTGGGGGACCAGGCTTGTTCGGATCTTCGGCCGCTTGCTTTTCTTCATTCCGCTTGGCGTGATCGGCATCCTGACGATTGTCGTGGTCCGCTTTCTCTTGGCGCGCCGCGGCGTCGCGATCCTTCTTGTCCTCTTCGGACTGGGGATCGCCGATCGTGACGCGGTATACCTTGGACCGGCCAGTATTGGGAGCCTTCTTTGTGCCTGGACTCGGGTAATCGCAGTTGTCGTCCGCTTCGAGCCAATAGTCGAGAACCATGCCCTTCTTGAGATCGAGCGGCAGGTTAAACTCGTTCCGCAGCTTCTCCAGTGGGAGCATCTCGTTGTAGTCGAGTAATTTGGGATAAGTCCCGTCGGCGAATCGAAACGACTTGCCATCGCGGTACTTCTTCGACTGAAGTGTCGCGGGCTTTTCGTCGGCGATGCTCTTGCGCAACTGCATTGCCAGACGCATAGCCGTCAACCCAAAGTCGTCACTTGCCTTGCCAGCGATTTGAAGCGCGCCATTGATCGGGAGGGGATCCGCGGCAGGTCGGGTGATATCGACCTGCGGTGCAAAGTCGCTCAGCACCTTGATCGTGTACGGCAGTGGATCCTCGTTCGTCTCACCTTCGACCGATTTGAAGTGAATGCGGTATTTGGTGTCTTGCTCCAGATCGAAGGCGAAGCGCATCGCGTTCGGATGGCCGTCAACGGGTTGGGATTCGACGGCCGGTCGTGCGTCCTTTTGCCCTTCGTTGGGCTCAAACACCAGCCGGCCGGCTGCGACCACGCGATTGGCGTGGGCCGTTAACTCAATTCGGGTGCCGCGGAGGCCCTCCAGGTTCGGATTATGCGTTTCCTGGTCGCGAAATCGCAAGTAGGGGCGGAACTTGTACAGCACGTCGTACGACTCGACGAGGGGAGTCGATCGGACCGTCACCGTAAACTCGGGTGTGGCCGCGTCGCCACCGACGATACGGTACACAAAGCCATTCTGCACTTGGGTCGACGGCAGTCGCAGTGTCCATTTGCGTGGATCGCCGGGATCCTGGAAGAGCGGCTTGTCTTCGTAGGCCGGATCGGCCGGGTTATAGCGCACGCGCAATCGCACGGCGTCGTCGGTTCCAGCCGAGGGGACGACACCACTGACCGCGACTTCGAAGTCGATCGAGCGGTTGACGGCGACGAGTACGTTGCCGCCCGCCGGTTTGACGAGTTCCAGTCCCGTCCGTTTGGCAATGGATGCACTTGTGAATGGCCGGAACGTGCGGCCCAGGAGCGAGGCATACTGACCAGGACGCAGGATGACAAACTGCACTGCGGCTGCAAGTAACAGGGCCGCGACCGCCCATCCGAGCCAGCCAAGGCGCGGATCCCGCACGACCTCATCGACATCGGCCTCGCGCAGGTCGCGGGCTGCACGGAGGCCGAGGGCATTGTGGACGGCGTCCGGCAGAGGCCGTTCGCGTAGGTCGAGCCAGTTGATGACGCTGTTTTTGGCTCCTGGCAGGGACCGCTCGACGAGCCGGGCCGCGTAGTAGGGATTGACTTCGCGGCGAAAGGGCTTCGACAGCGCGATGACCGCATAAGTGCCAGACGCAAGGACGAAAGCGCCGAGTGCCAGTTGTCGCGCCAGATCGGGCAGTTGCAACCATCGATCGAGCAACACCATGCCGACGGCGAATGTAAGGGTGCCCGCCGTTAGGATGAGGGCGGTAACGCCGAGATCGTGAGCCCGGATGCGGCCGCGGGCGTGGGCAATCTGTGCCTCGACGAATGACTCGTGCGGCGTCACAGAAGCGCGGGTCGGTTCCTGCGCGGTAGCCATCGGCGGACTCCAAGCGGACGGTACAACCGCTTCATTCTACCCCCTAGGATCGGCCGCGCCCACAGAATAAGGTCGCCTCGAATCTGCCGGACCATGGGAATCCTGGCGTCTCGGGGCCGCCTGGTTGGAGCAGATGGCCTGATCCTACGCATCCAGCGCGCGGGACGCCTCCTCTGGCGGGCAGCCGGCGTCGATATATGCCTGCAGTACTAGTTGTGCTGCCACGCGGTCGCGGCGCTCCTTACGCCGCTTGTGCGTCAGTCCCGCTGCCCAGAGAGCCGATTCGGCCTGTTTGGTCGAAAACCGCTCGTCGTAGAACGTTGCCGGCAAGCCAGTTTCGTTCGCTAGCCATGCACCGAACGCACGGGCTTCCTGAGCCTTTACTCCTTCACGACCATCCGTGTGAGCTGGAAGGCCGACGACCAGGCCGACGACCTGCTCCTCTGCGACAAGTTTGCGGAAGTAGGTGGCGTCGCAGGCCGGATCGCGGCGCTCGTAGGTCGCCAGCGGCGAGGCGATTCGGCGTTCCGAATCACAGACCGCCAATCCAACGCGCACAGTGCCGAAATCGACACCCAGTAGTCGTCCGGTCATGGGATTTGGAACAGCTCCCGGGCATTCCGCGTTGTCTGCATCGCCAGATCGTCGGCCGTCACACCGCGTACGTTAGCAAGCAATGTGGCTGTGTGAGCGACGTACGCCGGCTCGTTTCGCTTGCCTCGCATTGGCACGGGCGCGAGGTATGGGCAATCCGTCTCGATGAGCAACCGGTCGGCCGGCACATTCGTAGCCACGGCCCGCAGGTTGTCGGCAGTCTTGTATGTGACCATGCCTGCAAAGGAGATGAAAAGACCCATCGCAAGACATGCTTGGGCCGTAGCTAGGTCGCCCGTGAACGAGTGCATGACGCCGCGTACTGGGCCGTTCCGGTCGAAATCGTCGCGGAGCATTCGCACGACATCGGACTCGGCTTCTCGGCAGTGGATGATGACAGGCAGCTTGCGATCGCGTGCTAGCACCAAGTGGCGGTCGAAGTAGTCTTCCTGCTGGTCGAACGGGGCCCGGTCCCAATATCGGTCGAGGCCAGTCTCGCCAAGTGCGATGACACGTGGACGCTGCGCCAGGGCCACTACAGCGGCCCAATCGTCCGGCTTGGCTTCGGCGACGTGATTCGGTTGAATTCCTACGGACGCCCAGACGGCTGAGTGTTCCGCGGCGATGCGGACGCACCGGTGGCTGTCGTCCGCTGTCGTGGCGACACAAACGAGGTTGGCGACACCAGCCGCGGCCGCACGGGCCAGAACCGCCGGCAGGTCGTCGGCGAATCGCTCATCATCAAGGTGTGCGTGCGTGTCGAACAGGGTCATCTGGTCATGATACGGCGAATCCGCGCCGCACAACGGCCGTTCGAAATGCGATGCCTCGCGGCCAAGATTCGCCTAGCCAGTCAGCGATGCCGCCGGCAGGCGTACGTGGAACTTACTCCCTCGCCCCGCTTGGCTTTCGACCGAAATGGTGCCACCGAGCAACCCAACGTAGCCTTTGACGATCGACAGCCCCAGGCCGGCATGCAGGTCACTTCCCGTACGGGATGGATCGGCTCGGTAGAACCGCTCGAAGATGTGGCTCAGCTTTTCCGGTTCGATGCCGACACCGGTATCCGCGACACAGACATCCAAAACGCCGTCATTCGCTCGGGCCGATACGTCAATTTGGCCTTCGGGCTTGTTGTACTGCACCGCGTTGTGCAACAGGTTGACGATCACTTCACGGAGCTTGTCCGGGTCGGTCGCCCACGTCACTTCCTGCGGGCAGTCGACGGTCAGTTTCACGCCTCGCTCTGTGGCCAGCGGCCGCACCAGGGCCGCGCACTCGCCGACGAGTTCACTAACTTCGACGTCGCATGGTCGGAGCCGGTCGGAGCCGGCGTCGATGCGGGCGAGGGCCAGGAGGCGTTCGACGAGAACACGCATTTGCCGGCCTACGCCACGACAGTCTTCGAGGACGCGACGGTACTCCTCGGCCGTACGCGGTTTGCGCAGGGCCACATCGAGTGTCGCAAGCAACGACGCAACCGGTGTACGTAACTCGTGGGAGATGTCCGCCGATGCTTGTTTCTCGCGCTCGAAGGCCCGGCGGAGTTCTTCCAGTGTGTTCCGCAGCCGGTCGGCGATGGGGTCAAGTTCGGTGCCCAGGGATTCACCCTCAGCCAATGGAAGTCGGAAGTTCTTCGGCGAAACTTGGCTAACGGCCTCCGAGAGCTTCTTCAGGGGCGCAAAACCAAGGCCGACCAGAAGTAATCCGCCGGCCATCGTCGCCAGCAAGGTCAGCCCTCCAATAGCGTACATGCGGCCGCGCAACGCTCCCAGGGCATCACTCGCATCGCGTTCGAGTTGAGCTTCCGCGTCGCCCATTTCCGCACTCAGGCGAGAGACCGTGGAATTCAGACGGGCTGGCTCAACAGCGACGTGGAATACTAGCCACGCCTGCGGCGAAGGTTGCTCGGGCAGCCGGTCCTGACCGCGATCGCCGCGGGGGCCACCCGTCGGGCCGGGTCCGACACGACGGCCGCCAAAGACGCGCATTGGATTGATCGACGTTTTGTACATTATTCGGCGAACGCGGCGACCGTCCGAAAGGGTCACGTCATCGTGTCTCCAGTCGGGAATCAGGTCGCTTCCGGCAAAGTCGGCGTTGGAAAATGGCATCCGGAGGGTCGACCATGTGCGACCCCATTCGCTATTGATTTGGAAGTACTCCTTCTCGCCGTGGGGCGAGCGAGGCAGGCTCGCCTCCGGCAGCGACACATCGGAGACGAGCTGGGTCGTGATTCGGCTGCGTAGCCACCAGCCGGCAGCAGGTGGGTTTTGTGGTCTCGGCGGAGCGCTTGGTACTGCTGTAATCTCCAGCAGTGGTAGGGTAAGGTGGGCCTGTGCACTTGCCATATTAACGAGCGGGAAGAGGCCCATGAACCGGATCTTCTCCCACTGCGATTGTCGCGATGAGATTAGTGCGACTTCGCGAGCCGTCTCCAACAACTCGGCGTCGAGCCGGTCCTTTTCCTCTTTGATCCGCTTTACGTGCTGCTCGTGGAGCAGCGACTTATAGACCTCCTGTTTCTCCGCGAGACTTGCAGCAGCGGTTCGATAGACGAGCCAAAACGCCAACCCCTCAGCTGCTGCCAGCAGGCTCAGGCAATACACGATGACCTTAAGACGGATCGACTTCATGACGGTCGCCCGAATTCTGGTTTCACGCACCATCCTCGGCTCGCAATTGGTAGCCCTCGCCCCAGCGAGTCAGGATCAGTGGTGGATCGAAGCCTTTGTCGATCTTATTCCGGAGATACCGAATGTAGACATCCACAACGTTCGAAGTGCTTTCGTCGTACTCGTCGTAAAGGTGTTCCCAGATCATCGTCCGCGTCACGACACGGCCACGATGAAACGCCAGGAATTCGAGCAGGCCGTATTCCCGCGGCGTCAAATGGATCGATTTGCCGCCGCGCTTGACCGACCGGGCCGCGGTATCGATCTCCAGGTCAAACACACGCAAAACGGGATCTTTGACCTGGTGCCCGCGGCGGACGAGCGCCCGCACGCGCGCCAGTAGTTCCTCGAGTTCGAACGGCTTCGTCAGGTAGTCGTCGGCCCCCGCATCGAGGCCTTTGACCTTATCGTCGAGTTGGTCGCGGGCGGTCAACATCAGGACGTGTGTCTTGAGGCCAGCCTTGCGCCACTTGGTCAGCAGCGTGAGACCGTCCGTTTTGGGCAGCATGACATCGAGTATGATGCAATCATACTCAATTGTACTCGCCTTGAAGTCGCCCTCGTCGCCGTCGTGGGCGACATCGACAGCAAAACCTTCCTCCTCCAAACCCTGTCGCAAGGCGCGGACGAGCGGTTTGTGATCTTCGACAAGGAGAACGCGCACGAGATGTGTCCCCAGCGACTGTTGCGGCATCAAGCGGGAGCCGCGTTGGCGAGGGGCCACCGAGCTAACTCGCCGCCCGCCATCTCCCGCGCTATGCGCCTGCCGCCGTAATTATACCGTTCGATGCTACCCGGCGTGCAGTGAAAGACTCATGAGAGCGAGCGGACCTCCGTTGCTCGCCTATAATGCGTGAACGCAACCTAAGAGCAGACGATTCATGGGTACAACCTCACCAAAACAGCCGGTTCGCCGCCATTTGCTTATCTGGGCGATTGGCATAATTGCTGTGGGAGGTCTGAGCGTCGGTGTTACGGACCGCGTGATTCGCCCAGCGATGGCTTTGAGTGCCGCGGAAGATGCTCTTGCACGCCACGATCCCGTCACAGCTCGGCGGGAACTCGCCGCGTCCCTCGAACGATGGCCAAACGATGAGCGAACCCTGTTGGTCGCCGCTCAGGCCGCACGCCGTAGCGATGCCTGCGCCGAGGCCGAGCGACTTTTGACCAGGTATCTGGACACGGCGGGACAGACCGAGGCAGGTGTCCTCGAATGGACGCTTCTCGGGGTCCAGCAGGGGGACTTTGGCGGTCACGAGCCTCGACTGCGTGCAGAAGTGGATCGAAATCATGTCGATGCGCCGGCAATCCTGGAAGCGCTCGGCAAGGGATTCGATGTCGCATATCGATGGCCGGACGCCGGCGTCGTGCTGTCTCGACTGATCGACCGGTGCCCCAATCACGTACCTGCGCTGATCCTCCGCGGAACCGTGGCGGAGCGAACCCGCCGATTCGATCCGGCCGGCGAGGACTTTCGGCGAGCGGTGAGCGCCGCACCCAGTAGCGCTGTGGCGAACGCCGCGCTAGCCGGTTTCCTGACTCGCCGCGGCTATACGGCCGAAGCGATCCGGCACTACGAGACAGCCCTCCCTGGGCAACCGAGTAATCCCAAACTCCTGCTGGGACTTGCGCGAGCCTTTACGGACGCGGCCGACTTGAACGCGGCACAGCAACGGCTCGATGAACTGCTCTTGGCGGTTCCCGACCACGCCGACGGCCTTGTCGAGCGGGGACGCTTGGCCCTGCGGCGTGGGCGATTTGCCGAGGCGGAGTCATTCCTGGCGCGAGCAGTCGGTGTGGCCCCCTGGCACCGCGACGCCAGTCAATTGCAGCTTATCGCCTTGAAGGAATTGGGGCGAAGCGACGATGTTGCAAAGTGCGAGTCTCGGATCGCCGCACTGGCGTTGGACGATGGTGCTGCCGGCCGGTTGCACCTCCGTGCTCGCGACAACCCGGGCGTTGCCGCCGTCCGATGGCAGCTTTGGGAGTGGTGTGCCCGCAATGGGCAGATCGAGGAAGGGATCGCGTGGCTGACCGAAGTCCTGCGACTCGATCCCAAGAATGCGGCAGCCCACGCCGCGATGGCCGACCATTTTGACAAGGCCGGGCAGCCTCACCGCGCGGCCCAGCACCGTTTGCTTGCGAAAGGTGGCTCGTCGTGAACGCCAAGCGACCCGTAGCGTGTGGACTTGGTGTAGCTCTGACGGCGATTGGGTTGGCAACTCTGATGCCGGCGAAGCCCGTGGCTGCTCGGCCGGAGTCGTCCGCCGTGCGAGAAGCAACCTCCGAGGAAGTCAACCGACTCTGCGGTGCATGCCACGCATACCCGCCTCCGAACACCTTCCCGCGCTCGGCCTGGCGCAAGGAAGTCAAACAAGGCTACGACTTCTTTCATGCCGATCTAGCGTATCGCTTCGACTATCCACCGTTGGAGTCCGTTGTTCGATACTACGAAAGCCGTGCTCCGGAGTCCCTGCCGCTTTTATCGCAGTCGGCTGCACCGAATCCGCCGCTGGCGCGCTTTGAGAAAAGCGGCTACTCGGCTGTGGATGGCGGCACGCCGGGCGTTGCGCACGTCAGCATTGTGCGGCTGTTCCGCAAAGATAAGGCCGACATCCTCGTTTGCGATGCCGTCAACAACCAGGTTCTGGTCTACAGCCCGTATGAATCGCCTCCGGTGTGGAAGGTCATCGCCCGTGGGCTTTGCTGTGCTCATGCCGAGGTTGTGGACCTGGACGGCGATGGCATCGCCGATGTGGTGTTGGCTTGCCTCGGCAACTTCTACGCGACGGACGACCGTGTCGGCAGCGTGGTCTGGCTCCGTGGGCGTGCGGATGGCACCTTTGCGCCGGTAACCCTGCTTGACGGCATCGGCCGGGTCGCTGATGTGCGGGCCGCCGACTTTACGGGCAGCGGTAAGTTCGACCTTGTCGTGGCCGAATTTGGGTGGCACAAGGCCGGCTCGATCCAGCTGCTCGAAAACCGGACGACTGACTGGACGACGCCGACATTTGTCCCGCGCACGCTTGACGGTCGCCACGGCACCACGCACGTGCCCGTCGCGGACCTCAATGGCGACGGCAAGCCGGATTTCGTGGCCGTGATTTCACAGGAACACGAGTCGGTCGTCGCGTTCCTGAACGAAGGAGGCGGTCGGTTTCGCAAGGAGACAATTTACGCCGCCCCACATCCGACGTACGGTTGCAACGGTGTGCAGCTCGTGGACCTCGACGGTGATGGCAAGCTCGACGTGCTATTGTCGAACGGCGACTCGCTCGATCCACCCTATCTTCTCCGGCCCGACCACGGTGTCACGTGGCTCCGCAATCGCGGCACGTATCCGTTCGAGGCAAATCGGTTGGCCGATTGCTATGGAGCAGGCAGTCCCGTCGCTGCCGATTTCGACGGAAATGGCCTACTCGATGTCGCGTTCGTAACCTTTCTGCCCGGTGAATTCTTCCCACAACGATCGCCAATGAAGCTCGACTCGCTGGTGCTGCTAGAACAGGTCAAGCCGGGACAGTTCACCCGGCATTCGTTGGAATTGCAGGCGTGCGACCATCTCAGCTGTGCGGCAGGTGACATCGACGGCAATGGCCGGCCGAGCCTGGTCGTCGGCAGCTATTTTCGCGCGGGCCGCAAGGCCGACGCACTGACGATCTGGCGAAACCTCGCCGAGCGTCGCTGACCCGACCGAACGAGGCTCCCAACGAGAGAAGGGCGATCCTAATCCTCACCGTTCAGTGCAGCCTCGAATACGCCAAAACCGAGGGAGCGGCGATGCGAGCCGAGTTCGTGGCGGTTGGCATCGAATTCTCGGAGGGCCCAACCCCAGTCCCAACGAGCAGCGTCCATGAAGTTGAGGATCAGTAGGTTCTTCACCTCTTCTATGTCGGCGAAGCTAAATCCGGCTGTCGACTCAACGATTTCGTCCAGATCAAGAGCAGCTCGAATCTCCGGATGCCATCGGGAGACCAACCGCCTACGCAGGTCGGTGGCGGGCGGGTCGAATTGCATTACCAAATCGATTCGTCCCGGCCGCTTGAACGCCCGGTCGATGAGTTCGACAGGGCAGTTCGTCGTGAACACAAAGGCGACGCCTTCCTTAACGCTGATGCCGTCGAGCGCTCCCAGGAAGACGGCTTGGTCGTCGGTTTCCTTCACTGTCTCACGGTCGCGCAAGGCCACGTCCATATCGTCGAAGAACACAAGGCCCCGTTTCTCGACGTCGAATAGCTCCTGGACCTTTCGCTGAGCGTTGCAACCGCGACGGGCTTCTGCGTAAGCGTCTGGTGTGACGACACGGTACGAATAGCCACGTTCCCGGCATTCCTGCCACAACCAACGGCAGGCCGACGTCTTGCCATTACCGGGCGGCCCCATCAGCAAAACACCGCGCTTCGGTCGACCGCCGTACTTCTTGATTCGCTGGAGATTTGCGGGGTCGAGGTAACCGACCGTGTTTTTCCAGAGCGTGTCGAGTTGTCCATCGGCCAGAACTGGTGCTGCGGCCGGCGGCTCGGTCTCGCGTCGCAGAGCCAGGGCGAGTCGATACAAAGCAGCGTAGTCGCCGCGACCGACGATCGCGAAGCTGTATGCGGCCGAGTTCTGGTTAAAGTCGTAGTTGCATTCGATAACCGCGAACCGCAAGTCGCCGAGATAATAGAGCCGACCGCCAACGCGAACGCCCGAACTGGTGGATCGAGTGTCAGGATCCCAGTCGCGGACGAGGACGCCGTCGATCGAGATCAACGGCCCGCGACGTGCCGCCTTGACCAGAGGGTCGCGGTATTCGTCGAGGTCCACGGCTATGGGGTCAACAATGCCCCCAATACGGGCCACGTGATCGCGCAGAAAGCGATGGCTGGTCAGAAACGATTGGATTGGGCAATCGGTTGGCATGCGACTACAGATGCACCGCGCGACGACGAGGTTCGCGCGGCACATCCGAAGCGATTGTCAATTCTTAGTAGGCCCGGTCGGGGCACCGACGGGACGGCCTGTGGGTCGCGATGAGCTGCCCGGAGAGCCCGGCTTGGACTCGGGGGCTTTGCCCTCAAACAACTCCTTGTATCGCTTGGCGTCAGCGTCTTCGACTTTACCGAACGTGTAGGCCACCTGTCGGATGCCGCCTTGGCCATCTTGCTCAAAGACGACGGGTACTTTTGCTCCCATGCCGCCAGGAGCACCGTACTTGATCTTGAATGGCTTGCCGTCGCGCTCGGAGACAAAGACCTCGTCGAGCTTTTCCAGATCGACCTTCATCATCTTCAAGTTTTCGGCCGGCAAGCCCACCTTGACGTAGCCCTTCAACTCCTCTTCGGATTTCGGCGTCGCCCAGCCGTGGTGGGCCATGTAAGCCGTGTAAAGGTTGACCGTTCGCTTGATGTTTGAGTCGTTCATCGCGGCTACTTGCTCGGCCGTCTTGTCGCTCGAACATCCAATCGACACTGCGGCTAGCGCGAGTAGCGCGCCCGCGCGACATCGAGTGATCATGTAGTGACTCCCTGGTTGTACAAGTGCAAAGCCGTCTAGCATGAGACGGGCGTCGTGTGTTCCACCGCGTGACGCCTGACGGCTCGCGGTGGGATACACGCCACCCGTCCCACCCTATGGCGGCTTACGGATTTCTTGGGTGTGGATCGACTACAAATCGTCGGGGTTCACACTCGATCCGTCTTCGCGGTTGCCGAGTTTCCAGATCACCCCGTATTGCTCGTTGACCGGCCCAATTCGGAAGCTACGGACCGAGCCGTCCCCCATCACGGCATTCATCTTGCCAGTGTGCGGACTGCCAAACCCGAACTCCTGGTAGCGGGGCTGCACCGGCCCACTTTGATCAGTGTTGGAGTACCAGTCGGGTCGCTTGTCGGAGTCGCCGAGCGTAGCCAACCACTGGCCGACGAGGCGCATGTTCGGCCAGTCAGCATTGTGCGTCCAGCCCGGCATATCCCACCAATCCCACGGGTCGACGGTCGGCTGGTAGTGAATCGTGGCAACCGCCTTCTCCATGATGGCGATGGTGTTCGACGTGCCATCCGCGACACCAGCGGCGCTGACGGTCGGGTACTTCGTGGTACCGTGTCCGCCCTTGACGATGATGCCCTTGTTCGTCTTGAGCAGTTCGTCCGGGCTCGGTGTGCTCGCGGTCTGCCATGAGTTGATCCAGTCACACCAAATGCCAGCGTAGTCATTCATCGCATAAATGGTCCCCCACGAGGCGGGGAACGATCGGCGATTGTCCCGCGACGGGCAGTTGTACATGGGAATCACAGCTGCCTCGGCCGACCAAAGCCCGTTGTAAGTGGCGGTGTGGTCGCCCTTTGCCTTACGATAGAGGTTGTCCTGCTCGATGAACGGCAGGCACTGGAACGCCCAACCGCTGCGCGTGTAGCCAGCGGGTGCGTCGGGGCCGTTGTTCTCAGAGTTGCTCCCCGCGGTTGGGAAGAAACCGTATGTACCCTCGTGGTTATGAAGCGCCAGACCGATCTGCTTAAGGTTGTTCTGGCACTTTGTTCGCGCTGCTGCTTCGCGGACCTTTTGGACGGCGGGGAGCAACAAACCGATCAGAACCGCGATGATCGCAATGACCACCAGCAATTCGATCAGCGTAAAGCCACGTCTCCTAGCCTGCATGGGAGAGACTCCAGGAATCGGAAATGAGAATGGCCGCAGCGACCGATTGTCGACGGCTCTATCGCATGTCAGCCCCAAAAAAACGACAACCGAACGCGCTACCTGTACTTTTTTCCGAAGCCTGGGCGCTGTCGCCCGTTGACCGCGGTAGTTTGCGCCGTGTATCATATCTCTCATTGATTGCGGTCCTCCTTCTCTCCCCGCGTCTCGGAGGATGTCCGTGTCGGCGACCGCCTCTGCGGTCTTGGCTGCAAGACTCGCCGCTGCTCGCGCTGGGTCGAGCGAAGCACTGGGTCTTGCTCTCGATGGTTGCCGGCGGTACCTCATGGAGGTCGCACGGCAATCGTTACCGGCGGAGCTACGCCCCAAGGGCGGTGCCTCCGATCTCGTGCAAGAAACCTACATCGAGGCCCAACGGCAGTTTTCTCGCTTCGATGGCGCGTCGGCTGCCCAGCTCAGGGCGTGGCTGCGCGCACTGCTTCTCCATAAAGCGGCGAAACTCGGACGCCGCTATCGAAGCACTCAAAAGCGACAGTTGACCCGTGAGCAAGTACTTTACGATTCCGATGGGCTGGCCAGCGCGCCAACACCGAGCGTGCAAGTGATGGCGAACGAGCAGCTGCGGTTGCTGCATGCTGCCATCGAGCGGCTACCCGACGACTATCGGGAAGTCATGGGGCTGCGGTATCGGGAAGGGCTATCGTTTGAGGACGTTGGGCGGCGACTGGGGCGATCCGCTGATGCGGCCCGGATGCTATGGGCACGGGCCGTGGAGCGGCTACGGCAGGAGATGCAATCGTGATCGGGCGATCCGTCGATCCGGAGCGCGCCGCGCTGCTTGCCGATTACGATGACGCACTCGCAGCCAACGCGGTCCCTCCGATTCCGCCGACCGAAGATCTGGCATTTCTCCACTTGCTCGATCAACTCCGAGTTCCTCAAGCGACGACGTCTGAGACGGATTCGGAAGCGCGATACGTACTTCGTGGTCTTCGCGCCGAAGGCGGCGTGGGCCAGGTCTGGCTCGCCCACGACGCCGAGCTCGATCGCGAAGTTGCATTGAAAGTGTTGCGGCCCGACCGCGCGGGCGATCCGTCGCTCGAAGCTCGCTTTCTGAACGAAGCGCGGGTTACGGGCCGGCTTCAGCACCCCGGCATTGTTCCTGTCTACGACCTCGACCCAGGCAGTGACGCGACGCCGTTTTACACCATGCGGCTGGTGCCCGGACGCACGCTCACGGAGGCGATCCGCGAATTCCACGCACAACGCAAGTCGCGCGTGGCCGCTGTGGCGTTGCTCAATGCCCTGGTGGGTGTCGGGAATGCCGTCGCCTACGCCCATGCTCGCGGTGTCATCCACCGCGACTTGAAGCCGGATAACGTGGCCCTCGGCGAGTACGGCGAGGTCATCGTCCTCGACTGGGGCTTCGCGAAGGTCGTCGGCCGGCCGGACCTGCCGCCGGGCACTGCTGCCCCGACCGATTCTCGGCGGACAGCGGCCGGGACGATCCTTGGCACGCCCGCGTACATGGCCCCGGAGCAGCTTGACGGTCGAGCCGACGAGCGCACCGACGTGTACGGCCTCGGCGCGATTCTGTACGAGTTCCTCGCCAATCGGCCGCCTTACGCGGACAACGATGCCGCCGCCGTGCTTGCCGAATTGCGGGCAGGCCCGCCGCCGCGGCCAACGTCGTTCGCCAAGGGCGCACCTCGCGCGCTGGAAGCGATCTGCCTGAAGGCCATGGCTCGGGACCCCGCTGACCGCTATCCGTCGGCGGTGGCGTTCGCCAGCGACGTGCAGCATCTCCTCGCCGACGAACCGGTGGAGGCTTATCGCGAGCCGGTACCTCACAAGCTGCGCCGCTGGGGACGGCGGCACCCGGCCCTGGTGGCAGGCGCGGCCGCACTCGTGATGACGGCGACGTTGGCGATCGGCCTCGGCGCGGAGCTAGTTCGCCGGGAGCAAGCGCGCAGTGCTGAGGACCGTGTCAACGCGGCCTTGTATCACGCAAGCGCCATCGGCCGGGCGCAGGCCGACCTGCGCCAGCGGTTGTATCTCCATCATGTGGCCCTAGCGGAACGTACGCTGGCGGCCAACAATCCGAGCCGGACGACGGTGCTCCTGGCCGAATGTCCCGAGGGCTTGCGGAACTGGGAATGGCATTATCTGAACCGCCTTTGTCGAGAGGAGCAGCCGGCGTGGCGCGGGCACACGGGATCGGTCCAGGTCGCGGCCTTTAGCCCGGACGGTCGGACGTTGGCCACAGCAGGATTCGATCGAACCGTTCGTCTCTGGGACGTAGCAAGTGGCCGACCCCTGGAGTTTACGGCCAACCACGATGGCGTCATCTATGACCTCAGCTATGCCCCAGACGGCCGGCGTATCGCGACTGCCGGCTGGGATGGTACGGTTCGCCTCTGGAGTATCAAGACGGGTCGTTCCGAGGTGACGATTGAAGGGATCGGAGGCCGTGCCGAAGGCGTCGTCTTCAGCGTCGATGGCAAAACCCTGTTCACGCGCGTCGGTAGTACCAGGCGTCTCCAGGCGTGGTCCGCGGATGACGGTCGGCGCTTACGTACCATCGAACTCGATACCGACACTTTGAGTCTCGCGAACGGTTCCGGCGACCGGTTGGCGGTCGGCTGCGTCGACGGATCGGTACGTTTGCTCGATGCCGCCACGTTCACCGAAGTCGGCCGTCTCGGCGGTCACACGAACCCGGTGCGGACCGTGGCGTTCAGTCGCGACGGCCGGCTGCTGGCTTCCGGCGACGGCGATATGGGACGCGGGGATGTCGGTAGCATCATCATTTGGGATTGGGCCGCCGGTACGGAGTTGCGTCGGCTTCGCGGCCATACGGATCCGATCATGCGGGTCGCCTGGGGCATCGGCAATCGGCTCGCCTCAGCGAGTAGTGACCACACTGTCAAGATTTGGGACGTCACGACTGGTCAGGAGGCATTGACGCTCCACGGCCACGGCGACATCGTTCGCACGGTGGCGTTCAGTCCCGATGGTCTACGGTTGGTATCGGCGGGCGGTGACCGAACGATCCGGATGTGGAACGGCACGCCATGGGAACCCCAGACGCCGATCGGCGAACGGCGGTCGTTTGCCGTCCATGATGGGCGCGCTCTGGGCGTTGCGTTCCGGCCCGACGGTCGCCAACTCGCCACTATTGGTTCCGACTATGCCGTGGCGATCTGGGATGTGGGCGACCCTGGCGAACCGCGACGCATCGACTTGCGAACGGCCTTCGACGCCAAAGTGCCCGGAGCGGACTCGGACTACTTTGCCATCGCGTATGCACCGGATGGTCGTCGGTTGGCGACTGCCAACAGCGTTGCCAACGTCGTTATCTTCGATGTGGTGACGGGCAAACCCGAACGCGTTTTCAGCGGGCATGGGCCGGGACCCGTGCGCGGCTTGGCGTTCCGGCCCGGGGGCCGGCAAATTGCTTCGGCCGGTTGGGACCGAACGATCCGCATATGGGATCTCGACACCGGACGCATCGATCGCGTACTGGCCGAGCATTCGGAGCCGGTGAACTCGGTTGCCTATGCTCCCAACGGACGATGGCTGGCGACGGCTGCCAATGACCAAACGGTCCGTGTTTGGGACGCCGATACGGGCGCAGTGATCCATAAACTGACGGGCCATGCTGGCGGTGTCTACGGTATTGCGATTAGCCCGGACGGTGCGCTCATCGCCGCGGCTGGAATCGATGGGACCGTGCGACTCTGGGACGCGGACACGGGCCGCGAGCGCACGCCTTTGCGCGGCCATGCATCAGGAGTACGAGCCGTGGCATTTTCGCCGGACGGCCGTCGGATCGCTTCGGCCGGCCACGATTGGGCGGTCCGCCTGTGGCGCGTGGCCGACGGTCACGAGGAAGCCGTGTTTCGCGGACACGCCGATCGCGTCCACGGGCTGGCCTTTGCCCCCGATGGCCAGTCACTCGCATCGGCTGGGTACGACGGCGCAGTCAAGTTGTGGGACGTGACACCGGTGGACGACTGACCCACTGGCCGCGTCGGAGTGCAGTGGCCCGAGAGTGCAACGCGACAGGCCTTCCGGAGGCGCATCCGCGGCTGTACACTCAGGTCGTTGCATTTCGATGGAGGTGTTCGTGTCCGCCGATGCCATTGAGATCGCTTCGACCCGTCGCACGGGTTGCGTCGTTGTCGGTGCTGGGCCGGCCGGCGCAGTCCTCTCCTTGCTCCTGGCCCGAGCTGGCATTCGCGTCGCACTGTTGGAATCGCACTCGGATTTCGACCGCGACTTTCGTGGTGACACCGTTCACCCTTCGACGCTCGAGATTCTCGACCAACTCGGCCTTGCCGAGAAGCTGCACCAGCTTCCGCATGGCACCATCCGACAGGTGCGGATGGTTGCACCGAGCGGGTCTGTCACCGTCGCAGACTTCGGTTGGCTGCGCACGCGCTTTCCGTACATTCTGATGATTCCGCAGGCGAAGCTTCTCGATCTGCTCGTGACCGAGGCCTCCCGCTTCCCCAACTTCGAGCTGACGCTGAACGCCACGGTCCAACGGCTTGTCGAAGAGGACGGTAGCGTGCGCGGGGTGCGCTACCGCGCCGCCGACGGCCGCTGGCACGAGGTCCGTGCCGATCTCAGCGTTGCCGCCGATGGCCGGTTCTCGAAGCTGCGGCATCTCGCCGGCATCGAACCGGTGAAGACCGCCCCGCCGATGGACGTGGTTTGGTTCCGTCTGCCCCGCCGCTCCAGCGACCCGGCCGATGCCGCTGAGCTCCACATCGGTGGTGGGCACTTCGCCGTCATTCTTGATCGGGCAGACGATTGGCAGATCGCCTACGTCATTCTGAAAGGTAGCTTCGCGGCCGTGCGCGCGGCCGGCATGGGCGAGCTACAGAAAGGCTTGGCCGAGGTCGTGCCGTGGCTAGCCGACCGGGTTGGGTGCCTGACAGATTGGTCGCAAGTTTCAGTGCTGAACGTGGAATCGAGTTGCGTGCCGATCTGGCACAAGCCGGGGCTGCTACTGATCGGCGATGCCGCGCACGCCATGTCGCCGGTTGGCGGAGTCGGCATTAACTATGCCGTGCAGGACGCGGTCGAAGCCGCGAACCTGCTCGCCGAACCGTTGCGCCGGGGCACAGTCACGGACGCGGACCTGGCCAACGTGCAGAAACGGCGTGAGCGACCCGTGCGGTTCATCCAGCGAGTCCAGGCAATGATCCAGGACCGCATCGCCGCGCCCGGTCTCACGGCGGGCGACAAGTTTCGGCTGCCGTTGCCGCTACGAATCATCTCAAAGGTCCCCGGCCTACGAGCCCTTCCGGCGCGGGTGATGGGCTACGGACTTCGAAAGGTACGTGTCCGCGAGGGGCTAACGGTGCTTCGCCCTCCCAGTTGACGGTTTGCACCTCATCCCACGAACACGCCACCCAGGAAACCGGGGTCGAACGCCAGGAACGCCTGCTGCAGCGTCGCGGCGTTGTTCGCCACTGCCCACACCTTGACCTGCGGCACGCCGCCCCGGCCGGTCCCGGTCACGACGGCCGAGCCGCCGCTCCCGTCCGTCGGCACGGCCAACGTGACGCCGCCGAAGAACCCGGCGTCGTAGGCCAGGAAACCGCCGATCTGCTTGCCGGTCACGTCGAACACACGCACATCCGGACCACCGTTGCTCGCTGGGGCCGTGAAGAAGCTGCCGACCGGGGACGGCGGGACGCCGGGGATCAGGCCGCCGTTCAACAGGTACAGTTGGCCGCGGGCGGCGACGTTGACGCCGCCGGTGAACCGGGCGTCGTAGGCAAAGAACTCGCCCGTCACGGCGGTCGTCACCCCGTCGAAGATGCGGACGTGGGGCCCGCCGCCGGGTCCGGGTCCGGTGATGACGCTGCCGTTGCCGGTCTGCCGCAGCGTCGAGTAGGCGTCGGTCCCCGCGACGCTGACGCCGCCGGTGAAGTTGGCGGCGTAGGCGAAGAAGCTGCTCAGCACGCCGCCGGTCGCCCCGTCGAACACCTTGACGTGCGGCCCGCCACCGGCCCCGGCCCCGGTGATGATGTCGGCCTTACCGTCGAAGTTAATCTGACTCGCGGCAACGAACACCCCGCCGGTGAACCGGGCGTCGTAAGCGAAGAACTCGCGAACGACGGCGAACGTGGTGCCGTCGAAGACCCGGACGTGCGGCCCGCCGCCGGGGCCGGGGGCGGTGATCACGTCGGGCACGCCGTCGCCGGTCACGTCCGCAGTCGCGACCCGCACCCCGCCGTGGAAGCTCGTGGCGTAGGCGTTGAAGCTCCGGAGCAGCGTCCCGGCCGAGTCGTAGACGTTGACCACCGGCAGCCCGCCGATGCCCGCGCCGACGGCGTAGGCCACGGCGGGCGACGCCGACGCCACCACGTCGTTGCCGTCCCCGCCGCGGTAGGTGATCCGCAGCGCGTTGCCGTTGCCGAGGCTCACGGTTCCGCCCTCCGGCACGCCCGCGAACGTGCCGACCACCGGGTCGGTGCCGTCATTGCTGAGGAGGGTGAACCGGTCGCCGGCCCGCGGCACGTAGCCGGTCGGTGAGCCGACCGAGAGCGTCCCGCCGACCCGAGCCGTGCCGGTGACGGCGATTCCGCTGTTGGAGCCGGGGCCGAAGATGAGGAAGGTCGTCAGGTTTGCCGCCGCGGCCGACAGGTTGCCGGTCCTCAAGGTACCCGGCGCGCTGGGGATCGCGAACGTGCTGCCGGCGAACAGGTTGCCGCCGGTCACGGTCACGTCCCCGACGGTCCCGCTGCCGGAGAGCGTCGCCGACCCGGTGGCCGACGACGTGACCGCCACCGAACCGGGAAGGGTGCCCTGAACGTCCAAGTCGCCGATGGCAACCGTGGTCGGGCCGGTGAAGGTGTTGGTGCCGGAGAGCAAGAGGTTGCCGCCGTCCGTGACGGTGAGGCTGCCGGTGCCCGCGATCGAACCGGAGATTCGGCCGGACCCCACCAGGGTCAGGGTGTGGCCGTTCAGGTTGACCACGCCGGTGAGGCTGTAGACGCCGGGGATGCTGGTAAACGTCGCGTCGGCCGCGAGGGTCAGCGGCAGGCCGATGACCGGCGTCGGGCCGGCGAGATTCACCTCGACGCTCAGCCCGGTGGCGAGAGTGACGGCGTTGCCGCTGAGGTTGTACGTCCCATCCTTAACGTCGATGAAGCGGAACGCGGTGCCGGCAGCGAAGTCGTTGACGTTCGTCACCTGGGCCGCCCCGAGTGGGAACACGAGGTCGTCGTTGGGCTGCGGGGCGACATCGCCGACCCAGTTGGCGGCGGTCGTCCAGTTGGCGTTCGCGCCGCCGCCATCCCAGGTGGCGACAGAGGGGGTGGTGCGCTCTTCCAAGCGCGTCAGCCGAATCTTTGGCATGATTTGGGAGTATCCCGAACGTGGATGAAGGCGGTATGCTAGGCCGTCGTGCCCGACGTTGCCTTGGCCGGCCCAGTTCCATTATTCTAGCTCGACAACACCGTAAAGTCACGGATATTGAGGAGTGACTTCGATGGCCGCGGCCGAGCCATCACCCTCCTAACCGACGAAGATGCCGCCGTAGAACGCCGGGTCGAAGGCGAAGTAGCCCTGGCGAAAGACCGGGGTGGGAAGCTCCCACTCTTCGACGTGCGGGCCGCCGCCCGCACCGGCACCGGTCAGGATCACACCACTGCCGCTGAAGCCGATCTGCGCGACCGCCACGCTCACGCCGCCGCGGAAGTCCGGACGGTAGGCCAGAAACTCGTGCAGGAGTACGCCGTAAACGTCGAACACGCGTACGAGCGGCCCCCCGCCCGAACCGGGGGCCGTCACCACGGTCGGGTCAACGGCGAAGCTGTCACAGGCGACGGAGACGCCGCCGGTGAACGACGGCTCGTAGGCCAAGAACTCACTTTCCGCGACACCTTCCCGGAAGATGCGGACGTGCGGCCCGCCGCCGGGGCCGGCCCCGGTCACGACCAGGCCGACCCCCACGCCGACGATTACGCCGTGCAGGTCGAGGATTGGGCCGACCCGGCCGGCGACGTTGACGCCGCCCCGGAATCCGGCGTCGTAGGCAAAGAAGCTCTGTTCCAGGCCGCCGTCGGCGTCGAACACCTTGACGTGCGGCCCGCCACCGGGGCCGGCCCCGGTGATGATGTCGGGCGGGTGGGCGACGTAGGGCGACGAGTTGCTCCTGACCGGCGCGACCGCCAGGTTGACGCCGCCGCGGAAGGCTGCGTCGTAAGCCAGGAACTGGCGCACCAGGGCCCCGGTCGCGCCGTCCCAGACGCGAACGAGGGGGCCGCCGCCTTCGCCGGGGGTGGTGACGACGTCCGCCACGCCGTCGCCGGTCATCTCGCCGGTCGCGACGTGGACGCCGCCGCGGAACGACGCCTCGTAAGCCATAAACTGGCGCACGAAGTTGCCGCCGCCGTCGAAGACGTTGACGACCGGCAGCCCACCGGCCCCCGCGCCGACCGCCGACGCCGGCCGGCTGACCCCCGTCACCGTCACGTCGTTGCCGTCGCCTCCCCGGTAGCTGATCCGTAGCGGCACAGCCCCGTCCAAGACGATCGCCCCCTCGGGCAGACTCGCGAACGTGCCGACGACCGGGTCGGTCCCGTCGTTGGCGACGAGCGTCAGGCTCTCGCCGGGACGAAGCGTCCGGCCGCCGTTGAAGACGGTGAGGGTGCCGCCGAGCCGCACCGTCCCGGTGACGCGAAACTGCGACGGGCCGGCGGCGTAAACGCCGAGGGTGGTTTGGACGACGGCGCTCGGTCCGCCGGCCATGAGGTCGAGGGGGCCGATGGTCAACACGCCCGGCTGGTCGGTCTCCCGTGGACCGAGATTGACGTCGCCGGCCGAGACAACGAAAGCCCTGGCCGCGCCGGTGCCGTTGAACGAAGCGGTCCCCGATGATCCGGTGAGGGTGATCGGGCCGGCGAGCGAGCCGTAGAGCCGGAGGCTGCCGGCGAGGACGGTCGTAGTGCCGGTGAAAGTGTTTGCCGCGGCCAGTTCGACATTGCTGGAGTCGGCCACGACGAGGTTGCCGGTCCCGGTGATCGGCCCGGCAAAGACGGTGGTGAAATTCGAGTTGCCGGAGGCCGTGAGGTCGTGGCCGTTGAGGTTCACGGCCTTGGTCAGTGTGTAGCCCTCAAAAAGCCCGTTCGTAAACGTCTGCGAGGCGGTCAGCGTGATCGGCAGGTCCACCTGCGCGGGCGTCGGTTCCCCGTTGTAGACGGCGGCGATCGTGAGGCCGCCCGCGAGGGCCACGGCGTTGCCGCCGATGCGGTAGCGGGGGTCGGAGATGGTGATCCGGCCGAACGCGGTGCCGGCGGCGAAGTCGTTGGCGGCCGTCAGTCGCGCCCCGCCGACGGGGAAGACGAGGTCGTCGCCGGCGTGCGGGGCGACGTCGTTGGCCCAGTTGACGGCGGTCGTCCACCTGGCGTCGGACCCGCCGCCGTCCCAGGTGGCGACGGCCGGCACCGCGCGGTCTTCGAGACGGGTAAGGTGGAGGCGAGGCATGGTGTCATCTCGAGGATAGCCGCGACGTGGACTTCGCAGACACGTCGGGCTGACGCCCCGACGCTCGCCGGTCACCCGACGAACACGCCGCCGAGGAAGCCGGGGTCGAAAGCGAGTACCGCGATGGACAGTTCCGGCTGCGGGCCGTTGTTCGACTCGAACGTCCGCACGACTGGCCCGCCGCCCGGTCCCGGCCCGGTCACAATCGCGTCCGCGCCGGCCGCCCCGGATCGGCAGCACGGCCACGGTCGTGCCGCCGCGGAAGGTCGGGTCGTAGGCGAGGAAGCCGAACAGCGGCCGGCCGTTGACGTCGTACTCGCGGACCAGCGGCCCGCCGCCGGTGCCGGCCGTCACCACGACCTCCGCCCGCGTCTCGCCGGCGACGTTGACGCCGCCGCGGAACGTCGGCTCGAACGCGAAGAACTCCCGGCCCGAGCGCCGCCCTCGACGACCCGTTGAACGTGGACGTGCGGCCCGCCGCCCGGCCCGGCCCCGGTCACGATGGTGCCGGGCACCAGGGTGTCGCCGACGATCCGCCCGCCGCCGGGCCGCCACGCTGACGCCGCCGGTGAAGTTCGCGTCGTAGGCGAAGAAGTTAACCGTCTCCGCGCCGAGGGTCGGCTCGAAGACCTTGACGTGCGGCCCGCCGCCGGGGCCGCCCCGGTGATGACCTGCTGCCGGGCCAGCTCGAACAGGCTGCCGACGGCCACGTTCACCCCGCCGCGGAAGTTCGCGGCGTAGGCGAGGAACTCGTGCAGCATCCGGCCGGTCACGCCGTCGAAGACGCGGACGACCGGGCCGCCGCCGGGGCCGGGCGCGGTGATCGTGTCCGGCACGCCGTCGCCGGTCACGTCGCCGGTCGCGACGCGGACGCCGCCGCGGAAGGACGAGTCGTAGGCGACGATGGTCCGCACCAGCCCGCCGGTCGCGTCGTAGACGTTGACCACGGGGAAGCCGCCGGCCCCCGCGCCGACGGAGAACGCCGGCTGGCTCACGGCCACCAGGGCGATGTCGTTGCCGTCGCCGCCCTTGTAGGTGATCTTGGTCGGCACCGGCCCGGTCACGACGATCGCCCCCTCCGGCAAGCCGGCGAACGTGCCGACGACCGGGTCGGTGCCGTCGTTGGCGACGACCACGAGCGTGTCGCCGGGCCGCGGCCGGTACGCGGCGTCGGGGGACGCGAGCAGCGTGCCGCTCACGCGGACGGTGCCGGCGACCGCGATCGGAGCGCCGGCACCGGGCGACAGGGCGTACGGCAGGGTGCCGCCGAGGTCGAGGTTGCCCGTCGCCAGCGCGCCGGGGCGGTCGGCCCCGCCGCTGAACGGGTCGCTGAACGCGATCCGCACCGTGCCGCCGGTGACGGTCAGGCGGCCGACCCGCCGTTGGCCTTGAACACCCCCGCGGCGATTCGCACGGGGCCGGCGAGCGTGCTGTTGAGCGTGAACTGCGCGCCCGTGGCCGTGATCGTGCCGGCGAGCGTGTTGTCGCCGAGGACGAGGAACTCGCCCGCGCCGGCGGCGGTCAGGTTGCCGGGGCCGCCGAGGCCGCCGTTGAACTCCAGCCGGTGAAGTTGCCGCCGGCGGTAAACGTCTGGTCGGCGGTCAGCGTCAGCGGCAGGGCGAAGATCGTGTCGTTGCCGGCGGTCACCACCGCCGGCGTCAATGCCGCCGGCAAGGGCGACGGCGTTGCCGAGCAGGCGGTAGCCGATGTCGGTCAGAGTGATCTTCCCGAACGCGGTGCCGGCGGCGAAGTCGTTGGTCGTGACGAGTTGCCGTGCCCCGGCCGGGAACACGAGGTCGTCGTTGGGTTGTGGGGCGACGTCGCCGATCCAGTTGGCGGCGGTGGTCCACTTGTCGTCCGCCGCCGCCGTCCCACGTCGCGATCGCGGGGTGAGGCGGGTTTCGAGGCGGGTCAGATGCAAGTGAGGCATCACGGAACCCTGCATGTGCCGGTTCGCGACACCGAGAAGCGTCCACGCTTCTGCGAAGCGTCGCGAACCGAAGGCGGTCAACCGACGAAGATGCCGCCGAGGAAGGCGGGTCGAACGCGTTCCCCTGCCCGCCAGGGTGCGGTCCGTCGTTCGGTACTGCAACGCTAGCGGCCTGCCGCCCGCGCCCGGCCCCGTCACGATGGCCGCGTCCGAGGTGTTGGCCGGCCGCACCGCCACGGTCACGCCGCCGCGGAAGCCGGCGTCGTAGGCGAGGAACTCGTAGCTCAAGCTGCCGCCCGTGCTGAACCCGCGGACGACCGGCCCGCCGCCCGCGCCGGGGGCCGTCACGATCGCGTCGTGGGACGGGTCGTAAGCGACGTTGACGCCGCCGCGGAAGCTCAGGTCGTAGGCCGCGAACGCGGCGAGCTGGCGGACGTAGCCCGGGGCGACGCTGTACACCCGCACGTCCGGCCCGCCGCCCGCACCGGGGGCGGTGACGACCTGGCCGGGGATCGTGCCGTATCGGTCGCCGGTCCCGGCGACGGCGGCGACGTTGACGCCGCCGGTGAACGCCGTGGCGTAGGCGAGGAACTCGGTCACCAGCCCGCCCCGGGCGTCGAAGACCTTAACGTGCGGCCCGCCGCCGGGGCCGACCCCGGTCACAATCTCGCCCGAACCGCCGAGCACGATATCGGCCGCGGCGACGGTCAAGCCGCCGCGGAAGTTGGCGTCGTAGGCGAGGAACTCGCGGACCAGCGCGCCGGTCAGCCCGTCCCAGACGCGGACGACCGGCCCGCCGCCGGGGCCGGGCACGGTGACCACGTCCGGGATGCCGTCGTCGGTCAGGCTGGCGGTCGCGACGCGGACGCCGCCGCGGAAGCCGGCGTCGTATGCCAGGAAGCTGCGGATCAGCCGGCCCACGCGGTCGTAGACGTTGACCTGCGGCCGGCCGCCGGCCCCGGCCGCGACGGCGTACGCCGGGTTGGGGACGGCCGTCAGCGTCACGTCGTTGCCGTCGCCGCCGCGGTAGCTGATCCGCTGGAAGTCCATCGCAAACGCCCCCTCGGGCAGCCCGTCGAACGTCCCGACCACCGGGTCGGTGCCGTCGTTAGCGATGACCGTGGAGACGGTGCCGGCCGGCAGGGCCGCGTTCGTGAACGCGCCGAGGAACCCGCCGAGGCGGACGGTGCCCGTGACGCGGAGCTGCGCCGGGCCGCGGTCGGCCGTCCCGAAGAAGGCGTAGGTGTTCGGGGCGAACGACACGTCGCCGGTGGTCAACGTGCCGGGGAGCAGGGCGGTCGGCGTCGCGTAGCCGTCCGACGGCTGGACCGAGCCGGCGGTCACGGTGACGGGGCCGGTGCGGCCGTTGCCGATCAGTTGCCCGCCGACGACGGCGACCGGGCCGGCCACGGACCCGGCGACCTGGAGGACGGACCCGAGGACGGTGGTGGGGCCGGTGTACGTGTTGGCCGCGGCCAGCAGGACGACACTGACGCCGACGCCGGTGCCGACCGTGAGCCCGCCGGTGCCGGACACGACGCCGGTGAACCGGACGGTGCCGCCGGCCGGCGCGACCGTCAGCACGGTCGCGCCGAGGTCGATCGGCCCGGTCAGCGCGAGGTCGTAGGTGTAGCTGCCGGCGATCGTCTGCGGGGCGGTCAGGGTGAGCGGCAGCGCCACCGTCGCGGTGACGCCGCCGGTGGTCAGTTGGTGGTCGAGGGCGATGCCGCCGCCGAGGGCCACGCGGTTGCCCGCCAGGAGGTAGCCGGTGGCGCGGATGCTGATTCGGCCGAACGCGGTGGCGGCCGGGAAGTCGTTGGTCGGGGCGAGTTGCGCCGTCCCGGCGGGGAACACGAGGTCGTCGTTGGGCTGGGGGGCGGCGTCGCCGGCCCAGTTGGCGGCGGTGGTCCACTTGGCGTCGGCCCCGCCGCCGTCCCAGGTGGCGACGGCGGGAACCGCCCGATCTTCGAGGCGGGTGAGGTGGAGGCGAGGCATGGGGTAGTTTCGATGAGAGGGATGGACGGTGATAAAGAAACAATACGGCGCGCGAAACGTCAACGGTAGTGCATCCGTTCACGGTTCGCGAGCCGGAACCTCACCCCACGAACACGCCGCCGAGGAAGCCGGGGTCGAACGCCAGGAACGCCTGCCGCAGCGTCGCCGCCCACACCTCGACCTGCGGCCCCCCACCCCGCCCGGTCCCGGTCACGACGGCCGCGCCTTGGCTCCCGTCCGTCGGCACGCCCAGTGTGACGCCGCCGAGGAACCCGGCGTCGTACGCCAGGAACCCGTTGAGCAGTTTGCCGGTCACGTCGAAGACCTGCACGACTGGCGCGCCGGCGCTCGCCGGGGCGGTGAAAAAGCTGCCGATCGGCACCGGCGTGGTAGAGAACCTGTTCAGGTACAGCAGGCCGCGGACGGCCACGTTGACGCCGCCGGTGAACCGGGCATCGTAAGCGAGAAACTCGCCGGTCACGGCGGCGGACAGCCCGTCGAAGATGCGGACGTGCGGCCCGCCGCCAGGGCCGGGCCCGGTGATTACGCTGCCGTTCCCGACGACCGGGCCGGGCAGGCTAAAATACGCGTTGGTCCCGGCGATCGCTGACGCCGCCGGTGAACCGGATGTCGTAGGCGAAGAAGCTGCTCCGCGTCCGGCCGGTCGCCCGTCGAACACCTGGACGGGCGGCAAGCCGCCGGGGCCGGTCCCGGTGATGATTTCTGCGTTGCCGTCGTCGTTGTTGATCTGGCTGGCGGCGACGAACACCCCGCCGGTGAACCGGGCGTCGTAGGCGAAGAACTCGCGGACGACGGCGAACGTGGTGCCGTCGAACACCTTGACGTGCGGCCCGCCGCCGGGGCCGGGGGCGGTGATGACGTCGGGCACGCCGTCGCCGGTCACGTCGGCGGTGGCGACCCGCACCCCGCCCCGGAAGCCCGTGCCGTAGGCGTTGAAGCTCGCGATCTGCCCGCCGGCCGCGTCGTAGACGTTGACCACCGGCAGCCCGCCGAACCCCGCCCCAACGGCGAACGCCGGGATCGGTAACGCCGACGCCACCACGTCGTTGCCGTCCCCGCCGCGGTAGGTGATCCGTAGCGAGTTGCCGTTGCCAAGGTTGACGGTCCCGCCCTCCGGCACGCCGGCAAACGTGCCGATCACCGGGTCGGTTCCGTCGTTGCTGATGAGGGTGAACCGGTCGCCGGCCGTCGGCTGGTAGTCGGTCGGCCGGGAGAAAACGAGCTGGCCGCCGACGCTCACCGTGCCGGTGACGGCGACGCTGATGTTGGAGCCGGGGCCGAAGAGGTAGACGTTCGTCGAACCCGCCGCTGCGGCGGACAGGTTGCCGGTCCTCAAGGTGCCGGGCGCGACGGTGAGGGACGAGGGGGCCGGGAACAGGCTGCCGCCGGTGAAGGTCACGTTCCCGACGGTCCCGCTACCAAGGAGTGTCCCCGTCGACGTGACCGCCACCGGGCCGGGGAGAGTGCCCTGCACGTCCAGGGTGCCGAACGCGACCGTGGTCGGGCCGGTGAAGGTATTGGTTCCGTAGAGGCTGACGAAGGCACCGCTCGTGACGGTGAGGCTGCCAGTGCCGGCGATCGATCCGAAAAAGACTGCCCGCCCCGCCAGGGTCAGGGCGTGGCCGTTCAGGTTGACCGCGCGGTCGAGGCTGAAGCCGATGGAGTCGGAGGCGATGGAGAACGTTTGGTCGGCCGTCAGAGTTATGGGCAGGTCGATGTGCGGAGGAAGGCCGCCGAGGTGCCCCGGGATGATCACGCCGGCGGCGAGGGCGATGGCGTTGCCGCTCAAGTTGTAGAAGCCCTGTCCAAAGGCAATGGAATGGAACGCGGTGCCTGCGGGGAAGTCGTTGGTGTTAGTAAGGCGGGCCGCGCCGGGCTGAAAGTAGAGGTCGTCGCCCGGCTGCGGGGCGACGTCGCCGGCCCAGTTGGCGGCGGTCGTCCAGTTATTATTCGCCCCGCCGCCGTACCAGGTGGCGACGGCGGGGGTGCAGCGCTCTTCCAATCGTGTCAAACAGAGCATCGGCATGATCGGGATATGCTGAAAAGTGAGTACCGGCGGTATGATGGGCCGCGATGCCATACGCTGCCTTGGCTGGCCCGGCACGGTTATGCTATCACCGGACCACGGCGAAAGCCCGCGGAGGATCGTAGAAATGCGCTGACGCCGGCCGAGCCGGCCTCGTACCAGTCGCCCTTCCGTCACTACCCGGCGCGGTGTCGATGCCGCGGCCTACGGCTTGCGGCCGTTCGGTGCGGTCGGCGTGCTGCGGTCCCCCGCCTGAGGTTTTTCCCCTTCGCGGAGGTAGTACGCCCGGGTGCCCGGCGCGGCCTTGTCGGCCCGCGCGAGCGACGTCGTAAACCGTTCCTGGACCGCCAGCATCTTGGCGGCCAGCGCCGGGTCGACAGTCTTACCCTTCGCCATGACCACGCCGGTCAGGTTTCGCGTGTCCGCCAGCCACTCCTGGAACTTGGCGATCCGTGCGAGCAACTTCGGCTTGACCGTTTCGAGGTCCGCGGGGCCGAGAATCTGGTCGAACAGGTCGGCCACGTCGCTGTAGAACTGGTGCAGCGTCTCGAACCGCTTGTTGGTCGCGGGGTCTGACTTGGCGACGGGCCGGCCTTTCGTCGTCGGCTGCCGCGGCTTAGCGGCCTTCTTGGCGCCGCGCTCGGGTTCCGGTTCGGCCACCCGCGGCGGGTCGGCCACCGGCACGTCCTCGACGGTCGGCGGCGCAGCGTCGGTCGCGACCACGGTGCCGGCCCGCGTCGGGATCGCCGGGGCGGGAGGCGGGTCTTTCTGACCGAGCATCTGGATGGTGGCGTACCCGCCGAAGAACGACCCGACGACCAGAACGGCGATGAACGACGGCTTCATGGCGAATTCGCCCCCGGGACGGTGAAGCGTTCGCTGGAGTGTAGCTCACTCCCGTCGGCCATGCGTCGGCCGGCGTTGTTCTCGCCCGGCCGCGGCGGTTATGGTATCACTACCCATTGAGGACCGCCCGACCCGGAGAGTGAGCCGATGGAGCCGACCGCACCCGTGCTGTATCAGTCGCCGTTCAAGCGCCACACGACCCGCGTCGTCGATGTCGGCGGCGTGCCGGTCGGCGGGGACAACCCGATCGTCGTCCAGTCGATGACGACGCCCGACACCAACCAGTTCGAGGCCGTGCTGAAGGAAATCCACCGGCTCGAAGAGGCCGGCTGCGAACTGGTTCGCGTTACGGTGCCCAAGCCGGAGGACGCGGCCGTTCTCGGCGAGATCAAGAAGCGGATCAAGATCCCGCTCATCTGCGACATCCACTTCGACTACAAGATGGCCGCTGGCGGCCCTCGACCACCCTGGTGGACAAGATCTGCATCAACCCCGGCAACATCGGCGGCATGGACCGCTTCCGGCAGGTGTTGCGGAAGTGCAAGGCGAAGGGCGCGTCTATGCGGATCGGCGTGAACGCCGGCAGCCTCGAGCGCGAGTTCGCGATGAAGTACGGCTACCCGTGCCCGCCTGCGATGGTGGACTCGGCACTCAGGTACATCGAGATCGCCGAGAGCGAGGGCTACCACGACATCATCGTGTCGCTCAAGTCGTCGGACGTGATGACGGTGGTCGAGGCGTACCGGCTGTACGCGAAGCAGGCCGACTACCCGACGCACATCGGCGTCACCGAAGCCGGCAAGCCGCCGTACGCGGTCACGAAGTCGGCGTGCGGCCTCGGGCCGATCCTGCTCGACGGCATCGGTGACACGATCCGCATCAGCCTGCTCGGCGACCCGGTGCCGGAGATCGCGGCGGCGTTCGACATCTTACAAGCGACCGGCCGGCGGGTGCGGAAGCCGGAGCTGATCGCGTGCCCGACCTGCGGCCGGCTGGCCATCGACCTGGAGGCGATCATCGCGCAGCTGGAGACGCGGCTGGAGGGCCGGACGACGCCGTGCAAGATCAGCGTGCTGGGGTGCGTGGTGAACGGCCCCGGCGAGGCGAAGGAGGCCGACATCGGCATCGCGGCCGGCAACGGCAAGGGCGTGATCTTCCGCAACGGCGAGATCGTCCGCCACGTCCTCGAAGCCGAGATGGTGGACGCGCTTTTGGAAGAAGTCGACCTGTGGGAAAGAGAACACGCCGCGAAGCCGGCGGGCCAATCGGCGGATGCCCACGGCCGGCGACGGCTGCCCGTGGTGACGGCGTGATGCACCTGTGTCGGACACAGAAACGGGATGTCGAGGTGTGCCTGGATGGCGCGATGCCATTCCCCACGGCAGTTGGACCCGCCAGCATCCCCAGCCGCCTTCTTGTGAGCACATGTCATGAACGCAACCGTCGGCCTGTTCTTCTTCGTTGCCTCACTGATGCCAACGATCACCGTCGATGAGAAGAACGACAGCGACGTTCAAGGGCTAGTCGAGGTTACGAAGGACAAGAAGGGGTTCGTCCTACAACGCTCCGGGGCGTCCTTTGTTCCCTGGGGCGTCAATTACGACCACGACGATACGGGTCGCCTGATTGAAGATTACTGGGACACGGATTGGACCAAGATCGAAGCCGACTTTGCCGCGATCAAGAGACTTGGGGCCAACGTCGTTCGGATTCACTTGCAGCTCGGGAAGTTCATGGACGGCCCCGAGAAACCCAATGAAAAGGCCCTGGACCAGCTATCAAAGCTCGTTCGGTTAGCCGAGCGTACCGGTCTCTACCTCGATGTGACGGGACTTGGTTGTTACCACTCCAAGGATGTCCCCCCGTGGTACGATCGCCTAGTCGAACGGGAACGTTGGGATGTCCAGGCGAGGTTTTGGGGAGCTGTGGCTCGGCGATGTGACGCAAGCCCGGCCATCTTTTGCTACGACCTCATGAACGAGCCCGTCGTCCCTGGTGGACGGCGCAAAGACGGTGACTGGTTAGGACCCGCGTTTGCCGGGAAACACTTCGTCCAATTCATCACATTGGATCAGCGTGGCCGCGCGCGGCCAGACATTGCTCGACAGTGGACCAATGACCTCGTTGCGGCCATTCGAAAAGTCGATCGCCAGCATCTTATCACGGTGGGTCTGGTCGACTGGAGTTTGGACCGTGCGGGCTTGACCTCGGGTTTCGTCCCAAACAAGATTGCAGAGCAACTCGACTTTGTATCGGTGCATCTCTACCCCGAGACCGGGAAGCTGGATGAGGCACGCGCCACCCTGAAGGGGTTTGCGATCGGCAAGCCGGTCGTCGTCGAGGAGACTTTTCCGCTGAAGTGTTCACCAGCGGAACTCGATGAGTTCATCGGCCGTGCGTCGGGCGACGCCGCCGGGTGGATCAGCTTCTACTGGGGTCTGAGTCCCGAGCAATTACAGCAGTCAAAGAAGCTGGGCGACGCCATCCTGCGGCAATGGCTACAGCGATTCGAACAGCGCTCAACGACGCTCAAGAAGGGACGCCTCACGGGAGACGGTCGTCGACCATGACCGATGAATTCGAAGCGAGCTATCGGCATACTCAGACGGGGCCGTGGTCCGGGATTCTGCTTGTCTTTGGGGCCGGCCTGCTCGGATTGGCGTGGTTCCATCGCGACGAGACCGTGGTAGCGGTGCTGCTCCCGTCCATTGGGTCGATTGCTCTCGTGCTGGCAGCTTCGTTCCGGCACCTGACGGTTAACGACGAAGGCGATCGGCTTGCCATCCGATTTGGGCCGCTACCGTTGTTCCAAAAGCGGATTCGTTATGCGGATATGCAAGCGGTCGAAGTCGGGCAGACGACATGGCTCGATGGCTGGGGCATCCACATGAGCATGCAAGGTGGGTGGGTTTGGAATATCGCGGGATGGGATTGCGTAGTCGTGCATCATGGTGGCACAACGCTGGTCGGCACCGACGATGCGGCGAACCTCGCACGGTTCCTGGCAGCGAAGATCGAGCCGGGATCCTAACTCCCGACGGCCATCGCCCGTCGCTCGCGGCCAGGACGAGCTTGCTTCCGCGCATACATTCGGCTGTCGGCCGACTGGATTGCCGGCGTTAGGTCGTCGCGACTTCCGAATCGTGCGATTCCATACGAGACCGTGGGATCCGTTGGATACGCTACGTCGCTCGCTTTGGCGTTGCGTTTCAACTCTTCATTGAGCCGGTCGAGCCTTTGTGCAGCATCCGATTCCTTGAGTGCCCCGAGCCATAGAATCAGGAACTCATCGCCGCCCCAACGGAAGAGCAGATCGGTCGGTCGGATAGCTGTTCGCAATGTCTCGGCCACGAGCTGGATTGCCCGGTCGCCGGCTGCATGGCCCAGCGTGTCGTTGATCGGCTTCAGGTTGTCGATATCGAGCACGGCAACGCAACCCGCGAACGGCTTACCGTTCGGGGTTTCGGTCATCAACCCGTCAAAGGCCCGACGATTCAGGACACCCGTTAGTGCATCGCACTCGGCGAGTTTCCTCAGCCGACTGCCGGCCGAGCGCAGTTCGCGATTGACGGCCTCCAGCTCGCGATGGACCAACTCCATCACAACCATGACCATCCCGAACGCGAGCAGCATCTCAAGCATCAGATCGTAAAGCGACGAGCAGCGCAGATGAGGGAAATCGTGCTCGCGACCGACGAAGTAGCTGTAGCCGCATAGCGGTGCGTAGTGCAGAAAATCGACGGTCAGAACGAAAAGCGCGGCCATCATCACGCCCACACCGGCACCGTTGGAGCGATGCCGACCCGCAAACAACGCCGCGAACGACGCTGCAAACAGGCACGACACAATCAGCGCGTGAATCGCCATGAGGCCATTGATGTCGCGCGTGATCCATGGCAAGACGACTGCGACAGCGGCGGCGGGTGCCACCAGAATCCAATCGCGCCGGGTCAGGGCAAAATCACCGTGGAGATTGCGACAGCCGGCGAGCCAGAGATAGCCGCAAGCGTATTCGAGGAAGCAGTAGCAGGGAAATGCGAGCGGCCCAAGGCGAGGAAACGAGAACGCGGCCAGCAACGCCGCCAGTGCCAACGAGAGGCAACTCCAACCCGCGGCCCAGTACGATAAGAACCGACGACGAACGGTTCGCAGGAGGATGGCACACAGCAATCCGACCAGAACAGTCCCCGTAAACTGCACGGCCGTCCCGACGATGCTTGACTCGTGGTAATCCACCGTGGCCCCCGCCCGGGCAGACTTTGCGCAGACTAGAAAACTGCACAAGTATGGGACGGGGGCTGACGAAGTCAAATCTAGCGTTGCACCCGGGCCGAGCCGCCCTTGGCGAACGCCTCGACCTCGTCGAGTCGGGCCATGCTCACATCGCCGGGAAATGTCGTCAGCAAGGCCCCGTGCGCCCAGCCGAGTCGTAGCGCTTCCTCGGGCGAACGGCCCGCGATGAGACCGTAAACGAGACCGGCCGCGAAGCCGTCGCCGCCGCCGATGCGGTCCACCACGTCCAGGTGGCACGTCGGGCTGACATAACGATGGCCGTTGAGCCACAAGACAGCCGCCCAGTCGTGGCGGTTGGTCGAGTGAACCTCGCGCAGCGTCGTCGCCACCATCTTGATGTTCGGGTGCTTTTGCACGGTTCGCTCGATCATCCCAAAGAACGTGTCCGGGTCGAGCGCGGACTTTGCGGCTACCTCGGGGCCGGCGACACCCAGGCCCTTCTGCATGTCCTCCTCGTTGCCAATCAGCGCATCCACGCAATCGACGATCTTGCCGAGAACTTCCTGTGCCCGCTTCAATCCGCCGGCCGCCGCCCACAGCTTGGCTCGATAGTTGAGGTCGAACGACACAATGGCACCGGCCGCCTTCGCGGCTTTCATGCCTTCGACGATGAGTTCGGATGTCGTCTCGGAAAGTGCCGCGAAGATCCCGCCCGAGTGAAACCAGCGCACGCCGTTAGCAAAGATGGCCGGCCAATCGAAGTCGCCCGGCTTGAGAAGTGCCCCGGCTTCATTGGCACGATTGTAGAAGACGACGGGCGGGCGAACGCCATGACCACGGTCGCTGTAGACGGTCGCAATGTTCGGACCCCGGACGCCATCGTGTACAAAGCGCTTGTAGTACGTCGTGACGCCAGCTTCGCGAACCTTCGCTTGCACCAGTTCCCCGATCGGATAATCGACCATCGCCGTGGCGACACCGGTCGACAGACCAAAGCAATCCGAGAGGTTTGCGGCTACGTTGTACTCGCCGCCCGAGACGTGAACCTCAAGCGACCGGGCCTTGCGAAATGGCAACACGCCAGGATCGAGGCGATGAACCAATGCCCCGAGGGCGAGGAAATCGAGGGCACAGGCATCAGTGCGAATCGGCAGGCCGGACATGGGAACTCCCGTGGGGAAACTGAACCTCCGTCAGAGTAGTCGCGGAACGTGCGCCTTGTAGGTCCGGCTTCGGCCGAGTGTTCCGCTGGAAAGCCGGCCCATCTTTTTGTTCAATGGTCGTCAATGGCCCGCATGGACGACCAGGCCGCATTCGTGGAGACTGTTTATGCTCGACGACTACTCACCATATCAGCAGCGCATCATCAAGCGCTACTACAACAACCAGGATGGCATTCAGCGGCAGCGCCTCGCGGAACTCGTTACGGAGTTGTATCTCGCCGAGGGAAAGAAGCGTGAGCGGACTTGGAAGAGCGCGGCCGCCGCGATGCAAAAGCTCGGAGTGCCACAAACGCGCATCGATCACGTCATTGGCCAGAACGATCCCGCGTTACTGGCCCAAATCGTCAAGGAACTGGAGGGCAAGGGGTAACGATTGAGACACGCTGACACTCCGCGCCTTCGCTCGTTGTTGGTGCGATCCGTACAATGCTGGTATGAGCGGAGTTAACCCATACATCCAGGCTGCGAAGGTGAAGTTGCCGACGCGCAAATACCGCGTGACCTTCCTGCCGTTGAATGTTGTCGCCGAAGTCGATCCCTCCCGATCTCGCCCCGGCCACAACGGCGAGCCATTTAGCATTCTCGACATCGCTGAGGGAGTCGGCGTCGAACTGGACCACTCGTGCGGCGGCGTCTGCGCCTGTTCGACATGCCATGTTTACGTCCGCGAAGGTCTCAAAAGCTGTAACGAGGCGACGGACGACGAATTGGACATGCTCGACAATGCTCGTGGCCTCGAAGTCGACGCATCGCGGCTCGGTTGTCAGTGTGTCCCCGACGGATCGTGCGACATCGTTGTCGAAATCCCCGCCTGGAACCGGAATCTGGCTCGGGAATAGGGGCAACCCAAATCGAGGTGGCCGGAGTCGGCACGGTAACCGCTGGGGCGGTTACCGTGCCGACTCCGGCCACTGGCGTTGAGCCGGTCTCGATTCCGAGTCGCTACACGACTGTGACCGTGAACGTGGCATCGGCCGTGATACCATTGCGATCGGTGGCTCGCAGGGTAATCGTCGCCTGGCCGCTCTGACCCGCAGTGTAACTGAGCGACAGGATGCCGTTGCTAACCTGGGCGTTCACCAGCGAAGGGTTCGAGTTGTTCAAGACGGTAAACGTCAGCGAATCGGGATTCGTGGCGACCGTCTGCCGCACGATAGAAACCGAGTTGACGAAGGCGTAGTTCGCCGAGGTCGTATCGGTCGGGAAGTTACCAGCCGGCGGATTCGGGTAGTTCTGGAGCGGAATCTCATTGAAGACGCCACCGCGGTCTTGCTCCGTTAGCGCTTCCATGGCGTCGACAACCGACCGGCCGCTCCGGATGACACCGAACACAGCGTATCCGTTCGAATTTGCGCCCTGGCCACCGTGGTCCAGATTGGTGTTGCTGGCGGTGTTGATGAAGAACTCGCTTGTGGCCGAATTGGCCTGGGGCGTCCGAGCCATCGACAGCGTACCGTTCGAATTGGTCAGCGCATCCTGGAGCGCGATCGCTGCGTCGGTGGCGATGTGGTTCAAAGCGCCGGGGTTCGCCGTGAACTTGTAACCGCCGCCCTGCAACACGGCAATTCCGTCGTTGGTCAATGGATCCGACGTTTTCCGAGTGACGCGATGAATAATCGTGCTGTCGTAGTTGCCGCCACTGGTTGTTGTGTTGCCGGCGTACTTCAGGAAGTTAGCCGTAGTTGTGCCGACCTGCTGATCGAACAATTCGACATCGAACGAGCCGAAATTCGTGTTGAATGTCACCAGGCTGTTGACATCACCGTCGCTAAAGATCTCCGGCAGGTTAAGTAGGGTCGCACCTGAGTTCTGTGCGACACTGAAACTGGCTGGCACCCCCGGGGCTGTCGGGGCAACATTGAGCGTTGCGACGAGGTTGGTATCGCGTGACTGTCCGTTGAGCGTGGACCGTATCGTCAACGTATTCTGACCCGTCGTCAGGGTAACGTTGGCCAGGTTGTATTTGCCTTCGGAATCGGCTGTCGTTGTGACCGAACCACCAACGAGCGATACGACCGCGTTCGGCTCCGTTTTGCCAGACACAGTGACTGTCGAAAGCTCGGTGATATTGTTGCCGGGCGTCCCAGTGTCCGATGCGGCGTCGAGGTTCGCCGTGAGCGCGAAGGCGGAGTCCAGGGTGAACGTCACGGACGCCAGGGCTGAGAGATTGCCAGCGGCATCGCGTGCGCGAACATCGACCGTATGTGGACCATCAGCCGATCCGTCGGTCGCCAACGATGTTGTGAATGAGTACGTTCCGGCGGTCGGGTTGAAGGCTGCGTTGGTAAACGCACCTCCGTCCACACGGGCCTCCACGGCTGTCACTCCGACGTTGTCGGATGCGGTTCCGTTGACGATCGGATTGGTCGCAAACGTCTGCCCATTTGTGGGGCTGGTAATCGTCACGGTGGGAGCAACCGAGTCGGTCCTAAGCGTGTATGCAAACGTCAGGTATTGCGAGACGTTGCCAGCCGCGTCGAATGCACGGAAGTAGACGCTATGGTTGCCATCGGTTGTGACCGATGGCGTATAGCTGAAGGAACCATCCGCAGCGAACGCGAGGGACTGGAACGAATTGACATTGTCGACCTGGACTTCGAGCTTCGTTACGCCCACGTTGTCCGTGGCCTTGCCTTGAATCGTTGGATTCGCCGAGAACGTCTGGTTCAGTGCCGGACTGATGAGCGTCAGAGTTGGTGGAGTGATGTCGCCGGACGGGTTGCTCGGGTTGCCGGGACCTGTGATGACGTCCTGGAAGGCGAAGAAATCGAGAATCGAGGCGTTCGTCGCGCCACTAAAGACCCGAACGCCTGGTTGACCGCCGCTGTTTGCCCCGACGATGATGTCCGTGGTGCCGTCACTGTTGGCGTCGCCCGTGGCAGTCCAAACACCACCATTGAACTTCGAATCAAAGGCGAAGAACTCCTTTTGGACCGTGCCGTTCTCGTCAAAAACGCTGACCACAGGCACGCCACCGATGCTTGCGCCGACCATGATCCGTCCGCCATCGGCTGACGTGGCGGCAACGCTAATGCCGCCATTGAACTTTTTGTCGAACGCCATGAACGAGGCGGTCGCGCTGCCGCTGGCACCGTCAAACACGCGAACGAGGGGCACACCACCCGAAGTTGCGCCAGCGACGATTTCGGCCTTGCCATCCCCGGTCAGGTCTGCAGCCGCAACCGTGACGCCTCCTGTGAAGGCGGAGTTGAATGCCGCGAAGTCGTAGAGGACGGTGCTGTAGTCCTTGCCGCTAAACACTCGCACTTGCGGCTTGCCGCCAGGACCGGCCGCGGCGATGACATCGGCCGTACCATCACCATTCACGTCGGCATAGGCGACACGGACGCCGCCATTGAACTTCGAATCAAATGCCAGGAAGCTCGCTTTTGCGTTTCCGTTGGAATCGAAGACACTGACCATCGGGACACCGCCCGCGCCGGCTCCGGCGACGATATTGCCGTCGCTGCCCGCCGCAACAAACACTCCGCCGCTGAATTTCGCATCAAACGCCAGAAAGCTCACCCGCTGCGCTCCCGTGGTCGGATCGTAGACCGCAACAACGGGTACTCCACCGGCCCCGGCCCCGGCCACGAGCCCGGCGGAACCGAGAGCAGTGTGCACGCCACCGGAGAACAATGCGGGTGTCTCGCGGGATTCGAGGCGATGGCACAGAGGATGGAATCGACGAGAACGACGGGCGGTCGGCGTGCGGCGGAAAGCGCGTTTCAGCCAATGAGACCAGATCGAAGCCATGACAACTCCCAGGTGATGAGAACGGGGTGCAGCGGGCAGGTATGCCGACAGAATGACTATCGTCTAAATTGCGGGCATTGCGCAACTCTGTCAAGATGAGAGGGTAGGGGTTGGGGATGGACGACCCGAATAAGCCTCGCAGATTACCACCTTCTCCTATGCGCGGCAGGCTAGCATCGCACATCACCCCCGTTTGGCCATGCCAACCGATACGGCGTGGTCAGTTTGAGCGTGAATTCGTTTGCGATGCCCACATTTGCGTTCTGAATCGGTCGTGCGGGTTGTGACAGTGTTCCCATGCTTGTGGGACCTTGGTCAGGAATAGTGCATCATACGCGACGGTGGCAACAGTCCCACCATCGACAGGTGCTTCGGTCACTATCCCGGTCCACGGCCGTGCATTGGATCGTTGGATGTGCTGTGAACGTTTGGCCATCGGCGAGTCGGCAATTGCAACGGAAATCGAGTGACTGGGTAACATTTGACGGCGCGTCGAAATGACTTGAGCCGTAGCGAGCGATGGGCATTGCCATTGCTCGCTACGGCTCTTTGGCGTTCAGTCGACGAGACGGGGAAGCGGACTATTTCAGTCCTAAGCAACTGTCCATTCGCGAAGCCACATCGCGAAGCCAATCCTCGCCCCCGGACTTGACCTCGGAGGTGGCCCAGCCGTCGTAGCCGATTTCGCCCAGAGCTTTGAGGATCGCCGGCCAGTCCTCATCGCCTTCGCCGATCTCGACTTTCCATTCCTTGGTCTTGCTGTACGCCTTGAAATCGAACTTCAGCATTCGTTTGCCGAGCTTACGAATCCATTCGGCGGGAGGGACACCATACTTGATCATGTTGCTACAGTCGAAGTACGCTCCGACATAAGGCGTCTTGAACTGATCGACGTACTCGATCAACTGCTCGGGCTTCGTGAGGAAGTTGTTCCAAACAACCTCGATGGCAATCTTGACGCCGGCCTTCTCGGCATGCGGAATCGCCTTTTTCACTTCGGCTGTCGATCGTTCCCAGCATTGCTCGTAGGTGACATCCTTGTTCACGACTCCCGGAACGAGCAGCACGGTGTCCGCGCGATAGAACTTCGCATCGTCCAAAGCGCCAAGCAAAGCGGTCAGGCCCTTGGCGCGAATGTCTTCCTTGGGATGCGACAGCGTATCGCGCCAGTGGACTGAATCAATGACGCCGTGGATTGCGACGCCCGTCTTGTCGCGAGCGGCCGCCAATTCGTCCTTGTTGACGTTACTGGGGCTATCGACTTCGACACCTTGAAAGCCCAGCTTCTTAACCAGGGCCAACTTGTCTTCCGGCGTGCCCTTGATGCCGATCATGCCATACTTGACGGCCTTCTTCAGCTTTGGCTTCTTCTCGTCGGCGCGTGATATGGCTGTCAATGCGGCTGAGGCCAGAGACGCGGCGACGAATTCACGGCGGTTCATGCGATGTCTCCTTGTGGTAATCCACCAACTGCCATGCCAGGTCAGTCGGGACTGGTTCACACGAACTTCGTGACTCCCGGCTTGGCGACCGGCGGCACCTCAAGCTTGGTACCCATGTTCAGCACCTTATCGCTCACCAGGTCTTCCTTCGATGCCATCGCCTGCTCCCAGGTGATCCGCTGACCGGTGTATGTCGTCATCCGGCCGAGGATGCCCATCATCGTACTCTTGGCCATGAACTCGCCGTCGTTGATGAGGTTGCCGGAGCGGATGGCCGCGAAGAGTGCTTCGTGTTCGAGGTCGTACATGTTCGTCTTCGGCCCGGCGTATTTCCACGCCTTTGGCCCCTCGATGCGGTGTCCACCTCGTCGGCCGCTTTCATTCAGGTAGGCCACGCCGCTCGTGCCGAAGATGTGATCGCTCACGTCGTTGGCGCAGTTGTTCTGCTGCCGGCAATAGGAGAACACCTTTTGCCCACCGGCGTACTCGAAGATGACGGCGTGGTGGTCGAAAATGTGGCCGAACTTCGGGTCGGTGCGGACCTGCCGGCCACCGAGGCCGGTCGCCGCGATCGGGTACGTGTCCTTCAGGACCCACGCGGCCTTGTCGAGGTTGTGGATGTGCTGCTCGACGATGTGGTCGCCCGAGAGCCAGGTGAAGAACCACCAGTTCCGCAACTGCCACTCGAAGTCGCCCATGCCCTCTTTCTGCGGCGTGGGAACTCCGACGTAGCCGGTGTTGTAGTTGCAGTGAATCGCGAGCACGTCGCCGATCGCGCCCTCGTGGATGCGTTTCACCGTCTCCCGCTTCTCGGTCTCGTAGCGGTAGCAGAAGCCTGAAACGAGGCACTTGCCCTTGGCCTTGGCGATCTTCGCCGACTCCAGCACGGACCGGACGCCCGGGGCATCGACGGCCATCGGCTTCTCGCAGAAGACGTGCTTGCCGGCCTCGACGGCGGCGCGGAGCATCATCGGCCGGAAGCCGGGCGGGGTGCAGAGGCAAACCACGTCGCAGTTGTCGATCACCTTCTTGTAGGCGTCGAGGCCCGAGAACTGACGTTCGGGCGGCACGTCCACCTTATGGGCGGACGCGCTGGTGAACTCATTCTTGAGCGTGTTGAGGCAGCCTTGGATCTTGTTGGGGAAGGCATCGGCGACGGCGTAGAGGGTTGCCCCACGGTCAGCACGCAGGGCATTCGCGGCGGCACCGTTGCCGCGTCCGCCGCAGCCGACGAGGCCGACGCGGAGCGTGTCGCTACCCTGGGCGTGGGCCGGGATGGCGGCGGCCGCCGCGAGAGTGCTCGCCGCGGCTGCAGTGGAGAGAAAGTCGCGGCGCGACGGAGATGAGACGTGCGGCGTCATGGCTCGACCTCGGTATGGAGTGCTGTAGGGGCGGCGGGTATCGGCTAATATACGAACGAATAGGCGAAAGCCCGTGCGCAAACCGGAAATCGCATGCGAGTTGCGAGCTATCAATCGCCGAATTCACGGCGCAAACGGCGCAGCTCTTCGACCTCGACAGGGGTTAGTGGCATCTCCGCCGCTTGCACAAGACACGCCTGCGCATCCTTTGAGCGGCCTTGTTTTCGGTATGCGCTCGCCAGCCGTAGCAAGTACATGGGCCGCGGAACTGGTGACCCCACGGCTCGTTCGAGAAGGCGAGTCGCCCTCTCGATTTGTCCGACAGCTAAATAGATGGACCCAAGCGTTTCCAACATCTCCGGAGGCACATTGGTCGATAGTTCGACGCGTCGAAGCGGCCCGATCGCCTTGAGAGCCTGTTCGGGAGATGCGAGCGGTTCAAGCCAGACCCAGGCGAGGTTGTTAGCGGCGGTCAGGTTGGTCGGGTCGAGTAGCAGAACGCGCTCGTATGCTTCAATCGCGGCGTGGGCTTCGCGCGATTTCCAGCGCTGTCCACCGGGCTCCGCTGAAAGACTGCGGAGGGCATCCCCGAGTAGTAACCATGCGGCCCAGTTTCCCGGCTGTCGCCGTGTGACTTCCTTGGCCCATCGGGCGGCGGCCTCGAACTGTTGTGCCGTGAGTAGTGCCTTTACGCCGCCAATCAGAACTCCTCCATCGACGATGCTGCTGAGCTTTTCGTCGGCAGCACTTGCGGCACCCGCTTCGCACAGGGCACGGATGAGTATCTCGGCTCGGCCTGCGTCGAATAGCGGGTCGGCTCGCATCGGTTCGAGCGCAGTCAATGCTTCCATGGGGCGATGCAGCTCAAGGGCAGCTCGTGCTTCCATCCAGCGCGACGACGAATCGGTCGGTCGAAGGTCGCGGGCACGGCGGCTGTCGGCCAATGCCTTGTCGGCCTGTCCCGCCGCCAGCGCTGCGTCGGCTGCCAGCAACCACAGCGACGAGTCATCAGGCCGTATGAGCAGCGCTCGCTCGGCGAGATCCAAACGGGGTTCGGAACGCTGTGGCCCAAAAAGATACGCCGCCGCGGCAACAAGCTCGGCCGGCTGATCGGAAGCGCGTAGACCGCGTTCATAAATGGTCGTGGCCTCGGTCCAGGCCGTGCGACGGCATGCTGCGCGAACCTGTCCGACATAGGCCGCCGTCGTTCCAGGCGCTTGCTCGATGGCACGACTCCACGCTCGCGCCAAACAACCTTCGAGTTCTCGCTGCAAGCCGTGACCATCGGTCGCTGAGATTTTGCCGTGCTGGCGAAGGTCGATCAGGACACCGAGGAGTCGCTCCTGGGCCGTGCCTAGACCGGTCAACTGGTGTGCTGTCGAAGCGGAATCGTCGGCGACCTGTCGAGCGAGCTGAGCGACCGGCACCCAGAACTCGAGAAGTCGCGACGACAGGTCACGGTCAACGAACGTAGCGGCATAGCAGCAAATGATCTGGACCTTTTCGTCGATCGCCAGAGATATCGAGAGTGAATTGCGAACGGCTGGAAGGATGTCTTTGACAATATGACTGGTGAGCTCCGATGTTGGTCGACCGAGGGCGCGTGCCAATTCCAGGGCATGGAGAACGACACCAGGAGTCGGCAATTCCGGGCTGTTGGCTATCGATGGGAGAGCGGAGAAGTGTTCGTTTGCTGTGCGACGATCGCCTTGGCGAAGCGCGACCTGTGCCAATACGCATCGAGCCTGCCAATCGTGAGGCTCAACTTGAATGCGCTTGGACGCCTCTCGCGCGGCGGCGTCAAGGCGGTTGTGACGGACGTGGTCGTTGAGGAGAAGGCGAACGGCGGGCTGATCCATCGCATCAGCTTCGCCTGAGGCGAGTGTCTGACGCAGGCGAGCAGCGCGTGTGTCGGTCGGTGAGACGGCGTCCAGGACACTCAACTGGGCAGCGACGGCATCCGAATCGCGCCGGCTGAGTGCTTCGTTGATGCGAACCCACACAATCGCGGCTTGTTGTAGTCGCCTCGCTTCGCGGTCGCGGCGCACAGCCAGAAGACCAATGGCCGACACTGCGCAGATTAGTACCGCAATACCCACGCCGAAGAGCCAGGGCCGCCATCGTGGCAGTAAGTCGTCGCCGCTATCGTTGTCCACGGCGACCTCCTTGGCGTGATGTTCATTCAGCCGATGGAATGGCCCTTCAACCGGCGGCGCAGGAACCGGACTCCGGCGATACCGACAGCAATCGTAGGCAATACGAACGCTGGCTCCGGCACCGGGGCGATGTAAGCGACACCGCGGAACGCGAAGTTGGCATTGGCGGTCGCAAGTGACGTGAAAGTGCCGCTCATCGTGCCACCGAATCCAGACGTATCCGCAAAGCTGTAGAGATCGTTGCCGGCCAAGTTCGCCTGAGTTGCGAACATCTGCACATTTGAGCCGTTAACATATCCGGTCAGACCGAAGAGGGAGGGTGTCGAACCTCCGGCGTCCGCCGTACCGCGCGCCGTCCAGGCGCTGCCGCTCCATTCGAACTTCTTCAGGTTGGAGCCGTCGATCACGTAGAGCGTATCAAGCCCGTTCAGGCCCGTCGCGCCCACACTCCCATCGCGGTCGAGCAGAAAGAAGCTCTGTGCATTGGTAAAGGTCAGGCCAAAGCTCGTTGCCGTCGGAGTTCCCGATGTTGGGGGAGGCTGTGAGCCGACGGAAAAGATCGCGGTACTCGACGTGTAAAACAGCGTGTTGTTGTAGATGCCGATCTGCCGCGAGTTGTCGTTTACTAGTCGGGTGGAGGTCGTCGCGCCGAGGCCCGTCGCATAACGGACCCCGGTGTTGCCTGCCGTATTCGAGTTGCCGCTCGACCAAAACCCGGTCCCGTCAGAAGCGACAGCGCGAGCGCTACCGCCGGCCGCTGTATAGGCGACACCGATCGTCGTAGATGTATCGACGTTGGCGTTCAGGTCGATGCGGCCGATGACTCGAATGGCGGACCCGGTCGCCACGGTCGCCGTCCCGACCGCAGCGTCGTATCCGATCAAAGAAAGGTACTGGCCGTTCGTGGACAAATTCAGTCCGCCTTCCGTCAACGAACTGCCACTTTGGGTCAGTCGTACTTGGCTGCCGCTCGTGATGGTCGGGAGGTCAATCGTCTGAACCACGGCCCCACTAGTCGTGTACTCGACGAGGCGGACGGCAGCCGCGTCGCTGGACAACGCCGTGCTGCCGTCGCCAACTCGCACGACGACGATGTTGCCAGGCGTGATGGGTCCGGCGAACGCCGGGTCCATGAAGCCGGTCGTGAATCCAAGCACTGCGAGTGTAAGCGCAAGCCGTGGACGACCCATGGTGACGTCACCTTCCAGTCAGTAGCGAACCGACAAGATCCGCGCCTTGCTTGGGACGGACGTGGCGCATCACTCGTCGAGCGAGACGACCAATGTACTGGATCGTCGCTACGTTGTTAAGTAAATACTGGGAAAAAAGTGCGACGGTCGTAGATTGCCGTCGCCTACGTTAGATATGGTCGCTTGCGTGTGACGGTGGGTCTTGTGCAACCAATGTCGTCGAGTTTCACGCCGTCATTCGTCGCGGCTTTCATTGCGAGAACGACCTGCACCGTGGGTGGTCTGGTACTGGCCGCCTGGGTCATCCGTTATTGGGGATTTGCCGCGGAGTCGATCGACCGACTCTGCATTCTCGGTGTGAGCGTGTGGCTATTGTGGCAGGATCGCGCCAGGCTTCACGTCATGCCGCGACGCCCCAACCGTCTTGGCGTGATTCTCATTGGCCTCGGCTGCCTTGCAGCACCGCCCGCACTTTACTTGTACGCTCAGGTCGGTCCGCGGCCGATTCTCTTGTGGTGGTATGCCGCTGCCTGGCTCGCAGCGTCTGCCGGATGGTTACTCGTCGAACGCGGTTGGCCGTTCGTTCGGGCCATTGCCTTTCCAGCATTCCTCAGTCTGCTCGCGTTGCCGACGCCGAACCGGATTCTCATTCCGCTCCAGCAATGGCTTCAGGGCGCGACTGCCTGGCTCGCGACGACCGGGTTGTCGCGTTGTGGCGTACCTGTCGAGCGCTCGGGCTTTGTGATTCTGTTGCCGAGCGGTTCCCTGGGAGTCGCCGAAGCCTGTAGTGGTGTGAGTGCGCTGAACTCGCTCATCGCAGTCGCCGCAGTATTGTCATACTGGTGGCGGTTGGGTTGGCGCCGTGGAGCGACGCTGGTCGCATTGACGCTTCCCGTCGTAGTCGTTGCGAACGCTGGTCGCGTTGTCGTTGGCGGGTTACTTCAGGAACTACTTGGAACGTGGGTCAACCGTGGCTTCAGCCACGAACTCCTGGGACTGGGTGTCATCCTAGTCGGCGCCGGACTCGTGGCGATCTTGGCGAACCTGCTACGGCCTCGATCACTGCCAGCGGCTTTCGCACCTAACATTGTGCCGATCCTGGGTGAAGGCCGTGGGCTGAGGTTGGCGGCGAGTCTGTTGAGTGCGGGTGCGTTCGCGTGCTTAGTCGCGGCGTCGCTGGGTCGGGACGCAGCCCGAAGTCAGATCGCGTCGGCTCCCCTTGATGATATCCCACGGCAAATCGGCGAATGGCGTGGCGAGGACGACATTATCGATCCCGATGTGGCCGCGATGTTGACGTTCGATCGGGCGCTCCATCGCGTGTACCGCAACGCCGTTGGTCAGCGGGTTCACGTGTGGGCGGTGTACTGGTCCGCCGCGAGTGCCGTGCGGGGTTACCATCATCCGGATGTGTGTTGGCCCAACCGCGGTTGGGCGGTGCGCGAACAGCGCATGCGCATGGTCGAACCGCTGCCGGGCGTTGCTCTGCCGCTAACGTTGCGCTGCTTCGAGCGTGCGGGGCAGCATCAGGTCGTGGCCTATTGGACGCAGGAAGGCTGTCGTGTGTGGACGGACGCCGACGAACGCAGTGCAATGCCGACGGGACCACAGCACGGTTGGATCATTGACCGCCTCGTAAGTCGCCGACCTCCGGGCGATGCCGCACGGCTGATGGTCCTCGCCGGAGCAGATGCTTGGGATGAGTCCGGCTACGCCGAAGCGGCGATTGCCGAGTTTGCGAGAGCATTTGCCGGCGAGCTGTACCGCACGTGCGCGTGGGCGATCCCCGGCCAGGAGAAGTGATCAGTTGTGACTTTGAAGCGCAGAAGGCGGGCGGGGTAAGTTACGGCACCGCTGCCGTGACTCACCCCGCCCGACGGCTTTCCCCGACCGATCCGGCGCGTCACGCCATCGCAAGGGCAGTGCGACGTTTACGGAGATAGCTACACCCAACTAGCCCGGCGCCGAGGGAGGCGAACACATAAGTCTCTGCCTCGGGCACAGGCGTCACTGTGCCGTTGACGACGATCCCGGGCGCGCCTGCAGTCATATTTGATACGAAACCAAACGCACTGCCAGCAAACCCAGCCCCGTATCCGTAGATGCGGAACTCAAGCGGAGTCCCATTCAGGCCGGAGACGGAAAACCCGTTGAACTGTGCGTTCTGAGGATTGGTATTGTTCGTGGAATAGGTCGCTAGCGTCGTTGAGAATGGAGTAGTCCCAGCGCTGGATCGAAGTTCGATTGTGGACGGGCCGAAAAACTGGGTGGCGGTTCGGACATCAATGCTCGATACGTTCACATCGTAGCCGCTGGCCGGCGTTATGGTGAACGAAAAGTACTGCGATGTGACGATGGTGCCACTGGTCGTAAAGCCAGAGGCACTGAACTCGCTACCACTCTGCTGAGCCGTAATCGTAAGATTCGCTCGCGAGATCTGCGGCGTGTTCGAGATGTTCGTGTCCTTTGCAGTCGCGTTGAACGTTGCTTCATTTCCCACTGCCGTGGCGAAGTCGAAAGTGACGATCGGCGATTGGGCCCGAACCGTTGTTCCGAATCCCAGCGCAACATAACAAGCAAACGTGGCAAACCGAGCGGTCATGGCGAACTCCTTTGGCCGGGGTTGGCTCTCTCGGGGTCTTTCCCGCGTTCTGACTTCCAAGTCCGATGGAGAGATGATAGCACTTTGTCGCCGAGTTGGGAGTATGCATCGGCAAGAATCGCGTGAAGTTCGGGGCCATCCGGAATGGCCGCGAGATTGGCTTCGAGGTCGGGAATGGCATCCTTCCAGCGCTTCATCTTGGCCAAAATCCGGCCACGGGTTCCGCGGAACTGTGGCTCTTTCGGATAGGTGTCCACGACGCGGCCGATGATTTCCAAGGCTCGCTCGTACTGCGGCGGTTCGGAGTATGCTAACACCCACGCGAGATTATTGGCCACGGCCGCGACGTGCGGGCCAATCTTGTAGGCTTGCTCCAGATGCATGCGACCTTCGTCGATCCGCCCGCTTTGCCATGCGATGGTGCCAAGGGCGAGATGCGCCATCCCCACGTTTTTTCCTTCCGCCAGTTGTTGACGCAGTATCGCTGTGGCTTGCTCGCCCTCCGGTCCCTTGGCGCTGGCAAGTCCCCATAGTCGACGAAGCAGATTCACATCCGACGGATCGTCCGTCAAAGCGCGACCCAGAACCGCGAGTCGGTTGGCCGGGGTCGCCTTGGAATCCCGGTCGAGTGCATCGAGCCACATGAGGTAGGTCGTTGTCGTGGCTCGGCGAATGCGCTCCGAGTTGGGGATCTTGGCTCGTCCCTCACGCAGAATTGCAAGTGCTCGTTCGTAGTCCTTGAGGACTGTCACCGACTCCGCCCAGTAGAGGCGAGCCGTTTCGGACAGCGGTTCACGCTCGACCTTCGTCTGGAAGAAGCGGACGATCTCCTCGGACTTGGTCTTGAGGAGAGCAGTGTCCTCCTTGGTGCTCGCGATCTGAATCAGCCGCAGTTGAGCGATGGGACTGTTGGTCACCTTCTCCAAATATGTGCGGGCTTTTTCCAATTGACCGGACGACAGATAGAGTTCGCCCAGCAATAGATTCGCGTCATCGGCTTCGTCGAGTTGGCCCTCAAGTGCCCGAAGCAAGTGGGTCTCGGCCGCCTGCCATGTTTGCGGCGTTGGCCGCGGCACGGAAATAAGCTGCCGGGCCATCCAGAAGTGGGCAGGTGGGTACCCGCGACGGTCAAGCGGCGCTATGTCGTTCATCATCGCCGCGGCGCGGATCGTCTGGCCCTGAGCATCGAGGGACCGCGCCATCCCAAACATCAGGTCGGCGGTCGGTCTACCTAGTTGCAACAGCCGCTCGTAGCACATCGTCGCGACATCGTGCTTGTTCTCGCGAGCCGCTTGCTTTGCGAGCGCCTGATAGCGGACTTCTTTTTCCCGGTTCGATTCTGTCGACGCCCACGCCGTTGTACCGGCGATAGCGCAGCCAAGCACGATCGCTGGTAGGGCACCGAGCCACACATAGTCTCTGCGGGATGCTTGGGGAGTGACCGCGAGGTCGTACTGATATTGCGAGGCGTGCGTCACGGGGGTCCATCCGAGTCCGAGTGCAGACGTTACGGTAATCGTCCGCAAGTCCACTGTCAAACAGATTACACGGGATTTCGCATCGTTTTCTGGATCGCCGAGTAGGCTCGTCGGAACAACGCCTGCGCAGCCGACTTTTGTTCTGCCGAGAGCGGAATCTCACTGTGGATGAATAACTGGATCTGGCCGACTTCGGCCTGTGGCTCTTCGGGCGGCGGCGCCGGTGCCAGACCAAACCGGTGAGCTAACCGCGCCATCGTGGACCGCTGTCGATGAAGCGAGAGGTGTGCCCCCGCCAGGCGTGGCTCGAGCGGTTCACCGGTAGGTCCAACCTCGGCATATAGCAAGTAGGCGGATTGAAAACCTGCACGCTCGAATTCAACTTCGACAAACCCTGGCTGATCGGACGACGCCGCAACCAGGTTTTGGTCGTGGATAACCCAGCCTTGGGATGTGTAGCAGCGAGTTAGATCGTGCCATCCAGGGAACGGATAGTCGGCGGAAATCGTCGCCGCAGCGATACCATGGCGGTAGGTCCAAACCCTGGAGAATTCACCGAATGCACTGCCGGGATTGCGAGTCTCTGGCCGGAACTCGGTCCGTTGCCAGTCGCCCACGCGGTCAGGCAACAGTTCGGCGCCAAAGCGATCCATATGCCGAGCAATCGTTACGGTCATTTGGCCGATCGCCGACGAGCCATTCAGGCCCCAGTATGCGCCGGCGAGACCGAGAAAGGCTAGCGAGCACATTGTGGTTCCCATCCACGACCATGCGAAATCTCGGGGGCGGCTGATCGTTGGTTTCGGAGTCACTTCTACTTCGTTGACGGCTTCATCGTCAGCTCGACCGCGGGCGCGCCAAGCGGCAAACTGAACGAAAATCAGTCGGAACAAACAGTCCGTGCTGCCCGTTAGCAGGGTCGCAACGACGAACAGGGCAATGCTCAGGGCTTCGTGCCGCCAGCCTTCGGTCCAGTCAAGACCCCGGCGATCGGCCAAGACCACTGCGACGACACGGGCAACATTGGCAACGAGGACCCACCAGATAGCCGCCACGACCAACAGGAATGTGTGGACGAGTGACCGACCGAATAGGGCCGCAAAGAACAGCGCCGTTGCAACCAGGGCGAAAAGTGAGTTGATGCCGCTACAGGCGTCTTCGACCATTAATCGGCGGTGTCCCAGTTCAACGACGTTTCCCGCCATCAAGTGCGGTACCTTCATTGCATCCAGGATCAACCCACTCCATTGCGTCGTCAACCGGCGCAGCGCCAGGATCCACTCGCGGTCCATCTCGAAAGGAGGTGGCAAAACGATGATTAGCAGAGCCAGCGCTGGTACCGCGTGTCTAAGACCCTCACGCCCGGTTGCGCCGTAGACCAGTCCCACGACAGTCACCAGCAGTGCCAGATAACCCAGCCACGACGAATCGATAACGATCGCGACTGCTAGACCTAAAAGACCTGCGCCCAAGGCTGCCGCAGTATCGACCACCGCGCCAACCTGCGTTGCATGGAATGGCCGAAAGCGAATCAGGGCGACCATGCATGCCGCAAGCAAAGCGAGAGGAAAGAACTGATAGTGTGGCCGTTGGGCTATTTGTCGAAAGTGAGCGATGGCCAGGGGGGCGCACGCGACCAGGGCGCAGGCTGACAACGTCAGAAGCTTGCCGGAAAATACGGCCGGTGCCGTGGGCTGGCGTCGCTCCGGCGGCGCACCGCCAATGGCATCCGTCTCACACAGCATCGACATGTAATACCTGCTGAGGTCGCGATATGGCGATTGGTCGGAACACGGATGTCAGTCCATATCGGGATGGAACCCGTTGGTCTCGGGGCCAGGAGCGGGCAGAGGGGGAAGGACTCCGCGATCACCTGTCGGGATCGCGCTGATCTCGGGCGGTTCGCCGTACGTTGGCTGGTAACCGTAACCGTAGTTGTAATTGTAGTTGTAGCCATACTTATAGCCGTACTTGTAGCCGTAGCCGTACCCACCGTACCCGCCACCGTAACTGCGACTTCCGAACTGTGAGGTCTTATCGTTGACCATCACCCCGAGTATGTTCGCGCCGACGGACGTCAAGATCTCGACGGCCCGTTCGGCCGGTGGGCGGTTGTTCTTGGCCAGACGAATGACCAAGAGCACTCCCTCGACACGCGGAGCCACCGCACACGGGTCGCTCACCAGCAGCACCGGGGGCGTGTCAACGAGCACAAAGTCGTAACGGCCCCGAATCTCGTTGAGGACATCCTGGAACATCGACGATGTGAGCAGCTCGGCCGGATTCTCCGGGCGCGGACCACACGGCATGATCGAGAGGTTGGCCACAGCGGTCGGCTGAATTGCCTCGCCCAGCGTTGCCGAGCCGGCAATGACGGATGAGAGTCCAACTTCACGGACGATGCCCGGAAAGAGCTTGTGTGCTCGCGGTCGTCGGAAGTCGGCATCAAGCAGGATTGTTCGCTTTCCCGACTGGGCGATGGATACGGCGAGGTTACCCGCCAATGTGGACTTGCCGTCGCCCATGTTAGGACTGGTGATCTGAACTACCTGATGCCCACGTCCTTGCGTGCTGAAATACAGGGCGGTACGGACGCCCCGGAATGCCTCGGACTCAGGCGACGTCGGTTTGTGAGCAGCAACAAGGTGCGGCGCGAGTTCTCCAGGGGCGACAAGAGCCGATGGCGCTGGTTCCGTCAAATGAGGAATGTGGCCGACGATTCGCAACCCAAGTGCCTGACTGATCTCGGCCGGGCTGCGGAAGCTGCGATCGCTAAAGTCAGCCAGGTATGCGAGGCCCAAGCCGAGGGCCAGGCCGCCGATCAGCGCCAGGGCCAGTGTGTTGAATAGCGATGGCGCAACCTTGAACCCTGGCCCTGGTGGGTTCAGCGTCCGTGCATCGAAGCCGCCCGCCTCGCGGGTCACGTTGATCTGGCGAATGCGATCGATGATACCATCGCAAAGCAGGCGCAACCGGTTGACTTCGTTACGCGCTTCTTCTTCGCGCAAGAGGTAGCCTGCTAAGGATTGCGCGTTTTTCTGCTCGGCCTCCAGACGCGGCCCAATCGCGTCGAGGACCATTTGGGCTTCCTCGTGTTCGAGCTTGAGCCCCTCGCAGAGCATTTCCAGTGGATCAGCGACAGATTTCGGCTGGTCGGGCTTGTTGACCAAACTGGCCTGCTCGCGAAGCAACTGCATCCGGGATCGGATTGCCAGGACGGACGGGTGATTCGGACCGAATGTCTGGGTTAGCTCCTTCTCCTGTAGCTTTAGTTCGAGTAAAGCCGCTTCCGTCGCAGCATTGGGAGTCGGCGGAGCCTTTCCGTCGGTCGAGTTGGCCAGCAGCATCGTGAGAATCGCAGTGCGAGATTTTCCTTCCTTGAGCGCCTTGTCCACGACCTTTTGTCGGGTCTCGATCTGCGTCTGCCGTAAGGCGTAACTCGATCGCTTTTCTTCGAGATGGCGAATGCGGTCCTGAAGGGTGCTCACACCCTCTTTCGACTTGATGGCCAGCGGGTTTTCCAGAACGATCTGTTGCAGTTCCTTTTGCTTGGCAAGCAGTTCGTTGTTGAAGAGTTTCTGTGCTTTGTCGATGAGGGTCAGTGTCTCGTCGTTCATGCCGCTGTACGTGTCGGCCAGGAACTTTTTGTAACCGTCGATTGCTGCCGATAGCAAGCGGTAACTATCCGTCGGCGACGCACAGCGAAACGACACATTGAGCACACTTGTTCCACCCGAACTAGCTTCCTTCTCGCGTGCCACAACGAGGCCAGCCTTCAAGAGTCCGGTCGCATCGCCATCGAGGGGCGGAGAATCAAGTGCTGCGCAATCGACGAGCTTGGCCGCTCGGCTCAAGACTTCGTCGCTCTGCATCATGACGACATGCGTACCGAGGTAATCCTCAACCACGGCGCTACCACGCATCTCGCTGCCATTCGCTGGCATTATGAAGTCTGGTCGCTTCTTGATGACGAGAATCTGCGCCGTTGACTGAAATGTCGGAGAGGTCTGGGCATACGAGAGCGCGCCAAGGATCAGTCCTACCACCACGCCAAGCATCACAAGCCACTTGTTGTGCCAGGCGATCCAGGCGAATTTTGTGAGCGTGGTGAGCGGCGAAAGCTCTTGGGGATCCACGCCTGCCTGTTCCGTCAGCACATTGATCGACACGGCGCGACCTCCGTTTCGGGAGCCTCGAATGACGAACGATGAGTCGGTTCTGTCGTGGGAGGGAAGGCCGGGCACCTCTACGACGGAGGGGAAGTACTGTAGTTTAGTCGGACGAGACTACGCCTTCAAGTAGCCGATCTGTGCTTGCTTGTGCCACTCGACCACTCCCTCGTCTGTCCTAGAGTCCTCGTCGAGGGTACTCCAAATCGTCCTCAAAGTTGACCACTTCGATCATCCGACGCGTGGCCCGCTAGTGTACATCCGCTTTCAACACCCGCTGGTAGGCTACTGCCAGCTCGCAAGCGAGTCGCTCTGGGGAAAACCGGGCTAGGGCCGATTGCCGAGCTGCAGACCCAAGGTCGATCCGAGTTGACGGACTGGCTGCGAGGCGAGTAATCGTATTGGCCAGGCCCGCCGAATCTCCCGGTGTAACTCCGACTCCATCGCGGCAATCGACGAAGAGTTCACGCGCTCCACCAGCCGCCGCGACAATGACGGGCCGACCGCAACTCATTGCTTCCGCGATGGTCAAGCCGAACGGTTCTGGACGAGTACTAGCATGGACCACGATGTCCAACGCTCGATAGATAGTGGCTGGCTCAGACTGAAACGGAACGAAACCGACGCGATCGGCAATCCCCAAGTCTACAGCCATCGTCCCCAACTCGGCGCGCGAGAACTGAGATCCTCGTGTCGAGTAGATCGCTGACCCGACAACGTAGCCGCGAATTGGTACGCTGCTCCGATGCACAGCCGCTAGTGCACGCAGGAAGATGTCTTGGCCCTTCCATCGAGCATACGTCGCGACAAGCCCGACCCGGATGGTGCCTACCGGGGCCGGAGGTAGTCCAGCCAACTCATCGAGTTGTTCAGGCGATCCTGCACCAGGAGCGAATTCGTTAACATCAATCGCGTTGTAGATGGGTATGACAGGGACTCTGCCGAGAACGCGCCGAGCGTCCGTAGCGACAGTGTGGCTATTCGCGATAGCCAAAGCGGCCGCTGGGCCGACCCAGCGCAGGGCCGCACGCATTAAGGGGCGATGACCAAGAAAGTCGCGAATGTGCCATATTACCGGAACTCGCCGTGGACTCGCGAATACCGAGAGCAAATGGGTCTTGAGCCCATTAGAGTGAATGAGATGGGGGGCGAGTTCGGCAAGGCGGCTTGAGAGCTGACGGACGTAACCGACGGACGCGATCGTGGCTGGGGGAGCCGCCAAACCCAGCCGAGCAAGTGACCGAATCCGAGCAGTCCCGCGAAGGACGCTGTCGCCGAGCGCCGACACGGCGCGAGGAAGAGGGAGTACTTCCACAGTAGCGCCGGCCTGGGCAAGAAGTGGTTCGACTGGTCCAGATGCTCCGAGGATGACATGCCGCACGGAGTCTGGGAACTCCCGACCAACTGCGCGAATGAGTTCGACCAGGCTTCGCTCGGCACCACCGAGCCCGGCCGCCGGGTTAAGAAAGACGAACCGCCTCACGGGCGGAGACCGTGCCGATCGATGTAGTCGTGTAGAACGACAAACGCGAGAGGCTGCAAGGGTGAGATCCGTCGATCTTCGGCCAGAAACTGATTCCACAGCGCGCTGGGCGCACCCGGGTTGATTCCAACGTGCGACCAGACATCGCTATCGGCAACAGCTCTTGCAGCACGATCTCGCAACGGACCGCGCAACCACGGACCCCATGGAAAGGTGAATCCCTTCTTGGGAAGTCGATGGATTATCTCTGGGAGTCGCTTGCCAACAGCGTCGATTAGCAAGGGCTTGGGTCGTGGATCGGGTCGCTTCCATCGACCGGGCAGCCGAGCAACCGTCTCGATAAGCTTGTGATCGAGGAGTGGCACCCGCAATTCGATCCCATTCGCCATACTATACGCATCTGCATCACGAAGAAGCATGTGTCTCATGTACCCAGATAGCTCAAGTCGCGACACTTGGTTGATCGGGTCAGGATCTTCCGCTGCGGCCCTCAATTCGGCCAACACATCAGCTAGGATTCCGCAATGCGGGTCTGCATTCTCCGGGCGTTTGTGCAGGGAGCGACGCTCGCGTGGTAGAAACAACTCGCGTCTGAGCAAGTAGCGAAGAACAACATCGACGGGTCGGTCCACGAGCTCCGCCGCCTTGGCAGCCGAGCGACGACCGGTCGCACGTAATCCAGCCATCGCAACGGGCTTTAGCGGTCCAAGAAACCGGCTCGCTGACTGCCATCGTCGAGAACGCGGCACATCGCGAAAACTCGCATAACCACCGAACAGCTCGTCGCCGCCGAGACCACTCAACGCGACAGTCAGACCGGCTCGACGGGCAGCCCGTGAGACGATGAAGGTATTAAAGCCATCGACTGTCGGCTGATCCGCAGCGGCCAAGACATCGGGAATATCGTCGAGTACCTCGGACCCAGTCAAAGTAATGACGGAGTGATCCGTGCCGAGTGTGCGAGCTACGGCCGTGGCCACAGCCGTTTCGTCGAACTCGGGTTGGTCGAACCCCACGCTCAGTGTGCGGACTCGAGTGCCGGACACTTCAGTTGCAATGGTGGCCAATGCACCGGAGTCGACGCCGCCGGACAAGAACAGGCCGAGCGGTCGATCACTGATCAGCCGCAATTGAACGACATCTCGGAGTGTCGTGCCCAGTCTCGCCACAACGGCATCGCGATCCTCATCGCATCGCTCGGGTCGTGCATCGGACGCCAAGGACCAATAGCGGCGCTGACCGAGCGAGCGCCCCGACCAATCGACTGTTAGAGAGCTACCCGGAGGGAGTTGTTCGACACCATCAATGATCGCGCCTTCTCCGATTACAGCGCCTTGCGCCAGGAAGCTCTCGATGGCATCGGCTGCGATGCGGGGTGGCACCAGCTCAGGACCCGCCGCGAGTAAGGCCCGTACTTCAGACGCAAACACAAGTCCGCCGCTTCGCGGTCGAAACAGGTACAAGGGCTTGATGCCTAGTCTGTCGCGGCACAGCCATACCGTTTGCTGCTTTGGATCGGCCAAACACCAGGCGAACATGCCCCGAAAGCGTTCGACGCAGCTTTCTCCCCAGACGCGATACGCGTGGAGTAGTACTTCTGTGTCGCTGCGAGTGCGACATGACCAGCCAGCGGAGGCTAGTTCGGCGTGCAGGTCGGCATAGTTGAACAACTCGCCGTTGAACACGACCCAGTTAGCCGGAGTAGCCCCATCAATCGGGTGGTCTTGCATCGGCTGGCGACCGGCCGACGACAGTTCGAGAATAGCGAGCCGAGTATGTATGAGGATGGCTGGCGATCCGCCGTTCACGGACACGGATTGTATGCCGTGACCGTCCGGCCCGCGGTGGGCTATGGCCCGCAACATCCGCTCCGATGCGGGGCCGGCCTGTTCTTGAGCGACGCCGATCAGTCCGGCGATTCCGCACACGTCAGCTGACCCCCAATAGTCGTAAGTAAGCCGCTCCGATCGTTCGGGCTTGTTGAGCCCACGTAAACTTGCTGGCATGAGCCAATCGCTCAGTACGCAGCGGAGCAGCTATCGCGCCGTCGAGGAGCTTGGCGACGGTGTTCGTCCACATTGCCACATCGCTAACAGGGCAATAAACGGTCGCATGTCCACCAACCTCGTGGAGGACGGGAATGTCACTGGCGACTACCACAGCTCCGCAAGCCAATGCCTCGACCACTGGTAGCCCGAACCCCTCGGCTTCACTAGGTTGGAGGACCAAAGCTGCCTCGCGGTAGAGTCCGGCCAGCTCTTTGCGGCTTAATCCACGCACTTGAGTGACGACATTCACAATACCAAGTCGACTGATTTGAGCTTTTTGTTCTGACGTCCAATCACCACCGACCTGAACCAGCCGAATGTCGCGACCACGTCGAACCTCGGCGAACACGTTTAGCAGCACGTCGATTCGCTTACGAGGAATGGTACTACCGACGTGGAGGAGGAACGGCAGGCCGGTCGGAAGCGGCCTGGGTGTGAGCGGGTCATCGTTTGCGCTGAATTCAGAACTTGTCCCATTCGGTGCGTGGACGACACGACTCTCGTCGGCGAGGCCAAAACGGACAATCTGTCGCCCAACCTCTGCGGAAGGATGAAAGACGACCGCTGCCTTGGCAAACCCGCTGAGAATGTGTTTGGCCATCGCGCGGAACCACCGAGGCCTCGGCTCCGCGGCAGGGTCAAGGACGCAGCGAAACGTGTCGAGGTCGTGGCAGAAGACGCCGACACAATTGGTCGGCAACGCGTGAAGTAGTTGCGAGTAGCTATGATCGACTAGATGGAAGGCGTCGTAACGGGTAGCGATACGTCGCGCACAGCGAGGGTAGTCCCATAGGCGGTTCACAAGGCGGTCAGCATTGCGGCCGATACAAGGTAACGGCTGGAAGCGTGTGCGATAGCGAGGGCAAACATCGTCTGCCGACAATCGTGGCTCGGCCGCCGGCAGGTTGGCCAGGAGCATATCAGCACAAAGGTCCATGCTCGGCCAGCCTTCCGCTGAGTAGTCGCGGAAGACGGCGAGGCGAACCGTCATCGCCGCCTCCATCTGCCGGAAGCTACCGCGGACAGGACTGTCGCGACCCGCGAGGCCAACAGGTCGTAGTCGAAGTGCCGTCGGGCGAGGGCGACGCACTCAGGCCGGTGCGAGAACTCCGTCCCGCGGGCCAGGAGGTCGCACACACGGTCGGCGAGCCGGGTCGGGTACGCCGGGTCGGCCGACCCGCGGAAATCGACAAGCATTTCCGGCGGCAAAACGCGGGCTGCCTCGCCGACCCGGCTGGCCAATACGAACCGGCCCGCGGCCAGGTACAGCGGTAGCTTGCCCGTCGTCCGCACGTTGCCGATGGCGTCGTTCGTCTGGGTCGAAAGGCACACGTCGAGCCGATGAAGGAGAGGCGGCAGGTCGGCGTACGCCACGCGGCCGGCGAACTCGACGCGGTCGGCTATACCGTACTCCCTGCATCGGCGGCGAAGAATGTCGATGCCGTTGCCGTCACCGATCATCACGCCGCGGATCGGACGGTCCTTCAGCAGCCGGATCAGTTCGACCAACTCCCAGCCGTAACAGGTCTGCCGGGCCGACACCCACACCGAACTGCCGACCAAGCCGATGGTTAGCGGCGTGCCAACCTCCCGCCCCACGGGTGGGAGGGCAAATCGATCGACGGTCACGCCATCGGGAATGAACTCTGACCGGATGCCGCGGCGGGCGAGCAAGTCCTGGTGAACGCTTCCGCGGACCACGACTGCCGCCGCGGCCCGCAGCGCATACGCCTCTAGCCCCCGCGTCGCAGCCATGCCGGCCGGCCCCCGACCGAGTGCCCGGCCGAGTTCAACTATGGCGTCGCCAGTATCGACGACGAATGGCGTGCCTGTCGAGTGGCGGTATGCGCCGGCTGCAGCAACGCCTGCGGCCGCCATGTCAAAGACGTAGCAGGCGGCCGGCGAGACCGCGACGAGTTGCCGCAACATCCGGGGCGCGCTTGCGGCCGTGCCGCCGCGGCGATAAAGGGTATGGATGTCTAAGCGGCCAGCCAATCGGCGCGCGAACGCGGCGGCCCGCTCGGCCATGGCCGAGTCCGGGTCGCCGTTTACGACGAACGCGATTCGCGGTCGAGGCAACGACGTCACCCGGCCGATGCCACGGCCAAAGGCGTCATCCACAGCCACGTCATTGGTCCTGGGCGGCCTTCGCCGACCGCCCGCAGCAACAGGCGGGACGGAGCAAGTCGCGCCGCCCAGTTGCGGCCGGGGAAGTCAGACGGGAGTCGTGGCCGCGACAAGATTCGGGTCACGTGGTGCGAGGGCGAGAACCGTCGGCACAGTTCGTCCGTCACGCCGGGGCGTAGGAAGTCGTGTGTCTCGACGAGGACGTGACAGCGGCCAAGCCCTTCGACGGCGGACGGGTTCAACAACACGTCTTCGTATCCTTCCGTATCACACACCACCAACGTGTCGCGACCGTCGGCCACGACGGTGGACAAGTCTGCCAACTCGCAACGTCCCCGGACGTCGATTCGCTCCTGGCCGTTCCGGGCCGCCATCCGGCTTAGAAGCGACCGGCCTTCGGGACCGTCCTCGAACGCGACAACTTCGGCCAGTCCGGGCATCGTCATGGCGAAGCCGACAGCGTAGTAACCTTCGGCGGCCCCAACGTCAATTAGCCGGCGAAACGGCATGGTCTGAATGTCTCGGACGACGGGGTGCAGTTCGCACTCATAGGAGCCTAGGAGTTTGGCGGATAGGCTGCTTCCGAACGCCCGTGGCGCAACGTAATGCATTCCGGCGAACGGGCCGTGCGCGACCCGCAACCCGGGCGGGACGAGGCGCACAACTCCCGGCACAGTGAGCCGCCAGAACAACAACTTACCAAACGTCAACGGATATCTCCCGCCGCGGCAATAATCTCGCGGGCCATGTCGTCCCACGACCGGGCCCGCATCCGGTCGGACAGTGGCCGAAACCGCACTCGCCAGCCGGGCATGTCGACTCGCCATCGCCGCAGTCGGGCCGCAAGGTCGGCCGCGTCGTCGGCGTCCGGCAGCACCATGTCCGACAGTTCCGGCGGGTAAAGCTCCGCAACCCCAGCGCATGCCGACACCAGAGCAGGCACGCAGCGACAGACCGCCTCCTGGACGTTGAGTCCGAACGGCTCGTACCGCACTGGGCTGACGAGCAGGTCAGCGGCGGCGAGCAGGTCGAAAACGCGATCGGTGAAGCCGATAAGCCGGATTTTGTCGGCCGGCCCGACCGCGGCGGCTGTGCGGGCGGCCGCGGCCGCCGCCTTACCGCCGCCGGCCATCACTAGCGTCGCGTCCCATCCGCCGCTGGCGGTCAGTCGGCCCCAGGCGTCAAACAGAGTGTCGAATCCCTTGCGGTTGTCGTACCCGAATCCGCCGACGAACACGACGACCGGACCGACCGCGGGCAGGCCGAACGATGCCCGCGCCGCGGCCCGCTCGTCGCTGTCGGCCGGACGCCACGCCGGATCGGAGCCGTAGTAGACCGGGATCACGCGAGCCGGCGCGACGCCAGGCACCCGGGCCAGCACGTCGTCGCGGGTCCGCACAGAGTTGGTGACGACGATCCGCGCTTCTCCAACGGCCAGCCGCTCGCTCCGCCGGTACGCCGCGCCGACGATCCGTTCCTTCAGCTGGAACCACCGCGGGGCCGCCCGCAAGTCTGGCTCGAAAGCGGAATGTAGGTAGTGGACCCAGTTGACATCGGCCCATCGGCAGTTGCCGCCGTTGGCGACTACACGGGCGGCGGGGTCCGTGGCAGTCACTCGCCGGGCTACAGCTCGGCCGGCGCGGGCTAGAAACGCATTACCCAATGCATCTGCATGGAACGGCCGCGCAGCGTAGTGGATCGTCACATTGTCGCAATTTGTGAAAGATAGATCGAAATCGTGGCCGACGAGATGGACGCGTGGCCCGGTCCGCGCGAGGTAATCAGCTAGCGACGCAACTGCTTTGGCTTGGCCGCCGGTGTGATGGAACCCAGCCGAGACGATGACCCAGGGGGGACGATGGACCTCGTCGGGCAAGGTCACTCGGCCGACCCGCACAATGCTCGGACCGTCCGTTCCATAGAGAAGTGACGCTCGTAAAACTCTCGCACTGAGTGACGGAGTTCGGCCAGTGTGGCTGGGTTGGCGAGCAGCTTGGACGCGGCGTCACCGAGCCTAAGATCCTCGCCAGCGGGGACCAGCGTGATGCCTGGCACACCGCGCCACACTGGTTCGGTCAGATCTCCGTCACTCGTCACGACAGGCACGCCGTTCGCGATTGCGGCCATCAGCGACGTGCGGCGGGCCGATACCCCGTCTGGAAATGGCTGCATCACCAGGTCACATGCGCAGAGGTGCGCGGACACCCCGTCGGCGGGGAGTCGGCCCGTGACCAAGACGCGATCGGAAATGCCGGGGACCGCCTTTAGCAGATTGGCGCGAAACCCATCTCCATCGCCGATGAGCAACACGCGAACCTCGGGCCGGGCGTCAAGCAAGCGAGCTATCCCCGTTTGGAGCCCCGATGTAATGAGATCACCGTAAGTTCCAAAGTGCCCAACGACCCTGGCAGCCGGGTTCCCGCCTGTGGCGTGGGCGCGGGCTATGGCGATGGCGGCTGGGTCGGGGTCGGCTGGAATGTTGGACGGGATCGGCAGCCATTCGCACGGAAGGCCGGCCGGCCCCCAGCGACGGGCGTGCGGATACCACGCTGGCGTCGAGACAAAGACCCGATCGGCGGCCCAGAGCAGAAGTGCCGCCATACCGCGGGTCACAATGCCTAAGACGGCGTGCCGTAAGGGTCGGCGCGGAAGGGGAAAGACAATCTCATGGAACATGACGTCGATGCGGTTGCGGTGGCGAAACTTGCGCCACAGTACCCAAAAGCAGAACGGCACGTTCATCGCTTTCCACCCGAAGGCGTGCGGTACGTACTGCACCAATAGTCGGGTGCGGCGGGGCTCAAGGGCAAGGGCTTGCGACAGGCGAACCAGTCCCCGCGGCCCGAAGTGGTCGGGCAATCGGCACACGGCGACTGCCAGGGCCGGTGTCTTCTCGACGGCTGCGGGCGGAGCGAAGATGGTGACCGCGTTGCCTAACGCGGCGAGTCTCGTGGCTAGTAGACGGGTATAGTCGGACACCCCACCATGCTGCGGCGGGTACTCGCCGGTGAGGATCACCAAATGCTCGGTCACGGCCGATTGCGACCAGCATTAAGCGTAAAGAACCGGTTGTCCAGAATTGCCCCCGGCACCATAGAGTGCTTGGTCTGATCGACGTAACCATAATTGATCACATTGCGGTACACCGCCTCACCAGTAGTACCATTCCGACCGAGCCAGTACTCGTTGAATTCACACAGTATGGCCCGAATCCGACCACCACCAAGAAGCCTCTTGGCACCGGCAAGTACTTCCGGTTCGTATCCCTCGACATCGATCTTGAGTAGGTCGATGTCGGGCAATCCGTGAGCTTCAGCGAGTTCGTCGAGGGTCCGGATCTGCACCGTGGTGCCGGGCGTTCCCATGTCTCCCAGCATTGTCGGTGTGTGGTTCTCAGGATGAGGATCGTAGAGTACGGCCTCACCAGTCGCACGGCCCAGTCCACACCGGACGAGTGTTACTTGTCCAATGCCATTCTCTCGCAATGCGGTCTCAAGTATGTCAGCCGGCTGCCTGCTAGGTTCAACCGCCAGGACTTTTCCTTCAGGACCAATCTTTCGTGCCGCTAAGAGAGTAAAGTACCCTACGTTGGCTCCGACATCGACGACACGCATTCCAGGCCGCAGATACCGTTGAACAGCTCGCGTTTCCCACCGCTCGAATGCCCCTAGAAAGATCATGCGTTGGATGTGCTCGGATAGGTCTAACGTCATCCGATATCCGTGCACGATCGCAGGCCGCGTCCCAGAATTCGGGAGGAACTGGTTGAGCAACCGGGCTTTCCCACGGAATTGCCAAGGCCGGCAAGCACCGATGAGCCAATCGAGCAACGTCATACCTCATATGGTCGTAGATTACGACCAGGACTCGCGGGCTGCAAAGCTCAGAACTCACTGTCGTTGGCGACCGAACCGCAGGCACGTCGCTGTTATCCACCGCTAAATTGGTCAGCTACGAAAGCAGCTTATGCCAACAGCCATCCTGCCAAATGGTCAAGGCAGTGGTTCCAAGGCAACGTGACCGTATTCGCTCAAGGCGTCGGACTGATTCTCAAGTGCGATCAGGCGGTAGCCCAAATCGGCGATCAAACCAGCTAACGCCTCGCGGCGCAGCCCGATCTCGGCCCAGTTCATCGGATGGAGTTCAATCACCAGAACCGGCCGGTGCCGTTCCAACACTTTCCTCGCTCCACAGAGCGCATGGTACTCGTACCCCTCGATATCGATCTTGATTACGGTTGGCGCGATGTCACGAGTCGCGCAGAAATCATCGACGGTCGTGACGGGAACGTCGACGGGCTGAGCACCGGGCAGGCGAGAATGCGTCGCCGAAAGAGTGCCCTCCGGTGAACTTTCGAAGGCGAAAAACGCGGCCCGGCCCGGCCGATCCGATACTGCCGAGTCAATCACAATAACACGATCCTGGACTCCATTCAGGGCCAAGTGTTTGGTCAAAGCGGCTCGCACCTGCGGCGAAGGCTCAAAGGCGTAGACGTGGCCGTCGGGGCCGGCCCAGCGGGCCATCAGAATGGCGGACAACCCGACATGAGCACCGATGTCGAGAATCACAGCGCCAGGCCGAACAGCCTTCGACAAGTAGTCGAAGACAGGCGATTCATAGCCTTCTTCGACGTAGCGGTGCGCCGGCAACACGCGGACATCTTCCCCGCCGTAGATCACCCTGGAGAGGCCGCGGCGGCCGAAGAGCCCAGTGAGTAACCAGTCGTAGGCCGGACGCATCCCAGCCACAATCGGCGAACGGCTGTTGAGTCCCAGCAGACGCTTGGTGGATCGAATCGTCGTTTCTAGTCGGTTCATTTCGGTAGTCTGCAATCTCAGATGGGATTCATCGAAAGTCCAGCAAGGTTTGGCTCACCGCTCAGTTGATTCACGCGTGTGAAACCATCCCCGAACTCGTACTTTCCAGAGGGACCGTTCGGATTCTGAAAGTAGGAATAGCCAGCCCAATAGTACGCTTCCGAATCCAAACGCTGCTGCCTCAGTGATTAGTCCTGGCCAACCGGGCAGAAGATGTACGTCCTGGGTTCCGACATAGTAACAGAGTCCCGCCCAAGAACCACCAACGGCCACTGCGCGGGCAGTTCCGGCAAGTAGATCCCAAGAAGAAAAGCCGTTGTCGCTACAAAGGACATGTGGGCAGTACCAAACATCGGTAGCCAAGTAAGCCACCGCCGTAGCAAGCGGCAGTCCAGCTAGCCCGAACCAAGCCGTGAAGGGAAAGATCAGTGCGATCTTCAAGGCCGTTCCGGCTGTACTTACCCAGACTCGCCGTCGAGTTCTCCCAAGGACATCGATCAGGGCGGAGAAGAGGCAAAAGAAATTGTATGTTGCGAGCTGAAGAAACGTCGCAACTGTTACACCATCGCCGGCGTACAAGCCGTCTCCCACCCACAGACTGATGAACCGTCGGTTGCACACAAGGACAGGAGCAAGTACCAGGAGGTTGATTCCAAGGTTCAGCTTTGATACCTCGGCCACGCGCAAACGGAATGCCGCCACGCCGACTCGGGCGCGGAGGTCGACTAGTCCAGTCCATGTTCCACTACCATTAATCGAACCCGCAACCACACCGGCCAATTGGAACAGCCGCTGAGTTAAGAATAACGAAGCAGCTTCTCCGACTCCAAATGTGACACCTGCCAAAAGATTGTCGGATAGCAAATTGAATTGAGTTCCAATTCCTGCAATTAGTAGAGGCCATTGAAGTTGCCACACTTCAGTACGCCGAATTGGTACGGCTGGGGTGGCCCAAAACGCCCGAGTCATGCCGCCCGCAAAAAAAATGCAAAAGCACGTCCAGGCGACTGCGCCAAGAATCCAAGCCCACAATTGCCCAGTCAGCCCAAACCCGATAGTAGCGAAGCCAACGCCGAGAGCAGCGGCAACGAATGATTGGACAATTAGGCTGAAGTTAAGCAAATAGCCCTGTTGCCGAGCTTCAAGCACTGACCGGAAAACGCCAGCAGGGTAGGAACACGCTGAGAAAACAAGTATTGGGCCAGCGAAGAGGAATTCACGTTTCAAATCCTTGGAAAGATCGAGCGCAAATGGAAATGTGACGGTCAGAGCAATGGCAGACGGGAGTACCCAGCGCAGCTGGTGAGCCAGTAGGGCGAAACCGCTCCGTGCGGTGCCGACTAGCTGTGACGGAGTACCTTCGGAGGCGGCCGCGACAATCAGAACGGCGATGGCTGGCCCAAGGCCGAAGTTGAGGAACTCCAGATAGGCAAACCACTGCTCTGCCGCTCGTACGACGCCAAAACGCTCTTGTCCCAAATACCTTATGAGGATTGGCGTAACCGCCAGTCCAATTGCCATGGTGACGGCCGTACGTAACCAACTGGATGCGATTGTCGCCGCCAGTCGCGCCGAACGGTTGACCCGTTTTCCGAATGAGTGATGGCTTACTGGGCTGTCAATTGCATCGGGTGGATTCGATGGAAAGGTCGACGGTCTCAATCGAATGCTCGAATTAGCCAATACTTGAAATCATCGGAGTCGCACATGTTATAGATGTTAACTATTGCGAGTTCCCTGCATAGGCAGAACCCACATTGCTACTGCAGCGTTGACCAACCCGGTCGACAATCTTCTTTGGTCGTACCGAGGCGGACACTCCGTTGCTGCTTGCAGTGGCGGCTGCAAACAAAACCGAGTTGAGTAGCCAGAACTCCAGGCCACCCTGGCTGATAAATAGGGGGTAGTTGAACGTCACGGCGACGGCCGCAATGTCGTATCCGAGGACCACGGACGCCCACACCGCAAGTGGATGTCCCGGCGGAGATCGAACCGCAACAACATACGCAACGCGAACGGCTATTGCGATGGCGAAGGTATACGCGGCGATCAACGGCAACCCGCCATCGAGTAGCCAGCCCGTCCACTGGATTTCAACCCAGATGGAAGCGCGGTCGGGTGGAGCATTCTTGTCGCCGAAGTACCCGTGCATCATCCCCCATCGACCGAGCCCGGCCCCGAGCGGGTATCGTGGCAGTAATTCCATGACCGTGTGTTCAAGGAAGTGCCCGCGATTGGCGTAATACAACTCGCTTGCTGAACGTTCGGTCAGCGTTCGCATCCGGTTGACGGTCGATTCGCCGCCGACTGCGGCCGCCCATTTGTAACTTACCAGCACGACGGCTGGAACCAGGACGGCTAGGCCAGCCAACCGTACCGACTCCCCGCGGCGGGCGAGAACGGTTGTGAGGACGGCGGCGGCCACACCCACCATGACGAGCAGCGACCGCACCTGCGACATGTAGATGCAGAACAGGCCGATAACGATGGACGCGGCCGCGGCCACCCGCACGGCCCAGGACCGGGAAGCGAGGTAGAACCCGAGGCCGAACAGACAGCAGTACAGCCCGGCTCCGGCCGCCCCGCCGGGCGCGTCGGTCAGGCCCATCGGCCGGAACGTCTGCGTCCCGTCGGCCAGGGTGATCTTGCTGACCTCCTGCAGGAACTCGCTCGACGCGATGATGTCCGACAGGGCCGGCTGGAACCGGCCGGGGTAGTGCATCTGAAGGACGCCGACGGCGGCGCTGGCCGTGTGGAACAACCAGAGGATCAGGACCAGTCGGCCGAGGACCGCTGCGGTAACGTCGAGCCGGCACACCCAAAAGATCGGGCCGAGGATCGCGACGTACAGCGCGATCTGGGCGACGCCCGCGGCGGCGGAATTCGTCGTCGGGTGAAAGAGACCGAGACCGACGATGCTGAGGACGAGGGCCGCGAACAGGGCCGATGGATGCGTCCGCGACCGGCCGGGGATCAGTAACAGTGCGGCGATGGCGATGGCGAAGCTCGCCGTCCGGAAGACGACGCGGAATTTCGCAAGGGCCGGGAACAGGAGCGCGACCTGGCACGCGAGCTGGACGAGGACGAAGCCGACGATGACGGCGTACGCGCGGCGGGTGTTGCGCGCCGCCAACGTGGCCGCCCGCGCCGCCCGCTCGTCCCGAGTTTTTGCCGCGATCATGCCGTTTCGGGTCGCCTTTCCGGTACCACGTTACGGTCAACGCCTCACCCGACACGCCAGTAGGCCGCCGCCCCGTCAATGTCAATCAACTTCGCGGTGATGCCGTGTTTGCTGCGGTATTCGTCAACCGCCCGCCGGCACCCCGGCCAGCCGAAATAGTCATCGACGATGACGAACCCGCCTGGGCTGAGTTTTGGATAAAGGGGCGTGATGGCGTCGATCGTCGACTCGTACATGTCCCCGTCCAGCCTCAGCACCGAGAGCCGCTCAATGGGGGCAGTAGCCAGCGTGTCCTTGAACCACCCCTTGAGAAACCGGACCTGATCGTCGAGCAAGCCGAACGACTCGAACGCCGCCCTGACGGATTCGAGGGAGACCTTCAAGTAACTCCATTCCGATAAGTCGAAACTCAGGTCGAGGCGGTCGACCTCCGCCCGCGGCGGCGGAAGGCCGTCGAAAGAGTCCGCCGCCCAGACGGTCCGGTCCGTGACCCCGTACCGGCGCAACACTGCCCGCATCAAGATGGCCGCGCCGCCCCGCCAGACCCCCGTTTCGATCAAGTCCCCGGGGATGTCGTCGCCGATCACTGCTTCAACGCACTCCTGAAGTTGGGTCATGCGCCTTAGGCCGATCATGCTGTAGCCGAAACAGGGGTAATCTCGTCCGGACTCCCGCAACGACGGGTCAAACGGCCGCGGCTTGACGAACATCAAACCTCGTCGCCGACAGGCGTTGACGGCCCACCGGCGAAGCCGATGCGCTAACCCGCTGGCCCCGGCCCGCTCGCCGGTCACGACTTGCCAACTGCTTTCCGGATAAACGGACGCGCATAGCACACGCTTGAGTAGGTCCAGATAGAGGTCGGTGCCGATCGCCTCGGCGGAAAGTCCTGAAGGCATAGGTCAAGTAGCTCTCGCACGCTGGGTTGCCGGCCGCCGGCACCATCTCGGTTCACACAATTGACTGCCGCGCCACACCCGCCTCACGTCGCCCTCAGTCGGCCAGCGGGCGGAACAGATCCGGGTGCCACTTGAGGTCGAGCGACCGGCGGTACCGCACGTAGCCGATCAAGCCCGGGGCAAACCGCTCGCCGAACCGCGAGAGCAGCCGACGGTGCCACGGCCGCGCGGCCGGCGCATGCGGCCGGGCCTCGCCGTCCCACGCCGCGGCGTAGTCGCTCTGCGCGGGCGGGTTGGCGAAAATCGGCACGTCGGCGACGCGACGGGCCAGGGCCGTGAGCATCAACGTCGGCGCGGTCGCGTACAGTTCCACCCGCCGCCTGAGCTTGGCCGGGTCCGCGGCCGCGTACCGCTTCCCGGACCACGCCTCGGTCAGCGTCACCCACCGCACCTCGAATCCGTTCTCCGGCGCGAACACGCGGTAGTACAATTCCGGACTGAACTGGTACAGGCCGTGCCCGAGGGCGTTGTTCGCCGGGACGCTGACCAGCACGTGCCCGCCGACGCTCGCGAGTTCCATCGCCGTGCGGAGGGCCCGCGGCACATCGAAGACGTGTTCGGTCGTCCCGCCGTCGAACACGAGATCGAACCTGCCCGCCAGGCCCGGCGGCGGCGGGTCGTTCAGGTTGTGGAGGATGTCCGCCCCCTCGTAGGGGGACGCGTCGAGCGCGGACACCTCAGCCGCCCCGAACAGCCGGAACAGCTCGTCCGCCCACTTCGGCGGGTCGGCGAGCAGCTTCGCCTTGGCGGCAGCATCGACCCGGCACCCGGCCAACGCGCGGGCCAGATCACGCGGGCCGGCGAGCAGCCACTGGCGGCCAAGCGTGACCGTCCGCCGGAAGCAGACGCCGTCCCGCTGGGCGTCCCGGAGCGCCCGCACTTCGGTGTACGTCACACCCACGAATCAGCCTTGTCGGCCCGCGACCATGGCCCGGCGGGTTTGGGCGTTCCTCGCCCGGTCCCTGAGCAATCGCGGGACCGCTACCAGGAACCTCTTCCACCCGACGACCCAGTGCCGCCGGTCGGCGGACGGCAGACCGGGCAGCCGCACGACGCCGGCGGCGAACTTGGTGCCGAACAGGACCGGGACCAGCGCCGCGGGGGCGTGCAACAGGACGGTCGCCAAGTGGTTGCGGATCATGTCCGGCCGGACGACCTTCGGGTCGTAGGTGCTCGGGGGAATCAGGTCGTACGTCCGCGCCCGCGGGGCGATCGCGAGGTCGCGGCCCGCGCGACGCACACGTTGCGACAGCTCCGTGTCTTCCTCGTACATGAAGAAGTCGTCCCGGTACCGGCCGAGTTGCGTGAACAGTTCGCGGTCAATCAGCGCCGCCCCGCCGGGTACGAAGCTGACCTGGTACGGTTCCTCCGCCGCCGGTTGCGGGAGTTGCCGAAACAGGTCGAGCCGAACCTTCAGCCCGATCCGGAAGTCACCGCCGGCGCAGCGGACACGGCTGGTGTCGGCGGCGTCGTAGATGACGGGGGCCGTCATGCCCGCGGCGGGCCTGGCCCGGTGTGCCCGACACAATTCCGCCAAGCAGTCGTCCGCTAGTTCAACGTCGTCGCACGCGAAGTAAAGGAGCGGCGCGGACGACCGCTCGACGCCCTGGTTGATCGCCCGGCCGAAGCCGCGGTTGTGGGCCAACTTCACGAGCTGGACTTTCGGGCGCGCGGCAACGACCGCCTCGATCTCGGCCGACTTCTCGCTCGGATTGTCGGCGACGATTGTCTCGACCGCCACGCCCCGCTGTCGGGCGACGGAGGCGAGAACGCGGTCGAGCGGCCCCGGACGCGAATGGCTGGCCACGATCACCGCGACGTCCGGCGATGGTGTCGTCACCGCGCCCCCCCTGCCGCGAGCGGGCCGAACCGCAACTGGTGCCATGTGCAAAGTTCCGCCAGTTGGTCGCGGATCGGCGGGCACTCGACGTCCCCGACCAACGTCCGGTCCACGGGGTCCGGTGCGGCGACCGCGCGGACCTCCGTCGGCAGGCCCCAAACGTCGGCCGTGACGCGCAGCAACTCGCCCTTCGACACCCGGCCGGCGGACGCAAGCTGGACGAGCGGGCCGGGTGGCTCCCACGTGCCGGCGATAACCTCGTGTGCCCGCTTCGCCCATTCAAGGGTCGTGATGCCGTTCCAGGCGTGGTTGGTGAACCCGTTCACCGGGCCGGCCTGGCGGAAGAACCACCCGAGCAGGCCGTGCCCGCCGGACAGTTCCGGGCCGACGATCGATACGCGCAACACCTGACACCGCCCGGCCGCGGCCGCCGCCTCGCCCAGAATCTTGGAGAACCCGTATTCGTCACCGGCGTCCCGCTCGTCGGTTGTCCGATAGCCGCCGCGGTCGCCGGCGAACACGCAATCGGTGCTGGCGTGCAACAGCCGCTGGCAGGGGGCCAGCCGGGCGGCCAGGTGGACCGGGAGCCGGCCGTTCGCGAGGACCAGTTCCGCCAAGTCGCGGCACTTTTGCTTGATCCGGCCGATGGCGTTGACGACCCACGCAGCCCCGGACGCGCGGACCTCCTCCACAAGCGGGTCGCGCGGGACGCCTTCGTATCGCCGGTCCGACGTGAGCACCTCGATGCCGCGGTCGACGAGGTGTGCGGCCACCACATGGCCGAGCATGCCTCGGTGGCCGAGAACGAACACGCGCATGGTCTGGTTCGCCGGTCTCGGTTAGGTGTAGTACTCGACTTGCCCCATCGCGTCGAGCAGCGCGCCGATTTCGGCCGAGGTGGTCAACCGCCTCGTATTCTCCGACGTATACTCGGCACCGAGCGGTTGCGGGGAGAGCCGGTCCGGGACGCGGTACTCCGGGTGGATCACGAAGTAGTCGGGCCGTTCGGCCACCCGCTGCATCTCGTACTCGTTGACGAGGACCTCGTGGATCTTCTCGCCGGGGCGGACGCCCACCACCTCGACGGGGTGGTCGGCACCGCGGCGGCTGCACTTGGCCGCGACGGCCTTGGCGAGATCGACGACAGTGCTGGCCGGGGCCTTGCGGACGAAGACCTCCCCGCCCGCGGCGTTTGTCATGGCGTGGAACACCAGGTCGACTGACTGGTCGAGCGTCATCAGAAACCGCGTCATGTGCGGGGCCGTCAGGGTTAGCGGGCGGCCGTCCTGGGCCTGGCGTTGGAACAACGGGATGACTGACCCACGGCTGCCCATCACGTTGCCGTACCGCACGCAACAAAACACAGTGTCGCCGACGAACTGGTTCTGCGAGCAGACGATCTTCTCCATCATCGCCTTGCTCGTTCCCATCGCGTTCACCGGCTTGACGGCCTTGTCGGTACTCAGCGCGACGACCGTCCTCACCCCGGCGGCGGCCGCCGCCGCGCAGAGGTTGGCGGACCCGAGGATGTTCGTCTTGACGGCCTCGAACGGGTACGACTCACACGACGGCACCTGCTTGAGGGCGGCGGCGTGGAACACGTAATCGACCCCGGTGACGGCCGTCCGCAGCCGGTCCGCGTCCCGCACGTCGCCGATGATGTACCGGAACGACGGGAACTGCCGGTGCATCTCGTACTGCTTTTTCTCGTCCCGGCTATAGATGCGGATTTCCTTCGGGTGGTGTTCCAACAGGTGCGTGGCGACGCGGTTGCCGAACGAGCCGGTGCCGCCGGTAATCAGGACCGTTGCTCCTGCGATCATCTTCATCGTCGCACCACCTCATGCGTGCCGCTCTGCGAACGCCGAACGGCAGCCGGCACCGCCGTCATCGAACCGGCGACATACGCCGTCGTAGGTCCGTCCAGAACATCCCGGTCGTCGACACCGTCCGCGCCGGCCGCATGCGCACCGACACGGTCGGTCGGTCGGTCGGAAGCCGCTTCGCCGCGTACTCCGGCAGCCGGTCCCGGTACGTTGCCACGAAGTGAATGGCCACCGCGTCGGCCGTGTACCCGGCCATCGTTCGGGTCGCCATTACCACCTGTCGGGTGTCGAGCAAGGACGCGCCGGACCGCCCCGCTAGCGCGGCCCAACACGTCTGCTCCGTCCAGTACCGGCGGCGGGCGAATGCTGGGTCGGACGAGATCGTGCCCAGCAGCCACTCGACGAAATCGACGTCGAGGTAACCGGCCGGGCGCGAGGGTGATGCCGGCGTTCAGCCGCCCGATCAGCCGCCGCCGGCCGGCCGGCCATAGGTGCCACGGGCGGACGGCGTAGGCATGGCCGACGTCGGTCATGAACACCGGTTTGTCCGGGGCGGGCGTGGCAAACAAACCCGTGTAGGGGCGCAAGAACAAGAAGTCGCTGTCGCAGTACGCCACTGGGCCGCCCGCGAGCAGGGCGATGTCGAACAATTTGAGTGCCATGATCTCGGTGCGGCGGAAGGCCGAACACCGCGGGTACTTCGCGAGCAAACCCAAAACCTGTGCGTCGGCCGCCGCCCGGTCGACGAACTCCGCGCGGGCGTCGATCTCGCGCACCCGTTGCCGGCACTCGTCGGTCAGCGTGCCGTCGTCGTGGACGACCAATCGCACCGGGTCGGCCGAGTACTCGATCAGCGACCCGAGGCACGTCAGCGAGGCGTCGAAGCCCTTGGCCCCGAGCAGCGTGCGAACCGGTGCCGGGTCCGATGTCACGCCGCCGCTCCGAGGAGGTTGGCCACCCGGCCGAGCTGCCGGGCCGGGTCGCACAGCGATTTTGCCCGTTCCGGGCCGGCCCCGCCGAGGGCTGACCGCCGGTCCGGGTCGGCAATCAACTCGCCGAGCGCCGCCGCGACTGCGGTCGGGTCGTTCGGCGGCACAAGTATGCCGCAACCCGGATCGACCACCTCGCACCCGCCGCCGATCGCGGCCGTCACCACGGGCTTGCCGGCGTACAGAGCTTCGACGAACGCGATTCCAAACGGTTCCGGCCCCGTGTTCGGCTGGCACAGCACGTCGACCGCGGCCATCAGGCGGTGGACGTCTGACCGCTGGCCCAAGAAGCGAACACGGTCGACTACGCCAACTTCGCCAGCTCGCCGACATAGTTCGGCCAGGTACTCGGCTTCGCCTGCCTTCTGGGGGCCCCCCGCGATCCACGCCGTCCAGCCAGGCAGATTGCGGAGCCGACCTAGGGCATCGATCAACACGGCATGCCCCTTCCATCGCTCTAGCCGACAGGCTTGCAGGATCACTGTGTCATTTGTCGACGTCAAAAGCTCCTGCCGGACGGCTAGTCGAGAGTCGTCCTGGCCATCTAAAGCGACAGGAGCCACAGGCAGATAAACGACCTCGGTCCGAACGCCCGGGAAGATCCTGGAAACTGTGGCCGATGTAAATCGACTATTGGCCACTGCGAGGTTCGGAGGTATCCTGGCGGCCCATTCTTCAAAATGGTTCCCTTGTCCCGTCATTGGATCATGGACCCAGTGTACGAGTCGTATATTCGACCGCCGTACCACGCTCGCGAACGCTGCATGCGACCAAGCCGCATGGGTTACGATTGCATCAAAGGCACGTTGCCGGACCAACCGAGTGAGTCGCCATCTAGCTTGCCAGACCGTCCACGGCCGGCTGAACCGCACTGGCCCGAGATCGTGGACCGGTACGCCGGTCGCTGTCAGCTCGTCCCACAGCCGATCGCGGAAGCACAACCCGAACTCCGGCTCCATCTCCGGAGCCAACCGTCGCTCCCTGGCGAATGTAGCGAGCAATCGTTCAATTCCGCCGTAGAGGTTGCCAGAATAGAGGTGCAGAACCCTCAGCACTTCTCAGCGGTCCTCACACTATGTCCTTGAAGTGCTCCATGGGCCGTCGCTTTCTTTGGCACGCAGATGAACCACACCTGACTACTGAACCAACCTCCCAGCCAGCCTAACGGCGAGAACCTTGTCGCTGTGATTTCAAAGTACTGCCTCACTCGTTCTCTCAAGGCTCGCCAGTTAAACCCGTAATGCGAGTGGTTCGGATCATCAGGTCCACCATATTCGGGACGATCAATTACCGTCCTACGACTCGCACATATCATGCGGACCGCGTCACGGAACGGATATGACTCATAGTGGGAGTAATCGCTGAGACCTCGCCACGCGGCCATACTGCGAACAATGGACTTTACGAGAAACGTTGGGCCGATCTCAATAGGTACGCTGATTATTGTTCGCCCTGCCGGGTTTGTCAGGCGTACGAGATCGTGCAACACAGCATCGACGGTCGGTGCGATGCAATGCTCCAGCGTCTCCATGCACGTTACAACGTCGAAGGTGCCCTCATAGGTGGGCTCGGACAGTTCACGCACGGTCATGAACTTGAGGTTTCTAACACATTCAAAGCGAGCTTTACACTCACGGACATGTTCGACGTTGATGTCTGCTCCCCAACCTTCAGTCAAACGGTTGGCGGCCATAGACAACAATGTTCCGTCGCCCACACCATAGTCAAGAAGTCTGCCCGGTCGAGGCCCAATCAGCCTGAGTGCCATGCGATACCGCGCACGGTGACTCCAGGCAATCGTTCCGATCGAACAGCCGATTTGTTTTCGGTAGTAGCTGCCGTCAAAGGCGGCGTTCATGATTGACCGCCAAGCTTGATCTCGCGCATGCACTGGACTGACATCGTACTGGCCCAAAAAGGGCATCGGCAGTGCTGACCATCGACATTTGTCAAGAATGCGCTCACCTAAGCCGCCGGAACGCCCTCGTAGTGCAATTCACTGCCGTCGCTACGGCGGTGATTGGCATTCCCCGAAGGGCAAAATGACCGAAGCCGATAGCTCGGCAGATTCGTCCGAACATTGATGGCCGATCCAGCCAGGCCATCGGCAGGCCAACTTCGCCGCGGAGTTTTCGAGCCAGTGCCATGTATGGCGAGACTTCCTGGAGAAGTCGGCGCATCGTCCAGAACCGGCCTGTCAGCCCGGCGGCTGGGTCAAACATCCACCACGGCTTAGCCCCCTGGCCGTGAATGAAGGGCGGTATCGGGCCGAAAAGCCCACGGACGCGCTCGCCGAACGAGTAGGCAAGTGCGCCACCGCTGTGAATGATGTCGACCCCCCGCCGTATGCAATGTACCGGAACGGTTGCAAACTCTTGAGAACCAACCAAGGCTCCCAGGACATCCTGGTCACTCAAAAGGTGAACTGGTCGCTCGGCCAATGGTTGCTTTTGTGCTGACCTATACTCATCCCGCGACAGAAACTCAATCCACTTCTTCAACAGTGGGATATGGTGTCGCGTTACACGGAGGACGCAAGTGTTGACGCTCACCGATCGCGGTCGACCGACAGGAAGGCACCAGCCGCGAGTGCGGCATTCTGTGCCTTGCTGACGCGAACTGACTTGCTCCTCAGTGATGACCAGCGTTTCGGGTGAAAGACCTGCGAAGAGACTGCGACAGCTTCGTGACAAAATGATATCGGAATCGAGCCAAATAACTTCGGAGTGCCCTGATTCGAGAAGTGGAAGCAAGGCATGGGGCTTGCAGTTCCACGAATTCGCTCCTGTTGGACACGATGGAATCACCTCGACATTACGAAACCCCTTAAGCCATCGGACCAAGTCGTCGTTCGGATCGGGCCGGTAAAGGACGACTTTCACCTCAGGCCAATGTAAGCGAATCGAAACCAGTAAGAGCCGAATCCCAACCTCTTCAGTCGGACGGTCCTCTGCAACACAAACGGTCGTCATCCTATTCGCTCAACCCACTCTCGCGGCAACCATCTCCTGAGGGACTGCAGGATTCATCCCAGGCCGCCCGTTCGACTGCTCGCGTTCCAATACGCGCCGGTAGATCTCCAAGCTTCGTCGAGCCATCACTTCGTGATCGAACTCCTCGATTGCCCGCTGGCGGCCGGCCGCAACCAGGCGTTGCCTCAGTGACCGATCATCCAGCAGTTGGCGGGCAGCGACTGACAGGGCCTTTGAGTCGTTGGTTGGCACGGTTAGGCCCGTGACACCGTCCTGGGCAACCCACGTTACGCCGCTATCTGGGACCGCAGTGTTGATGACCGGACAACCGGCTGCCATGGCTTCGACCTGTACCAGGCCGAAGCCCTCGCTACGAGCGTTACTCGGGAACCACAAGGCCGTCGCGGCCAAGTATGCTCCAACCAATTCGTCCTGAGTGGCATGACCGAGCCAAAGTACGCGGTCCGAAATGCCGAGGTCGTTCGCTCGCTGGCGAAGTTCGCCGTCAAGCGGACCAGTGCCGATAACGACCAGGCGACCGGGCGTATCGACCAGCGCCTCCAATGCGAGGTGGAATGCCTTGTAATAAGTCAATCGCCCAACGCACAGCCAGATTGGACCACCGAGTCGCCCTCGCAGTTGCCGAGCGTAGTCGATGGCCGCATCGCTCGGCTTGAGGAACGGCGTCAAGTCGAGTCCCAGCGGCAGATCTTCGACGCGGTCGAGGAACCCTCGCAGCGTCGTGGAACCGGCCGCGTATTTCGGGCTGGTCGTCAGTATCCGCGTCGCACGACCGTACACTAGTCGCTCGAAGACACTGTATGGGTAGTGCAAGAACCGTTGTTTCACGACATCGCTGTGATGCGTTACGACTAGTGGAAGTGCGGGACAGAAGCATGCGACCGCTAGCAGCATCGTCGGGTTTGGCGTATGCAGATGCAGGATGTGCGGTGGGTCAAGCATCAATCGCTGCAGTTCGATGGCAAGGCGAGGACAGACGTCCAACTTCGCCATCGATGCAAACCGTCCGACTCGAGACACGCGAACCGAACCGTCCGATTCATCGGTCGTCCGTGTGCGCGCGAAGCGGCGGTTGGTGATATCGTGGCCGTCCGTGTTCGCATGGTTGGTACATAACACCCGAACATCCATTTCCAGCGCCGCCTGGGCACGGGCGAGTGTCTGGACGTGGGTTTCAATTCCACCGGGAGCGGGGGGATAGAACTTGCCGAGATGGCACACTCGCAACCGAGCGATGTTGACCGCGAACATCGGGACGCTTCGCATGAGCCGAGTCGTCTCAACGACGTGCACGCCTTCCCGTTCGGCGGGTGTGGCCGTGCTCGTCCCCAGATTCTGAACACGGCGGGCGAGTTCCGCCAGTTTCGTGTCGTGTGGTTGGTCATCCTCGAAGCCGACGACATCGAGCCGACCGGCTGGCCGGTCACCGACTTCCAGCGGTATCTCGGCTCGCCATTTCTTCGCTGCGGCATTGAAGCGACCTTCGATATGCCATCGAACCTCGAATGGCTGGGATGTGGTGGCATCGCCCGCAATGCAAAGCCCCATCTCCTTCAAGGCTAACGGACCAGCGCATTCCGTTACCAACTCCTGCCAAAGCCGATCCCAATCGACCGCACCCACGGGGCTTGAGGTTCGATCGGTCAAGGGCACAAACGAGTATGCTGTCGCTTTCAGGTGTTGTCCGAGCAATGTCATCTCGGCGCGGCCGAACAGGCGTGTTGCGATCAAGATCGCAACGACGGCAAGTGCCCCGAGCATCGCATACACTTCGTTACGAAAAGCCTCGGCCGCCAGTGCCCCCGTCGCAGTCACGAGACAGAGCAGGCCAACGACGACGATCGTCCATCGTTGCCCTAAGCCGCGACGTTGGAGGCAGTGGTAGAGGTGGTTTTGGTCCTTCGTATAAAGGCCGCGACCACTCAAGCGACGACGGATCAAACCCACAACGAAGTCAAACAAGGGAATGGTCAGCAGTGCGGTGGGAGCTGCCAAAGTGATCGCTGCTGGTCCCTTGACAGCTCCCGCAATGGCGAGCATTCCGATGACCAGACCAGTCAACATGCTACCCGAGGTGCCCAATCGCACAGTTGCCGGAGGAAAGTTGTAGCGCAACAGGCCGACGAGAACGCCCGCGGCACCGGCCCCAGTCGCTGCCGCAGCCGGCTGCCCGCGGCTCAGTGCCATCAAAGCGATCGCCGACATGACGATGATTCCAAGGCACGTCACCAAACCATCCATTTCGTCCAAACAGCGGAAGGCATTGATCGCTGCGAGTAGAACCAACCCGGAGACAATCTTGCCAAACATGCCGAGCTGAAATGTCCATTGAAAGAAACGAAACTCGGGGACGGTCAGATCAGACCAAAGCACGGCGACCACTGCGAGAAGCTGACCAAGCAGCATTTGCCGACCACGGAGCGGTCGGTAGTCGTTGTAAACACCGACAACGCAGAGGATGGCACATCCCACAACCAAGCTGACGGCCCGGTCGCGGTGGGTCGGGCCCATGCCCCACGTACTCGCGTAGGCGACCAACAGCGGTATGAAAGTCGCCAGCAGAAACACAATCCCGCCGACGGCCGGCAACCGCCCGTGACTCGGCGCGAGACGATTGGCTAGGCCTCGAACGACGGGCGTCAGAGCGAGGCTTGCCAGGAAACACATCACGAAGGGCAACGCAAGGTCCTGCATCGTCGATCCCTCCATGCTCGGAAGACGCAGTCGAATCGCTGAGATGTGATGCACGCTGAGCGCGGACTTCGTCCCCGTCGGTTGCGCGCCATGCACGAACCGAAGGGGTTGAAAACTATGCCTCGGCTTGAGCCGAGACACTTGCTTGGCGAACGACTAACTCGATCTGCCGCCACTCAACAAAGACACCGCGAGCCGGGACGAGCGGCGGTGCGAATCAACGTCAATTGGAGTCGGCTAGGCCGATGTTAGTTCCAGGCAGTCACTGGAGGTCATGGCGGCGCGAGCAACGCCAGCACAGTTCGGCCTAGAGAGGGCAGGCCGAGAATGATCGCTCCATCCGGCGAACACGGTGTCGGCGAGCATGGACAATCCCAACCGCATCAGTGCTCATTTCGGGACTTCCGCCAGTTATATGGGCGGGCCTGTCGACTGCAAGCAGTTTCCATTGCTTTTTGAGCGGTTCACACGTTGGGGCCGACGACGTTGCCATCGACGACGATCCGCACGGTGGATTGACTCAACCGCGCGCAACAGTCGGCGGCGCGTGATCGTGAGGTGGTCGCCGACTGTTGCGCGGGATAGTATGCGTCATTCCTCGGTCTTTGCCTGCAGTCCCTTGAGTGGCTTGTCGTCTTTGTCCATGAACCGAACGCAAAGTTCCCAATCCGCCTTAACGTTGACGACCTTGGCGACCAGCACATTGACGCCCTTGCGAAGCGTTACTTCGGTCGTGTCTTGGTCCTTGTCGCCGGCGCGTTCGTCTTCGTACTTGAAGGCTTCCTTACCGTTGAGATACACCCGGAGGTGATCGTCACTGCCCGTCTTCATCCGGACGGCCTTCATCTCTTGCGGAACGGTAATATACGTCACGGCATACCCAACACTATCTTCGGTCTCGTTGCCCAGCACCGCGTTGAAGTCGAGCATGTGGCCCTTCGACGTGTGCTTCTTCCAGGTCAGCTCCTGCTTGCCAACCTTGACCTTCTCGCCGGCTTTCGGCTTGAGTTTAGCCTCGTCCTTGATCTGGGGTTTCTTGAAGGAATCGTTGCCGCTGTCACCATCGGCAAAGGGAATTGGGGCGAGAACGAGCCATTTCTGGATGAAGCCGTCGTTGTCGAGACCGGTCTTGTCGTCTGCTGTGCTGCGTGTCGCAAGCGCGAGCAGAATCGCCAGACCTGTCACCCAGGTTGCCGTACGCACGATCGAACTCCTTCGGGAAGATATGGCGGCCGAGCCTGTCCCGGCCGGGCGGCTATTGTATCACCCCTATGATGCCCGAGATGTCGAAGTGCTACCAATCACGGAGCGCCACTATGCGTTGTTGGTCAATGGCCGTCACGGCTGTCGTCCTTGCTGTCGCCATCGCCCCAGCCGACGAGAAGCTGAAAGGCGTCGCCTGTCGATCGGTACATTTGCAATATCCTGGGCCGCCCGCTACGGCGTTCTACAACGAGGTGGCCGTGGATCGCTCGGCCCCCGGCACCTACTTCTGTGTCTGCGGTTTCAACAAAGGCTATTACGGCATTCAGGAGCTTGGAAGCGGCACGAAGCTCGTCATCTTCTCGGTTTGGGATCCGGCGTCGGGCCAGGATCCGAAGGCGGTGCCAGACGAAAAGCGCGTCAAGATGTTACACAAGGGCGAAGGCGTGCGCGTGGGCCGATTCGGCAACGAGGGTACAGGCGGGCAATCCTTCTTCGACTTCGATTGGAAAGCTAACGAGACCTATCGCTTCCTGGTGACGGCCAAGCCGGACGGCGACCGCACCGAGTTCGCTGGCCACTTCTGGCTGCCCGACGCCAAGGCGTGGAAGCACCTGATCACGTTCTCGACGATCACCGGCGGCAAGCCGCTCGGCGGGTACTATTCGTTCATCGAGGACTTCAAGCGCGACCGCGTTTCGGCGACCAAGACGCGGGAGTCCCACTTCGGCAACGGCTGGGTCCGCGATGACAAGGGGGTGTGGCAGCCGCTGACGAAGGCCCGCTTCACCGGTGACTCGAACCCGGTGACGAACATCCATGCGAAACTCGATGGGTCGCGCTTCGTCCTGGCAACCGGCGGCGACATTGCGGTCGGCGACGTGAAGTTGAATCAGACGATGGAGCGGCCTGCCGGCGACGCCAAGCCGCCGGCGGACTTGCCGGCGAAGGAGTAGCCGCCGCACGATACAATGAAGGCGATTTCACGGAGGTGCGCATGGCGACTGCCACGACGAACGGCCCGCGAGCTACGACGCAGTATTCTCGCGTCGGCGACCTCATTACGCGACTCGGTGGCATCAACCCGCAGCGGGTTTATTGGAATCCCCTCCCCGGGACCGCGACGGAGGCCGACCTGCTCAACATCGTCGAGCGGAAGGTCGGGCGCTGCGAACTAGTCGAACGCACCTTGGTGGAGAAGCCAATCGTGGGGCAGAAGGCGGAGTTTCTCGCCGCGCTCATTGTCGAGCTGATCGGCCCGTACGTCCGGCGACACCGCCTTGGGCGGATGTCTGGTTCGCAGGGCTTGATGCGAATGAGTGGCGGCAACGTCCGCATGCCCGACGCCGGTTTCGTCAGCACCGCTCAACTGCGGCAATGGCGTGAGCGCGAACCCGCGGTCATGCAAACCGCGCCGGCCTTAGCGATCGAGGTTCTCTCTCCATCGAACACACGAGCGGAAATGGCCCAAAAGCGGCGGGAGTATTTCGCGTCCGGCTCGCAACTGGTTTGGGAGATCGACCCCCGGCGAAAGACGGCGGCCGTGTACACGTCTCCGACCAAGAAGACGACCCTGACAGAAGGCGAAACGCTTGACGGCGGCGACGTGATCCCGGGCTTCACGCTGCCGCTGGCCGAATTGTTCGCCATCAACGACGACTAACGAGCCGTTACGCTTTCACCACCTGGCACGTTTCGCTCTCGACGCCGGCGCAGGCGTTTCGCGTATCGATTACCAGCCGGCTGTTCTCGACCACGAAGCGGTAGTCGACGTCCGTGTGATCGGTGACGATCACCACCGCATCCTGGGCCGCGAGGAACTCGGCGGTCAACTCTTGGCTCGTCAGCCGGATGGTGTGGTGCCGCATCGTCGGCAGGGCCGGCACGAACGGGTCGTGGTACGACACCACTGCCCCCTTTGCTTCCAGCGCTTCGAGGATCGTGAACGCCGGTGACTCCCGCGGGTCGTCCACGTCCTTCTTGTACGCCACGCCGAGGACGCACACGTTCGACCCCTTCAGCGGCTTACCGTGGTCGTTCAGCGCCATGGCCACCCGCTGCAACACGTAGTTGGGCATCTGCGTGTTCACCTCGCCGGCCAGCTCGATGAACTTGGTGTTCACGCCGACCCGCCGGGCCGCCCATGTCAGGTAGAACGGGTCGATCGGGATGCAGTGCCCGCCCAGGCCCGGACCGGGGTAGAACGCCTGGAAGCCGAACGGTTTACTCTTCGCCGCCCGGATCACGTCCCACACGTCGATCCCCATCGCGTCGAACACGACCTTCAGCTCATTGACGAGCGCGATGTTGACGGCGCGGTAAGTGTTCTCCAGGATCTTGCACGCCTCCGCAACTCGCGTGTTGGCGACCGGCACCACCTCGGTGACGACGCTGGCGTAGAACGCGGCGGCCAACTCCCGGCTGGCGGCGTTGATGCCGCCGACGACTTTCGGGATGTTGCGGGTCGAGAACTTCGCGTTGCCGGGGTCCTCCCGCTCGGGACTGAACGCGACGAACAGGTCCCCGCCGACCGTCAGGCCGGACTGTTCGAGGATCGGCTGGAGCAACTCCTCAGTCGTGCCGGGGTAGGTCGTGCTTTCGAGGACGACGAGTTGGCCGGCCTTCACGTTCTTCGCGAGCATCTTGGCCGTGGCGACGATGTAGCTAAGGTCCGGCTCGCGGGCCTCGGTCAAGGGCGTTGGCACGCAGATGACGATCACGTCGAGGCCGCGGAAGATGGCCGGGTCGCTCGTCGCCGTGAATCGCTCCGTCTTGAGCAACTCCTTGACGCGTGGCGCCGGGATGTGGCGGATGTAGCTCTCGCCGCGGTTGAGCTTCGTTACCTTCTCATCGTCGATGTCGAAGCCGGTGACGGGGAAGCCGCAGGCCGCGAACGCCTCGGCCAGTGGCAGCCCGACATACCCGAGGCCGACGACGCCGACCTTGGCAGTCTTGGCGCGGATGCGGCCCATGAGACGCTCGGCGAGGGACTGCTTGACGGCAACCATGGTCATGTCGGGTGTCCTCCCAGCAGGGGTTCGTCCATAAACGGACCAGGGGTGGCGGAACATCGATGACTCCGTTTCGCGACGCCTCGCAGATGTGTGGAGACTTCTGCGAGGTGCCGCGAAACATGGGATTCACGGTGCGCCGAGTCGCTTGGCCATCGTTAGCGCTTGCTCGGCCTGGGCCGGCTGACCAGCCCGTTGGTAGAGTTCGGCCAAATCCTTGTAGCGTCCTGCCGAGGGTGCTTCGTTGACGGCGTCGGCCATGTCGCGCAGGGCCGCATCCTCTCGACCGACTTCGAAGCGAATCCGCGCCCTCGTATCGAGCAACTCATCCACGGGGCCGATCAAGTCCACTGCGCGGTCGATGAGGACCAGTGACTCGGCTACCGTGGCCTGACGGAATGCGAGCATCCAGGCCAAGTTGTTAAGCGCCACGACGTTGTCGCCTTCGTGGATCAGCACTTCTCGGTAGGTCTTCTCGGCCTTGTCCTGTGAGCCGGTGAAATCGTAGTACTCGGCCAGGCTCAATTGCAGCGGAGTCGAGCGTGGGTTCTTGGCACACTCGTCTTCCAGGTAGCGACCGGTGGCAGCGATTTGTTGCTCATTGGCGCGACCATTTTTCAGTACGGCGACTTGGGCTGCAGCAATCGCCTCGGGCGGTAGCTTGCCGCGCTGTTGCTGCAGGACCGATAACGCATGCGAAGTCTGCTGACCTTGCGCAAACAGCGTCGCGATCTTGGCCACCGCGGCTGGGTCGGTCGCACCCGTCGCTTTGAAGTGATTCAACGCGAACTCGCGCAGCGCAGTTGCCTCAGCGCGACGGTCGGAGAGCGGGTAGGCCTGTAAAAAGTCGTAGACCAACTCAGCGACCCATCGCGAGCGCGACTTCTTAGCCTCGGCCGATTCGCCGGAGGAAACGTATACGTCGAGCAACCGACGAGCACGATCACCTTCGCCGGCAAGCGTAAAGCACTGGAACTCGATCACGGCCGTTTCGCGCTTGCCCGGGCCTAGCTGTCGCAGCGTTGGGAGCAGCTTTTCGCACTCGGTCAGGGTATGGCTGCGAATCGCTTCACGAGCCAAAAAGGCCATGCAACTGTAGTCCGCCGAGTATTCGGCCTTGAGCCGGGCACGGGCGACATCCGCGCGGGCGCTATCGTTCTCGGCTCGATACAACTTGGCAAGTTGGATCAAGTCGTCGGCTGAGCGCATCGTTCCTTTCTGTTGAAGCGATTCGAGGAGACGAATCGCTTCCTGCCGGCATGTCCGCCCCTCACCCAAGGGGCGCGACTTCTGTGCAGCCAGGACAATGACGCGAGCACGCTCATCCTCATCGGTCGGCGCCGGATTCGCGTCCAGCAGGTTCATGGCCTTGTGGAACGACACGAGCGACGGAGTGGCTGAGACCTGGATTGCGAGGTTGCGACGCGCCCAGCGGATGTCGTCAGCATTGGCAGCGTCATCGCGCACTTCTGTCGCCAGGGTGGTGAGTACCTTCTGCGCCTCGGTGGCCCGGCCGTTGGTCAGATGCAGATTCGCGAGCAGTCGAAGCGTCCGGGCGTCGTCAGGCCGGAGGATGAGGGCTTGCTCAAACTCCTGGCGTGCCTTTTCGGGGAGATTGGCGTCCTGATAGCCGCGACCAATGAGCACATGGGCCTCTATGGCCGGCAGCGCCGCTCGCACCTCGGCGATCGTTTTCGTCAGCGTCGCCGCATCGCTCTGACGTGCCTGGTCTGTCAGCAGGGCAAGCCAGACGTCGTTGGATTGCGGTGCGGCCTTCGCAGCCCGGCGGTACATCTCAGCCGCCTGGCGGTCGAAGCCAAATCGAGCCATCAGTCGGCCAAGGGCCGCGGTACGAATGGCGTCGTTCGATGGGGCCATCGTCGAGAATCGTGCGGCGATCTGTTCGCGGCTCGGGCCATCGAACAGTGGGAGGGCCGCTATGACAGCCGTCGGGTGCCGCTCGGGCCGCAATTGCTCGGCCAACTCCTTGCGGACGATGGCGTTTGGTCCACCGAGGCAGCCAAGCAGTTCTTCCACCGGCGACCGATCCAGCAGACCAGCCACGCACGCCGCATGGTAGTGCGAGCGGGCCGGATCGCTACGGCCGGCGATTTCGTCGGCTCGGCCCCGAAGGAACTCGATCACAGCATCCCGAGGGCGTAACTTGGCAGCCGCATCCAATTTGGCCACGGCCGCGCTCAACTGCGATGGGTCGTTGTCCGCCTTCTTCAAGTCGGCTGCCGCTTCATGGGTCAACCGCGCCGCGCCACCGGGACCTTCGATCGCTTCAATCTCGGCGAGCAACGCCAGCCGCCGCGGCTCATCGCCAGAGGCCAGCGCTGCGAAGGCTATCGCTTCACGGACAGGGAGATAGTCTGGGCGTGCTCCAGCCAGCCGCAACTGATACTGGTTGACGCCCGCCGTGTCGCCGAGCAGGCGGCTTGCCAGGATCAACTCCCGAAGGATGCGCAGACGGTCGTCGGCGCTGAACTTGTCGAGGTTTTGTGCCAGTGCGAATAGCTTGGCTGTCGCGTTCTTCTCGTTCAGGCGTGCAATGAGGCGAGCTCGATGAACGCGCACTTCGGCGAAGTCGCCGACGTGGCGTTGCGCGTCTTCGAGTGCAAGCAGGGCGCGTTCGGCGCCGAACTGCTGCTCCACCAAATTGACCCGAGCGATGTGCAGCGCCACGACGTCGGGCCGCTTGTTCAGCACGCGGACGACTTGCGTCAGGCTGTCGGCCGGCTTGCGACGCTCGCGATCCAATTCGGCCTTGGCCAGCGTTGGATTCGGATTGACATCGTCGAGCTTGAGGCTATCCAGGGCACGCTCAAAATCGGCCCAACTCTGCGCGTTGCCGGCAAAGCGCTCGCAGAGGTCGCGGGCGGCCTCTGCGACGGCGCGAGCCGAGGCATCCGGGCGCAGCGCGGCGACGAACTCGCGCAGGCTCTCGTCGTTCTTGCCTGCGCGGGCCAAAGCACGGGCAAACTCCAGGCGCAGATTGTAGGCATTCGGCTCGCCTTCCAACATTCGGCGGAATGCGGCCAGTTCGTTCTCCGTATCGCCGAGCTGTTCGTAGCATTGGGCGAGGAGCTGGTTCGTTTGGCGATACAGCGCTGGCGACCGCATCGCTGTCGGTCGGAGCTGTTCGAGTTTCGCGGCCGCGTCGGTCCACCGGCCGCGGCACATCAGCAGGCGGGCCTCCGCGTAGAGTACGCGTTCCGCGTGCCGGCCAGCGTCGGCTGTCGACTTTTGTGCCGTCAACTGCTTGATCGCATCTTTCAATGGGCCAACCTGGCCCTCGCGCGAGAGGATGTCGGCCAGAAGCGTCAGGACGTCGAGGTCCTTCGGGTTAACCTTCTGAGCTTCACGGAGCGTATTGATCGCAAGCTCGCCGCGGCCTTCGTGCAATTGAAGCCAGGCGAGTGAACACGCGAAGCGGACGTTGGCCGGGTAAAGCTTCGCTCCTTCCTCGAGCAGATCGCGAGCCTTACGCAATTCGCCCGAAGCCTGGGCAATCTCGGCGGCCGCGAGCTGCACGTCCCAATCGGTCTTGCCCAAAGAGCGAGCGAGGTCGATTTCTCGGGCGGCTTCCGCGAACTTGTTTTGCCGACGGAGGAAGCGGGCGCGGCCGGCGTGGGCCGGGGCACTCTGTGGGTTTGCTTTCAAGGCGTCGTCGAGAACGCGCTCGATCTCGGCATCGGGCCGATTGAAATGCGATTGAAGCAAACCGGTGTAATAGACGTAGGCGGCACCGTCTTGCGGAGCCGCTTTGATGGCCGCGCGGTAGGTTTCCGCTGCGGCGTCGTGCCGGCCGACTGCCGATTGGCAGTAGCCCATCAGCGTTAGCAACTTCGCATCGTCGGGCCGGCTGCTACGCAGGATCGTCAGGTGGTCGAGCGCCTCGCCGAACATGTGCATTCGGGCATACAGGTCGGCGGCCTTGAGTCGGGTGTCTGCGTCATCCGGCGTGACGCGAAGAATCTTCTCGTAGACTCGGGCGACGCCAAGCCACTGCTTGTAGTCCTTGGCCCGACTGGCGAGCCAGACGTTGAGGTCCGTCAAAACCTGGACGTCGTCGGGGCGAAAGTCGAGATACTGCGACGCGAACTTGATCGCCTGTTCGGTCTGCCCGGCGTCCTTGCACTTTTGGACCTGCCACAGAAGCGACTGAGCGATGCGCCCGTGCTGGACGATGTGGAGCAGATGGAACCCGCCAGCGGATGCAGCCGTGACGACGAAGAGCAGGGCAGCAAACGGGAGATTGATGCGGCGCATGGCGTCTCTCAAAAAGAGCGAAGAACCAAGAGCCAAGAACCAAGTTCCAAGCGCCAGGTGCACTGGTTCTTGGTTCTTGGTTCTTGGTTCTTACCTCAGCCTTACTTGGCGCGGCGGAACTTGCGGGCGAGCAGGAGCGGCAGGGCGGCCCCGAACAGGGCCAGCGTGGCCGGCTCCGGCGTTTCGGCCGGCGGCGGCGGCTCCGGAGTACCCGCAACGGCGACAACCGTTGGCGTAAGGTTAAACTCTTGCGGGTCGGGGCCGACCGTCGTGTTGTCAATACGGTGATTGACAGAGGTGAAGACCGAGTCCGTCTTGACGTTGTACGGCGTCAGGAACGTGAAATCCCCGAGCAGCGCCGAGCCGACGACGGTCGAGTTTCCCTTGTACCGGAAAGTGTAGTCCGGGATGTTCGGGTCGTCGTTGGGATTGACCGAGCCGTACTTGGCCGCGACCGGCGTCTTGTTCGACACCGTCAGATCCCAGAGGTTCGTGTCGTACGTCTCTTTGCCGGCGATGTTACCGGAAAAGTCGTAGATGGTGAAAAAGTCGCCCTTGGACACGTACAGGTCCGAAGTCACGACGACCTGGTAATCCCAGCGGTAGAAGTCACCCTCTTGAGCAACGGCCACCTTGTTAGGGATCAGGCCCGCCCGGACGGCCGGGGTGGCCGCCAGCGGCAGGCTGACGCCGATCATCGCCAGCGCGAGCATGGTCCTGGTCCGAAGCATCGTCCTCTCTCCTCCGTGAAAACGTGGTCTGTGGTGACCGCGGTGCCGTACTCGAGCGCCACGACCACTGCCTCGATTCAAGTCGACCGCCCGGTGTTCCGCCGGTCGGCCCCATGTGATGGCAGATGCTTCGTCGGAGTTGGCGTGTCCATGCCCGTTGGGTCCATCACGGGCGGCATCCTAAAACGATCGTCGTCAGCGGTCAACCGCAGAAACTTGAGCCAAAGTGCAACGATTTTCAATTTCGCGCGCAAGCGCGCAATAGCTGGATTTTGAAACACTTGCATCCGATCAGTGCCCAGATTGGCGGTCGGATGGCCACGCTGGACGGGAATGTTGGAGCGACGGATTTGTGGTTACAGCGGATTCCAACTGCAGCAGCGACATGCCCATCACTCGGCTCGCCATAGGCGAACGATGCCGTTCTCGAACGACGCGGCGACGGACTGGCCGTCGGGGCGTTAGGTGACGCTGTGGGCGGAGACTGAGCCAGTGTTGGACGGTGAGTGCGACGCGACGATGCCCAAATTGGCGGTGAAGTCGTGCTACAGGCAGTTGGGGTCGGATGTGCAGGACGATTGGCAGTTGGTCGCGCAGGGGGCGGTCGACAGCAGTTTGATACGGACGAGGGCTTTTCGCTCGAAGCGATGGGCCAGAGGAAGTCTTCGACCGTTAGTGACCAAACACCCTTACACGGATGGTGTATCGGAGAGGCGTTACTTCTCTTTGCCGACGATCTTTGCCCGCGCTATCGCCGTTTCAATGGCGTTCCATCGTGGCTGCGGTTCGCGCACCAGTTCGGCCACGCGCTTGGCTCCGGTTTTGGAGAAGACCACCGTTACGTGTGAGAAGTTCAGCTCGATCGCACGGACTCCCTGGTCCTGCAAGTCCCGTGGCCATTGGCTCGCGCAGCTCACCAGACCGTCGCCAAAGTAGAACGATCGGCTCACGATACACACCATCTCAACGCCCGGTGGGACCTGTTTGCCAAGGCGTCGTGCGGATGCTTCAGCCCGCTGCTCCTTGGTCAGCGACAGGAGAAACGGCTCCTGGCTTTGGCGTACTCCCGCCGTCAGCTTGCCCCACGACGAGCCTGTGTTCGGCGAACAGATTTGGATCAACTTCGTGGCACCGCCACCTTCGTTGTTCTCGACGTAGTAGCGGGCCAACAGTCCACCGGCCGAATGGCCGACCAGGACGACCTCCGTGTACCCGGCCAAGCGCAGTCCATTGATATAGCGGGCCAAGACCGGAGCTGCAGCGATGTCGTCGATCGTTCGGTCCTGGGCGTAGCCGATGGCATAAACATCGGAGTCGGCTGCCAGGGCCTTCACCAGCGCACTGTCTGGTTTCTCCCACCCAGCAAGCACTGGCTGATGGGCGTTATCGTCGCTGAAGGGGTGTGGTCGTAGTCCGTGGATGAGGACGACGGCGCGAGTGACATCGGGCCGGCGTCTCGGACCTTCGCAATCCTGACCGACTGGGGCGGCCTGCACAAAGCAGAAATCGACCGGATCCGGTGCCAACACAAGACAGGCTAACAGAGCAAGCGATGACGTCGTGCCCACGCCGTGCCCTCCTTCGACCGTATCGGACGGCTACTGATGCGTCTGTCGCCGCGGCGCGTCAAGAGCAACGGTCGGCTGGATGGGGGTCGGCTGGACGGGGATCGGCTCGCTGTGGTAACTTGCGCGGGTTCCGACCATCGCAGGAGGAGAGGCGTCATGGGCGTGTTGGCGGATTGGCAGATTCAAGAGCAGGTGAAGATCGAACCGCTCGCCGATGGGACATACCGCCCGGGGGTCATCTCCTACGGAATCACGAGTTATGGCTACGACCTGCGCTTGGGCCGCAAGTTCAAGGTGTTTACAAACGCCCATTGCGCGATCGTAGATCCCAAAGCGTTCGACCCACGGTCATTCGTCGACTTCGAGGCCGACGAGTGCCTTGTTCCGCCGAATAGCTTCGCCTTGGCCGAAACGATCGAGTATCTGGAAATCCCGCGCGACGTGATCGGGGTTTGTGTTGGAAAGTCGACCTATGCGCGGATCGGCGTCATCGTCAACGTGACGCCTCTCGAACCCGAGTGGCGCGGTAAGGTGACCATCGAAATCTCGAACACGACGCCGTTGCCAGCCAAGGTTTATGCCGGCGAGGGGATTGCCCAGGTGTTGTTCCTCCATGCCGACGCGCCGTGCCGCACGTCTTATGCCGACAAGAAGGGCAAGTACCAGGACCAGCCGGGGCTGACATTGCCGTTTGTCACGAAGCCGTCGCAGACCCCCTAACTGCTAGAACCGTTGCAATCCGTGCGACGCGACGGAAAAAGGCGCTTCTCTACATCTGTTCACTATGGTCCGGTGTCGCTAAAATGCGCCTTCGACGATATGAGTAATCCGGGCGCGATTGCTCCGGGCACGGCGGCCCGAGCGCTTCTGCGGGGCCTGTCGCGCCGCCCCGGTCGAATCCTTCGTCGGTGGACGTGACTCATCTTTTGCGTGCGGAACGCGCGAACGATGATGATGAGGCGCGTTTTTGGACCGGGTTCATCCGTCGAAAGTTAAGGGCATCGCCGTTATGCAGTTCCCTCGCCGCCATACGTCAGCCGGCCAAGATCCCTTTGCCGGGATCAATTTCGTTCCGCGGACCTCGCGGATCGTCAATCCGAACGGCACGGTTGTCTTCGAGTTGAAGGACCTCCTTGCGCCCGAGGGATGGTCGCAGGTTGCTGTCGATATCCTGGCACAGAAGTACTTTCGCCGTGCTGGCGTGCCCTTGCGCCTCGCGCCTGTGGCTGAGGACGGCGTGCCCCAATGGTTGCAGCGATCGAAGGCCGCATCGACGGACGTGACGTTTGGGCAGGAGACCGACGCCCGGCAAGTGTTCCTGCGCCTGGCCGGCTGCTGGTCCTATTGGGGCTGGAAGGGCGGCTACTTTTCGTCGGAGGACGACGCGCGAGCGTTTCACGACGAGTTGTGTCACATGCTTGCGCGGCAGTCGGCTGCACCGAATTCGCCGCAGTGGTTTAACACGGGTCTCCACTGGGCCTACGGCATTGAGGGGCCGGCCCAGGGTCATTACCGTGTCGATCCGGCCACGGGCGAAGTCGTTCGCAGCACGTCGGCCTACGAGCATCCCGCTCCCCATGCGTGCTTCATCCAATCGGTGAAGGACGACCTCGTGAACGACGGCGGCATCATGGATCTTTGGGTTCGCGAGGCACGCATCTTTAAGTACGGATCGGGTACTGGCAGTAATTTCAGTTCCTTGCGCGGCATCGGCGAACCACTCTCGGGCGGCGGCAAATCGAGTGGGCTGATGAGCTTCTTGAAGATCGGCGACCGGGCCGCGGGAGCCATCAAGTCGGGTGGAACGACTCGCCGGGCGGCGAAGATGGTCGTCCTCGATCTGGACCATCCCGATGTTGAAGAGTTTGTGAATTGGAAGGTCGTCGAGGAACAGAAGGTCGCAGCGATCGTGGCGGGGTCCAAGAACCTCAACAAACATCTCAACGCCGTGTTGCAAGCGTGCCTTGCCGACGCCAATCCCCACACGGCGTACGATCGCGCCAAGAATGCCGTGTTGCGCCAGGCCGTGCGTGCGGCACGAGCTGCCCAGGTGCCAGCCAATTACATCGAGCGGGCGATTCAACTCGCAAAGCAGGGTTACACGGGTCTGAAGATCGAAGAGTACGATACCGACTGGGACTCGGCCGCGTACTACACCGTCTCCGGCCAGAATTCGAACAACTCGGTTCGCGTCGATAACGCCTTCATGCGGGCCGTTCGCGAGGATGGCGATTGGCCGCTCTATTGGCGCACCGAAAAAGATCGCGCTCGCCGCGAAGGCCGGTTACCAAAGCCGTGCCGAGTGCTGAAAGCACGGGGACTGTGGGACGAGATTGCATTTGCCGCGTGGAGCTGCGCCGATCCTGGCGTTCAGTTCGACACCACGATCAACGAATGGCACACGTGCCCGGAAGATGGGCGCATCAACGCGAGTAATCCGTGTAGCGAGTACCTTTTCCTGGACGATACGGCCTGCAACCTCGCGAGTCTCAACCTGTTGAGGTTCTACGACGCATCGGCCGCGAAGTTTGACGCGGAGTCCTTCCGACAGGCCTGTCGCGTCTGGACGCTCGTCCTGGAAATTAGCGTCTACATGGCGCAGTTCCCCAGCGTGCCGGTGGCTCGGAGGTCGTACGACTTCCGCACGCTTGGCCTCGGCTATGCGAATCTCGGTGCGCTCTTGATGGTGCAGGGAATCCCATACGATTCGGCCGAGGGTCGCGCCCAGGCCGGAGCGATCACCGCGTTGATGCACGCAGCATCCTATGCCATGTCGGCCGAGATTGCGGCGGAAGTGGGGCCGTTCCCGCGGTACGCTGTAAACCGCGACGCCATGCTGCGAGTCGTCCGGAATCATCGGCGAGCCGCGTTTAACACCGCCGCGGCCGAATACGAAGGGCTGAGTGTGCCGCCGGTTGGCATCGACCCCAAGTTCTGCCCGCTCGAACTGCTCGACGCGGCCCGCCGCGAAAGCGACCGAATGGTCGAACTCGGCGACCGGCACGGTTTCCGCAACGCCCAGGTGACCGTTATTGCCCCGACGGGCACGATCGGCCTGGTCATGGACTGCGACACGACCGGCATCGAGCCGGACTTCGCGCTCGTCAAGTTCAAGAAGCTAGCGGGTGGTGGCTACTTCAAGATCATCAACGCCTCGATCCCGCCGGCCCTTGCCAAGCTTGGCTACACGCCACGGCAGATCGACGACATCGTTCGCTACTGCCGCGGATCCGGCAGCCTCCACGGCGCACCACACGTCACTCCCGCCGCGCTCAAAGCCAAGGGATTTACCGACGAGGTTCTGCAGACGGTTGAGGCGCAACTCCCAAGCGCGTTTGACCTGTCGTTCGTTCTCAACCGCTGGACGCTCGGCGACGAGTTCCTGACCAGTACGCTCAAGATCGATCGAGCGATCCTGGACGATCTGAGCTTTGATTTGCTTGGCTCGCTCGGGTTCACGCGTCAGCAGGTCGCGGAAGCGAGCCAATACGTTTGCGGCACGATGACGATCGAGGGTGCACCGCACCTCAAGCCCGAGCATTACGCCGTCTTCGATTGCGCGAACAAATGCGGCAAGCTCGGTCAGCGGTATCTCTCGGTCGAGTCGCATATTCGCATGATGGCGGCCGCTCAGCCGTTCATTTCGGGAGCAATCTCGAAGACGATCAACATGCCCTACGAGGCCGTGGTCGAGGACGTGAAGAAGGCGTACGAGTTGAGCTGGAAGCTTATGCTCAAGGCCAACGCGCTCTACCGCGACGGCTCGAAGCTCAGCCAACCGCTCAACTCCGTCACGGATGCCCTCGACGAGATGGAAGTCGAGGCACCGCCGCCGAAGGCGGAACCGGTCAAGGTCGTGGAACGCGTAGTGACCAAGTATCTCGCCAAGCGCCGCCGGCTGCCGGACCGCCGGGCGGGCTACACGCAGAAGTCGCGCATCGGCAACCACAAGATGTACCTGCGCACCGGCGAGTACGAGGACGGCACGCTCGGCGAGATCTTCCTCGACATGCACAAGGAAGGTGCGGCGTTCCGCAGCATGACGAACTGCTTCGCCATTGCGGTGAGCCTCGGTTTGCAGCATGGCGTGCCCCTCGACGAGTTTGTGGACGCTTTTACCTTCACGCGCTTTGAGCCGAACGGTGTCGTGCAGGGCAACCCGCACATCAAGATGACGACTTCGATCATCGACTACATCTTCCGGGAGTTGGCGATCACGTATCTCGGCCGACACGACCTGGCCCACGTCGCGCCGGACGATCTGCGCGGCGACGCTCTGCACGAGGAAGACGACGACTCGGAGCTGGACGCTCCGTCGAACGCCGAACCAGAGGCCAAGAAGCCGGCGGCCGATGTCAAGAAAGCGGAGCCGGCCAAGAATGACCCATTCGCCACGCCGCGGACGGAACATCTGCGACCGCTGAAGAACGGAAACGGGCACTCAAACGGTCATGGCCACGGAGCGAGCGGAACGGCGACGGCCCCACGGCTCGCCGCCGATGAGAAAGTGCGAATCGCCCGGCTCAAAGGCTACGAAGGCGACCCGTGCCCTGAGTGCGGACAATTGACGCTGGTGCGCAGCGGCGCGTGCGCTAAGTGCGACACATGCGGCGCAACGTCGGGATGCAGTTAGTCGCTTTGGAAGCGGCACTATGATGGTTGGAGCGAGGCCCGTTGGGGACGGCATGAACGTCATGCGTGCCCAACGGGCCTCGCTTCGTTAGGTCCCTCACTTCCTTCGGCAGGCAACGTCGATGGCAGTGTTCCCCGCGACTCGGGAATTCGTGGATTGACATGTCGAGAGATCACGATATATTAACAGCGTAGAGGAGTCATCGTGAAACAACTGGAACTCGACGACCTAACGCATGCGGCCGAATGCCTGAAGACGCTCGCGCATCCACATCGGTTGCGGATGATCGAGCGGATGCTGGTGGGCCGGCCGACCGTTGGCGAATTGGCCGACGTATGCGGCATCCCGAGTGCGATGGCGTCGGGACATCTGCGGCTACTTCAGCGCTGCGGTTTACTCTCGCAGGAGCGAGACGGCCGAACCGTCGTCTATCGGGTAGCCGAGCCGTGCCTGAAGGACATCATCGCCTGCATCCAGAAGCGATTCGGTCGCCAGCCGTGATTCGCCTGGCCCAATATGTCGTATTGTCGCGACATGAGAATAGTTCGGAGGTTTGCTATGGATATCCCATCGGTTTCTCCCGCTGTTGCCGCCCGCGCCATTGCCGCTGGTGAAGCGACGTTGTTCGACGTTCGGACGCCGGCCGAGTTCGGAGAGCTACATGCGGACGGCGCACAAAATGTACCGCTCGATCGGCTCGACCCGGCTCGGCTTCAGCACGACGATAAGCCGCTCTATGTCATTTGCCGCTCGGGTGGTCGTGGCAGACAAGCATGCACCAAGTTGCTTGGGGCCGGGCACTCCGGCGTGGCCAATATTGAAGGTGGGACACTGGCGTGGGAGGCAGCCGGTTTGCCGGTCGTGCGTGGGCGCAAGGCCATGTCATTGGAACGCCAGGTGCGCATTGCCGCGGGCTCCTTGGTCCTCGTCGGAATCGGTTTGGGACTGGCCGTTCATCCGGCTTGTTTCGGGCTGGCGGCCTTCGTTGGGGCGGGCTTGGTGTTCGCCGGCGTGACCGACACCTGCGGCATGGGAATGCTCCTGGCCCGGATGCCGTGGAACCGCGTCGCTGCGAGCGCCGCCGGGGCGAGCTGTGCGGTAGTAGCCAAGGGAGGCGCGTCGTGAAGCTGGTCATCGTCGGTGGGGTGGCAGGCGGGGCATCAGCGGCGGCCCGCGCGCGGCGGCTGTCGGAGGACGCAGAGATTGTCCTGCTTGAGCGCGGGCCGGACGTGTCCTTCGCGAACTGCGGTTTGCCCTACTACCTGGGCGGCACCATCGCCGACCGCGGCAAGCTGCTCGTCGCGAAGCCCGAAATGCTGCGAGATCGGCTGCGGATCGACGTGCGGCCACGCAGTAACGTCGAGGCCATTGACCGCACGGCGAAATCGGTGCGCGTCCGCGACCTGGCGACCGACCGGGTCTACGACGAACCATACGACAAGCTCATCCTGGCACCCGGGGCCGCGCCGGTGAAGCCTTCAATATCCGGGGTTGAGCTGCCGGGCGTATACACGTTGCGCAATTTGCAGGATACCGATGCCATCTACGCGGCCCTCGGACCAGGAAAGCGGGCCGCGATCCTTGGCGCGGGGTTCATCGGTCTGGAGTTGGCCGAGAACTTTGTCCGCCGCGGTACGGCGACGACGCTTGTGGAACTGCTCGACCAGGTCTTAGCTCCGTTCGACCCCGAGATGACGACCCCGGTGGCGGCCGAACTGCGAGCCCACGGCATTGACCTTCGCCTCGGCCAGTCGGCGACTGCGATCGAACGTACGGAAGCGGGACTCGTCGTGAAGCTGTCGTCGGGCGCTTCCGTCATCGCGGATGTCGTGGTGATTGGCGTTGGCGTGCGACCGGAGAGCAGGCTTGCGGCCGATGCCGGATTGCCCGTTGGCCCGCGCGGGGGCATTCGGGTCAACGAGCACATGCAGACGACAGACCCGGATGTCTACGCGGTCGGCGATGCGATCGAAGTCGTCGATGCCGCAACTGGTGCGCCGACGCAAGTACCGCTGGCGGGACCGGCGAATCGGCAAGGCCGTATCGCCGCCGACCACGCCTTCGGCCGACCGGCGCGCTACCGCGGAACGCAAGGGACCGCCATCGTCGGTGTGTTTGGCGTCACCGCGGCGATGACCGGCGCGACCGAAAAGACGTTGCGTCGGTTGGGTCGGCCGTATCGTGTTGTTTACACGCACCCGGCGCACCATGCAGGCTACTATCCAGGTGCGGAGCCGATGGCCCTCAAGCTTGTCTTTGAGCCGGAAACGGGCAAGATTCTGGGGGCGCAAGCCGTCGGTGGCGCGGGTGTTGACAAGCGCATCGACGTGATCGCCGTCGCGCTCCAAGCCGGGATGACGGTCTACGACATGGAGGAGATGGAACTGGCGTACGGCCCGCAATACGGTTCCGCGAAAGATCCGGTCAACATGCTCGGCTTCGTCGCGGCTGGATTGATCCGTGGCGACCATCCCCAGGCAACGGTCGCCGACCTGGGCCACGGCGAGTTCTTACTCGACGTGCGAACGCCTCAGGAGTTCGCGGCTGGGCACATCGCCGGTGCCGTCAACGTGCCCATCGATGACCTGCGTGGTCGGCTCGCGGAGGTTCCACAGGATCGTCCGGTAATTGCCTACTGCCAGGTTGGGCAGCGAGGATACTTGGCGACCCGTGTTTTGATCCAGCATGGATACAACGTGCGCAACCTCGCCGGCGGCTTCAAGACGTACCGCCTATTCCATCCGGCCACAAGCTGACGCGGTTCTCGCGCTTGCGTCACCACTTGCACGGCCCGAGCAATTCGTCATCGGCTTAGTCCGGCTCTGCCTCGACGACGACGACACCGATCCGAGCTGCCCGGTAATGCACGCACGGCGGACCGGCGTCTTCGACCAGGATCTCAATGACATGCGGTCCCGCTGCCGCGCCGGCAAATCGTGACGCGATCTGGAACTTGTTCCAACCGGGAGATGAGGCCGGCACAGTTGCCTCGCCAAAACCGACGATCCGAGGTTGTGGGTCGGAGTTTATTAAGTGAAATTCAACGGTCCATGCTCCGGCCACTGGCGCGGCCCGTGTGAGGAACCGCCCTTGCACGGTACAGCTAACACCTGCCCGCAATGGCCCGTCACTTGACGATGCAGCTGTCACATCGGTCGCCATAACGGCAGTGAATCGGGAGGAACGCAGCCCAAGGCGCTCGATTCGCGGCAAGCCGCGAAGAAACGCTTCCGACGCGTCGGTCGCCGACGTGTCGAACAGGTTCAGATACCGCAGGTTTGCGAAGCCAGCCAATTGCCGCAGGCTTGTATCGGTCACACCTGCGCCGCTCAGCCAGAGCCGTTCGAGTGTGGCGCATCCGTCCAGTGCTGCGAGGGCATCGTCGTCGACTCCCGTGGCTTGGTTCAGAATGACGGTCTCCAGACCGGAGAGTGTGGCTACCTCCTTGAGGTCATTTGGAGTCACCGCACTGTACGACAGATCGACTTTGGTGTTTTGCTTTCCGATGTAGTTGCGGATTGGCGGCATCCACTTGATAGCGGCTAGTTGCCACGGCGAGTAGTCTCGCCAGGTTGTGACTTTTCCGCCGAGCCGTTCGACTCGCGCCGAGACCTCTGCGAAACGGCATTCGACTGCGTACTGGCGTAGTCCGAACCAGACCGCCGCCAGGAACATGGTGCCGACTACGAACGCCGAGACCCGCCGTCGGGTTACAACGTTTCGCTTGGCGTCACGTGTCGTCGGTCCCATGCCCGACGATTGTCGTCGATCGCGGCGATGGTGTAAAGGGGCCGTTCGGTCACGGACTTTGCCCGCTGAAGACTCGTAATCTTGCAATCCGGCCGGTGAAGTTAGGGACGCGCGGCTCGACGACGCTACTGCCGAGGTCAGCCCCAACTTGCATGCCATCGTTCGGATCTTGGCGGATGAACTCGTGCAGCGGCACCGAGGCCACCTCCTTGCCGTCCACAGCGAGCGTCAGCCGTTTGTCGGCATGCACTTGGCCGGTTACGGTTGACCAGCCGTTTGGCAGAGTGTCTGGGCTGCGGACAGTTGTCGTCTTCTGCCGCGATGTGACCGCAAATGCTGGCTTGCCACGTTCCAGGAACAGGCAGTAGCCAAAGTTGCGGCCGCCGCGAGCAACGATGACGCCCTCCGGCTTCTCCGCAGCAAGCGTCGCCTCCACGGTCCACCCGAGCACACTTGGATCCAGGCTCTTGGACTTGGGCACATCGATGTGCCCTTTGCCGTCAAATCGCCGTGCCTTGCCACCGTTTTTGCCATCGACAAGCGGTGTCCCCTTAGCCGTGCCGTGGTTCTTCGACGCACTCGCATCGATGACGGTGTCGCCGTTGTCCGCGTCGAAGCGATAATCGAGGATCCACGCCTGGAGGCCATCGCGCGGTCGGTCTCCGAGGGGCTTGTCGGCGAAGTCGGGAATTCGGAAGTCGATGGCCTTGGCCTGACGATCGTACTCGGCTTCGAGTGACTTCCGCACTTCAGCAGCCGCCGGGTCATTGGCGAGGTTCTTCAGTTCGTAGGGATCAGCTTTGAGGTCGAAGACCTCAGTCCACTCGTCGCGCCCTGGGTACTTGACGAGTTTCGCCGTATCCGTGCGGACGGCCGTTACCGTCGGGATGGCGAAGTTATTCTCGTAGAAGTAGCAGTAAAACCAGGCCGATCGCCAGTTGGCGGACGTGCCTTCGAGGAGCGGTCGCCAGCTTCGGCCGTGGGTCTTGGGCATGGCGACTCCGGCATAGTCGCACAGGGTTGGTGCCAGGTCCACGTTCAGGGCCATGCCGTCCGCGATCGCCCCACGGCGTACGTTGGGTCCACGCACGATCAGCGGGATGCGCAGGCTTTCGTCGTATGCGGATCGCTTGTCGCCGAGGCCGTGTTCGCCCAGGTAGAAGCCGTTGTCGCTCGTGTAGATGACGATGGTGTTGTCCGCGAGTTTCAGTTCATCCAGAGCGGCGAGCAATCGGCCGAGGTTGTCGTCGATGGCCGTCACACATCGAAAGTAGCCGAGGTTTGTCCCTGCCCGGCTGGCGGCATCTTCGCGGTAGATCGCCTTTGCGGTCAAATTAGGCACGGGCCGGGCCTGCTCATTGGCATAGGTGTCGGCATGGCGCGGCGGCGGCGCGAAGGGGCCATGAGCCGATTTGTACCCAACAGCCAAAGAGAACGGCTTGCCGGCCGTTTCGCGCAGGAACTTGAGGGCGTAGTCAGTCGATACATCGTCGATCCAGCCCGTTGATGGTGTCGACTTGCCGTTGACCTCGACCGGGCAGTCGGTGTAGCGACCCTGGCCGACAAAGCTGGCAGAAAAGTCGAAGCCCGGGCGCTGGCCCGACATCGGCCCCATGTGAAACTTGCCAACGTAGCCGGTCGTGTAGCCCACGGACTTGAGTAGCGTCGCCCACGTCGTCTGCGATGGGAACGGCGTGTGATTGTTGACGATGCCGTTGGCGTGGCCGTAAAGGCCGGTCAGGAAGGTCGCGCGACTGGGGCTACAGAGCGAATTGACGACGAATGCGTTGCGGAAGCGAGTTCCCTCGGCCGCGAGGCGGTCCATGTTCGGCGTCTTGAGCCAAGGAAAGCGGGCGCGCTCGCCTTGCTCGCGCTGGACAACGCCTAATGCGTCCCATCGCACATCGTCGGTATAGACGAAGAGGAAGTTCGGTCGTTCCGCCGCGGCGAGCCGACCGGCAGTCACAACGAGAAGCAAAGTTGCGAAGCGGCGCATGCGAATGGCCTCCGGAGATTGGCGACATTGTGAACAATGTGCTGCGGCCTGTCAAATCGCGGCCATCGATCGACCTATCATGGAACTGGGCCATTCGACGGGAGGTATTCGCGATGACAGACACCTACCAGGAGCCAGGACCGACGCGCGACGAAGTGGATCGCTGGACTGGGACGACCGTGCTGGAGTTCGGTGCCAACTGGTGCGAGTTCTGCCAGGCAGCTCGATCGATCATCGTCGCGGCGCTCGACGAAGTGCCTGGTGTACAGCACGTCAAGGTCGCGGATGGGAAGGGGCGACCACTCGGTCGGTCGTTCCAGGTCAAACTCTGGCCGACGTTGATCTTTCTCAAGGACGGCCGCGAAGTCGCGCGAGCGGTGCGACCCGTCGCGATCGACGACGTGCGACGCGGATTGCAGGCAATCGTCGGCGCGTAATCTGCACGTTCCCGAGCCGGAAGCGTGAGCGACGGCCCGCCGACATGTCGCAGAGCCGGAAGCGTGAGCGACGGCCCGCCGACACGTCACATTGAGCGAAGGCCTGTCACCCACACCTCACAGAGCCGGACCGTCGCTGACGCTTCCGGCTCTGTTCGAAAGGTGGTTCATGCGCCATACGCATCCATGGCCGCGTCGCCGGCGGCGGTCGTATCGGCGTCGTCGTGATCCTTGAGGGCTGCGAAGTTGGCTCGAATACGGCGGTCCGCTTGCTTGAGGAACAGCCGGCCAGCCGCAGCGTCAGCCTTGGCCTTGCGGGCATCGCCGTTCCCCTGGGCCAGCAGGTGATCGAGCCGGCTTAGCACACACGCCGATGCGTAGAGATCGATCGCAATGTCGGCGAGTCGCTCGTGGATGTACTGGCTTTGCACGTACTTCTCTTCAGTGCCCGAACGCAGGAATACCCAGGGAAGCGCCAGACCCAGTTGCTTGATGTGCCGTGCGACTGCCTTTGCGGGTGCGGCCAGCGAGGCCCCTTTTACCGGCAGGTCGGGTACGGACCAGCGCCCACCAGATTGTTCCCAAGCGACGGCGGTCAACTTGGAGGCGTGCTTGAGAGGATTGCGCCGGGCGGCATCGAGTTGCAAACCCGGCCCGCGTGATCCGACGACGGCAATGAACGCTTTCAGCACGTCGTTCGCGCCTTCGCCGATCGTGTTGATGCGGGCATCGCGCATCATCCGCTCGTACGGCTCGTCGCTAAAGTACGCCTGCCCGCCATAGAGTTGGATCGTCTCGTTGACGATGGTCCAAACGTGTTCGGTCGCGAACACCTTGAGCATCGCGGTTTCCAGCATGTAATCGTCGTCGCCCGAGTCGATGAGCTTCGCGCAGATCGTCGTCATGGCCTCCATCGCAAAGGCATGGGCCGCGGCAAACGCGATTTTCTTCTTCACCAACTCGAACTCGCTCAGCGTCTGCTGGAACTGCACCCGCGACTTCGCATGTTTCACCATCGCCTTAAGGCAGGTCTTGGCCGCGCCGGTACACGTCGCGCCGAATGTGGTGCGCCCGAAGTCGAGGACGGTGAGGGCGACACGGAGACCCTTTCCGACTTTGCCAAGCACATTCTCCGCGGGGACGCGCATGTTCTCGAAAGCCAGCCAGGCGGTTGCCGTACCGCGGATGCCGCATTTCTCCTTTCGCGCTTCGACGATCTTAAATCCTGGCATGTCGGGCGTCACCAGGAACGCGGTCACCTTCGTTTCACTGGAACCCGAGACGGGAGTGCGAGCCATCACGGTGAGGACATCGGCGATCGCGCCGTTCGTGATGTACCGCTTCGTGCCATTCAGGATGTATGCCTTTCCATCCTCGGTTGGCGTGGCGGTCGTCTGGACATTGCCAGCATCGGAGCCGGCCTTTTCTTCCGTCAGAGCAAATGCACCAAGCTTCTGCCCGGCACAGAGGCCCGGCAGCCAGCGATCTTGCTGCTCTTTGGTCCCAAACAGCATTAGCGCCCGAATTCCAATGGACCCGTGCGCGTTCACAAACACGGCCGTCGAGGAACAGTGTCCGCCGAGAACCTCGAGCGCCTTGCAGTATTGCTGCTGATTGAAGCCCAAACCGCCGTGCGACTTTGGCCCGGTCATTCCGAGCACGCCGAGTTGGCCAAGGCCGTCGATGACCGAACGCGGGATATCCGCCTGGCGGTCGATGGCCGCCGCGTCGATGGACGTCGTGCAAAACTGACGCAACTTGCTGACCGCCTCATCGGAGACCTGACGCTGGTCAGTCGGCAGAGTTGGGTAGGGGAACACATGGTCCGCGCGGGCATGGCCAAAGAACAGCGCCTTCGCGAAGCCAAGCTTGTCTGGCCCCTCGAAGAGCATCTCTTCGACCTGCTTCTTCTGCTGGGCGATCTGTGCGGCGGACAGGGCCATATTGACACTCCGGGAGAGGAGGGCGGCGTTGCTTTGCGATGGAGAGATTATAGCAGTTTGGTCAGTAAACGACGCCTTAGCTCGCTTCGAGGTGTCGAAGTGCTTCGGCCACAACTCGTGGGTCGCACAGGGCTTGCGGCCCACCCCAGGCTTGCACGTGCTCGGGGAACTCTTGCATGAGTTGGAAGACCTTGGCCCTGAGCCCAGCCCCAGCCAGTGTTTCTTGACGGCGGCGCGTCCAACGCGCCACCCGCCACGCAGCCAGGGTCGCGAGCGGGATCGTAAAGCTGGTCGCGAAGAGGGCGGCGTTGGCTTTTGATGCCTCGACAATCATGCCATACGCACCGAACGCTAGCACCCACACGACGGCCAGTACGCCAGCCCCGACGGTCAGACCCGCCCGGAGGGGCGCATAGGGCCGATGAAACTCGTCGTGCCACTGCGAGAGTTGGCGCACCCGCGAGAGAAGCAGCGGATGTCGCGAACTGGGGCTTTCCGGTGGGGGTTTCACAATTCAGTCCGGTTCGCCGATTTTGGCGTCGTGCAGCGTGTAGAGAAAGCCCTCGGGATCTGTCGAGTTAAGCTTTAGACGTCCTTGGACCTTCACCAAGTTCCGTGTCAGGGCCCTCGTCTTGCCCGCTGGGAGTTCAATCAACACGACGCTCGTCGGTTCGGGCACCTCGCAGAACCAACAGCCCACGGGATACTCAATGAACAGAAACGAGTCGGATTCCAAAAGATCGCCAAGCGGCTGGAGGAAGCCAGTCATCACCGTCAGTTTGCCATCGAGTTGCTGAACGTGCTTTGCAAATCGCGGCCGTTGTTGGCGGTCGAGTGTTGTCTCGGCCAGCAACGACCAGGGGAGGGGGTTGACGCCATCGGGACGGATTGGCGGGAGCCTGGCCGCGTCCGTATGCCGAGCAAGCGGACGTGGCGAGCGAAAGGTCAGTGGCTTGTGGCCGGAGTCATGGCTGGCCTTTCCCTGGTCGTCTGCGGCCGCACGAAGAGCGATCCGCCGTGCCCGCAATGTCGCGTCGCTCATTCCGAGTTCCGTCACGCAACCGTCGAGGATCGCTGCGGCCGTCTTCGTGTCGCCGGTCGCGCTCGCGATCTCACCGAGAAGCCACAGGAGTCGACCGTCGGCCGGAAGCCACAGGGCCAGCCGCTGCACCAGGGCCGCGGCATCGGCCGGCAGTTTCGTCAGATCGACGATTCGGTCGAGCGACTGGCTGTCCTTCGGTTCCATACGCCGCAGATGCACGAGCTTGAGGTGAAGTTCTTCCACGGGCCGCAATTCCGCTGGTGCGAGCCGCACGGCCTGGCGCAGCGCGAGCATGGCTTGGTCGAGATCGCCCTGGACCTGCCACGCGGTGCCGAGATTGGCGGCCAGGCGGAAATGGTCCGGGTGCTTGCGGGCCGCGTCGCGGAGGACACTGAGCGCCGCGTCGGTGTTGCCGAGCCGGAGTAGCAACGCGCCGAAGTCGGCCGATTCGTCCGCGGTGCGATCGGTCTTCTTGGCAAGCCGGTCGGCCGCCTCGCGGTAGGTGTCGCGCAGCGGGTTGTTGATCGCGGTGACCGGGAGCGTGCGGAGTAAGCGTTGGTCGGGTAGGAAGCCACGCCATTGCGAAGGCAAGTCGGCGACGACTTCGCCGGAGTAGTAGAGACCGGCATGTGTGGCCGGCGACAATGCGAGCAATGTAGCAACGACCAAAGTGCGCGACATGGCGGACTCCTTGTCCGTCAGTCTAGCGGAGAATCGAGGGAAGCGTGGGTGCGCTGCGTCGCGGCTCACGGCCGCGATCGATCCGACCATTGGCTCGCATTGGTCCCTCGCCTCACATGATGCCCTCGTTGCGGGAAGCGACTTTGTTGTGTGCCGCGACGAAATCAGGCAATCCGGATTTGACCACTCGCCCCATCGTTCGTCTATCTACCGGGGACCACTTGGGAGTGTGCGGTGGGCGACCTCCTCGAAGAATTGGCCCCGCGCGTATACCGCTTCGCCCTGCGCTTGAGCGGCGACCGGCACGCCGCGGAGGACGTGACGCAGGAAGCGTTTCTGCGAGCGTGGCGTACGCGCGACCGCCTGCGCGAGCCACGGGCCGCCCGGGTTTGGTTGTTCCGTATCGTCGCCAATGTCTGGCGTGACCGGGCGCGTCGTGGTCGGCTGCCGGTCGAACGAGCCGGACCGTTGGTAGACGCGGAGCCGTGCCGGACGGCGCAGCCGGAGCGGCTGGTGGCCGGCCGCGAAGAACTGGCTCGTGCCTTGGCCGCTTTGGATGCGTTGCCACCGCGGCAGCGCGATGTGCTGTACCTGACCGCCTGCGAGGGCCTGACGGCCACGGAGGTTGCAGACGTTCTCGACATCAATGCCAATGCCGTGAAGGCCAACCTGTCTTTGGCCCGCAAGGCGGTCCGACAGAAATACCTCACATGTGCCCGGAACCAGCTCCTGCAAGTGACGACCAACCATGACGGACCCTCGGTTGACCTACTCCGCAACATAAACGAGGCCCTGACGCGCCGTTGCGCTGGGTTGGCGGCGCAGATCGAGCGGCGTGTCGTCTATGCCGCACCGCTGGCGATTCGCGGTCGGCTCGGCAGTGTTGGCCGCGTCCACAACTCGCCGCGGTGTGGATCGTTGCACGTCGCGACACACCCGGATCGGCCCGATCCGTCACTATGTGAAAACTGCTGCCAGATCTGCCAGCATCCACGTTTGCCCTGTTCTGGCTCATGCGATGGCGTTTCAGGCGCAGGGCTGGGTGTAACCGCCGTCCCGGTACCCTGCGACAGCGTCGCCGGGCAATCACGGTGCTCTGGCTTTTCCCAGCGCTGAGTCCGGCCGCATCCGATTTCCCAATCGCCCCCGGAAAGGAATGACCTGTGAACATTGACGCACGCAGCAGTTCTTCCGTCACGTGTCTTCTTCGCGACACTGGCGGTCTCTGGCCGCCTTGCCGGCGGCGGCCAGAAATCGGGTTTTCGACGGGCCGCCACCCAGTCGACCTGCCTCGACGACTATCAGGTGTTGGCCTCAAGGCCTTGGTCATCAGGACGCTGGCTCAGGTTTACGGTAGATTCTCGCCAGCAATGCTCTGCCAATCAGACCGTCCGTGTTGTGGCCGAGCCTGTCCTCGAACGCATCTTGTCTGTTCGCTCGGCCGAGATTTCCAGATGCCGAGGAACTGATCGCGCAAGCTTGACGTGGCGCAGGCGGACCCATGGCCGGGCGGCTTCAGTTGAAAGTGTTTCATCTCCGGTCCATTCCACGCCGACCGATCGATCCTCGACGCGCGGGGATTGGTCGTTCGACTCCACCATTCTCGGTCGATGCGCGGCTCGCACCGTCATCGTGAACTGCGCCGATGGTCAGCAGCTCAGGACCGTCGACATTTCTGGCGCGTCTCGATGAGCCGCTGCGCGCGCCAACATCAGCGGACGTCATGGTCCGCGTCGTGTGGCTCGTCAGCGGCGAAGCCGATGCCGCCGCGTAGCCGGACGACCTGAAGGAGATCTTCACGACTCCTTAAGTTGGGAATCGACAAGCCACGCCTGGCAGCCCGGGCCGCTCGTCGGCATCCGCCGACATGAATTCAGGCGACGGGCGTCGCCAAGCTCGATGGCCGTGCCAGTTTGCAGTGACCGGCCGCTGTCCGCTGACCGGGTACGTCGGGGCTACAAATTTCGATCCGGGCCACGCGGACGGGCGGTGCGGTTGCAGCGGCTGGGCGCGCAACTGTCCGGGCGGAGCTGGTCCGATGGGGCCGGGCGGCGGCGTTTTCGGCGGCATGGGCGGCCCACCCGGCGACGTTCACGAGATACCCGGCAACGATTGGCGGGCCGGGGTGCTCCGCCAGGAAGCACCATCGCTGATGCCGGCGTTGCGCCGACCGACTCGATGACCTCGGTATTCGTTGTTCAGATACTACGCAACGAGTCAAAGCCCGTGAAGTAGAGCAACTCGGCCGTCAGATCGGGGGTGGTTGGCGTACCACGCTTGTCACCCCCGGCTTGACGGCTGGGGCAGTGGTCCTGCATTTACGTCCCTCAGCTGCCATACGAGGGCCGCTGACCCTCCGCTCGCATAATGCCGTCAAGGATGATCGGATTGCGGTGGGGGGTACAGTGTGCGGATTTTAAGAGCCTCAGCGAGCAGGAAATCCTGGCCCTGGCGATTTCGCTCGAAGAAAAGGATACCCGCATTTACGACGATTTCGCGGAAGGCCTCAAGGCGACCAATCCTCAGGCGGCCGAGCACTTCTTCCGCTCCCATGCGGCGAGGAAGACGGCCATCGCCATCGGTTGCCGCGCTGTCGCGCCTGAGTTGGCGAGCGCATCCCCCTGATCGTCGACAGGACGTCAAGGGCTTCGTTGATCGTCGGCCTGTCGGCTAGTGAAGCCGCTCGGCTTCGATGCCGTGCGCAAACAGGCCGAGACAATGGAACTGGAAACCGGCGCTTCCTACCTGCCGAAGCTGCGGCGGCGCGCAGGCGACGGACGCGGGAATTCGCCAGCTCTACTCGGCGATGCGCGCGGAGGAGAACGCAAGCACGAGACGTCCACGGGAGTCGTTTACTGTACTACGCCCGGCGAAGAAGGCGTGCCGTCAGCGCCTCCACGGTAACAGGTCGGCGTGCAGCCGGGGCTGGCGGCCTGATGGACAGCTCGGCGTTCGACGCTTGCGCCGCTGTTTGCGACGGCATTCCGTGCAGGTAGTCACGACACATTCCTGGTCGGCCTCGCCGCAAGTATCGGCGCTGGTGTGCTGGGCTTTGCAGAAGCTCTTTCGATGACGGTAGCCTGACCCAGGACGCGGTCGTCCGCACGCTGGCTACGTGGACTCATCTGCGGTTTGATGACGGCGGTGTGCATGCCGGGCTGGCGTTACCGTACCAGTTCCCAGAAATCGCCGCGGCGACGGCTGTCGCCGCCAGCGTGGTGATTGCCGCTGGGCGCCAGCGCATCGCGTGGGTGCGTGCCCGGTTCATGGATACGCCACTACTGTCGGCGGCCATCTTCCAGGTCGTCGTCGGCGGAGTGCTCAGCTGTTTCGCCGGCATCTATGATCGGCGGTGCGTAGTATTCGTCCTGCTTCAAGGCTGTCATCTGCGGATAGCATTTCCGCATCCGGAAGATCCACCATGCTCCTCGTCATCCGTGTCCGCTGCGTTCCAGAACTCGCGCCGGCTCTACGCCGAAGCGATCAAGTCTCCCGGTGGCGTCACGCACGGCACGGTCGCTGGGCCGTTTCCCGTCTACGCTCGATCGACCAAAGGGTCACCCGACCAGGATGTGGATGGCCACGAGTTGATCGATTTTCAACGGTCGCTGATGCCTTCCTCGGCCACAGCCGCGATGACATCGTTCGAGCTGTTCTGCAGGAGCCGATCGCGAAGGCAACCCATCCCCGGCCATGTCTACGAATCGGAGATTCGCTGGGGAACTCGTACAGAAGCTGGTGCCACCTCGGCCGAGCAGGTGCAACTGCAGGAACTCGGGTACCGGAAAGCGTTTCGCTGATGGCGATGCGACTGTGCCGGATTACAACCAGTCGACGAAAGTGCTGAAGTTCCAGGGGCATTTCCACGGCTGGCACGTGCGGCCATGCTGTACCTATACCCGTACGATGGCACGCCGGTGCCTGTTCGCCACCCCGAGAGTGTGGGCGCGACGACCGTCGTCATTCCGCCGAACGACCTGAGCCGCGTCGAGGATGTCCTGAAATCCGACCCCGGCATCGGCTGCGTCATCCTGGAGCCAACCGGCGGCCATTGCGGGGTTGACCACCCATGCCATGCACTTCCTCAAAGGGCTGCGCGTTGACGACGAAGTACGATCGGGTGCTAATCTTCGACGAGGTGATCACTGGTTCGCGTCAGTCCAGGCGGTGCATGAAGCACGGCGTGACGCGGAAATCCGCTGACGACCTTGGCGAGTCCTGGCCGGCGAAACTACCTGGGCGGCTGCGTCGCGGGCGGGCCAGCTTGCTCGGCGATCGAACGCCGTCCAGGCCGTCGTAGACCATCCGGGTACTGCAACGGCCTTCGCCAGCCGGCCGCGGGGATCGTTGCCCTCAACCGCGTCGCCGACGGGCTCCACCAGCGAAAGCCAACCGCGCGCGGCTTGCAAAGCCGCGCAGCTCAATGCACTCTTCGCAGAGCGAGCGACCACCGCTGTGCAGCTACGGAGACCTCCTGGTCATCGCCTTCGTTGCAGACGCGGCCAGCAGGCGCGGCGGCTGTTCCTGCCGTGGATCGGATCAGCTCGACGCGGCAAGGACTCTCGAAACCACGCCTTTCTTGTCGGGCGATGCCGGAGCAGGCGGCTGGATACCACCAGGCCGGCTGTTCTTGTGGCCTTGAGCACCACCGGACGCGGATGTCGACTGCGCACCGTCGGTGCCGTTGCAAAGGCGGTCGAACTCGCAGGCTGGCGTAGGGACGGTCACCAGCCGCGGCCGATGCCTTGTCCCAGCCGCAGGCCGAGGCTGATCGGCAGCTTCCCGAACGGCGGCGACGGTGGCGACCACGCTGTTCGACGTTGTTCCAGATCGCGGCGCTTGATCCATCAAGCCGCGGACCTCCGGCGTTGAGCGATCGCCAGCACGGTGGCGCCCGCCGCGTTCCTCGGCGGGCGTCGCCGGCCGCGCCGCGCCCGCTGGGCCGCCTCCAGGGCCGCTCACGCCGGGTCGCCCTAAGCCGCCGCCTGGGGGCGCGCCCTTCGCCTGGGTACCCTGTTGTGCCATGCGTTTTCGCATCTCCTCTTCGCGGTTGATCTGATCGTCGAGGTACTTCTGCTTATCCTTCGGCGTCATCTTGGCATAACCGCGCAATCGCTCCTCCATTCGGCCGCGCTGGCCCGCGAACAACTGATCGCGCTGGGCCGGCGATAGCTTGCCCATCGCTGTCCGTAGCTCGCGGGATGTCTCGCGACGCTGGTCTTCCGTCAGCGACTGGTCGCTCAACTGAGCCTGGAGAGCCCGCACGCGGGCCAATTGTCGGTCGGGCCACAGCAGCCATACGAGCGCCAGGATGACGCCGGCCATGAGAGCCGCGCGGCGCTTCTTCGTTCGCAACATCGTCGTTTCTCCTGGGTTCAGCGGACGTGGCCGTCGGCGTAGAGATAGACGCGCGAGTTGGCGTCTCCGGGTATGCCATGGACGGGGTCGAAGTCGTAGCACAGCCAGATTTCCCCGGACGGAACGTCCTTCCACGCCGCGCGCAGCTCGTCATAGGTCTGGCCCGATGGGCCACGGCTGGGTTGTGGATACTCGTAGCTCAGCTTTTCCGTTGCGAAGTACGTCTCGTCCATGGGGCATTGAAAGATCCGCGGATCACGATCCACGTAGTCGAGTAAGAGCGTCGCCAACGATGGCCGGGTTGGCTCCAGGCTGGGCAGCCTCGGAGCCGAGGGATAGCGATCGCGGTGCTGGTCGCGGTACGTCTGAAGGGCCAAGCCGATCTGGCGTAGGTTGTTGCCGCACTGCGATCGAGCCGCAGCATGACGGACGCGTTGCACGGCTGGCAAAAGCAACCCGATCAACACGGCGATAATGGCGATGGAGACGATCAGTTCGACAAGTGTGAATGCGACTCGTTGGCGGGGCACGGCGACGTCCTCCGGGGCGATCGCGGCGATGGGGCCACGATAGCTCGGGTGCCGTGAGTGACTGCTGAGCCGGCGGTGAAAAGAATCGGAGTTTGGCGTGAGCAAACTCTCATGCCGGCGGACTATCGATGCGAGCCGGCTGAAGCGCGGGCGCATCGAGGTCGAGCCGGTAGAGAACCTGATTGTAGTCGTACCGCGGCGTTCGTTCCGGGTTGCCGCTGAACTCGGCCGTATACGTCCCCTCGAAGTGGATCGTGCGACCATTATCACGATCGAGGAATGCGTGATGGCACACGTTGTAGAACGTTTGCTTATCGTGCGATGTCACTTTCACAGCCTTCAGAAATGGTCCGGTCGGCCGCGTTGCCTCGGCATACCAGACCTCGCCGAGGAACGACGTCTTACCGCCGACCTGGCCTGCCACCAGCACCCAGCGCTGCCGGTGGGCATTCCAGCGCACGGTGCCGCTGTGCAAAACGACGCGCTCGGCCGGAACCGCAGCGTTGGCCGGGCAGAATCGCGCGTGTTCCGGCTTGAGCTTGCCGGACTTGACCCAGCGCTCCTCCGTCTTGGAATCGACCGAAGGCAAGTCCTTCTGCCAACGCCACGCAGGTCGGCCCTCCGGGTCAAGCTCCGGATCCTTACCTTGGGCGCACGTGAATGCCTCGTATTTCGTTGGGTCGAGGACGTCGGCCAGCCGAGCCGGTACACGCACATTGGGAGTCGGGCTGCCAAAGAGTAGCCAGCGCGTACCGGCGTCGTCGTAGACAATCGGGTGCCCACTCGGCCGTCGCCACGATTCGGTGAGTGGCAGTTGCCTGGCTGATGCGAAGACGGCCTTCTCATCGTCAAACAGCGCGATGCCTTGCTCATATTCGTTCTCGAGACCTTTGCGGCGGGAGTAATGGCCGACGAGCCGGTCGGTCCCGGTTTCATCCGGCACGACGAATACGGCGCTCACCCAGACGACGCCTTGTGGACGGTCGGCAAGTGGCATCATGGCGCGAGTAAACCCCGTCTTGTCAACGAAATAGTCGAACGGGATGCCAGCGGCTGGGTCCGTCTTCCCGTCTGGTATGGGTGTCGTCGCACCGGCCATGCGAAACAGGCCGAGCGGGTAGTTGATCCGCAGCGTGTCGCCCCAAAACCAATAGACTCGGTTTCGGTACACGGCTGCCTGGACGGAGTCCTGGCCGACAACGAGGCCGTTGTTCGACTTTGGCACGGCATGGCCGAGCAGGGCACTGTCGCGGTAGAGGCCGTCACCTGTCAGTCGGCAGAGTCGCTCGGCAACATTGCGACGCGTGACGGAGACCGCGACCACTTGGCCGCGGCGCGGCACGATGCGCACACCCGCAATGCCGAAGCCATCCCTTTTCGCCTCGTAGCCGTGGCCACGAACACTGAAGAACACCTCGCGGTCCAGTAGATCGGGTTCGTGTAGTGCGATTCGGCCGGCATTGTCCGTCACAAACTTGACCTGGTTGACCGTGACCAGTTCGACGAGCGGCACGCCGCGGCCGGTAGCAGCGTCAATGACGTGGATTTCGGCGTCGTGTGGGCCATCGGCTCGTACCGATGCGAGACTTGCGAGCATGGCAAGGGCGATCGGGATTCGCGTGGGGATCATGGCCAGCATCGTACTGCGACGTGCAATGCCGTGCAACGGTTTGGGAAGTACGCACAGCGACTCCGCCGACCCGTGACACGCTTCAACGTCCTGCTACAAATGGGACAGTGACATACACCGGGAGGTTATCAGCCATGCAGTGGGAAGGGCGCGAGGAAAGCAAGAACGTCGAAGATCAGCGCGGCATGGGGCGGACGGCTGGCATCGCCTTGGGCGGGGGCAGCATCCTTATCCTGCTCCTAGCCATGCTCTTTGGCGTCGATCCTCAGAAACTGGCGAACATCGTCGGGCAGCCGGGCCAGCAACCGGACCAGCAGCAAGCGGATCGGCCCCGCGACCCCGCCGAAGAGAAGCAGGCCAGCTTCACCAAGGTTGTCTTCAACGACACCGAGATCATCTGGGACGAGTTGTTCCGGAAGATGGGCAAGACCTACGAGAAGCCGATCTTGCGGCTCTTCACGGGCGAAGTGCAGACGGCGTGTGGCGGAGCAGACGCGGCCGTCGGCCCGTTCTATTGCCCCGGCGATAGTCGGGTGTTCATCGATCTGAGCTTCTACCAGTTGATGCAGGATCGACTCAATTCCCCCGGCGAGTTCGCTCGGGCATACGTCGTCGCCCACGAGGTCGGGCACCACGTTCAGCGGCTGTTGGGCTACTCCGAGATCGTCGACCGCATTCGGGCGACGCAGGGCAAGGTCGAGGCGAACCACGCCTCAGTACGATTGGAGTTGCAGGCCGACTATCTCGCGGGCGTGTGGGCGCACCACGCCCAGAAGAAGTTCAAGTACCTGGAGGCCGGCGACGTCGAGTCAGCGCTCAACTCGGCAAAGCAGATCGGTGACGACACGCTGCAAAAGAACGCGGGGCGGCGCGTGGTGCCAGATTCGTTCACACACGGTACGTCGAAGCAGCGGGAGCGGTGGTTTCGCCTAGGTTTCCAGACCGGCGATGTGGCCGGGGCGGCCCAATTGTTCAAGCTGCCGTACGAAGACCTGTAACCGGCCCCGCTCGCCCAGTCAATCTGCCACGGGGTAATACGCCGCCGGCTCCTGCGAGAGCCGGCGGGAGTCGATGTGGGCGAGCGCCGCGCGGAAGCGGTTCGTCGCAGCGGCATGCGTCATGATAACCAGCGGCACCACCTCGCCTTCGCGATCGTCGAGCGCTTCGTGCTGGATGACCGAGGCGATCGAGATTCCCTCATCAGCCAAGGCCCGTGCTACGTCGGCGAGGACGCCGGAACGATCGGCGACCAACAGCCGCAAATAAAATCGGCTTCGCACCTCGGCCGCCGGTCGCGGCTCCGGGCCGTTCGCACCTGGAGTCCATAGCCGTAGGGCTTGGAATGTGCGTTGGGCTCGCCCCGTCGCCATGTCGATCAAGTCGGCGACGACCGCACTGGCGGTTGGCATTCGCCCCGCGCCTGGACCGTAATACAGGGTGTCGCCAACCGCATCGCCGACGACTCGCACTGCGTTGTACGCTCCGCGCACCTGGGCCAAGAGGTCCGTATGGCGCAGCAAGACGGGCGCAACATGCAGTGCCACTCGTCCTTCGCCAAGCCACGCTTCCGCGACCAGCTTGATCGTATAGCCGAGTTCCTTCGCAAAGCGGATATCCATCGCGTCGAGGCCGACGATGCCGCGCCGTTCGACCGCGTCGGCATCGGCATGCGCCCCGAAGGCGATTTGGGCGAGGATCGCCAGTTTGTGGGCGGCGTCGGAGCCGTCCACATCGAGGGTCGGATCGGCCTCGGCATAGCCGCGCGCCTGGGCCTCGGCTAGCGCCGCGTCGTAGCTCAGCCCATCCTCGCTCATGCGGCTCAGGATGAAGTTCGACGTACCGTTCAGAATGCCCTGAAGCGACACGACCTGATTGGCGGCCATCGACTGCGCGAGAGCGGCGATGATCGGCACGCCACCTGCGACACTGGCCTCAAATGCGATCGCCCGTCCGTGGGCACGGGCAGCCTCGAAGACCTGTGGCCCGTGGCGGGCAAGTAACGCCTTGTTTGCAGTCACGACATGCTTGCCGGCCGCGAGTGCCGCCAGCACGGCCTGGCGCGCCCAACCCGTGCCGCCGACCAACTCGGCCACCACGTGTACTCGTGGATCGGCCAGGGCGGTTGACAGGTCGCTCAACAGGTTCGGCGGCAACGGCACATCACGATGCTTGCCGACGTCGCGGACAACGACATGACGCAACTCCAGAGGCCGGCCGGCGCGAGTCGCCAACAGGTCGGCCCGTTCGGTCAGCAATCGCACGACGCCGCCACCAACGGTGCCGCAGCCGAGTAACGCAATGCCCAGCGGTTCAGTCATGGGGGATGGTGTACGGTCGGCTCAGTAAAATGGCTTGATGCAACCATCGGACCGGTATAAGCCCGTCGCCTTCGCCCTTCTGCTTGCCGGAGTTGTGGCGTTCTATGCCAGTGGCCTGCACGAGCGGCTCAACTGGGATTGGCTCCGTACCCACAGGGATACCGCCAAGGCCTGGGTCGACGCGAATCCGCTTATCGCGGCGGTCACCTACGCGGTCACGTACATTGTCGTCACCGGACTATCGATCCCGGTGGGATGGGTACTGACGGTCGCCGGCGGGATGCTGTTCGGGCTGCTGTGGGGTAGCGTCCTTGCGAGTTTCGCGGCGGCGGCTGGAGCGACACTTGCGCTGATGGCATGCCGATACATCTTCCGTGACTTCGCTCGGCGGCATCTGGAACGATGGATTGCCGTGTTCGACCGGGGCCTGGCGCGCGACGGGGCCTTGTACGTGATCCTGTTGCGGCTGACGCCGCTCGTGCCGTATTTCGCCATCAATGCCGGCTTTGGACTGACCCGGCTGCCCGTGCGGACGTTCTGGTGGGCGACCCAACTCGGAATGTTGCCGGTAACGCTGCTTTACCTGTATGCCGGTACGCGGCTCGGGGAGATCGCCTCGCCGCGTGAGGTGCTATCGCTACCAATCGTGGCGGCGTTTGCGATGTTGGGCGTGCTGCCGTTAGTGGTCCGATTGCACATGGCGCGACTCGAAGCTGGCCCTTCCTGAGCGACCTGGAGGGCCGATCGCATTCGATGCCTAATTGGTCCGTGGGAGTCGCTAACCGGTTGCGATGACAGGCCCTTCTTGTAAGACGAATGACGACTTGAGTCGCGTATGCTAATCGTACCAACCTATTCTGTAGTTTCCGGAGTGTGACACATGGCAACCTTTATCACGACCATCAAGTTCACGCAGCAGGGCGTCAAAGGCATCGACGAGACGACCAAACGAGCTGCTGCGTTCAAAGCGGCGGCCAAAAAGCTTGGTGCCAAGGTCACGGACATTTACTGGACCCTCGGCGACTACGACGGCTTACTGATTCTCGAAGCGCCGAATGACGAAGCAGCGACGACGGCAATCCTGCACCTGGGTGCGATGGGTAATGTCCACACATCCACCGTTCGTGCGTTCAATGCCGCGGAGATGGACAAGATTCTGACCAAGGTCCATGTCGGCTAAAGGGCTGCCGAACCGACGAATCACGGTATCGCGTGCTTTCCGAAGGATTCCGGCGCATCCGCGGTTTGGATCATTGCGGTACGCCTAACGACTTCGATTCCACGCCAGGGCCAACGGCATGGCCATGATTTGGTTGAGCGGCACGAGGATCGTCACGACCTGCGCAATGGTGGCAAGGGTCGCTCGATCCGCCGGGATCGCCCACCGCGACAACCCAACATACGTGATAACGAGTGCCAACCACACGATCGTCCCAGCCACGATTGCCCCAAGCCGTAGCTGGCCACATTGCACGAGTCGTCGGCCCAGCACGATGGCGATGAGCAGTTTTACGGCGCAGATCGTTGCGATGATCGATGGCAGAAGTGCCCACCAAGCGGGCTGGGTCCACAGCCAGCCCGCCGTGAGGCCTAGGGGAATCCAACCGAGCGCCACCGCAAGGCCGGCGCTCGTGATGAACCAGCCACTTCCTGTCAAACCGATCCAGAATCCGCTGATCATATGCAACCATGTTGCCGCGATGGCTCCCACAATAACGGCAGTCAACAGCAACCCAAACGTCGCCCCGTGATGCCGAAATGCGGGAGCGGAAGCGATCGTGGCCCACTTGTCCGTCCAGGTGAACGTCGCAACGACCACCGAAAGCAGGATCGCCCACGCGACTACCGTACTCCGCGCTGCCATCCGCAATTTGGCGGCGATGAGTTGCGTATTGCTCAGCGGTCGCAATGCAATGAGCGGATGACATCCCGACATCAAAGGGGGAATCCGCTGACCGATCGTCCGGACGCCACCCATATCTGTGCCGAGGGCACCCGCGTACAGCGGTAGAAATGCAAGAGTGATGGCGAGCAACAGGCCCGGTGGCGATAGTGCTTCGGCGGCACTGGTCAACGTCGGCGTCACATCCGGGGCCGACATTTGTTCCACAGCGCGGACCCATAGGGCCGACGTCGGTACCCAGGCGACGGCCATCAGCGCAGCGGTAAACGGCAACGCCCAGCCGCGCAGCCGCCACTCGAACCACGCCTGAGCCTCCACCGCCGAGCCAAAGTCCTTGCGCCGTCGCGGCATGCGGGCGACGGCCGCGCGCCAGACGCGGCCCGGCCACGCCCACTCCGGCGTCTTCCCGCACCGCGCCGCCCGAACGCCGACGATCGCGGCAAAGTACGCGGCGGGCAACAACGGGAGTATCCCGGCCGCGACGCCTGCCGGCCGCACTTCGGCGACGATGAGCAGCGCCGGCACTAGTCCGATGGCTGCCACTAAGGGCAACGCCGCCACGCGCAGCATCGGTAGCGGGTACGGCATCCACAAAGCGGCTTGCAACCATGCCGTCACTGTCGCCAACAGCACGGCCGGCCACGCCAGCGGTACGTCCAGTCCCGCCGGCCGCAGCACGCCGACGGCCCACGCGATCCAGAGTGTCCCCGTCATCGCAGCGGCCTGGGCCATCGGCCAGAAGACCAGAGTAGAGGTCGGCAGTGGCAGCAGGAACGCTCGCGGTGGAAATGGGCTCTCACGCGATTCGATCGGCCCACCGTCGGTGAACGCGAAGGCGCAGATCACGAACGCCAGAACCGGGACGAACGTCCCGATGATCGTCAGGAAATGCACCGGCAGGAGCGGCCCATCCTCCGGCCCCGCCGTCCAGACCGAGCGCGGTACGACCAGCACGACGGCCACGGTCGCGAGCCAGGCGGCCACGCACGCGGCGAGGCCCCAACGGTAGCGCAGCCACACGTGTCCGGTCAGCGCGAGAGCGGGGGAGCGCATGTCACATCACTCCTTTCCAGCCCGGGCCACGAAGATCTCGTCGAGCCGCACGGCATGGTCTTCGACGACGCGGCCGCCGGCCAACTCGCTACCCTCGCACCATGCCGCGGATACCCCCGAGCAGACGGCTGTCCACTCGCGGCCGGCCCCTTCCCACGCCAGCGCCTCGGCAAGGGCCGGCGGTGCCGGCCGCGGCTCGGGGAAGCGCAACGTCAGCCGGCGGTGGGAGGCACGCACTTCTTCCAGCGGCCCGGCAAATGCGATTCGGCCACGGACGATCATGGCCACGCGGTCGGCGACCCGCTCCACTTCGTCAAGCAGGTGCGATGAGAACAGGACCGTCCGCCCCTCGTCGGCGACCGTGCGGACGACGGCCCCAAGAATGTCACGGCGGACGAGCGCGTCGAGGCCCGACGACGGCTCGTCGAGAACAAGCAAGTCAGGCTTGTGTGCGAGTGCCGCCACGAGCCCGACCCGCGCCCGTTGGCCGCGCGACAGGTTCTTTAGCCGTGCCACCGGGTCGAGCGCAAACGACTGGACTAACTCGCCAGCGTAGCCGTCATCCCAGGCAGGGTAGAAGGCGCGGGTGTACCGGAGGAATTCGTCGACCCGCATCCAGCCCGGCAGGTCGTTATCTTCGGTCAGGCAGCCGATGCGGCCCAGCACGCCAGCCGGGTCGCGCACCGGGTCGAGACCGAAGACGCGGACGGTGCCGGTCTGCGGCGCGAACAGGCCGAGCGAGTGCTTGATGAGCGTGGTCTTGCCGGAGCCGTTCGGGCCGACCAGCCCGAACACGCCACCCCGCGGCACCACCAGGCTCACATCGTCGAGCGCCACCTTATCGCCGAATCGGCGGGAGACGCCGTGGATCTCGATCACAGGGTCCATCGGCTCACTCCTTGTGGGTACGAATCTTGGCGGCACGGCGGCGCACGAGTTCGAGCAGTTCGTCGGTGCCGACCTTCATTTGCCGGGCCTCAGCCAACAGGGCGTCGATACGGCCAGCGAGGACGTCCAGGCACTCGCGGCGGGCAAGCGGCGAGCCGTTGTCGGCGACGACCGTCCCCGCGCCGCGGCGAGCGCTGACGACACCGGCTGTTTCGAGTTCGCGGTAGGCCCGGGCCACGGTGTTCGGGTTGATGAGCAGGTCTTCGGCCAGGGCGCGGATGGTCGGCAGTTCGTCGCCGGCCACGAGCCGGCCCGACGCCACCAGGTACTTGACCTGATCGACGATCTGCCGGAAGACCGGCACGCCGTCGTTCTTGGACAGGTGAATCCGCACGCCACCGCTCCGATTGTACTAATGTGCTAGTACATTAGTACAATCGGGCGACCGTGTCAAGATGTGTCGCGTCGCGCTTTACTTCGCTGCCACTCGTCCGACGCCGAACTGGTCGCCGACCCGCACCGGCGCACCACCGCGCCAGTCGATCTCGACCATCTTCTCGCTGTGCACTTCGCGGCCGGCTTCGTCGGTCAATTTCGTCACGAGCCTTTTGGTCGCGACGTCGAAGACCTCGCCGGTCGATGGATAGGCATATTTGCCATCAATCGTAAACGTCACCCAGCCCGGTTGCTCGCGCAGCGGCAGGCTCGTCGTGAGCTTCGGCGGCGTGGTCGCATTGTCGAAGACGTGAACCTTCTGGTTGAACGCGTCGACGACCCAGACTTCGCGTTCGTCCGGAGTCAGGCCGATGCCGTGACTGGGGCACCCGTGTCGCTTGACCGGCCCCTTGGCGAAACCCGGGATTTCGACACGGGCCACGAGCTTGCCGGTCGCCAGATCGGCGATCTCAAAGCCGAGCAGTTCGTTAACGCAGCAATAGGCGCGCTTCCGCATGCCATCGACCGTGAATGGCCGAATCGCCGCGGCGAAGGGACCGACTTGCTGGATCACCTTGTGTGACGATGCGTCGGCCACGAACAGCATCGGCGACTTGAGGCCCGCCAGGTACATACGGCTGCCATCGAGGGAGCAGACGGTGTTGTGGGCACCGCTTTTCGTTTCGATCGTCGCAAGGATCTTGCCGCTGGCGGCGTCGATCACGTTCCAGATGTCCTTCTCGAACGACGGCACATAGAGTGTTCGACCATCCGGCGTGATGGCGAGTCGGTCGCATCCCTGCGGAGGTTCACGTTCCCAGAGAGTCTGTTCCGATGCGAGATCGACGCAGTAGAGCTTCTTTGGAGTGGTGAAGTACAGCCGATGGGTGGCAGCGCATGCAACGACGCCTTTGATATTGTCGGGCTTTGCTTCGCGGCTCGCGGTCGTGGCAATGCGCTTGACGAAGCGGTGGCCATCATCGATGTCGAAAACGAGGATGCCGGCCCCACCGAATTCCAGATAGTTGCGGATGCCGGGCGACACGACGTACAGAAGTCGTCGGTCACCGGGATCGGCTTGAACGATACTGGTTGTGAGGAGTAGCGCGAGAAACGCGAGTCGCATCGATCGACCTCCCGGGAGACGGCGCGTCGTCAATCTAGCGGGTCATCGGGATTGTTGGGAGGCGGCATTTAACGCGCGGTGCACGGTCTAGGAAAGCGTCTTTGTCAGGAACTCACGCTCGCGCCTGGCGAGAGCGACTCGCTCGGCCAAGTCTTTGGTTTCGTATTCGCCGTGCAAGCTGATCGTGCCGTCGAAGTTGCACGCCTTAAGCCCCTTCGACACATCAGCCCATTGCACGAGACCATCGCCAGCCGGGACGACGCGGTGGGCCCAGCCCTTTGCGCCTTTCTCCCAAACGATGTCCTTGATGGCGACCATCGCCAGCCATGGCTTCGCCATGTCGAGTTCTTGCCGGATCGGCCCGCCGTTGACGGCGAGGTGGCCGGTGTCGATAAACGCGCCGACGTGGTGCGGGTCGGCGTCGGCTAGGAGCATCCGCAGGCTCGCGCAGTTGTTGCCGATGTAGGTGCCGGAATGCGTGTGGTAGACGCAGCGGACGCCCGTCTTTTCGGCGAGCTTGGCGAACCCGGCGAGCCGGTTGCGGGCTTGGGCGAGGTCGGCGTCGAACTTGCCGGCGTAGCGGAAGTAGCCGGGCTTGACGGCCGGCACGCCGGCCTTCGCCGCCGCCTCGAAGATCGTCACCGCCTCGGCCGACGCCGGGTCGGCGAGGTTCGTCGATGTCGAGACGAGGCCGATGGTCAGCCCGGCGTCGCGGAGTTGCTTCATCGCTTCCGGGAGCGCGGTGCGGGCGTTGCCGGGGTGGACGGGGAAGTCCGGCCGGACGGCCATGTCGAGGCCGGCGAGGCCGGCGTCCTTGCAGAACGCGATGAGGCCGGGCACGTCGAGCTTTTGCAGCGTCTTCGTGAAGTAGACGTAGCGCATGGTGTTGGTCCGCGGGGCGGTGGGGCGTACTCTCGGCGTATGCGCCCGACCCGTTGAGGCAACAGGAAATCGGCGGGCATCACGGCCGTCTCGATGTCCCCGTCGCGACCCGGACGGGATCAACTCACGAACCGGCGAGCGGCGACCGGCCGTCGCGCTGCCCCTACGTGTGCTAGGCTTTGTTTGCGGCCCGAGTTCGGCTGTGGTTCAATGGGGATGCAAAAGCTCAACCAGCCCGTGCATAGCTGCTCGGCGCGGGCCATAGCGACTTGGGCCGGTCAGGCCAATCACCAATTCGGCATGTGCAAACTGGGGCTACGAGGTTGACTTACGACATCGTCTACCATCCTGAGCATGAAGAACTCGCGATCGACGAAGTCCTCCATCGGCTCGTAGCGTCATTCCCTCGGGTGTTGGTTGACCGCCCACGTGGAATTGCTCTGCGAAAAAGCTGGGGGCCCAAATGCGGTAGCTACTCTCGGATTGACGCAGCCAAATACTGTAACCCAGGCTACGAAATCCGTGCGGCATGGGTTTCGATAAACGTCGAGAACGACTCCGAGCCGGTGGAGTTCGTGGTAGAACACGAGTTGGAGTTCTTCTTCAAGCACTCGTCGCAAAAGTGCCGGCAGTTGCGTCGCCCGGTGATTCAGCGAGTAGCGGACGCTCTCGGATATGCTGTCTCGGAATGGTCCTTGTTCCTGGACGTGACGATTGGGTGTCGCATTGGATTGTCTGGGGACGGCCCATTTATCGCTGAGGAACTGACCCTCAACTGGCGGCTCGGTGAAGCGTTTTCGCGATATGGCCTTTATCCCGATGAGGTCGCCTTTGGCAGAGGATGCGTTAACGTTGCCGTCATAGTGAACGATGACGAATTCGGTAAGCGGTGCGTCGAGGCGGCAGTGCGCAGTGTGCTTCCGGGCGCGAGAATTGAGTTCGCATTCCAGCCAGATGCACTGCCGCGTTGCTTCTGACTCGTTGTCCCGCGGCAGGACCAGACGATCATCCTACATAGGAGTGCTAAGCCAGTATGGTGAGTAGCGGCTGGCGGCCGCACCAGTCGCTGCACCGGACAGGGGCCGCATTCCGGCATTTCAGGGTATACTGTCTCCCCGGCGGCCCCGGCCGTTGAGCTTGGTCGTTCGCGCGAACCGAGTCCACAGGTAGTTTCGCCCGCCGACGGTGGGCGAAAGCGTTACAGTGCCGAACCGTCGGCCGCCTCACACCTTCGCCAGTTCCTCGGCCAACAGGGCGTCCACCGCGTCGGGCTTGACCGCGCCCTTCGTCTCCTTCATCACCGCGCCCTTGATCCGCTGGACGGCGGCGGCCTTGCCCTTCTTGTAATCCTCGACCGACTTCGGGTTGTCCGCGATCGCCTTCCGCACGATCGACAGGAGGGCGTCGCTATCGACCGCCTTGATGCCGAACTTCGCGACCGCGGCTTTGGCGTCGAGCCTTTCGGCGAGCATCAGGTCGAACACCCGCTCGCTGATCTGCTTCGTCAGGCCCATGTCCTTCTGCGTCGCGATCAGCCCGGCGAGCGACTCGGCGGGGAACGCGATGCCGTCGTCGGCCCGCGCCCCTGGCGTGGCGAACAGCTTGTTGGCGATCCAGTTGGCCGCGGCCTTCGCGTCGCCGCACTGGGCGGCCACGGCCTCGAAGTAGGCGACGACCTTCCGGCCCTCGCGGACCAGCACCGTCGCGTCGTACGCCGGCAGGCCGTACTGCGATTGCAGCCGCAACCGCTGCGGGCCGGGCAACTCGCCGAGCGACGCCCGGACGCGGTTGAGCCACGCCTCGTCCACCTCGACCGGCATCAGGTCCGGCTCCGGGAAGTAGCGGTAGTCGCTCGCCTCCTCTTTGCGGCGTTGGACGCGGGTGACGCCCTTGGCGTCGTCCCACCCGGCCGTCGCCTTCGGCAGTTCGCCGAACCGCTTGCCGTCCTCGCGGAATTGCTCGTACTGCCGTTGGGCCTCGTACTTGATCGCCCGCTCGACGGCCCGGAAGCTGTTGAGGTTCTTGACCTCGACGAGCGGCGTCGCGGCCACGGAGCCGTCCGCCTGCGGGATGTGGACGTTGACGTTGGCGTCGCACCGCAAGCTGCCTTCCTGCATCTCGCAGTCGGAGACGCCGAGCTCGCGGAGCATGAGCCGCAACTCTTGCAGGTAGGTGACGGCCTCCTCCGGGGCGTTGATCTCCGGCCGGGAGACGATTTCCAACAGCGGGGTGCCGGTGCGGTTGAGGTCGATCTTCGACACCTGCCCGCGGCCGCTCTCGTCGTGCATCGACTTGCCGGCGTCCTCTTCGAGGTGGGCGCGGATGATGCCGACCCGCTTGGTGCCGGCCGGGGTGTCGATTTCCAAGTGGCCGTTCTCGCTGAACGGCAGGTCGTACTGGCTGATCTGGTAGTTCTTGGGCAGGTCCGGGTAGTAGTAGTTCTTGCGGTCCCACTTGGTGAACGGCGCGATGGTGCAGTTAAGGGCCGTCGCCGCCTTGAGGGCGAGGTCGAACGCGGCCCGGTTCATGACCGGCAACACGCCCGGCATCCCCAGGCAGACGGGGCACGTCGCCGAGTTCGGCGGCAGGCCGAACGTCGTCGGGCAGCCGCAGAAGAGCTTCGTCCGCGTCAGAAGCTGGACGTGGACTTCCAGGCCGACGACGGTGGTGTAGGGGTCGGACATGCGGACTCTCAATCGGTAGCGGTGGGGTCGGGTTCGCCTGGGAAGGCATTGCTCCAACATTCCTGCCAGACGTTCGACACTCCCAGACGACTCAGCCATGATTTGAGATACGCGAAGTCGATCGCGGTCCGATCCGTGGAGACGATGGAAACGACATCGCGACGGTCGATGATCCGAGCGGCGATCAGCTTGAACAGGATCAAGTCTTCGCGCGTCAGGATCGGCACTGTCGCCGACCCGTCCGGAAGCGTGAAGGGCGTTCGCCGCGCGAGTGCCGCCCGGTGAAACTCCGACTCCGCCAGGAACAGATCGACCTGAAAGTCGAAGAACTTGCCCGGCGGCTGATACATCAGTTGCAGCACACGCTCGCCGTCGAAATCGAGTATCGGCTCGAACAGCTTTCGGCGGAACCCGTCGCGCTGCTCGAAGCTCGTTACCAGACTCGGCCAGTCGGCCTCCGCGACGGCAACGAGCATATCGACATCGTCGGTTGCCCGAATGTGATCCCAAGCGGCGACGGCCAAACCGCCCATCAGCGCGTTGGGGATGCCGAGTTCGTCCAGAATCGCACGGGTATGCAACAGGGCCTTGACGAGTTCAGTTGGCACGGCCGATCCTCGCCCGATTCGCGCGCGATTCCCGGCGCTCGCGTTCGCGGAGTTCGAGGTGGCGCGCATTCCAGGCGCGGTACACCGCCGCGACGTCACCCTCCGGCCCGGCTTTGTGTCGCAACCCGGCCAAGAAAAGTTGCTCGCACGTCTCCATCAGGTCCAGCCAGCGCGCGACGCCACGAACGGACGGAACGGGCGCCGGGGGCGAGTCCTTTGGGTTCATCGCGTCATCTCACTCCGTCCCCATTCTACCCGGCACCAGCCCGCCCCACACGGCGATCCATCGGCTCGCGGCGATCAACAGCAGCGTCGCCACGCTGACCATGACGAACACCGTCAGCGCGATGCACATATAGCCCTTGAACGTCGCCCCCTGGGCGATCAGCGCGGGGAAGTTCCAGCCGACCAGCGTCACGCCGGCCGTCATCGTCGTGCTGACGACGAATAGCATCGGCAGCAGCGTCACCGGGGCGTAGCGGCCGCGGCCGGTATTCACCAAGAGCGTCGTCACCAGGGCCAACGCCAGCACGGCCAGCAGTTGGTTCGCGATGCCGAACATCGGCCAGATCGTGTCGATCGAGCCGGTGTAGACCAGGGCACCCCAGCCGACCGTCACCAGTAGCGTGGCGAAGACGGAACCGGGCAACCAGTCGGTGCGACCGAGCTGCGGCGAGATTTTGCCCATCGTCTCTTGAACGAGGAACCGGGCGATGCGGGTGCCGGTGTCGATGGTCGTTAGGATGAACAGCGCCTCGAACATGATCGCGAAATGGTACCAGTACTTCATCAGCCCCGCGATGGTGCCGGGGTCGAGCGCCCACTTCAGCGCGTCGGTCAGGATGAACGACATGCCGACGGCCAACGTCACCGCGCCGCCGGTGCGGCCGCGGAGCGTCTCGCCGCCGACCAACTCTTCGACCTTCCCAAGGTCGCGCCGCTCGACCGGCAAGTGCGTCAGGCTCGCCGGGCCGAGCGTGGCCATCATGTTGTCAAGCTTCGGCTGCCAGCGGGCGACGACCTTCGGATCCTGGCTGACGTTGATGTCGTAGTACAGCTTCGGGTCGAGCGACGCGGCCGCAATCAGGGCGATGACGCCGACCAACCCCTCGATGAGCATCGACCCGTAACCGATCATGCGGACCTGGCTCTCCCTGTCCACC